>CANKHA010000021.1 GCA_947481685.1 Bradyrhizobiaceae bacterium
CAGCGACCAGTCCTTGATCGGCTCCGGTGTTGCGAGCGTGCGCAAGAAATTGCCGAGATTGTAGGCGAGCGCATGAAGCTGGAGCCGCACGGCGTTGGCGGCGAACGAGCAGCATGACAACCGCGTCCACTTGATTGCACCCTTGCCTTCCTTGATCCATTGCTCGCACGTCCCACGCTTGTTGTAGAAGGCGACGACCCTCGCGGCCGGTCGCGACAGGTTGGTGACGATGAAGCCAACGCGCGGACTAAGTTCGCCCGGATGCCACTCGACTTTGGCGATCACTCGGCGCGGCTTGGTCCAGCTTCCCGCTTGATAGGTGAAATTGGCATGGAACCGGCGAACCTCGTTCGGGGGTCGCCCGACTGGCCGCTTGAGCAGATATCCGATCCGCCCCTGCAAGATGGAGTTTTTCGGTAGACGAATGGCGTATTTGATCCGTTTGGCTTCGAGGAACTCGTAGACCTCGGGATTCGCAAAGCCGGCATCGGCCCGAAAATAGATGCGCGAGACCTTGCCCCGGTAACGCGCCACGACCGGGTCGAGCACTTCCTTCCAGCCGTCTGCGCTGTGGACGTTGCCGGGGCGCAGGGCACAGCGTTCCAGATCGCCGAACTGATTGAATACGAACAGCGGATGATAACAGGTGCAGGCATAGTGTCCGTTCCAGACGCTATTCTCCTGCTCGCCATGCGTCGGGCTCACACTCGAATCCATATCGAGCACGACGCCTCTCGGCGGACGACGACCATGGACGATATCGATCCACCGGCCGGAAAGATCAGCGAGCGCCAACAGGTTCTTTTCCACCGTGAGCCAGCGCGTCTCGAAGCGGCCCATCTGGCTAGGCGAAGCCGCGCTACCATGAGCCGCTTTGCCGCCGACGATCCAGCGCATCGCCGGATCGTGCCGTAGCCGCTCGGCGTCATTCACATCATCGTATCCGGCAAGGCGGCCGAACACCGACTGCCGCAGTAAACCGACCAACGCATGGCGGCCGTTCTTGCCGGTGCGTGCGTCGGCGAGCGTCTCGCCAGCCACTGCGCTCAGTCCGAGTGCATCATCAAGTTCGCGATAGGCCAACAATCCCGCGTCGGACGTGACTGCGGACCCGCGAAATTGCAGCATCAGGCGGCGGTCGAAATCGAGCCTGAGAACCCCGTCTTTTGATTCACCCGCTGGGTGCGCCATGATCACCTCGCTCGATCCAGGATAAGGTACTGATGCCTATATCTGAATCGGCGTGAGCGTTGCGCAAATCAGTGTGTCATCCGGTGAATGCGGGTTAAGTCCCTTCTCTCATCAGCCGGACGGGCATCCCGGCCGCACAAACACATCGAGCGAAGGGACGATCTCAGGAAACGGTTAAACGAGCCTTAACCATGATTTTTAACGACGATTTTTAACGAAATGGATTGCGCGCAGTCGCGCACTCCCCGGTTTGCAGGGGTTGTCACGACGCCAAGGTGAAGATGGAAAGAGGAATTAAGTTTTTGTTTACCGGGAAGGCGCGCGTGCGACCGGTCAGGCCGCGACGCGATTCAGCGCTTCAATAATCCCGTCGACCACTTCCTCGATCAGGATCTTGTCGTCGCCCTCACCCATCACGCGGATCACCGGTTCGGTGCCGGAAGGGCGAATAATGAGACGGCCTTGATGCCCCAGCCGCTGCTCGGCATGGGCAATGGCAGTTCGAACGGTGGCATGATCGAGCGGCTGGCCTTCGCGATACCGGACATTCTTCAGCACTTGCGGCAGCGGATCGAAACGGTGGCAAACCTCCGACACCGGGCGGTTGTTCTTCTTCACCACCGCCAGCACTTGCAACGCGGCGACGAAGCCATCGCCGGTGGTGGCGTAGTCCGAGAGGATGATGTGGCCGGACGGCTCGCCGCCCACGTTGTAGCCATGCTCGCGCATCTGCTCGAGCACATAACGATCGCCGACCGATGTGCGGACGAGATCGATCCCCTGCTCTTTCAGATGCCGCTCCATGCCGAGGTTCGACATCACCGTGCCGACAATACCGGGCTTGGCCAGCCGGCCGTCTTCCTTCCAGCTCTCGGCGATCACCGACAACAGCTGGTCGCCATCGACGAGGCGTCCGCGCTCGTCCACGACAATGACGCGATCCGCATCGCCGTCGAGTGCGATGCCGACATCGGCGCGCATCTCAACCACCTTGCGGCGCAGCGCGTCGGGGGCGGTTGAACCGCAGTCCTTATTGATGTTGAAGCCATCCGGTTCGACGCCGACGGTGAAGACTTCAGCGCCCAATTCCCACAGCGCGCCGGGGGCGACGCGATAGGCCGCACCGTTGGCGCAATCCACCACCACGCGCAGGCCGTCCAGGCTCATGTTCTTCGGCAAGGTGCGCTTGGCGAATTCGATGTAGCGGTCATGCACGCCGTCGATACGCTTGGCGCGCCCGAGATCGGCGCTCTTCGCCAGGCGGTGCAACACCTCGGTGTCGATCAGCGTCTCAATCTCGTTTTCGAACTCGTCGGTCAGCTTGTAGCCGTCCGGCCCGAACAACTTGATGCCGTTGTCGTCGTAAGGGTTGTGCGAGGCGGAGATCATCACGCCAAGGTCGGCACGCATCGAACGCGTCAGCATGGCGACGGCCGGCGTCGGCATCGGGCCGAGCAGCAGCACGTCCATGCCGACCGAGGTGAAGCCGGCGACCAACGCCGTTTCAATCATGTAGCCGGAGAGCCGGGTATCCTTGCCGACCACCACGCGATGGCGATGCTCGCCACGGCGGAAAGCCGTCCCGGCCGCCTGGCCGACGCGCAGCGCGAGTTCAGCGGTAATGATACCATTGGCCCGGCCGCGGATGCCGTCGGTGCCAAAATATTTGCGGGCCATCGTGTTCCTGCTTGGACGCGTCCTGGAAGACCCTGCTCAATGCATAGGCCCGGCGCACGCCGTCATATTACGGCGATCCATAGTCGAATTGGGTAAAAAACCGCAAGCAGCCTTTATGCCTGCGGTAACGTAAGAACGGCCGCCGATATTTCAGCGACCGTTTAAATTTATAAGTAATACCAATAACTTGTGAGAATTCCGCTAAATGGAATTCTTATCTTTCTTGCTCGGGGAAGGCTGGGTCACATTAACCGGGTCCGATCCCGGGAAACTCTCCTCCAGCCCCTGTTCCAACGCTTTCTCCTTGGCATCGCGCTGCTTGTCCGCAGGCGGCCGTTTTATGTCGGCATCGCCACCGCGGGTCTTGCTGGGGTGAGCTTCGGGCTGAGCCATCGGCCTCTCCTGTGATCTCATGGGATACTCTTTGGCAACGTTCCAGCGGGCGTGCGGTTCCGGGTCATTCCATTGTCTAGGCCGGTGCTGTCCGCGCCCTGGCTAGAATGATATCGACAAGATGGGTTTGCGCGAAAGCCGGGGCCGATGACCGCCATTACCTGCATCGAAGATTTACGGCAGCTTGCGCGCCGCAAGGTGCCGCGCGCCTTTTTCGATTATGTGGAAGCGGGTTCCTACGCGCAGCAGACGCTGCGGGCGAACCGCGTCGATCTCGAACGCATCAAGTTGCGCCAGCGCGTGCTCGTCGATGTGGACAACCGCGACCTCGGCACCACCATTGCCGGCGAAAAGGTACCGCTACCCATCGCATTGGGACCGGTCGCCATGATCGGGCTGGAGCACGGCAATGGCGAAATCCTGGCGTGCCGCGCCGCACAAGCGGCGGGCATTCCGTTCACGCTCTCGACCATGTCGATTTGCTCGATCGAAGACGTGGCGGGGGCGGTCGAGAAGCCATTCTGGTTCCAGCTTTATGTAATGCGCGACCGCGGCTTTGTGCGCTCCCTGATCGAACGCGCCATTGCAGCCAAATGCAGCGCACTGGTGCTGACGGTTGACCTGCAAGTGCTCGGACAACGCCATTGCGACGTCAGGAACGGCCTCGCGGTGCCGCCGTCACTCAAGTTCGGCAACCTCGTGAACATGGCGACCAAACCGGCCTGGGTGCTCAGCGTGTTGCGCGGCAAGCGTTGGACCTTCGGCAATCTCGCCGGCCATGTGAAAGGCATGGAAGGCGTCACATCGCTAGCGCAGTGGACGGCGACACAGTTCGACCCGACGCTGAACTGGAAAGACGTGGATTGGGTCCGAAGCATCTGGCCGGGCAAGCTGATCATCAAGGGCATCCTCGACGTGGAAGACGCCAGGCTTGCCGCGAACAGCGGCGCCACGGCTCTGGTGGTGTCCAATCACGGCGGGCGGCAGCTCGACGGCGCATCGTCGTCCATCTCCGCATTGCCGCGCATCGCCGATGCGGTCGGCTCCGACATCGAGGTGTTGTTCGACGGCGGAATCCGCTCGGGCCAGGATGTGGTGCGTGCGCTGGCGCTCGGAGCGCGCGCCTGCATGATCGGCCGCTCCTTTGCCTATGGACTCGGCGCGATGGGTCAGGCTGGCGTCACCGCAGCGATCGACATCATCCGGCAGGAGCTCGATGTGACCATGGCGCTCACCGGAACGCGGCGCGTCATCGACATCGATCGACGGGTTTTGGTGGACGACGGACGATGAAACTCCCAAGCCCCGACCATCCGATCACCATCACGGCGCATCGCGGCCGCGTGCGCGTCATTTGCAACGGTGAAGCGGTCGCCAAAAGCACCCATGCGCTGGCGATGCAGGAAAAGACCGCCCCGACAGTGTTCTATATTCCGCGCGACGACGCGCAGATGGCGCTGTTCGAGCGCACCATGCACAGCACACATTGCTCCTACAAAGGGGACGCGTCCTATTACTCGATCCGTGCGGGCGGCAAGCTGAACGAGAATGCGATCTGGAGCTATGAAGAGCCATACCCGGCGATGGCCGAAATCACCGGATATCTGGCGTTTTATCCCAACCGCGTGGATGCGATCGAAGTAACAGAGTGAGCGTCACTCTTCCTTGTAACCCAGCGCCTGCGCGTTGCCGGTGGCGCCGTAATATTTGAACGGCAGGAATTTTCCCGACATCGTGATCTTCACGCGGTCGCCCTTCGGGTCGGCCAGCCGCTCCATCACCATGTCGAAGTCGATGGCCGACATGATGCCGTCACCGAATTCCTCCTCGATCAGGACCTTCCAGGCCGGGCCGTTGATCATCACAAGTTCGTAGAAACGATAGATCAGCGGATCGGTCGGCGGCATCTCGGTACCCGCGCCACGCATCGGCACTTCATTGAGCATGGCCTGCTCGGACTTGCTCAGACCGAACAATGTGGCTGCGGCCGCCGCCATCGGCTTGGTCATCTTGTGGTGACCGAGAATTCCGCCGGTGATCATCACCGGCGACATGCCGCCGATCTCACCGCAGATGGTTTTCCAGGTCCACCCCTTCTCGCGCTTGATGTCGAGAAGCTTCTCAGTCAATTCGCTCCGCTTCATGACTTAACGGCCACGCGGATAGACCGCCTGCAAGACCGCCGAGGCGATCAGCCCGTCGTTGCGTTTCTCCTCGCGCTCGACAGGAACGAGTTGCAATTGCGTCTGGTGGTCGTGCTCCGCCTGGTTGCTGTGGAAACCGCAGACACAACGGGCCGGGGCCGGCGAGCGATAGGGATCATACGGTGTCATGATTGCAACTCCTCGACGGCCCCAACGGCCTGGACCTTTGAATTTGCAACTCATGTGCCAGTCATTCCGCGCACCGCGAATTGTCTTTCCCTAGTCTTCGCAAGACCTTGGCAAAATTCGGACAGCAAAAAGCGGCGGGGATGCCGCCGCTTAAAGTTGCACAGGTGACGAAGGTTTAGGCGGCGCGCGCCGCCCTTGCCTTATTGCGGGACGTAACCGTCGCGCCCGACGGCGACACGGGCGGTTTCGAACATGCCCTCGCCTTTCGGCGTGGCGGCGCTGATCTGAACGACGGCGCCGGGTTTCAGGTCGGCGGCGCTGCCAGCCACGTTGCGCTGGATGATGGCGTCCGGCGGAACGATGACTTTCTTCTCACCGTCCTTGTATTTGACCGTGAGCATCTGGCCGTCCACGCTGCCGACGGTGGTATCGACCGTGGCGTTGGTCATGGTGCCTTTCGCATCCGGACCCCAGCCTGGACGATGGCCTTCGTTGCTGCCGCGGCGCGATTCATCAAAAATATTGATGCGCACTGCCTTCTGCGTGCCGTCGGCCTGCGGCATCGCGCCGACGCCGATAAATTCGCCTTGCCTGATGCCATCCATCTTCACTTTCTCAACCGCGAGCACCTGGGCCTTGTCGGTGAGATTCACCTTCACTTCGCCCTTGTCGGTCTTGAGCACCAGTGCCGAACCATTGACGCTGACGAGCGTGCCCTGGAGCCGCTGATCCTGCGCGAAGGCGGAGGACACGGTCAAAGGCAGCGCCAGCGCGACAACAGCGGACAAATAACGTGCGGATAGTTTCATGACGAATCCTCCCTATGGCGCCGCTTCTCGCGGCTTTCATTCCCAGCAACCCCGGTGGGGTACGGTTATTCCCACATTACCTATTTTTCAGCCGTGGCGCCTGCCCTCAAATCGGCCTCCACCAGGGCCCGCAATTCCGGCGTAACCTCAGGCTTCACGCCGAACCAGAGCGAAAAGCCCCGGACGGCCTGATGCAGCAGCATCCCAAGTCCGTCGGCGGTGCGCATGCCTTGTTTTTTCGCAGCCGCCAGCAATGGCGTTTCCAGCGGCACATAAACAATGTCGGTTACGACGGCGCTCGGCGGCAGATCCGAGACGTTGATCTCAAGCGCAGGCTGCCCGGCCATGCCGAGCGACGTCGTATTGGCCAGCAGTTGCACACCCGCGAGCAACCCGTTGACCTCTTCCCAGCGTATTGGTTTCACGCTGTCGCCGAAACGGTCGCGAAAGGCTTGCGCTTTTTCAAATGTGCGATTGGCGACGTACACACGCTCTGCGCCCCGATGCAGCAACGCAAAGACCACGGCGCGTGCGGCGCCGCCCGCGCCGAGAACCATCGCGCTCGCAAGCCCTGAATCCCAACCGGGCACCGCGGCGTCGAGATTTTCGATGAAGCCTTCGACATCGGTATTGGTCGAGCGCAAAGCGCCGCTTTCCAGCCACAACGTATTGGCGGCGCCAACCGCCTCGGCCCGGTCATCCGGCTGCGACAGCTTCAGTGCCGCTTCCTTGTGCGGGAGCGTGACATTGGCGCCGACATAGCCGCGCTCGGCCCAGGACGCGATGAACGCGGCGAATGTTTCCGGCGGCACCGCCTCGCGCCGGTACTCGGCGGCGAGACCATGCTGCCTGATCCAGTAATTGTGGATGAGCGGCGAGCGCGAATGGCCGGCGGGCCAGCCAATCACACAGGCAGCGCGGAAATCCTCGTTCATGCCTCACCGGTCCTTTCGGACATTCCTCGCAAAGAGTGGGGGAAAGACTGAAACTTTCCGCCGTTTCTGCCGTTGACGCTGAACCTTATGGGGGATTGAGCATGGCTGAACAAGCTACCAAACAGGCTTCCAAGCAGGCAGCTGCGCCGACCGTGGCCGCCCATGGCGCCGAGCGCCTGCCGGCGGTGGATCTGGACAGCTACAATCTCGAATTGAAAGACGACGAAGGCTTCATCGGGGATCGCGCGAGCAAGGGCGCCTTCCGCGTCATCCTGGAAAACTGGCGCAAGGGCATGCGCAAGAACGGCAAGGACCCGTTTGGCGAGGAGCCGAGCGATGACATCAGCAAGAAGAAACTGGACTCTGTCCTGACCGACGGCGACCCGGAGGCGGCAGGAGTTCTGCACGGGGCCATGGAGGATTTTTCGCAGGAGCTGGCGCTGATCATTCGCCGCTTCCTGAAGACCAAGGGCTGGAAGGATACCCAGCGGATCATGGTGGGCGGCGGCTTCCGCGCGAGCCGCGTCGGGGAAGTCGCCATCGGCCGCACCGCTGTAATCCTGAAAGCCGACGATATCGCGATCGATATCCTGCCGATCCGCAACGATCCGGACGAAGCCGGCTTGCTGGGCGCGCCGCAACTCGCGCCGACCTGGGTCTTCCAGGCGCACGATGCCGTACTCGCCGTCGATATCGGCGGCACCAATATCCGGGCTGGCGTGGTCCAGCTCAATTTGAAGAAGGCACGCGACCTGTCGAAATCGGCGGTGTGGAAATTCGAACTCTGGAGGCACGGCGATGAGGAGAAGCTCAAGCGCGAAGACGCGGTCGAGGGTCTGATCGAAATGCTGGAGTCGCTGATCAAGAGCGCGAAGAAAGAAGGCATCCGGCTTGCGCCTTTCATCGGCATCGGTTGCCCCGGAAAAATCCTGGAAGACGGATCGATCGACCGCGGGGCGCAGAACCTTCCTGGAAATTGGGAAAGCAGCCGCTTCAACCTGCCGGGTGCGCTGCATGAGGCGATCCCGAAAATCGGCGACGACGAATCCGTCGTTGTCATGCACAACGATGCCGTGGTGCAGGGCCTAAGCGAAGTGCCCTACATGAAGGACGTGGAACGGTGGGGCGTGTTGACGATCGGAACGGGGCTCGGCAATGCCCGCTTCACCAACCGTAAATCGGAATAAACATTAGCTTTTTAAGTGGCGCATGATCTTGTCGGCGAACCGGTCTCCACTTCGCCGGATCAAGCGCTACCGGCTGAACTTCGGCACGAAATTTCCCGGCGCCGCCTCGCTGACAGGCACCTGCACAGGTGCGTGAACCAGCCGCTTCCGCATCATGCCGATCAATTGCCCGAGCGGCATCGGCTTGGCAAACAGATAGCCCTGCCCGATGTCGCAGCCCATCGACTGCAGCTTGTGGCTTTCGTGCATGGTCTCGATGCCTTCGGCCACCGTCTTGAGGCCGAAACGCTTGCCGAGTTCGACGATGGTTTCGCACAAGCCCGCGTTTACCTTGTCGATGTTGCAATTCATCACATAGCTGCGGTCGATCTTCAGCTCGCTAAACGGAAGCTGCTTCAAACGCGCCAGCGAGGAATAGCCGGCGCCGAAATCATCCAGCGCCAGCGTGCAATGGAACGTGCGCAATGCCTCAGCAACGTCATTGGCAATCTGGATGTCATTGATGATCTCATCCTCGGTGACTTCCATGATCAGGCCGGGCCAGTTGTCCGCGCGGGGACGTTCCTCGCGCAGGATCTGTGCGATCGGCAGCTTGACCAGGGCAGAGACAGGCACGTTGACGGAGAGCTTCACCGAAATGCCATGCGCGGCGCAGGATTCCCAATCGCGCAATGCCGTGATGATCACGCGCTCGGTCAGCTCCAGCATCTGGTCTTCGGTCGCGCCCGGCAGGAACACGCCGGGCGGCACCATCGCGCCGTTTGGCTTGCGCGCACGCACCAGTGCTTCTGCACCGACGAGACGCAATGTCCGCAGATCGATTTTCGGCTGATACCAGAGATCGAACCAGTTTCGGCGCAGCACATCGTCGAGCGTCACCTTGCCATCGGCAGGTTCGCTCGCGCGCCCGAACAGGTTCTTGATCGCACCCAGCATGACGACACACGCGTTTCAGCGATGGCGGCCAAATCGCAGCAGTTGCGCGTAGTCATAGGAGGTTGCCATCCGCATACCGTTAATGGAGGCGTGCTGAAAGCGGGCATGCTTTCTAGTCGGTATTTTATGGGTTCGATGAGGGAAGCGTTACCAGTAATTGTCATCCCGGACGGCGAGTTCACGAGCCTATCCGGGACCCATATGTCTGAACGTTGGGTCCCGGCTCTCGCACTCAGGTCGGCTGTAGCCGACCTGAGCAATCAATATTGCCGATCTCGGGTAAACCCGAGATCGGTGCTCGGCCGGGATGACTAGCAATAATTCACGCCGCCGCAGCACTGGTTCTTTTCGCCGCAACAATCTGTTCTGCCGTTCGTCCTGTCAGTTCGGCCATATGGTCAAATTTGGAAGTGAAGCTGCCCACGCCCGCGGTGGCGGACCTCACCTCTACAATCAGATTGCCGATCTCGACCTCCGGCATCATGGCGCGCACGGTATCCCAGCCTGGCCAGTCCTCGCGGGTATCGAAGCCGAGGATCTGCCCACGCCGGCCGGACATGATGGCGTTGATTTTTGCCGTCGCATCGTTCGGGCAAACGATCTCCACCGCATGGATCGGCTCCAGCAGCACCGGCTGGCATTGTGGCAAGGCGTCGGCCACGCCGATGCGGCCGGCCTGCCGGAACGCCATGTCGGAGGAATCCACCGTGTGATAGGAGCCGTCGATCAGCGCCACCGCGATATCGACCACCGGAAATCCCAGTGGCCCGTGCTTGAGCGCGTCGAGCACGCCTTCTTCCACCGACGGGATGTAATTGCGCGGCACCACACCACCGGTGATCTTTTCCTCGAATTTGAAACCAGAGCTGCGCGGCAACGGCTTGATGTCGAGCACCACATCGCCGAACTGACCGTGACCGCCGGATTGCTTCTTGTGACGTCCACGCTGCTGCGCGCCTTTGCGAATGGTCTCGCGATAACCGACCGCGGGCGGCCGGGTCACAACAGTAACGCCAAAGCGATCGGACAGGCGTTCGCCCGCGACGCGCAGATGCATCTCCCCCTGGCCCCATATCACCACTTCATGGGTTTCCGGATTGTGGAACATCGCGAGCGATGGATCTTCTTCCACCAGCTTGTGCAGCGCCTGCCCAAGCTTGACGTCGTCCTTGCGATCCTTGGCGGCGGCGGCAATCGCAAGCACCGGCGGATGAGGCTTGATGCTGCCGATCTGCGCCGGGGCCTGCTTGCCTGACGACAACGTTTGGCCGGTCTCGGCGTGATCGAGTTTTCCGAGCGCGACGGTGTCACCGAGCGTAGCGGCGGCGGATCGTTTTTCCGATTGCTGTCCGAACGGTTTAAACAGGCCGGCCACGCGGTCTGCCGTATCGGACGGCCCGACCATCTGCGCACCTTCGGCGATGGAGCCTCCGAGCACGCGGGCAATCGACATTTTGCCGCCATGGGCAGTGTGCAGGGTCTTCATCACATAGGCGACGGCATCGCTGCCCGCGGCCTTCACACCTAGGCGCTTTGCCGTGGTTTCGGCGGTAGGCGCCTCATGCCGCAAGGCCTTCATCAACCGCAACACGCCGTTGGTGCGGGTGGCGGAACCGAGCAGGACAGGGCAGACCAGACCTTCGCGCAATTCCTTCGCAAGATCCTCAAACACCTTGTCGCGTGGCGGCGGGATGTCTTCGAGCAATTGCTCCATCAGTTCGTCGTCGTGATCGGCCAATGTCTCCAACATGGAGAAGCGCGCGGTTTTTTCCCGCGACAGCGCGTCGCCGTCGAGCGTGATGACTTCGGAGGCCGCGTGCTCCTTGTAGACAAAGGCGCGTTCCAGCGCGAGATCGACGAAGCCGGTGATGATATCGCCGGAAAACGTCGGCAACTGGCGCAACAGCAATTTGCAACGCGACGCGGGCTGCAGCAGCGGCAGCACGTCATGAACGGCAGCGGTAGCCTTGTCGATCTTGTTGAGGAACAGGAAGTGCGGGATCTTTTGCTCTTCCAGTTCGCGCAGGATGATTTGCAATTGCGGGATTTTCTTGTCGTCCATCTCGCAGACGACAACGGCGGCATCGATGCCCGGCAGGGCGGCGCGCATGTCGTACGCGAATTCAACCGAGCCGGGACAATCGATGAAAGTATAGCTGTCGCCCATGAAGGTCGTGGTGGCAGCGGACAGCTCCACGCTCATGTGATGAGCACGCGCTTCCTTGCTGGCATCGCCGACAGCGGTGCCGGCTTCCACCGTGCCCTGGCGCGGAATCGCACCGGTGCGGGCAAGGATCGCTTCAAGCAGCGTTGTCTTGCCGCTCTGGAAGGGGCCCACCAGTGCGATACACCGGGGACCCTTGGGACTTGTGCCGTTTCCGTTTCCTGTTGCCATGAACACCTCCCGTGCTGCATGGCGCTGGCCGGAGTGTCCCGGTCAGACGCCGGAATGCCTATCGTTTCGAACGCGTTCGAGATTGGCAAGTATCACTTTGGTGATGTCTGGTTTCGTGCGCAAAATACCACCGCGCGTTATTTCAATGTGGGAATGCCAAAATGCACCTGAGGGATCAATGGCATCCGGCATCGCAAGCCATAAACAAAACGGCCACGCACAAGGCGCGGCCGTTTCATTTTCAGGCTTTGCCGTAAATTATTTCAGATTGCCGCAGAAGCGCTGGATGCGACGGCAGGCTTCTTCCAGGTCCTCGGTCTTGGTGGCGTAGGAAATGCGGAACGCCGGTCCAAGCCCAAACGCAGAGCCGTGCACGACAGCCACGCCTTCGGCTTCCAGCAACTCGGTGACGAAATCCTCGTCGGTTTCGATCTTCTTGCCGGTGGGCGTGGTCTTGCCAATCGTGCCCGCGCAGGACGGATAGACATAAAACGCGCCTTCCGGCTTCGGACACTTGAGTCCCTTGGTCTGGTTCAGCATCGAGACCACGAGGTCGCGGCGTTCCTTGAAGATCGCGTTGTGCTTCGGAATGAAATCCTGCGGTCCATCGAGCGCCTCGACCGCAGCCCATTGCGACACCGCCGTCGGATTGGACGTCGACTGCGACTGGATCATCGCCATCGCCTTGATCAAAGCCTCCGGCCCGCCGGCATAGCCGATGCGCCAGCCGGTCATGCAATAAGCCTTCGACACGCCGTTGATGGTCAGCGTGCGGTCGTAGAGCTTCGGCTCGACCTGCGCCGGGGTGAAATATTCGAAGTCGTCATAGACGAGATGCTCATACATATCGTCGGTCATCACCCAGACATGCGGATGCTTCAGCAGCACATCAGTGAGCGCCTTGAGCTCAGCCTTGGTGTAAGCCGCGCCGGTCGGATTCGACGGCGAGTTCAACAACAGCCATTTGGTCTTCGGCGTGATCGCCTTTTCCAGCGTGGCGGCCGCGAGCTTGTAACCGGACTCCACCGTGGTCTTGACTTCCACCGGCTCGCCACCCGCGAGCAGCACCATGTCCGGGTAACTCACCCAGTACGGCGCCGGGATGATCACCTCGTCGCCGGGATTCATCGTCGCCACGAAGGCATTGTAGAGCACCTGCTTGCCGCCGGTGCCGACAATGATCTGGCTCGGCTTGTAGTCGAGACCGTTCTCGCGCTTGAACTTGCGGACGATCGCAGCCTTCAGCTCCGGAATGCCATCGACTGCCGTGTATTTGGACGCGCGCCCGCTCTCGATCGCCTTGATCGCAGCCTGCTTGATGTTGTCCGGCGTATCGAAATCCGGCTCGCCCACGCCCAGCCCGATGATATTGCGGCCGGCGGCTTTCAATACGCGCGCCTTGTCCGTCACCGCGATGGTGGGGGACGGTTTGACGCGCTTGAGGGAGTCCGCGATGAAGGCCATGGGTCTGCTCCTGATCTTGCAGGCAGTACCTACCGGGCCATCACGGCGGCAGCAAGACGCAAAAAACGCAGTCCCGGCGAGATTTTTTGGGGTGGCAGACCTTCCCGGGATGCACAAAAACCCCTCCTTAATGGACCGCTGTTAAGACGGCCGCATGGGCGGACTGATGGCATCTCTGCGCGGCGGCTCCTGGCTTACCCGGGAGCGTATGCTGCTGTGGGCCGTTTCGGCGATGATCGCCGCTGCCGCGGGCCTGCTTTATGTTCTTATCACCGCCAGCGGACTGATCGACTACCAGGGACGTCCCATCGGCACTGACTTCTCCAACGTCTATGCTGCCGGCACCTATGTGCTGGAGGGGCGCCCGGAGGCACCCTTCGATTCTCCCACCCAGCATGCCCGCGAGCAGAAGATTTTCGGAGAGGCGACGCCGTTTTACGGCTGGCACTATCCGCCGTTCTTCCTGGCCATCGCCGCCTTGCTGGCGCTCCTGCCCTATCTCCCTGCGCTCGCGGTTTGGCAGGGTACGACACTGGCGCTCTATCTCTGGTCGATCCGGGCAATCACTTCGTCATGGCCGGGCTTGTCCCGGCCATCCACGTCTTTGCCTCAAACAAATTCAGATGAAGCCGTGGATACCCGGGAGACGCAGACAAGTTTACGCAGTCTGCGCAAGCTGGACTGCGATGCCGGGCATAACGGGTGGCTCCCTCTCCTGCTCGCGCTGGCCTTCCCTGCCGTCTTCGTCAATCTCGGCCACGGCCATAATGGCTTCCTCACTGCCGCTTTGATGGGCTTCGCGCTGCTGCTGCTCGACACCAGACCCATTGTGGCAGGCATCCTGTTCGGCCTGCTCGCCTACAAGCCGCAATTCGGATTGATGATCCCGCTGGTGCTGATCGCCACCGGCCGCTGGAAAACATTTTCGGCGGCGGGATTTATGGTTGCCCTGCTGGCGATCGGCGCGACGCTCGCGTTCGGCGTGAAAGTCTGGCCCGCCTTCCTCGAAGGCAGCCGCTTCACCCGCGAGGTCGTGCTCGAAGCCGGTGACACCGGCTGGTACAAGATTCAAAGCATCTTTGCCTGGGCTCGGATGTGGGGCGCGCCGGTGGCAGCCGCTTACGCGATCCAAACCATTGCAAGCATCGCGCTCGCGATTGCCGTGACATGGATGTGGCGCAGCAGCATTTCCATCCGCTTAAAAGCAGCCGCACTCATTTTCGCGGCGCTGCTATCGACACCCTACAGCCTCGATTACGATCTGATGGTGCTGGCCCCCGCCATCGCCTTCTGGGCGGGTGACGGGATGTCGCGGGGATTCCATCCGTGGGAAAAAACCATGCTGGCCACGCTTTGGATTTTACCGCTGATCGCGCGCACCTTCGCGGAGGCGACGTTTATTCCGCTCACGCCACCGCTGCTGCTCGCCGCCTTCGCGCTCTTGCTGCACCGCACTGCAATTGAAACCAGCGCGCCACTTCTCTGGATTTTTCCACGCCGCACTGCGGAATGATCGTCCCGCACGCGCGCTTGCACGCAGAATATTTGTCTCAAATGAGTCTCAGCAGCGACGCACACCCGCTGTGTTACGGGCTGTGTCATCCTTGCCTTGCATTCGCCTGACTTTATTTGCCCTATCGAGTCGTGAGGGCTTCACTTTCCGGGCGAGGGTCGATGTACACGCTCTATTCCATGCAGCGGTCGGGCAACAGCTACAAGGTACGCCTTGTGCTGGCGAAGCTCGGCATTCCTTATCGGCTGGAAGAAGTCGATATCCTGAAGGGCGACAGCCACACGCCGGAATTCCTTGCGATGAATCCGACCGGCCAGGTGCCGCTGCTCGAAGTCGAACCCGGCCGTTATCTCGCCGAGTCCAATGCCATCATCTGGTACCTCGCAGGCGGCACGGGGCTGACGCCCGATGACCGCATCCAGCGCGCAACGGCGTTGCAATGGATGTTCTTCGAACAGCACAGTCTCGAACCCAATATCGGCGCCGCCTGGTTCTGGCTTGCGTTGCAGAAGGGCGGCCGTGAGCTGCAGCAGCATGCGCTGGAAGACTGGATGGAAGAAGGTCATCGTGCGCTCGGCGTGATGGACAAGCACCTCAAGCAGCAACGCTTCTTCGTCGATAACCGCCTGACCGTCGCCGATCTCGCGCTCTATGCCTATACGCATATCGCAGACCAATGCGACTATGACCTCAGCGGCTTCCCTTATGTGCGCGCCTGGATCGACCGCGTTGCCGCGGCGCCCCATCACGTCGCAATGGATTGGCAGGCTGCTGACGTCGTCGCGGCGGAATAACCCCAAGCCGATTTTAACCTTTTGTTAACCGGCGCCATCAAAACGCCGCCGTTCGCCAATCGCTTCGCCGTAGTGTGGCCGGGTGCGCGCCCGCATTTTGCAGCAAATTTGCTCGCATGCCCTCGATTCGCACAGGCCAAGCCATGCGCCAGGATTTGTTTGAAGATGTAATTGACAGGGGCGGCTTCGCGCCGACGTTGCCCTACCGCGAGAGAAAGCGGCAGCGCACTGCGCTGACGCTGTTCGCCAGCCTCGCGCTTGCGTTCTGCACGGTCGTCGCCGTTACCGTTGTTTCGATCGGGATCGCGCAAGCGCAGATGCTCGTCGCAGCCAAGGCCGGAGACGGCAATCTTGCGATTGCCTTCCTGGTCTGCAGCATCGTTGTCGGCGCAATTGTCGGGGCGATCTACCGCCACCGCCAGCAGCGGCCGCGCTGAAAGTGGCTCTACGCGGCGCTGGGTCGCGGAACGCGCCTCGGACTCATCTGTTATCGTCCAGATGATGTCGACCCGCACTATCCTCCTCGCCATTTTGTCTGCCGCTGTGCCCAGCGTTCAGGGCGCTTCGAGCGCTTTTGCCGCGACGCAAACCTTTTCCTCCGCGTCCGGCCCCATTCAGGTCGAGACCATCGTCGATGGCCTGCAATATCCCTGGGCGCTCGCCTTCCTGCCCGACGGCCGCATGCTGGTCACGGAGCGGCCGGGCCGTCTGCGCATCGTCACGGCTGACGGCAAGACGTCCGAGCCGGTAGCGGGACTGCCCCAGGTCTTCGCGCGCGGTCAGGGTGGCTTGCTCGACGTCGCCGTCGATCGCGCCTTTTCGCAGAACCGCACGATCTATTTCTGTTTCGCCGAGCCGTTCCAGTCCGGTGGCCGCACAGCGCTGGCCCGTGCCCGGCTGGCCGAGGGTCCGTATATCGAAGAAATGCGGATCGTCTTTCGTCAGGACGGCCCGGTATCGTCCGGCAATCATTTTGGCTGTCGCATCGTGCAGATGCCTGACAACACGCTGTTCCTCACCATGGGGGATCATTTCACCACACGGAATGAAGCGCAGAACCTTTCCAATCACCTTGGAAAGATCGTCCGCATCGCACCGGACGGCGCGGTGCCGAACGACAATCCTTTTCTCGGACGCCGCGGCGTGAAGCCGGAGATCTGGAGTTATGGCCACCGCAATGCGCAAGGCGCCGCGATCAATCCGGTTTCCGGAAAACTCTGGATGCATGAGCACGGCCCGCGCGGTGGCGACGAGATCAACATTCCACAGGCGGGGAAAAATTACGGCTGGCCGGTAATCGGATTCGGCATCGACTATAACGGCGCAAAGATCCACGAAGGCACGCAGAAGGCCGGTATGGAGCAGCCGATCCGGCAATGGACGCCGGTGATCGCGCCCTCTGGCATGGCCTTCTACACCGGAAGCCTGTTTCCGAAATGGAAGAACAACCTCTTCATCGGCGGCCTGGCCTCGCAGGCGCTGGTGCGTCTCGAACTCGACGGCGAGAAGGTCACGAAAGAAGAACGGCTGTTGCAGGAGATGAAAGAGCGCATCCGCGATGTTCGCGCCGGCCCGGACGGCGCACTATGGCTCCTCACCGATAGCCCTGACGGTCAACTTCTGCGGCTTACGCCGGGTGAGTGATCACCAACGGTGAAAGATGAAGAACGCGCCTGCTACGATGAGGGCGAAGCCGACAGCATGGTTCCAGCTCAATGACTCTTTCAGGTAAAGCACCGAAAACGCTGCAAACACCAGCAGCGTAATGACCTCCTGCATGGTCTTGAGCTGGGCGGTGGAATAAACCGCGCTGCCCCAGCGGTTGGCGGGGACCGCCATGCAGTATTCGACGAGCGCGATGCCCCAGCTCACCAGGATTACCGCCAGCAGCGGCGATTCCTTGAAACGCAGATGCCCGTACCAGGCAAAGGTCATGAAAACGTTGGATCCTATGAGCAGCAGGATCGGCGTCAGGTAAGGCGAAATAGTAGGCATGGGATGCACCGTTCTGGGATGGGAGACCCGTGATATCACGGGCAAACACATTTCGGACAAGCCGGTTTGCTTCTCAATTCATGGGTGACTACAACCCCGACCGAATATTGGAAATAGCATCGTGATCAACCTTCGCCGCGCGACAGTTTTGGCCCTCTTCCATCTATTGTTTGGGAGCCTTTTGGTTCCAGGCGCCGCACGCGCGACCGACTTCCGGATCGGATCGCTTCGCATCGAGCAGCCCTGGTCGGTTGCTACGCCCAAGGGGGCCAAGGTGGGCGTCGGCTATATGAAGATCACCAACGAAGGCGCGCAGGCCGACCGCCTGATCGGTATGACCAGCCCCGCCGCACGCAAGGTCGCCATGCACGACATGGTGCATGAAGGCGACGTGATGAGAATGCGACAGCTCGAGAACGGTCTTGAGATCAAGCCCGGCGAAACGGTTGAACTCGCCCCCCAAGGCAAGCATGTGATGTTCGAGGATCTCGCCGCGCCGCTGACCGAAGGCGATCGCGTGAAGAGCACGCTGATGTTCGAAAAGGCCGGTGGCATCGATGTTGAGTTTGCCGTCGAGGCGTTGGGGACCAAAATGCCGGCAATGCCGGCCATGCATAAACATTAAAAGGTCCTTCACGGACGGATCAGGATGTCGTCCTCCAGCATCTCTTTCTGAAAATCATCGATCAGCACTTCGACCCGTAGCCGCCAGCGGCCGGATGTGGGCAGCATCACATCGTCAACGCGCCAGCGTTGCTCGCCGATGCTCACCGCCTCGCGCCGCAACGGCTCGATGCCGCTTGCCGGCTGCGAGAACACCAGGGTGACGCCTTTCGGCATCATTGGCTGATAATTTCCGTCGCGGATCACGATCTCGCCGCTCGAACGTCCGGTGCGTCCCGGCGTGAGTGTGATGTCGGCCATCACTGTGCCGGTATGGAAATGAACGAATTCCGTTTGCACGTCGGCCACGATCGACCGTGGCGGCGGCGTGAAACGCCAGCCGGCGGCCATGACGAAGATGAAAAATATCAGCGCGATCTCGGCCGTGATCGACCAGCGAAGATGCTGCCGCGCTCGGGTGTCGCCATCGACGACTTTCGGCGTCAGCAAGAAACGATTGGCTGCGGCGAGCGCAAGCAGCGCAGCCACGGCGGCAAGCTTGATCGAGAGAATGATGCCGTAGTTCGTGGTCCATAAAGCATTCACGCGCGCAAGCTGGATGACGGCGAGCACGCTCCCGGACACGACCAGCGCACCAATGAACCACGGAATGACTGCCGAAAAGCGGCGTAATGCCGGTATCGATGGCGCAGGATCGCTACGCAGCAATTGGCCGAGCGGCCAGAGCGAACCGACCCAGATAGCGATGGCGACGGTGTGAAGCCAGACCGCAGGACGCATGATCCATTGTGGCGATGCCGCAGCGGCATGACCGCTTGCCGCCAGCGCGCATCCGAGCGCAACCAGTGCCGCAAGCGATAGCGGCCATGCGGCTTCAGGCTCGCGGCTGCGCATCGAGAGTAACGCGATGGCGCAAGCGAGAATGGCGATCGATACGGTCGTCCCAAAGGTCGTGCTGAAACCGGCCTGCCACACCTCTGCATCCGCCAGCGCCGACAGCGGCATGTCGAGCGCGTCGAGGCCCTGCAAGCCAGCAGCCAGAAGCAAAAGCACCAATCCAGCGATGCATGCGCCCGCGATGACGTTTTCGGCCTGTCCGGGCAGCGGCCGGGTTGTCATGCAATTGGCAAAGACCGCGCCGCCGACGCCGAAAAACAGCACGATAAAGACGGCCACCCGCACGACCCAGATCGCGGTGCGGAGCGTTTGTCCGGCTTGTGTTTGCAAGGCATCCGCTTCGGCATCTGCCTGGCCGATGGAAAAGACCACCGTGCCGCCCACCGGATGGCCGTCCGTCGAAACCACGCGCCAGCTCAACGCATGCGTGCCTGGCTCGAGCGGGCCGGAGATCGGAAGAATGACCGTGCTGTCATGCTGCACGATATCCGTCAGCGGCATGGCTTTGCCGCTGCGATCGATCAACTGCATCCGCAAAGGCGAGACCGGCTCGTTGAAAATCAAGATCACGCGTTGCGGCGAAGCCGCAAGCACAACCCCGTCTTCCGGTTGCGACGAAATGAGTGACGCATGCGCCAGTGCGGTTTGCACCGGCGCATGCGCGATCAGGATCGCCACAGCGAGCATGACGAGCCGCACCATGGCGAGCATGGCCTGCCTCATTTTTTTGGTGTGATCATCAGTTCGGCTGCGGGGAAATCATAATCGTCGAGCTTTTTCCCCGTGGCTGGTATTTCGATCCAGCGCTCCACGCCTTTCTCGCATTCAGAGACCACCGGAAAATAAAGCGGCTTGCCCGCCGGAAGATCGGCCGCGAGAGCAACGCGGAAAACAAACTCATCATAATTGTCGTCAGGCAATTTTCCGCCCGACCAGCTCAGCTCCAGGACACCTTCGGTGATCTTGGCGCCGCCATGGCCGCCATAGTCTCTGGTGTATTTTCCCTTCTTGCTCTCGACCGTCCAGCCGGGCTTCGGCATCGGCTTTACGTTGAAGACGCCTTCGGGAATTTTGACACGGATAGCGATGGTGGCACTGCCTTCGCAACCATGCGGGACGCGCAACACGGCTTTGTAGTTACTGCCTGCAGAGGCCTCACGGGTTTCAAGGGTGATGTGCGCAAGACAAGACGTGCCGATCAGGGCAGCAGCAGCCCCAAGCACAAGACGACGGATCATGGAAATCTCACTATTTCGCAGCTGAACAGGCGAGCGCGCACGCAGCGACGCTCGCGAAAAACGAAAATTAAGTTCAGGCGAAGTGTGGAGGGGCGCGGGAGGCACCGCGCGGCGGCGGCCTTGTAACCGTGATGCCGTCGGCAAACACCGCATAGTCTGACACCACAACGGCGAAGACGATGGCAACTTCCGAGATGCTTCCAGGCAAAAGCGCGACGCTGGTGGCGGGCATCAAACAGAAATGGCATTGCGCCAGCGGCGCCCGGTCCAGTTCATTCTGATTTTGATCGCCGTCGCCGTGGCAAATCACGGTTTGCATGCCGGCCGCCGCTTCTACGCCTGCGGCCTGCACCAGCATGACTTGCAGGACCAGCGCGTAGCAAAGCCCTGCGGTCAGGACGCAGCGAAACCAACCCATGGAACGGCTTGCAACCATTGAACCCCCGGTGCGTTGCATCCTAGCATCCGCATCCAGCGCAAAAAAGCCCGCGTGGCGATCAATTCTCTCCTTCACGCAATGCCTCGTATGTGTGATGAATCTCCACGCCGGCCACAAGGAACGCCATGCTCACCGCCATTCGATCGATCGTTGCTGGAGCCACGCTCGCCGGCATTCTCATCGGCGGCGTCGCTATGGCACAGCCGAAAGATCCGGCCCCGCCCCTGCCTTACAAAAAAGTAGCGGTCAGCCTGCCCGGACGGGCCACAGATCCCGCGCTTGAAGCATTCCGGAAACAACTGGCCGATGTGGCGAAGCGTAAGGACCGCGCCGCGCTGGCGGCACTGGTGGTGCCGAAAGGGTTTTTCTGGGAACACGAAGGCAACAACGGTGCGGACGACAACAAGGCAGGCATCGACAATTTTGCCGCCGTCATCGGCCTCGACGCCAAGGACGGCTCGGGCTGGGACTTCATCGCCGATTATGCGGCGGAAATGACCGCGTCCCCGATCGCCGATCAGAAAGACATGGTCTGTGCGCCCGGCAATCCCATTTTCAGCGACGATGGATTCAACGAACTCGTGAAAGCCACCGACAGCAACCCGGTCGAGTGGGGCTATCCCGTGAAAGACGGCATCGAGGCACGCGACGGCGTCGATCCGGATTCACCGCTGGTCGAGAAACTGGGCATGCATTTCATCCGCGTGGTGTTTGATGAATCGCCGCCGGAATCCGCTGAGCCCATGCTCCGGATCGAAACGCCCTCGGGCAAGCTTGCCTATATCCCCGCGGAGTTGTTGTCGCCGCTGGGACTCGACCAGCTTTGCTATCTGAAGCAGGGCAACACCTGGAAGATCGTGGGTTATGTCGGCGAAGGCGCAGCGAAATAGCCGCAGGCGTCAGCCGCACCGACATCGCTACAGCTTGAGCCGGCACGCGATCCCGTTCAGGATTTCACCTGCTCGACATGGGTTTTACGCAACAGCGGCTCCGCTTCGGGCGACAGCATGAACTGGATCAGGGTGCGCGCCGCATCCTGCTGCTTGGACCCGGCCATCAGCCCGACATTGGTAATGCATTTTTTGTTGAGCGCGCCGGGCACCGGCCCGACGTAATCGGCCCCCTGCACGTCGATCATGATGTTCGGTTGCTGAATGCCGAGCTCGAAATCGCCTTTCGCCAGATGCTCGGTGACCGGGCCTCCGCCGGCCTGACCTCCGGTGCGCATGGTCTTGGCTTTCAATTGTTCGGTCAGTCCGAGTTCCTCGATGCCTTTGGCAATATTCAAGCCGCTGCATACGAACGAATAGCCGATGGATTTCGCCGCCAGTAGCGCAACCTTGTAGGCTTCGACCGTGCTGATATCGGGCTTCGGCGCACCGGCGCGCACCGCTACGCCGAGACCGACACTGATCCACGGTTTTGAGGTGCCGGCAACGACGATGCCTTGCTTGACCAGTTAGTCCAGTTCCTCCGGCAATATCACAACCACGTCCGCACCCTCGCCGCTGGCGACTCGCTTGGGGATTCCGGAACTGCCGACCTGGACGATCTTGATCGCGTGGCCGCTCTTTTGCGCAAACACGTCGGTGACCACACGTACATTCTGCGCCGAGCCCTGGCTGGTCCAGATGATGAGTTCGGCGGCTTCACTCCGGCTGGCAACAAAAAACACCGCGAGCATGCCTGCGGCCGCAATCATCGATCGCATCGCGTCCTCCCCGTGGGCCGAAGCCCTGTTCGCTTTTGTTTGTTTGATGAAAGCTTATGCCCTCCCGCATGCCCGGGCTAGGGGTCCAAAGGATACAACATACCCGGAATGACGACAGAAAAGACCCGCCTAGCGATTGCTTAACCGCCGCCGGGCAGACTGCGTGGTGTGTCGAGAATCGAATCCCATAACGCCTCCCTCTCGGCTACCCGCGCCGTCGCGGCCGTCATGCTTGTGCTGTTCCTCGGCGCCGCGCTGTTCAGCGCGCACCGCAAGGATGTGACGCAGGGCTTCGACGAAGTAGCGCATCTGTCTTATGTTGCGCAGATTCAGAGCACCGGCGCATTCTGGCCGAAGCTTGAATCGCTGCGGATGCTCGATCCCACAACGTTCCGCTTCACCACCGAAGCCAATTACCTCAACCATCCGCCGTTCTATTACGCCTTGCTGGCGCAGCTTGGCCCGCGCGTCGAAAACAATCCCGGCGCTGCATTTCCGCTGCGCGCTCTCAACGCTCTGCTCGCGACCTTTGGTTTCGCGGCGCTGCTCGCCATCGGCGTCACTGCACGGCTCGACAAGATGCAATTCTACGCCTTCGCGGTGCCGTTATTCTGCATCCCCGTGCTGGCGCCGATTGCCGGCGCGGTGAATACCGACAACGCCGCCTTCGCGGGCGGCGCACTCGCCACGCTCGCAACCTGGCAATTCGTTGCAAGCCGGCGGACGGCGTGGCTCGTAGCGGCGCTGGCCGGAGTGGTGATCGCGGGCTGGGCCAAATTCACCGGCTTCATGCTCAGCGGCGGACTAGTCGGCGCAACGCTGCTCTATTTGCTCTGGCGTGGACAACTCCGCGCGGCCTGGCTTGTGCCGGTCGCGCTCGCATTCCTGCTCGCTCTTGCACCCTATGTGGTGTTCTTCCTGCAATACGGCAGCCCGACACCGGATACGCCCGGGCTGATGATCATGCTGCGCGATGGCGCGCGCGCTGCTGGATGGGCCGATGCGCCGCGACTCTCGTTCCTCGCCTGGGTGATTCACTTCATTGCGGATTTTTTTGTCGGCTGGATGCCGACGCTCGCGCAACGCACGCTACTCAACTATGCCGCGCTCGCGCTTCCCGTTGCCGCGGTGCTCTGCGCCATCGCGGGTTTTGTGGTGTCGGTTCGACGGTTGCTCGACCGTCGGGAAACAACGCTCGACGTCATTGTGGTCGCGGGAACCTTGGCGATTGCCGTGACGTTGACCTGTCACATCGTATTCAGTTACGGCCACCATCTTTCGACCGGCTGGATGATGGAGGCCTATCCGCGTTACTACCTGCCGCTCATCGCCACAATTCCGCTTGCGGGATTATCGCTGCTTGCGGCGGTGCAACATCCGCACGGACGCGCGGCCCTGCTCGCGCTGCTGATTACAGGCCCGATCCTATTCCGGATTCTTGGAGCACCGTTCGGCTCGTAGCGTTCCCGCGCACGAAAACGGCGATTCGCAACGGGTTTGGCATCGTTCTATGATGCCCAATCAATGTTCCGACGATTCGAAAATCTGCTGAAACCAACCGAGGCCCCGACGCAATCGGAGCCGCCCGCAGGCTTGCTGGCCTTCTTCTGGCATTTTGCCAAGCAGGCGCGCTGGCTCTTCATCACCCTGTTTGTGATCGAGCTGTTCGTCGCGCTGCTCGACGCCGCGGTGCCGTGGTTCATCGGCCGCATCGTCACCCTCGTCAGCACCATCACGCCGGACGAGTTTCTCGGCAAGACATGGCCGTTCATGATCGGCATGGCGCTGGTGCTGCTGATTGCGCGGCCGGGCATCGTGTTCGCGCGTTATCTCATCACCAACCAGGCGATCTCCGGTCCCTTCACCAACCTGATCCGCTGGCAGTCGCACTGGCATGTGGTGCGGCAGAGCTGGGCGTTCTTCCAGAACGATTTCGCCGGCCGCATTTCCAACCGCGTGATGCAGACCGGCGGCGCCGTGCGCCAGACGCTGGTCTCCGGCATCACCGCGATGTGGTACGTGATGGTCTATGGCACTACCGCCGTGGTGCTGGCGGCATCGGCCGATTTCTGGCTCACAGTGCCGATCCTGCTGTGGTTCGCCGCTTATATCTCGCTGCTGACCTATTTCGTGCCGCGCATGCGCGACCGCTCGAAGAAGGGTTCGGAAGCGCGCTCGGCGGTGATGGGACGCATCGTCGATAGCTACACCAATATCCTGACCGTAAAACTTTTCGCGCGCGCACGCGACGAAGACAACTACGTCCGCGACGCCATCGATAATCACACGCGCGTGTTCCTTGCTTCGCAGCGGCTGATGACCGTATTCGGCACCGTGCTGGCCGTACTCAACGGCTTGCTCATCACTGGCGCCGGCGGATTGGCAATCGTGCTGTGGCGGAACGGCGCGGTTGAAATCGGCGCCATCGCCATGGTGCTGCCGCTGACCTTCCAGCTCACCAACATCTCACGCCAGATCGCAATCCAGATCGCGGACATCTTCGAGGACATCGGCGTGGTGCAGGAGGGCATGATGAGCATCGCCGTGCCGCTGCAACTCACCGATCATCCAAATTCCAAACCCCTGGCGGTGCACGAAGGTCGCATCGCATTTGAAAACCTGCGCTTCGGTTATGGCCGCAACGCGCCGGCCCGCACAGAAGACGGGCATCTGCATCCTTCCGCAGTGCTCGACGGCTTCTCGCTGACGATCAAGCCAGGCGAGCGGGTCGGGTTGATCGGCCGCTCCGGCGCGGGCAAATCCACTGTGGTCAATCTGCTATTGCGCTTTTTCGACCTGGAAGGCGGCCGCATCCTGATCGACGGCCAGGACATTTCACTGGCTACGCAGGAATCGTTGCGCTCGCAGATCTCCGTCGTGACGCAGGACACCTCGCTGCTGCATCGTTCGATCCGCGCCAATATCCGCTACGGCCGCCGCGCCGCGAGCGAAGAAGAAGTGGTCCGGGCCGCGCGGCAGGCCCATGCCGATGAGTTCATCCATCAGCTGGAAGACTGGCGCGGCAACACCGGCTATGACGCGCATGTCGGCGAGCGCGGCGTGAAACTCTCCGGTGGCCAACGCCAGCGCATCGCCATCGCCCGCGTAATCCTGAAGAATGCCCCGATCCTGGTTCTGGACGAGGCGACATCAGCGCTCGACAGCGAGGTCGAAGCGGCGATCCAGACGAGTCTCGACACGCTGATGGGCGGCAAGACCGTGATCGCCATCGCGCACCGGCTATCGACGATTGCCCGCATGGACCGTCTGGTGGTGCTCGATCAGGGCCACATTGTCGAGCAAGGCAGCCACGACGAACTGCTTGCGCTCAACGGCCATTACGCGTCGCTGTGGAAGCGCCAGTCCGGCGGCTTCATCGACGTCGATGAAGACGAAACCGCCCGCGTCACCGCCGCGGAATAACGACCGAAGAAATCGGCGCCACGCCCTCGCAGACGCGGCGCCGAATATTAAACCTTACATCGCCGGCAGGATCGCGATGTCGCGCACGGTGCCGGTCACGCCACCGATCTTGGCGGCTTCCGTTGCTTTCCCGCTTGCGAGATCGACGCTGTAGAGCGTATCGCCCGCCATCAGCCAGGCTTCGTTGCCGCCCTTGCCGTCGGAAGAAATATCGAACGCCACCTTGTCGGCCTTCATGCCAAGCTTGCCGACCGCGTTCAACACGCCATCATTTGGCGGCGCCTGCTTGATCAGGCCGCCGATGGTTGCATCGATGTCATAGAGCACGGTCTCCTTCGAGCCTTTGAAGGAATTGGTGTAAGCGCCCGCGACGATGTTGGGCTTTTCGCCCTTGTGCATGTCGGTCTCGGCATATTTGAGCGCGCCGTCCGTGGTGACCTTGCCGTCATCGACATTGGCGCGGAGATTCATGCCGTCGCTGCCGATCACGCGCATGCGGTCGGCGACCGGGTTGAAATCGACGGTGCCCGTCACGCCCGCGCCGAGCATGGTCTCGAGTTTCGACTTCATCGTGGCCTTGCCGTCCATGGCGATGGTGACAACGGTCCCGTCCGCGACCAGCCCGTAGAGCATGCCGTCCGCAGGCCGCACGTCGATGCCGACCAGCGCGCCGCTAATCCCCGTGACCTTCATGCTTTTGGTGGCCTTTTTGGCCGCCGTATCGACGATAGCAATGGTGTCGTCGCCCACCAGCGCCGCGACCTGCGCGGCCTGGGCCGTCGCGCCAAATGTCAAAACGGCGGCCGTCGTCAACAAAATCGACCTTATTGTCATAGCAATACTCCCTGTCGGGATGAGCTCGGATCGAGGTCGTCACGGGAGATACGCTGGGCGAGACCAAACAGATTTACAGGGAAGCCGGGCGGATTGACGCAGGCTGGCGTTTGAGGCCGCGCGCCCGGGTTATCAGCCTTTCTTAAGCATATTGCAGCCATAAGGGGGCTTGTCCGTGCCCGGATGGTCCCCGCATGCCTCGCCTGCCTCATATTGCGTTGCTCGACCGCATGAGGTTGCGGGCCAAGCTGGCATCGGCATTTCTCTGCCTCTCGCTTCTGATCGGCATCTGCGGCGCCTCCGGCCTGGTCTTCGTCTACGGGATCGGCGCGACGCTGTCGGTCTTTGCGGACGTCACCTCGCCCCTGCTCGGTCAAACAGTCGTGCTGGCGGATAACGCACAGCGCATGCGCAGCGTTTTCCTCAACGCGATCAACAAGGAAGACGGTCCCAATGAACAGGCTGGCGAAGCACTCGGCCAGCTCGATCTCGCCGCCGCCAAGGGCATGGAGAAGCTCCGCGTGCTTCTCACCGAAGCCAGGCTGCCGGTGCGGCTGACCGAGATCCGCCGCCTGCAAAACGAATTTTCGCAGGGCATGCAATCGATGCTGGCCGCGCACACGCAGCAGCGCCTGTTATCGCTCAACGTGCAGGACCGTCTAACGCAGTTCGAAGCCGACCGGCGCGATTTCGACTCCATACTGCGGACCGTCACCGCGCGCAGCGAAGCCGTGATGTCGAAGACGCGCGATGACGCAGCACTCAGCATTTCCGCAGGCAACGCGACGGTCAAAGGCCTGAACGACCTGCTGCTGAATACGATGGATGAGGCCTATCCGCTGGTGCAGGGTCTTTACAGGCTGACCCGCGATGCGGTGACGCTGCAGGAGGTGGCGACAGCCTATATCAACATTACCCAGTCAGAGTCGCTGCAGGCGGTCGAACGCCGCGCCAAGATGACGTTCTCCAATGCCCGTGAAGTCCTCGAGCGCCTCGCCGGCCGCCTGCAGACGACCGAAGGCCAGGGCTATGTGACGCGTCTCACGTCAAACCTCGAAGGACTGCAGAATCGGTTGCTCGGACCCGATGGCCTGTTCGTTGCCCATCGCGAATCCCTGAAGCTTAAGGCAGAGATGACCGCGACTCAAAACGGGCTGGCGCAGACCGAGTCACGCTACGTGAGTTCGCTGGAAGAAGTGCGGCAGCTTGTTGAAGAGCACAACGAGGGTGCGAAAGAGCGCGCCAACCAGATGGTCCATCAGGCCCTCGGCTTCATCGGCATGCTGGTGCTGGCCGGCCTGATGATCGGAACGATCTTCAGCCTCGTGTTCGCCAATCGCATCGTTGGCCCGATCCAGCGCATCACCGAGGCCATGACCAGGCTCGCCGCCGGCGATCTCGATGTCACGGTCCCTGCGCGAAAGCAAAAAGACGAAATCAACGACATGACAGCGGCGCTGCAGATCTTCAAAGACAACGCGATGACCGCGCGGAACCTGATCGATGAACGGGAACGCGAACAGGGGGTGAAGGAAGAGCGCACCCAACGGGTCACTGAGCTTTGCACGATACATGAGCGCACCATCACCGGGCTTCTGCACGGCCTCAACGGCGCTGCAACCGATATGCGCTCAACCTCTCAGACCATGTTGGCAATCGTGCAGGAAACCGGCGAGCAGGCCATGGCCGCAGCCAATGCTTCGATGGAAGCCAATACCAACGTGCAGACCGCCGCGGCCGCAACTGAGGAATTGTCATCGAGTAGCGCGCAGATCAACGACCGCGCGCTGCACTCGGCACAGATCGCCAACAAGGCCGCCGATGAAACCGAGCGGGCCGGCACCGTGGTGCAGGAACTGCATGCGACCGCTTCCGAGATCGGCGACGTCGTGCGCATGATCGATGACATCGCAAGCCAGACCAATCTGCTCGCGCTCAACGCCACCATCGAAGCGGCGCGCGCGGGCGAAGCCGGCCGCGGCTTCGGCGTGGTCGCAGGCGAGGTCAAGCATCTCGCCGGCCAGACCGCGAAGGCGACGGCCGATATCGCAGCCCGCGTCGCCGCGATCCAGAGCGCCACCGAGCAGGCGGTGCAGGCGATCCAGGGTGTGCGCGGCACCATCGGCGAAATGCGCGAGATTTCGAACTTCGTCGCCACCACGATGGAAAACCAGAGCACGGCCACGAACGAGATCGCTGCCAACACCAGCCTGGTCGCGAATGCCACCGCCAAGGTGACGGCGAACGCGGAAAGCGTCAGCGCCAGCATGGAAACCACCGGCTCGGCCGCCAACCAGGTGGTGGAAGCGGCCATCGGCCTGAACCGCCAGGCCGAAGCGCTGCGCATGGAAATCGGCACCTTCCTCGACAATATCCGCGCGGCGTAAGTACGCGTGATCGATCTCTGCGCCGCGCTCGCGTGTTAACGGTGCGCCAGCTTGGTTGCGCATGATCTCATCCGAAAACCGGTGCCCATCCCGGATCAAGTCCAGGACAAGCTTTTCGGGATCATGCAAGCGCGCGACCAGCAAAAGTGGATACCGGTTTTGCGAAAAAGCAATCAAGCATGCGCAGATTGCGTATACTTATCCGCGGTTCGCGCGCGCAAACCTTAAAGTGCGCATGATCCCATCCGAAAACCGGTTCCCACTTTTCGGAATCATTCGCGTAAACCACGATCCTCAACCATCCCGCGCGTTAACCGTGGCCGCGCGGTACCGGCATCGTATGGGCTTTGCTAGAATCGGGTTCATCTTTCTTCAACACGAACCCGAACGCCGCCCAAAAGATGCCTATGTCGGAGACATTCCGCCTCACCGTTCTCGCCGGAACACTTTTCGCGACGTCCTATGCGGGCGTCGCCTGGGTGATGGCGGGCACCCCGGTGCCGGCCGTGTCGATCCCTGCCGCGTCCTTTCCCCAATTGTCGCTGCCGCAGAATTTGCAGATCGCATCGCTGCCGTCGGCACTGCCGAAACTCGACATCTTCAAATCGCAACCTTCGGCGCCGACCGCATCCGCACCGGCAGTAGAAAAGGCACCAGTGCAGCAGGTCGCCTTGCCGCCGCGCGGTGACGGCAATCCGCAACGCGACAAGCTGCGGATTGATGCTTTGCGCGCCAGCACGGCTTACGTGAACGTGCCCTGCGATGAAGCCGCCAAGACCGTGATGATCCGCGCCGTCAGCTCTTACGCCCAGGCCTGGGCCGACATGATGGGCTGCGGCCCCGACGGCTGCGACTACAAGAAGATCAACGCCACCGCCGCCGCCTTCTCGACGCCGCTCGACATTCAGGTGCGCGACGCGATCGGCTCCGCTTTCGACAAGCGCGGCGTCGCGATCGACGACTTCCCGTCCCAGCTCCGCATCAATGTCGCGATGCTGGTCCGCGGCCGTGGGGCCCCTGCGACCGCCTGCCCGCAAACCCGCGCGCAGATTGTCGGACGCTAAGCTGCAGGCGCGGCTTCCGCCGTCATCAGGAAATGACCCGGTCTGAGAAGGCTGCATCGCCGAGGTCGCAGGACAACCGTTTGCCGAACAGCCGGTAACGATTGCGCGCGATCACGGTGTAGACCGGATCACGCAGGGTCTTTGGCACATGACGGAAGATGCGCGTCCATCCCCAGCTCGGCAGCGCGGACAGCACGGCGAGAGCCGAATCGGATCGCAGATAGACATGGTCGTCGAGCAGGACCGCGTTGGTATTGGGATTGTCCGGATCGATCCCGAGCTTCAGTGCCAGCACCCGGCCATAGTCGGACTGGATGGCGGTGAAAAGAAATCTGCGCTCCGTGTCGTGGCGGACGACAAAGCGGAACCAGCGCGAGCACAAGACGCATATGCCGTCGTACAGGACGAGACCCTGACCGCCCTTTCGACCGATGCCGCTATCGTCAGCTGGATGACTGTTCGCGGCCATGCACCATCCTACCGGTCATCGCTGATGGCGAGGGCCACCAGCATCAGCACAATCGCGGGGAACGTCTTCACCAGCGCGCCCAGCGGCTCGACCCACAGGTCGGGGGTCAGGATCGTCGCCGAGATCATATAGAACAGCGACATCGCGATGCCGGCCATCAGCCCGAAGCGGCTCGTCCGCTTGAAAGCGATCGTGATCCCAATCAGAAAATCCATCACGCTGCCAACGATGGTGGCTACGTGCGCCTGACCCGCTGAAAATCCATGGCCGGTGAGGATGGCGACAGCAGCCGGATAGGCAGCGGCCAGAACGATCAGCGCCGAGGCGCACCAGAACACGACCAGACATGCGAGGATAAACGCCTTCAGCAGATAAAGACGCGCAAACCATTTCTCCTGCACCGTCGCCGGATGCGCCGCCAGCACATCCGCAAGCAAGCGCGGCGCGATGCCGGTCGCGGCAAGCCACGCCGATGGATCGCCCTCGACCCCACGCCTCAACTCCGTCAGAGCCGTGGTGCGGATCGGCGGCGACCAGCCAAAGAACGCGGCCAGATCGCCGACCTTAGCCGCAATATCCAGCAGGAATTGCGGCATGCGGATCGTGCCGCCTTCAACGCCAAGCCAGCGGCGCAGCGTCCCGGCAACGTCACCGACGCTCTGCTTCGCCGGTTGCATCACGTCCCAGACGGCGGCGTGGGCCGGATTTTCCGCGTCCCAGCGCTGCGCCAGCACGACGACAGTCTCGGCGATGTCCTCAACCGCCACGTAAGCGAACGGGCGGCCAGCTTCCGCCGCGGGCAATGCAAAGGGCGTCGTAGCCAGTGCGCGAAACAAAGCACTGCCGCCATAGGCCGCTGGCGAGAATACGAAGCCCGGGCGCAGGATCGCGTAAGGCAGGCCGGATGCGACGATGAGGCGGTCGGCATTTCTCTTGCTGCGGCTGAAATCGGTGCGATCGTCCGCTTCGCTGCCGGGGATGGAGACATGCACGAGCAGGACCGGACGACCGACCGACCGCAACGCCACGACGAGCTTGTTGACGAAGCCATCGTGGACTTCATGGGTTCGGTCGCCGGACCCATCCTGCAGGACACCAAGACAATTGACGATGACGTCGGCCCCACAGTCGCGGAAGAGGTCCGCAAGGCCCGCCGCGGGAAGACCGACAACCGAGATTTCCCGCGCATTCGCACCGAATTGCAGCCGCTGGGCCGGCGTGAAGCCGCGCGCCGCCGCCCCCACCCTGTAGCCGCGGCGCTTCAGATCGGACGCGATGAAGCTGCCGATCAGGCCCGCCGCTCCGAGCACCAGCACGCATTTTGATTCCGGTCCGGCCATGGCGTTCAGAAGGATGGCTTTGCGATCATGAGCCAGAGTATAGCCGCAACCAAGCCGAAGCCGGGAAATCCGAACAGGAACCACCTTCGGAACAGGCGATGATATTCCTCCGGTAACGGTTCGCCCCGCGCCTGCGCTGTTTGCGCCAGGTCGCCCATCCGCTTCTGCATGAAGACGACAGGCACCCAAAAAGCGCCCACCACCACATACAGCGACAGCGACACGACGACCCATCCTTCCGTGAGCGGAAGGCCGGTCTGGTGCGCCAGCAGCAACCCTGTAACCGGCTGCGCCACCACCGCCACGGCAGTGAAAAGGAAGTCGGCGAGAACCACGGTTCGGGCGGTATGGGCAATGTGCCCCACATCGCCGGTGCGATGGGCCTGCAGCATAAAGAAAGCGATTCCCACGCCGGTGCCGAGCAGGACAACCGCGCCCAGCACATGGAAATATTTCAGAACAAGATAAGTCATTGCGATTCGGGCCCGAAGGTTCCGCGAGCAAACATGGATGCCGCGAACCGCACAAGAGTGGCGATTCGTTGCCTTTCCGTCCCTTTTCTCCCGGCGAGACTCCCCCCATATTCGGCATATGCCGAAGCCGCCCTCCAAGCCGAAAAAGCCCAAGGATCCTGCCCGTCCGACCCGCTCCAAGGCGGCGGCGGAGCATATGAAGCCGCTTGGCCCCGCACTGGCGGAACTTTTGAATCCAGGCATCGCAAAAGGCACCGCAGGCGTGGGCGCACAGACCGGCATCCGGCCGCCGGCGGACAATTCCTTCGACCGCCGCGCCGATAACGCCAAGGCCCATACCGCGCGCAAATCCGTCAAATCCGGTTTCGGCGAAGCCCCGCAGGCCGGCTACATCGGCAAGGGAACGTTCTCGGGCGAGGTCGAGATCAACAAGGGCATGGCCGAGGCGCTCGGCTACAAGGAAGACGATATTCTGGGGCTGCGGTCGTCGGGCATCACCGCCACCACCGACGCGCTGGAAAGCCTGCTGCGCGAAGGCCGCAAGGAAATCGCCGATACGCCCTGGGTGCCGCATCGCCCGCCACGCCCGGAAAAATCCGAAGGCGGACGGCGTTTCGTCATCAAGTCGGAATTCGAACCCAAGGGCGACCAGCCGCTGGCGATCAAGGAGCTGGTCGAAGGCGTGAACCGTCACGACCGCACCCAGGTGCTGCTCGGCGTCACCGGCTCGGGCAAGACCTTCACCATGGCCAAGGTGATCGAGGCGACGCAACGCCCGGCGATCATCCTTGCGCCGAACAAGACGCTGGCGGCGCAGCTCTACGGCGAGTTCAAGAATTTCTTTCCGGACAACGCGGTCGAGTATTTCGTCAGCTATTACGACTACTACCAGCCGGAAGCCTATATCCCGCGCACCGACACCTATATCGAGAAGGATTCCTCGATCAACGAGCAAATCGACCGCATGCGCCATTCGGCGACGCGATCGCTGCTCGAACGCGACGACGTCATCATCGTCGCCTCGGTATCCTGCATCTACGGTATCGGCTCGGTCGAAACCTATTCGGCTATGACGTTTACGATCAAGCGCGGCGAGAAGATCAACCAGCGCCAGCTGATCGCCGACCTCGTCGCGACGCAATACAAGCGCACTTTGGGCGACTTCTCCCGCGGCACCTTCCGGGTGCGCGGCGACAGCATCGAAATCTTCCCGGCGCATTATGAAGACCGCGCCTGGCGGGTTTCTCTTTTCGGAGATGAAATCGAAGCCATCAACGAATTCGATCCGCTCACCGGGCAGAACAGCGACGAGCTCGAATTCGTCAAGATCTACGCCAATTCGCATTACGTGACGCCGCGCCCGACGCTGATCCAGGCCATGGCCTCGATCAAGGCGGAGCTGAAATGGCGGCTGGAACAGCTCAATGCCCAGGGCCGCCTGCTGGAAGCGCAGCGGCTGGAGCAGCGCTGCACCTTCGATCTGGAAATGATGGAAGCCACCGGCGCCTGCGCCGGCATCGAGAACTATTCGCGCTATCTCACCGGCCGCAAGCCGGGCGAACCGCCGCCGACGCTGTTCGAATATGTGCCCGATAATGCGCTCGTCTTCGCCGACGAGAGCCACGTCACCATCCCGCAGATCGGCGGCATGTATCGCGGCGACTTCCGGCGCAAGGCGACGCTGGCGGAATACGGCTTCCGCCTGCCTTCCTGCATGGACAACCGCCCGCTGCGCTTCGAGGAATGGGACGCGATGCGCCCACAGACCATGGCAGTGTCGGCCACGCCCGGAAGCTGGGAGATCGAGCAGGCCGGTGGCGTGTTCGCCGAGCAGGTCATCCGACCGACCGGACTGATCGATCCGCCGGTGGAGATCCGCCCTGCCCGCACCCAGGTCGATGACCTTGTCGGCGAAGTGCGCGCGACCGCGGCCAAGGGCTTTCGCACGCTCTGCACCGTGCTGACCAAGCGCATGGCCGAGGACCTCACCGAATACCTGCACGAGCAGGGCATCCGCGTGCGCTACATGCATTCCGACATCGACACGCTGGAGCGCATCGAGATCATCCGCGACCTGCGGCTCGGCGCCTTCGATGTGCTGATCGGCATCAACCTGTTGCGCGAGGGTCTCGATATTCCGGAATGCGCGCTGGTCGCCATTCTCGATGCGGACAAGGAAGGCTTCCTGCGCAGCGAGACCTCGCTGATCCAGACCATCGGCCGCGCCGCGCGCAACGTCGAAGGCAAGGTGGTGCTGTATGCCGACAAGATCACCGGCTCGATGGAGCGCGCGATCGACGAAACCAACCGCCGGCGCGAGAAGCAGGTGGAATACAACACCGCCCACGGCATTACGCCCGAGAGCATCAAGAAGAGCATCGGCGACATCCTGTCGAGCGTCTATGAGCGCGACCATGTGCTGATCGAAACCGGCAATGACAGCGCCACCGGCGAAGCCATCACCATCGGCCACAACTTCGAGGCGGTGCTCGGCGACCTGGAAGCGCGGATGCGCAAGGCGGCCGGCGATCTCGACTTCGAAGAAGCCGCGCGCCTGCGCGACGAGCTCAAGCGCCTGCGGCAGACCGAACTGGCGGTGGTGGACGACCCGACAGCCAAGCGCCTTCCCGCGCCCGGTGCGAAATCGCTGACGGCGAGACCCCAGAGCAAAGTCCACAAGCCCGACCTCGACGAGATGGGCATCGCGCTATTTCACGAAGTGGCACCGCATCGCCCGGGCAAGAAAGGTGGACCGCGCAAGCCCGGCCTCGACGAAATGGGTCCGGGCGTGGAGTCCATTCCGGGCAAAAGCTCCGGGCCGCGCTCGACGCTCGGCCGTCCCGGCATGCACGGCGGGCGCAAGGGCAAGAAGCGATAGCGTTCTCGATCATCTTGTCGGGTATCGCGAAAAGGCGCAGATTATCTCCTGTTCTGCTTACACAGGAGGCGATCATGTCGAGATTGTCTATTGATTGTCGAGAACACCCCAGCAAGAGCAATTGCTCGGTGGCGATATCAGCGGATACCAAAAAAGAATTGCTCGATGCCGCGGTCCAGCACGCCGTCGCGGTGCATGGCCATCAGGATAGTCCGCAGCTGCGCGAGCAGATCGGCACCATGATCAAAACGACCTGACGTCGACACACGTCTCATTGTCCTGATGAAGCCGCGCCCTGGCGCGGGTGTGATTATTTGAAAACGCCAAGCTGCCACGCCGCAAGACCGAAGCAGCCGAGCGCGGCGGCGAGGATAATCCACGTCATCCCTGTGGAGTTTTCCAGCGCCGCATTGCCCGGATTGGCCGGCTCATAAAGCACGGTGACGGAACTGCCCGCGGGATACTTGCCCGCCTTTTTGAGCGCGTAGTTTTCGCTGCCGCTGACTTCAGTCATCAGCTGGATCTTGTTGCCGTGATAGGCGTGTCCATGCACCTGATAGGTGTATTCGACCACCGGCCGGTACATCGTCTGCGACCTGCCCTTGCTGTCGGTGTCGCTGAATTGTTCGGCACCGCTCTTCACCACCTGCCCGCGCACCGTGGGCCACTGCGTGGCCTGCTTCATGCCTTTCCGTATCGCGAAGAAGAACATCAGCACGAAGAGCCCGAAGCCCATCGCGGCAATCGCGAATTCGACGTTATCGGCCTTCGGGAACATCGACCTGAAGAAAGCCGGCCCACCGGTCGCGAGCCAGTAAATTGCGCCGATGAAGGCTGCCAGCATGGCCAGGGCGAGGGCGCATCCGCCCACCGGCATCGGCTCACGCACCGTCCGCTCCAGCACGCAGCTTTTCGGATCGTCCGCATCGTAGAAGACCGGGACCGTGGCCCCGACCGGATAGCGCGCCAGCGTCGCCTCGGTATTGGCGCCGCCAATGCTTTCGTCGATCGAAATCCGGGTGCCGCGAATGTCGCGGCCGCCCGCGGTGAATTGATATTCCACAAAGGGCACGTTCTTGACCGTCTCCGGGTCGTTGCCGAAGCGGTGACGCTCCGTCTGCAGTTCCGAGCGGAGAACCTTGGCCGTCGTTTGCGACCATGACGCCGCGCGGCGGAATTCGATCCACTTGGCGATCCCGACCACGACAATGAGCACGAGCATCGGCAGGAAGATCGCGCCGACCCAGAAATAGTCGGAGTTGCCATACGGAATATGAGACCGCAGGACCGACCACCCGCCCAGGTCGAACATGATCACGCAGAAGCCGATGATCCCGACCAGGACGATCGTCGTCCAGGTTTTCGACTGCTTGTCGGTGTAACCGCTGACGGGCCTGGTATCGCGGACGAACCTGATCGGGCCTTGCGGCTTCTTTGGCGGCTTTTCGGACATTGGCTCCCCCTCGTCGCAAGCGACCGGCGAATCTTAGCCAAATGGCGCGCGCAGCGACAGGGTGTCACAACCTTTCGAAGGTTAACGGCGGTTCATCCGAATGTTGCGTGGATGGCAGGCAAAGCGCCATGCAATTGCGCGTTTGGTGCATCAGATAGAGCAATTATGTGTGCTCCATGATCGACGCGCATGAGGCTCATCTTGCATTGTGTGAAGTCAGCCAGCGCGAATCCTGCTACATATAATGCAACAACAATAAGAAAATTCGGAAACGCTCATGGATCACAACGAAGGAGTTGCTGACCATGGCCCCGAACCTGCTGCTTTTCGCATTCAATCCCAATTTCTCAGGTCTCGCGCCGAAATCCGCAAAATCCTCGCGGCTGCATCGGCTTTACGATTTCATCGTCGAGACACAGACCCGTCGCGCTGAGCGCGAAGTCGCGCGCTATCTGGAGCGAACCCGGAAGGATCCGGCTCGCACCTGACGCACACACATCCGGCGCGCGCCGCACGGGCGCCGCGCATTTTCAGAGGGAATTCACGCATGATTGCTGTTTTGATCTACATCATCGATGCCATCCGCCGCACGCTCAGCAAGCTCGTCTACGCGCTGACCATCATTGTTCAGACCTACAACGAGGCGCAGGACCTGCGCCGCTCGCTGAGCCGCCGCTCGATGGAAGACTAAAACCAACGAAAAACAAAAGGCCGGCGGCGCGTCATAACGCTCCGCCGGCCTTTTTATGTGCGCTTCGCAAGTCAGATTGCGTAGCCCTCAGGGTCTATCAGGGCATATTGCGTCATCGCCGGAACGCGCGACCAGTGCCGGCCGTCGTAAGCCGCCACCACACTGATGCGGACGATCTGGACCATCTTGCCCTGCACGGCTTTGATATCGATCATCTTGTCCGACATAAAGGCGACAGCCGCCACGCCGCAAGCGCGCGGATCCCTGGCCTCGATGTTTACGGCCTTGACGGCACGCGGGACTTCCGCCCCGTCCATGCGCAACCCGACCAGGCGATGCATCTGTTCCGATGTATTGCAAACAATTCCGATGCCAATGGATAGACCGCTGTCTTCGTTCGGAGCGGCGCTGACTGTTGCGGGAGCTGCGCTTCCCAGCAAAAATGTTGCCGCTGTCATTGCGGCCCACACATAACGCATCGTTGCCTCCAGAATCCGTGTTCGTCACAGGGGAAAACACACGAAGCGCCGTGGAGTTCACGAATGCACACGGTATCGTGACCGCGCGGATCTAAGCGGCTGAAGCCGAAAGCTTCCGGCTTGCGCTCGTATCGATCGCGACAACAAACACCTGGGGGAAAGCATGCGCGCGTTATCGGTGGAATTACGCTACCTGATCTACGTCACGGTCCTGATGGGCTTGATGTGGGTGCCTTATATCGTGGCGCATATCGCCACGGTGGGCCCGGTGCTCGGGCTCGGCTTTCCCGACAAACAGGACATGCCGGGCTGGGCTGCCCGGCTGAAGCGGGCGCATTACAATCTGGTCGAAAACCTGCCGCTGTTCGCGGTCGTAGCGATCGTGGGGGAATTTCGCGGCATCCACACGGCCACCACCGCCGCCTGCGCCATGGTGTTCTTCTGGGCGCGCGTGGCGCACCCCATCGCCATGATGTCCAGTGTCTGGGGCGCCCGAACCGCGACCTTCACGGCCGGATGGATCGCGGCTGTTGTCTATCTTGTCACGGTGCTGGTGGCCTGAGGCCTTTGCGCCGGAGCGGCAAAGGCGCAAAATAGCGCCTGCGCCAGATTCGACGGCGCAGGCATCAGCTCAGAGGATGGACGACATGGCCAAGGGTCAAATGAAGCAGCCGAAGGAAAAGAAGAAGCCGAAAGCGGAAGGCGAGAAGAAGAAGGGTTCGTCCGCTTACTCACAGACTTACCAAACCGGCAAGAAGTAGACGGGCCGGGTTCGGGAAGAGCGGCGGCGCAAAGCCGCCGCAGTCCGGGTCAGTTCACCGGTTCGGTGCGCGGCAGCGGATAGTCTTCCCGTTCATACAGGCGGCGGATCTCGTCGCCGGTGTAGCGGACTTCGTCCACTTCCAGATAAGCGCCAAGCAGCAGCGCCTCGGGCATCTGTTCGATGGCAAAACGCACGGCTTCCGCGGCCGTGGCGAACCGCCGGTACGTCACCGGACGGCGGACTTTGCGGTTGCGACTCGGAAACAGCTCCGCCGAAGCATTGAAATCGATGTTACGTTCGCGCTGCGGAGCGCGCACTTGTTGCGTTGCGACGTCCGTCATTAGCCTAACTCCTTACTCGAATGATGATGCCACAGCCGGCCAATGCGGGCCCACGCGGCGTTCTCTCTATATAGGCACGAAATAGGAGGAAAACGAGGCCGAAGGTATGCAAAAAGCGCCCCAAACAGGGCATCGGGATGCTTCTCAAGCATCCCTCAGGCTGATTTAGCGGTCTGCGGGCGCTTCCAGCGGCGGAAGATCGAGATTCACCATCTTTGGACCGGTCCCCTCGCCCCCGTAGATCACGAAAGCCAGGATCGCCAGCACGACCGCCACGCCACCCACGACAAACCCAAAGAGTCCATTTCCGCCATTCTCATCCATGACGCGATTCCTGTGTTGTGTGGGCCGGCACCCCGCCGGCATTCCCGCGCAGCGGCTAGTTGATCACCTCAACCACCTGCTTGTTCTTCGGATCGACCAACAGCACCTGGTTCGTAACCATCGCATATTGGTATCCCTTCAGCTCCGGCATCAGATCGACCAGCGTCTTCGGAATGTCCTGAAGCTCGACGGAGGTCGGCACCACGGCGCCCACGGTGGCGCGGAATGTCTGCGGCGCCGTTTCCTTCTGCTTCTGGTTGCTGATGCTGGAATAGATCGTCTGCTTCTGCGCAGCGGTGAGCTTGAGATTGGGCACCGCGGCCGGATCGGTGGTCTCGGTCCCCGGATTGGTCTGCGCCGGCGTCGATTGCGCGGCGGCAGGAATCGCGGCTCCGCCCAGAAGCAGCAGTGCAACGGCCGCGTGGATCAAATGCTTACCCATGACGTCCTCCCGGGAATGGTCGTGGATCAACCGCGAAACCCCGTTTTTGTTGCATCGGCTGCTGCAAAACCTTGCAAAAAATGGAGTTTTTGGGCTGGCGAGCCACGGAACGGATGCTAATATTATGGTTAATATTTCGTGAATCGAGGGGATTGGCATGATTGCGGAGGCCCTGGTTGGCCTGTCCATGGTGCTGCATACGGCAGTCGAGCCGTATCCATTCCCGCTTGAGCCCGAAGCGGCACGCACCCAGCTGTCCCAGCAGCAGAAGATGGCCGTGATCCAGCCGCTAATGCGGTCGGCCACCGACTGCGTGGTCCGCGCCGTCGCCGCCAGTCCGAAATTCCAGGCCGGCATGGAAACCGCCGACATCAACGAACTGATCGTCGTCTCGATGGAAGACTGCGTCGGCAACATGCGCACGATGATCGATGCATACGACCGGCTGTTCGGCGAAGGCGCGGGCGAGGCCTTCTTCATGGGCCCCTATCTGGAGTTGCTGCCCAAGGCGGTCACCCGGCAGGTCAAAGGCAACTTAATCCCATAAAAAAAATGGCCCCGGTTGGGGCCATTTTCTTGTCAGCTAACGCCTGCTGTTAGTAGCAGCGGCGGGTCTTGGTCACGACGGTCCTGCCCGCACGGTGAACGCGTGTGGTGACCATGCGACAACGCGGTCCGACAACGACGACCTTCTTCCGGACAGGCGCGCGATATCCTGGCTCGCCGACACGCACGGTGACCGATTGCGCGCTGGCGGGAGTCGAGATCACCGCAGCGGGCGTCATAAAGGCAGCCGCGGCCACCGCGATCAAAATCAATTTTTTCATTGCAATTCCTCCTGCAAATTTCTGGGATTACCGGAAGCCGCGCGACGCGGCCCCCCTTGCCAGCCTGACAATGTACCAGCCTGAAATTGGTTCCGCGTTGCGCGACGTGAACGGGCGCGATTGACCGATTCAAACAGGAAGGGCAGTGTCTCGCGGGATTTATGAATAGCGCTTCATCTCAGAGGAGAAGCCGATGTTTGATTTCAACGATCTGTTCCAGTGGGAACGTTTCATCACGCCGCAGATCATCAAGATCTTTTACTGGCTGGCGCTCGCCGTTTCGGTGCTGGTCGGACTCTCCGGAATTTTCTCCGGCCTGGCCTTGCTGTTTGTGAGTCCACTCAGCGGATTTATCGCCATCGTCGTTGCCGTGCTCGGCATGATCATGGGCGTGATCTTCGCGCGCATCGCCGCCGAATTCATCCTGATCGTTTTCCGCATCAGCGAACATCTCGGCGCGATCCGCAATCGCGGCGGAGAGATGTAACAAGCGCGACCAGCAAAAGTGGGCACCGGTTTTGCGTCCGGTCGCGCGTAACTAATAATCGCGAAGCGGAATTAGCTAGGCTCAGGACCCATTAAAGTTATTGCGGAACACTTGAACGGTTGATTCAATGGCGGTGCGAGGAGGCATCGCCATGACTGATTTGTTCTTGCTGTCTGAGGCGCAGATGCGCCGGATCGAGCCGTTTTTCCCACTGTCTCATGG
>CANKHA010000022.1 GCA_947481685.1 Bradyrhizobiaceae bacterium
AGTCGCCGGTATCTGCGGCACCGACGTCAAGCTCTATGCCCATCCGCCGAATGCCGAGCCCACCATCATGGGCCACGAGAACATCGGCTACATCGCCAAGGCCGGCCGCGAATTCACCCGCCGCAAGGGCTTCAAGGAAGGCGATCTTGTCTTCGTCGAGCATTATGTGATGTGCGGCAAGTGCGAATGGTGCCATCGCGGCCAATATCGCCATTGCGAGAACACCAACTGGCGCACCAACCTGGATGCGATCCGCTACGGCTACACCTCGGCTGCCAAGCCCCCGCACCTCTGGGGCGGCTTCGCGCAATATGTCTATCTGCCGTGGAATGCGGTGGTGCACCATGTGCCTAAGAACGTCACGCCGGAGCTCGCCGGTCTCGTCACCCCGATGGCCAACGGCGTCGAATGGTCGCTGTTCGATGGCGGCGTCGGTTACAACTCCACCGTACTGATCCAAGGTCCCGGCCAACAGGGCCTGTCGCAGACCGTGATCTGCAAACAGGCCGGCGCGTCGCTGATCATCGTCACCGGCACCTCCAAGGATGCCGCGCGCTTGAAGGTCGCCAAGGAACTGGGCGCCGATTACGTCATCGACGTGCAGAAAGAAGACCCGCTGGAGCGGATCATGGAGATCACCGGCGGCAGAGGCGTTGACGTCTCACTCGACTGCACCGCCGGCGCCGGCACCATCCCGATCCTGCTCGGCATCGAAGCGCTCAAGCGCAAGGGCGGCAAGATCGTGGTGCAGGGTGAACTGGCGCAGTTCCCGAACTTCCCGCTGGAGAAGTTCACGGTGAAGTTCATCACCATGCACAGTGCCCGCGGCCACAGCTACGAGGCCTGCGAACTCGCACTGGCGCAGCTCGCCTCGCACCGCTTCCCGCTGGAGAAGGTCACCACCCACCGCTTCGCACTGAAGGATGTCGATCTCGCCATCCGTTCGGTCGGCAACCAGCCAGGCGGCGTACCCGACGTGATCCATGCCTCGCTGATGCCCTGGCTCTAAGCGCCAGCGACACGATGCGCTAACAATCGGCCGGGCCCTGCCCGGCCGATTTGTTTTGGACCCTAGCCAGCCAGCTTTTCCCAATCCGCGACCAAACGCTTGCGCTGCGCTTCGTTCGGCAGACGTCCGCGCCCGGCATAGAGATTGTCGATGGCATATTCCGGCCGGTCGGTGCCGGGAATGACAACGTTGATGGCCGGATGGCCAAGAAGATATTTCAGGAAATATTGCGCCCAGCTTGAAACATCGAGCTCTTCTTTTGCCCAGGCCGGAATTTCCTTGCCGCGCGATTGCGTCAACAGTCGGTTGCGGCCGAATGGCAGCGCGGTAAGCACGGCAACGCCACGATCCTTCGCCAGTGGCAAGATGCTCGCCTCCGCCTTGCGATTGTCGAGCGCATAATCGATCTGGGCGAAATCAAGCTTTTCGGTTTTCAGGATTTGCTCGTATTCCGGAAGGGTGTTTTCGAAGGATGTCGTGATGCCGACATACTTCACCTTGCCCTCGTCCTTCAGGCGGCGAATGGTTTTGAGCTGGGCCTTCCAGTCCCGGATGTTATGGACCTGCAGAAGTTCGAAGCGGTTGGTGCCGAGGTCCTTCACCGATTTTTCGTACTGCGCGATTCCTTCCTTTTCCTGATTATCGCCCCGCATGCTGATCTTGGTGGCGAGGAAAGCCTTGTCGCGCAGGCCGGTGCGCTTGAAAATCTCGCCGAGATTTTCTTCCGCCCGGCCATAGGGTGGCGCGGTGTCGATCAGCTTGCCGCCGCCGTTGAGGAAGGCCTTCACCGACTCTACAAGCGCGGGGAATTTCGGGTCGCTGGTCTCGATTTCATACACCACCGCAGTGCCCATGCCGATGATGGGAAGCGCCTCACCGCTGGAAGGGATCGGCTTGGTCTGAATCGGCTTGGCGCTGATGGCCGGATCATAAACCGGCCCTCCCTGCGCAAAGGCTTTGCCGACAGGCCCGAGCAACCCGTCGGCCGCCAACGCACCACCAGCTGCGGCAGCCAGCTTGAGGAATTGCTGGCGCGTCATTGGCGCGACGCTATTGGGGCGATGCGATTTCGTCATGCTATTCCTCCGAAATGAGTTATTCGGCCGGCTTCGATTGAGCCAACTCTTCCTGCTTGCGGCCAAGCAACAGCAACAAGACTGCCCAGGCGACCGAGATCGGCACCGCGACCAACGCAATAGCCGACAGGTCGAGGCCGATTGAACGCAGGCCAGTATAAATCCAACCATTCACCGCGTCCCCGCCGCGAAATACCGCAGTGTCTATGACGCTCTTGGCCTTGTATTTCTGCTCACGCGTGACAACGGTGAACAATGTTTCCCGTGCGGGATTGGCAAAACCGAATTCCGCCGCACGTTTCAGTGCCTGAAAAACAACCAGAACGATGAGCGTCGGCATGATGGCCAGGGCCAGGAAGCCGCCCATCGTCACGAACGCGAGCGACGCAAGCGCTGCGCCAACGCCCAGTCTCACCAAAACACTGCCGGTGACTGTGAGTTGCAGAATGATGGTGACCACACTGACCGCGAGGTCGATCGAAGCAAAGACCCGCGTGCGGTCGGCAGGGTTGTCAAAAGCGGCGGAAACAATCGAGGCCTGCTGAAAATACAAGAAAGTGCTGGTGAGAGACAGTAGCAGTACATGGCAGCAGATCAGCATCAGAAACGGCGAGCGGGCTATTTCCGTCAGTCCTGCCAGAATACCGCCGCCGATAACCTGATCATTTGCTGACTGCGCAGTCATACTATTCGCCGGCTTCTGCGCCTGCTGCGTATTCAGTATCTGCCGGACGCAGAGCACCGCGACTTCGAGCAGGAGCGCTGAGATCAGCAAAAGATTGACGGGGCCCAGGTACGTCACGAGACCTGCGGTAAGCAAAGGACCCACCAGCGCCCCAGCCGAGCCACCTGCCGCGATGAAGCCGAACAGCCGCTTGCCCTGCTCTGTGTTGAACAGGTCCGCCATGAATCCCCAAAATACCGTGACGACGAACAGATTGAAGACACTCACCCACATGAAGAAAGCGCCCGCGACATAAGCTTGTCCGGGAATCGCATGGCCAAGCGCGAAAAACAGGACCAGGCTGGCGGCGAAAAAATGATAGACCCAGGGAATGAATTGTCGCCGCGGCACCCGGGTTACCAGCGCGCCGAACAGAGGCGCGACGGCCAGCATCACGAAAAATGTACCGGTAAAGAGCCATTGCAGGTTGCCTACACCAGCGGCAATCCCGCTTTCATCGCGCAACGGGCGAAGAATGTAATAGCCAGACAGGAGACAGAAGAAATAGGCGAAGGCCCACAGCATCGCGCGCACTTCATCGGGACGCGCCTTGACGACCCGCCCCAGGGGCTGCGTGAGATTGTCCATCCTCTCCCTTTATCGTTATTTCCCCTGAGTATCGGCCACAGAACCGGGATTCTCAACGCCGAAAGGGGGCCGTGACGCCGCCTCGCGCGAGGGTTATATAGAGCCTTCCGCGGCTTCCCTCGAAGGATACGATGACCGACCGCATTCCCGTGACCGTGCTTACCGGCTATCTCGGCGCCGGCAAGACCACTCTCCTCAACCGCATCCTGTCGGAAGACCACGGCCGCAAATATGCGGTGATCGTCAACGAATTCGGCGAAGTCGGCATCGACAACGACCTGATCCTGAATACGGACGAAGAACTGTTCGAGATGAACAACGGCTGCATCTGCTGCACCGTCCGCGGCGACCTCATCAAGACCATGCATGGCCTCCTGGCAAAGCGCGGCAATTTCGACGCCATCGTCGTGGAGACCACCGGCCTCGCAGATCCTGGACCGGTGGCGCAGACCTTTTTTGTCGATTCATTTTTACAGGAACGGACAGTCCTCGATTCCGTCACCACAGTGGTCGATGCGAAACATATCCTGTTGCGTCTTGCGGATAGCCGCGAAGCCGCCGAGCAGATCGCATTCGCCGACCAGATCGTGCTGAACAAGACCGAACTCGCCACCGAAAGCGAGTTACGCGAGATCGAGACGCGCATCCGCAGGATCAACCCGTTGGCGCCGATCCACCGCGCGCAACGCTCCAACGTGGCGCTCGACAAGGTGCTGGGGCGCGGCGGCTTCGATATCGACCGCATCGTTTCGCTCGAACCGGACTTCCTCAATCCCGGCCATGACGAAGCCGGGCATGTGCATGATGAGCATTGCGAGCATGATCACCACAGCGATGGTGACGATCATCATGCGCACGACCATGAACATGACGCCGGCATCAACAGCTTCTCGCTGACCTCGCGCACGCCGATGGATGGCGGCAAGATCAGTGACTGGCTTGCCTATGTGGTACAATCACAGGGGCCGGACATTCTGCGCGCCAAGGGTATCATCGACGTGAAGGGTGAAAGCCGGCGGCTGGTTTTCCAGGCCGTCCACATGTTGCTGGAAGGCGACCTGCAGCGGCCGTGGAAGCCCGATGACGACCGTTATAGCCGGCTGGTTTTCATCGGCCGGAATCTTGATCGTAACGCGTTGCAGATCGGATTTGATTCCTGCGCCGCAAAGACCTCTTAATTTAGTGAGATATAAAGAAGACCTTGTTATCTCTAGGCTGCGACGCGCGGCACGCCGCTATGGGGCGCTTTCCTTATGAGTGTTTTTTCGACCGATAAAGCCCCGGGCAGCACCGCCTTCGTTCCGCCCTATCCTCCGCGCCTGCCTTCACCGCCATCGACCTTGCGGCGCATTTTGATTGCGCGGCGTGACTTTCTCGAGATGTGGGAAGAGCAGGCTTTCGATCTCGAGTTTTCGCATTCGCGGATGTTCCTGCGACAGACATTCCTGTGCAACAGCCCCGAATCCGTTCAATTCGCCTTCAGCCAGAAGAACGGCAGCTTTCAGCGCAAGAGCCCCCAGATGCGCTATGCACTCGAGCCCTTGCTGGGCGATGGGCTCTTCATCAGCGACGGCAGAACCTGGCGGACGCGCCGGAAAATGGTCGCGCCAATTATCCACGTTTCCAAGATCCGGGAATTCGCGCCGATCATGGTGCAGGCCGCAATAGAAACGCGTGATCGCTGGGCCGCAGCGGCAGGATCAAGCATCGATGTGCTCGCAGAGTCCGCAAAACTGACCGCCGAAATTATCTGCCGCACGGTGTTTGGAAGCCAGCTGGGGCATAACTATGCCGAACAGATCGTTCGCGGTTTCAGCGATTATCAACATTCTATCGATCAGATCGACGTGACCTCGTTTCTCGGTTTGCCGGACTGGTTTCCGCGCTGGCGTAGCGGACGCTTGCGCAAAAATGTCCGGCAGATTCACGCGGTTCTGGATGAAGTCATCGCGAGCGCTCGCAAGCGTGCTAGCGATGGAGAGCCGTCGGTGATCAACCACTTGTTTGAAGCGCGGGATGAAAAAGGCAGGCCGCTAAACCGGAAAGCATTGCGCAACGAGACCGGGGTCTTGTTCATGGCCGGGCACGAGACCACAGCCAATACGCTGGCCTGGACCTGGTATTTGCTGTCGCAGGCGTCAGACGTCGAGGCCAAGCTGCACGCCGAACTTGACGCGGTTCTTGGCAGCCGAACGCCAACCCTCAACGACGTCCCGCAGCTTGTTTACACACGTGCGATCGTGGAAGAGGCGCTGCGGCTCTATCCGCCGGTGCCTATCCTCCCCCGCGAGGCCATTAAAGAAGAAGAATTTCATGGAGTGCGCATTCCCAAGGGTTCACTGCTGTTCGTGGTGCCATGGCTGTTGCACCGGCACCGCAAGCTGTGGGATCTGCCGGACCACTTCATCCCTGAGAGGTTCTTGCCGGAGAACAGGGAAAAGATTTCCAAATTCGCGTATGTGCCTTTCAGCATCGGTCCGCGCATCTGCGCAGGAGCGACATTCGGACTGACCGAAGCTATCCTTTGCCTCGCCACGCTGGCTCAGAAATTCCAGTTGCGTTTGAAGCCGGGTCACACCGTCAAGCCGGTCTGCCGCCTGACCTTGCGCCCTGAGGGTGGATTGCCGATGACGGTGCATCCGCGCACGCTGGGCAGCCCGCAGGCCAGCACGGAAACACCCGTTCCTGCGGCCGTCTGCCCGTTTAATCATGCGCAATAGCAGCCGCGTGTCCGCAGCATTCGGAAGCCCCTATGCCATCCGCCGTTGAAAACATCCGAGGCATGGTCAAGACAGCCGTCCATTACGGACTGCGACTATTGCCTGTCGACTGGTGTTCGGCCATCGGCGCCATGGGCGGTAAGACTGCGCCTGCACGTTACAAGAAGAGCGACGAACGCGCCCGCCGCGTTTTCCGCGCGTTGAGACCAGAAGCGGCAGATCCCGTCTGGCTCGATGCCGCAATGCAAAGGCTGTGGCGCAATATCGGCCGGACCATGGCCGAGTATTCGATCATGGACCGCCTCTGGCATAAGGGCCGCATCGACGCCGAAGGGCTGGAGCATGTGGAAGCCGCGAAGGCGACCGGCCGGCCGATCATCGTCGTCGGCTTGCATCTGGGGAATTGGGAGCTGATGGGGCCGGCGCTGGTCTTCTCCGGACATCCCACCAGCGCAATCTATCTGAAGCCGGACAATCCCTTTGAACATCGCATCGTCATTAATGTCCGCAACCGTTACGGGATGGGTCTCGTAGAACCGACATCCGAGGGAACGCGCAAGGCGCTTCGCATCCTGCAGAAAAATCAGGAAATCTTCGGCATCTATATCGACGAATTCATACGCAACCGCGTCCATGCACCGGCATTCGGGCGAAAGCTGCAAATCACGGGAAACATAGCCTACACCGCACGGCTTGCGCAGATGACCAACGCGCTGGTGATCCCGTCATATTGCCTGCGCATCGGCGATGCGGCGCGGTTCAGAGTCACATTTCTACCGCCGTTGGAAATGGCCGATACCGGCGACCGCGATTCCGACATGCTGGAAAATATTCGCAGGATGGATACCGTCATCGAGCCTCTCGTCAAGGCTAACCTTGACCAGTGGTATTACGTGCTCGATCTCGAGCTTGACGATAAAACCGCCTGAGCGGCGTTATTCAGGATCGCCAACGGTAAAGCGGAAAGACTTGTTGCTCCAGCGCCGGATGCGCTCCGGCAGCATTCCGCTGATGCGGGTCATGGCGCCGAAGAAACGCGGAAGCACAACCGTGGCCTTGTTGCGTGCGATGCCGCGGGCGATGATCTCAGCAGCTTTGTCCACAGGCATCACAAACGGCTTGGGGCCGTTCTCCCGCTCCATCATCGGCGTCGAGATATAACCGGGGCAGATCACACTGACGCCGACGCCGTGGGGCTCCAGCAGATCGCGCAACGAAAGGCCGTAGGTCAGAACCGCAGCCTTGCTGGCGCTGTAGCTAGGGGAATCCGCAAGCGGCACGAAGCCAGCGATTGAGCCGATCAAGGCGATCTGCCCACGCCCGCGCTTCATCATTGCCGGCAAGAGCGGCTGCACGGTGTTGAGCAGGCCAAGCACATTGGTTTCCATCAAGGCATAGGCCGCATCGGGTGGTTCGATCTGGCCACCCGGGCGCGTGCCTTCCATCACACCAGCATTGGCGATGATGAGATCGACCGGCGCCGCGTAATCGAAATCCACCATCCACCGGCTGAGATCTTCGCGGCTGCGGACATCCAAAACGCCCGTCGCAACCTCGGCGCCAAGAGCACGGCACGCGTTGGCGACAGCGTCGAGTCGTTCTTGATTTCGGCCGAGCAAGCCCAAGCTCGCGCCATCGAGCGCATAGCGCAACGCAAGCGCCTTACCGATGCCGCTGGAAGCGCCCGTGATGATGATACGTCGCGACATCGATGGTTGCGGCGGGGTACGCAGTTAAGCGTAACCGGGGATTTTCATGGAACGCATGCTTTCGGGGATATTGGCCCGTTCTTCAACCAGGGCTTCGATCGCCGTATCAATCTGCGCTTCGGTATGCATCGCGGTGAGAAAAAACCGCAGACGCGACGACTTCGCAGGCACGGCGGGGTAAAGCACCGGCTGAACGTTGATGCCGCGTTTAAACAACTGTTGAGACAGGATCACCGCGCTAATGGAGTCGCCGACGACAACTGGAGATACCGCGGTGCCGACACTGGAGCCGATGTCGAGGCCCTTCTCTTTGGCAACTTTGCGGAAATGCGCGGCGTTGCGGTGCAAGGTGGCGACGCGCTCGGGTTCGCGGTGCATGATTTCCAGCGATTTAGTGGCGCTCGCTGCGATCAAAGGCGGCATGCCGACGCTATAGACGAAACCACCGGACAGGCATTTCAAGTAATCGACCAGCGTAGAAGAGCCCGCGATATAGCCGCCGCAACCGGACAGCGTTTTGGACAACGTCCCCATCCAGACATCGACCTGCCGCGGATCGACGCCGAAGTGCTCGGCACTGCCGCCGCCGCGGGAGCCCAGGACGCCCAGCGCATGGGCTTCATCGACCATCAGCCAGGCATTATATCGGTTCTTGATATCGATCAGCCGAGGCAGATCGGGGAAATCCCCGTCCATGCCGTAGAGGCCCTCGACCACAATCAGCACCCGCTCGTATTTGCCGCGGTTGGCCGCCAGGACCTGTTCGAGATTGTCGAGATCGTTATGCACGAAGCTGCGACGCGATGCCCCGGAGAGAACGCTGCCCACCACCGCGCTGTTATGGACCACTGCATCGCTGACAACGAGATCTTTCGCGCCGGCAAGGCTGGAAATGACGCTGACATTGGTGATGTACCCGCCGACAAACACGACGGCATCATCGACGGAGTAATGCGCGGCGAGCGCGCGTTCCAGCTCGCGGTGCGCGATGCGCTCACCGGCCACGATGCGGCTGGCGGAGCAGGAAATACCGTAGCGATCGATGGCAGTTTTGGCAGCCTCCACCACTTCGGGATGGCCGTTGAGCCCGAGATAGTCATAGCAGGAAAAATTGATGAGGGTTCTGCCATCAATCTCGGTGGTCGCGCCGGCACGCGCATCGTGCATGCGAAAGTAAGGATTCTCCAACCCGAACTTGTCGCCAATCGAGCGCTGCACCCGCAGCTCTTCATAACCCGGCAATGTGGAGAAGTCGGTGAAACGCTTGTCGCCCGTTGCGGCAGCCGGCCTCACCGGCTGCGCCGCGACTCCCGATTTGCGCATCGTATCGACGCGAGAGAGTAACCGCTCGCGCGCTTCCCCACCGAGAGGTGAATTCTTGCTCAAGAGAGCAGCCTTTTAGCCTTTTGCGCTTCGTCGTTCACGATGCCCTTGAAGGCCTGAACCTGACCGGCATCGACCTTGGGCATATGCTGTTCGGCAAGATTTGCAAGCGCGGCGTCGTCCGCGCTGTGGCCGACATCGAGCTGACCGAGGATCTCATCGACCACGCCCGGAATCGTAAGCTGCCCCGCGGAACCGGCGAGCGAGAAGTGGAAGCCAAAGCAGTCTTCCAGATTCATCACCAGTTCGATCGCCATCAAGGAATCCAGCCCGATTTCGCCCAGCGTTCGCACGCGGCTGATGTCTTCCTCGCGGGAATGCAGAACCCGCGCCAGCTGAGTGACGATGACGTCGGAAACCTTGCGCCGAAGCACATCGACGCTCTCAACGCGCGCCAAAGCGCGCAGGTCGATCTTGCCGGCTTCACTCTTGCTGCTGTCTCGGCTGTTCCGAACCATCGCCGCATATGTCGGCGAGCGCAGGACCGGCAGGCGATCGACGCTGAAGTTTCCTTCGCTCGGGGAAATGGTCATCACCGCGAAATCAACGGCGTCCGAAGGCTGCTGAAGGGCCTGCGCCATGAGATCGAGCGCTTCGCGCGCCTTCATCCCGGAGACGCCGGTCAGCTTCTGTAAGTTGCTCTGCAAGCGCTCGTTGCGTGCGACCACACCCACGTCTGTGATCGGACCCCAGCCAATGGCGAGCGCCGGCAGACCTTCGCGGCGGCGGCGGCGCGCCAAACCTTCCATATAGGCATTGGCGGCAACGTAATTGCCCTGCCCCGGATTGCCCATGAGGGTCGTGACCGAGGAGAACAGCACGAAGTAGTCGAGATGCAGCCCGCGGGTCACCAGATCGAGATTTTCCGCGCCCGTGACCTTCGGAGCGAACACCTTGGCGAAGCGTTCTGCATCGAGCCCGGTGATGATGGCATCATCGAGTACCATTGCGGCATGCATCACCCCGACGACCGCTGGCATGGTCGCATGGATTTTCTCGAACAATTTCTCAACCGAGCGCAGGTCCGAAACGTCGCATGGCTCGGCAAGGACCTTCACGCCGCGTCGCATGAACTGATCGACCACCGCCTTGGACGCCGGATCCGCGGCGCCGCGGCGGCCAACCAGAACGAGATTGCGGGCGCCCCGATCGACCAGCCATTTCGCGGTTTCGAGGCCAAAGCCCCCGAAAGCGCCGGTGATGACATGCGTACCCTGCCCGTTGATGACGAGCGGCTTGATGGCCGCGCGTACAGCACCCGCCCGCGGCGGACGCACCACGATCTTTCCGATGTGGTGGGAGTATTGCATCATCTGCAAGGCTTCGATGATCGCGCCCGCCTCAAAGACACTGTAAGGCAGAGGCGTATATGTGCCTTCGTTGAAATGGCGCATCATTTCCTTGTAGACGCGTTCGCCCAGCGACTTCCGGCCAATCATCAACTGATCGACGTCGACGCCAAAGTAACTGAGGTTCTTGCGGAAGGGCCGCAGGCCGATATGCGTGTTGGTCACATAATCGCGCTTGCCGAGCTCGACGAAGCGGCCAAACGGACGCAGGCACGCAAGTGAGCGCTCCATGGCTTCGCCCGCGAGACTGTTCAGCACGACATCGACGCCCACACCGGTAATGGACCGGATTTCCTCGACAAAGGCTGTCGAGCGGGAGTCCAAAACGTGGCGAACGCCGAGCGCATGCACCAGGCCGCGTTTGGCGCGGGAGCCGGCGGTAGCGATGACTTTAGCGCCGCGCGCCAAGGCTATCTGGATGGCAGCCATGCCGACCGCGCCGGCGCCGCCGTGGATCAGCACCCATTCGCCGCGCTTGAGCTCGGCGAGCGTCACCAACGAGTAAAAGGCCGTGAGGAAGGCCACCGGGATGGTCGCAGCACTCTCGAACGGCATTTCTGCCGGGAGCTTCGCCGCCTGAGTCGCAGGGACAATGACATGCGTTGAGAAGGCATTCGCGGCAAACGTAACGACGCGATCGCCAACCTTCAGATCCTTGACCGAAGGCCCGACCTGCGAAACACGGCCTGCGCATTCAAGACCAAGCGTGGGACCGCTGAAGCCGTCTTCCAGCATATCGTCCGGAAGCATGCCGAGGCTCCACATCAGGTCTCGGAAATTGAGGCCGGTGGCTTCCACTACGACTTCAATTTCCCCGGCGCCCGGGCGGACACGCTCGATCGGCTGCCAGGAGACGCGCTGTCCGCCGGTGCCCTGCCGTTGCAAACGGGCGGCCGGCGCCGCCAGCGCACCACCATGGTCGCGGGCACGCTGAAGCGGGCCGACACGAACGACACGAATTGCCGAGCCGTCAATGCGAATTTCGGTCTCGGGAGTACCGGACATAATGACGTTGCGAACCTGCTCGGCCGCCGCCTTTGCCGAAAGCTCGGGTGCGATGTCGATGCGCCGCACATCAAGCTTCTGGAATTCGTTAGCGAGCACGCGCGAGAAGGCCCACGCGCCTGTTTCCACAGCGCGAATCTCGGAGTTGTCGCCACCGAGCGCACCGGAGAAAACCAGCCATAAGGTGGTTTGAGCCGCGCCGATCTTTTCGGCGCAGGTTTTGATCTCCATGCAGCGGCGAGTCAGCGCGGTCGCAGGATCCTGATGGTCGTTGGCATGCGGCGGCATCAGCACGACAATATTCGGCGTCAATGCCGGGAAATCGGCCAGACCAACGAGCGTTGAAAGCGTGAGATGATCCTGCAATGCCGCGCCGATCTTTTCGGCAAGTGCGGAATCAGCAGGAGCGACAAGCAGTGCGGACTGTGCCGGCTTCGCTGCCTCTGCTTCGTGACCCTCGGAGGCGACTGCCCGGCGGAGCTCGCCAACGATCAGGGAAGCGGAATCCAATCCATAATGGATCGAACGGGCCTCGGAATAGTCAAAGCCCGCCTGCTCGAAGGCAAGCGTCCATTGATCCGATGAGTGCAGCGATTGCACTGGATAATCGGAATTACCGATCATGAACCAGTGCGGATCGAGGCCGAACACAAGATCTTTGAACAGCGAAGGCTGCGCCTCTACTCCAACCACAAGCCCACCCGCGGCGAGCCTGTTCTTGAGCTCCGCAATTCCGAACTCGACAGGAAGCCGATGGAATCCATCCACCGATACGATCAGATCGTAGGTTGTGAGCTTATCCGTCTGCTCGGCATTCAGCAGGACAACGTCGCCATTCCTCGGCAACCGCAGCTCGGCACGCTCGGACCGGCGCCGCTCCGGCTCAAACACGGTGAGCTGAATGTTCTGGGATTGCGCATGCTCCATCAGAGCGTGCGTCAACGGGCCATAACCGATTTGCAGAACGCGAATGGCACGGTCACGCGGCCACAAACTGTCGATATCGCGCAGCAGATGCCAGAAAGCGTCGCTGGATTGGGTCAGCGCCACATTGGTGCTCTCGTAGAACTCCAACGCCGCTTTTGGGAGGATCGAATCCGGCTGCAACCGGACGGCCTTGTTGGTTTCGACATGATCCGCAAAGCTGGTAATCGCGCCGGCGAGCAGCACTTCCGCGGCGCGCTCGGGATGTTCGGACGATAGTGCCTTGATCACTGACGAAGAACTCGGCAGCGAAGCATCCCGCATCAAAACCCAGGTGCTTTCTTCCTGCTTGGCGAGTTCGGCAGCCTCCAAATTGAGGAGAAGCTTGGTGAGCCACGGCTGCAACTCTTCCGGCAGCCGGCCTCCGGCAACCAACACATCGACATCGACAATCTGGCCGTCGGCCAATCCGGTGGCTAATTCGTAAGCCGCCGCGGTCGCCCAACCTTCCACCAGCATAGCGCTGTCACTGGACGAGGCACCTTCAAGCGCTGTTTCCAACTCTTGCACCCCGGCGAGCAGATCGCGCGCGGTAGCGGCGACGCCGGTCTTTCCGGAGATGGTGCCATCAAACAGCTGCGGAAGCTCGAGCAGCGCAATCGATTCCAGTGCAGCTGTGCGCCGGACCGGAACGGCCTGGCACCGCACGCCACGCAGCAGCGCGATAAGCTCGTTATTCGCCCCATAGAGATAGTAGTTCGCCAGAACCGAGCGCTCAGACTTCACCAGGATTTCGATATAGGCCTTCTCTGGCAAAGCGCCTGGCCTGTAGAGAGCGGCCTGATCCAAGCGGACAGGAATGTAGGTGACGCCGCGCTCTTCAGCGCGCAGCTCCGGGAAAACAGTGAACAAGCCGTGTGTCGCGCAGTCGAGCCTCATCGGGTCGAGCGCGAAGGGTGTCTCCTGCGTTTCCGGCACCGACAGCTGGACGGTCATATGCTTGTCGTCGTGCATCAAAACGTTCTGCACGAGCCGGAAAGTCGGACCGTAATGCAGGCCGGTGCCGTCCGCGATCCGATAGATCTCGTCGTGGGAGATCGTCTGGCCGCCCTTCGGCGCGACGGGATTCTTGACCTCATTGGCCGAATTGCCAGACACGATCTTCCCGCGGCAATGCAGCAGCCACGCCACATGTGACAACCGCGGGCGGCTGAGAATTTCAATGGTATTCGAGCCGGGCGAAACGCGGGTGATGACCTCGCGCGACTCGCCATTGGTCAAATCAAGTGGCTTGAGAATTTCGAAACTGCTGATGACGACGTTTTCGGTCTTCAGGTATTGCCGCGCGACGGTGAAGGCAATTTCCAGGAAGCCGGCGCCGGGGAAGATGACCTGTTCGCCGACCTTGTGATCGACGAGATCGGGATAGCGGACCGTATCGATCGGCGCGTGCCACTCCAGACCTTCGCTGGTGTGGCGTCCACCGGCGAAAATATGCCAGTCGGTTTCGATGCCGACGGCTTCAGCCGTCGGCATGTAACGGAATTCCTGTTGCTGCCAGGGATAATGCGGCAACGAGATCGCCGGTCCCGGATCCTGTCCGAAGATCGCATTGAGATCGATGCGCGCTCCGTTGACCATCGCCTTGGCCAGCGCCTTATCGAACGGATCTACCGGGTCGTCATTGCGGTCGAGCACAGCCATGACGGCAGTGCCGGTCGCCTCGCCCTGCAGGCAATCGGCAATATGTTTCACAAGCGTGCCGCGCGGGCCGATTTCGAGGAAATAGCGCGCGCCAACCTTGGCGGCAGCGCGGACAGCCTTCACGAACTGCACTGGCTCGCGCACGTTGCGCCACCAGTAGCCGCCACCGAGCCGCGAACCCGGCAGAACGGCGCCGGTCACAGTGGAGACGAAAGGAACGTCGCCGTCGCGCGGCGTGATTTCCTTCAGATCCACGCGCAGGCGTGTTTCAACCGGCTGCATCAGGCTGGTATGGAATGGATATTCGAGATCGAGGTCGATCACCGCGATGTTGCGGCTCTCCGCCAACGCCTTGAATTCGTAGAGCGCTTCGGCAGGTCCCGCGACCGTCACCGCGCGTGTGCTGTTGTAAGCGGCGAGTTCGATGCCCGGCACCGAAGCCATCAGCTCTTCGATTTTCTCCTGCGGCGCCAGTACCGCCATCATGCGGCCGAGACCGCGTGTGACTTCCTGGTGCTTGCTGCGGAAATGGATCACCTCGACGGCGGTTCGCAGGTCGAGAATGCCGGCAGCCTCCGCAGCAGCCACCTCGCCCACGCTGTGGCCGAGGACGGCTGCGGGACGGATACCCCGCGCGCGTAATGCCGCGGTGATGGAGCTCTGAATGGCAAAAATCAGCGGCTGCGCAATACTCGTGAGCGGCAAGCGATCCTGCAGCGTCTCACTGAAAAGCGTTTCCTTGAGCGACCAGCCCGCAATCTGCTGGAACAAACTATCGACCAGTCCGAAATGCGTGCGGAACGGCGCACTGTGCTTGTAAGCAGCGTGGCCCATCCCAACCCATTGGCTGCCGTTGCCGGAATACACAAACGCGACCGGCATGTCCTGCCCGACAGCCGTACCCGCCGTGACATGCGCATTGTCGTTACCGGCGATGTAGGCGTTGAGACCTTCCAGAACATCATGGCTGTTGGAGCTTGAAATCACGATGCGATCCGAAAGGTGATCGCGGCGATGCACAATCGCGCTTGCGAGAGTCGCAGCGTCGTCATCGGAAAGATGCGCAACACGCTCGGCGTATTTCTGCGCCAGAGCCACCAGCGCCGGCTTGCTCTCCGCTGAAAGCGAGAACAGGTTCGCCTTCGGCGCATGGCTTACGACCGGCTGTGGATTTTTTCGGCCGGCGGCAACGATCGCGTGCGCATTGGTTCCGCCGAAGCCGAACGAGTTCACGCCCGCGCAGCGCAGATGCGAATCCGGCAGCAGGAGAGATTGGTCACAAACAGTCAGATTGAGACGATCAAAATCGATATTCGGATTTGGTTCGTCGAAATGCAGTGACGGCGGCAGGATGCCGTGATTGAGCGCCAGCAATGCCTTCAGCACCCCGGCAAGGCCGGACGCCGGCTCGAGATGTCCGATATTGGTCTTGATGGAACCGATCGGCAGCGGATCGGAACGTTCATGGCCCAGGCTTCGGCCGAGCGCGGATGCTTCCAGCGGATCGCCTGCCGGGGTGCCGGTGCCGTGCGCTTCAACGAAGGCCAGCCGGTTCGGATCGATTGCAGCGCGCGAATAGATACGCTGCAGCAAAACTTCCTGCGCTTCGGCCGATGGCAGCGAGATTCCGTTGGTGCGACCGTCGGAATTAACATCGGTCGCGAGGATAAGGCCGCGCACGGGATTGCGGTTGCCCTGCGCATGGGCCGCCTTGCGAAGGACGAATACGGTGCCACCTTCGGCGCGAACGAAACCGTCCGCTTTGGCGGAGAACGCCTGGCAGAGGCCGGTGGGTGACAGCATCGAGGCTTGCGAAAAGGCAATGAAAGATGCCGGGCTGGCGATCACGTTAATGCCGCCCACGATGGCGGTTTCGATGCGGCCGGAGCGCAGCGCCTCAACGGCCTGATGCAACGCGACGAGCGAAGACGAACAGGCGGTATCCACCGTCAGGCTCGGTCCGCGCAGATCGTAAATGTAGGAAATCCGGTTCGCCACGATCGCGAGCGCGGTACCGGTTGCGAAGTGCGAATCTGCGACGGCGTGATCGCCGAAGAATTTGTGTCCGTAGTCGGCCTGCGATGCGCCAACAAAAACGCCGACATTGGTGCCGGCAATCGAGGACGGAGGAATGCCCGCGTCTTCCAGAGCCTCCCAGGTCAGTTGCAGCAGGATGCGCTGCTGCGGGTCCATTTGCTCGGCTTCGCGTGGCGAGATGCCGAAGACACTGGGGTCAAATCCCCAGAGGTCATCAAGAACGCCAGCACGGAACGTATAGCTTTTGCCGCGCTCCTGGCGACGCGGGTGGCTAAAACGATCCAGAGAAAATCTTTCGGGTGGCACCTGGGTAACTGCGCAACGGCCTTCCAAAAGAAGGGACCAGAGTTCCGTCACGGACTTCGCCCCGGGAAGCCGACAGGCCCAGCCCACGACGGCGATCTCGTCGCGCAAATAGTGGATAGAATTCACGTATATACCCCCGCCCGCGGTTAGCCCCAGTCTTAGCGCGGATCACAACCGATATTGCCCATAAAGGGATTTGTTAGCCAAGATACCAGCAGATATAAAGTTAAGTGCAAGAATGCGGCTGTATGATGATCGTCACCCTCAACGCGCGATCTTAACAATACGCTAAACTATTGAATTGCCACATGATCGATGATTCCAATGCAGCGACTAGCTGCGCCAATAATGCGGCCGGAAAGTGTTACCTTTCCACCCGTTTTTCGGAATTTCGCGCTGTGGTTGCATAGAATCATCGCAACCCTTCCCGCAAACCAGATGAGCGCTTGGAAGCCGGGTGGCTCCGGGCAGGAGGACCATATGGCAACCGCCACTCCCCAGCGAACGAATACAGGATGGCTTGAGCCTCTGGAGCGCCCGGCGCTTGCTGCTCTTGTGCCGCGCCTGCCGTCTTATTTTACGCCGGATATGCTGACGGGAATTGGTTTTGCAGGCTCGCTGATCACTTTCGGTGCCTACATCCTATCCAGTGGAAGTCCTGGTTGGCTTTGGGTTGCCTCGCTTGGCCTCATCGTCAATTGGTTCGGGGATTCGCTTGACGGAAATTTGGCGCGCTACCGCAAGATCGAGCGGCCGCGTTACGGATATTTCCTCGACCAGGCGATCGATGTGGTGATGCAGTTCCTGCTGGCCGCCGGGATTGCCCTATCGGGTTATATTCGCGGCGACCTTTGCTTTATCGCTTTGTCTGTTTTCTTGATGATGTCAGTTCTCACCTTACTGCGGGAAAACATCAATGGCGTTTTCCAATTGAGCTACGGCGGCATCGGCCCCACGGAAATGCGGATGATGTTCATCATTCTCAATGCAGTGATGTATTTCTTCCCGCCTCAACTGTTCAATTTGCTCGGCCTGGAAATGACCTACCCTAACTGGTTGTCCCTGACCTGGAGCATTGTGGCATTGCTAACGTTCATCCTGAGCATGCTTTCGGATCTTCGCCGCCTTGCGCTCGAAGACCCGCCGCGTACACGCTGATCCAGGCGGCAAGGCACCTGGACATCACATGTCGGTAAAACAAATCGGTATCGAGCTCCGTCCGAAGTCAGGTTCCTGGCTGCTGGAACCGGAAACCGGCGTGGAGGTCATCGACGGCGTTACGTACGCCGTGTCCCTGCCCTACTGGCTGCGGCTCAACCCCACAAAAAAGTTGTGCAAATGCCGGTGGGTCAGAATCCGATATTCCGCCGGTTTTTTCGATGAGCCGGTCCGGCCGCTCATCCGATTCAATACGCGGTCAGGAAATTCTTTCGTTCAACCCATGAATGGGGCGATTCTTGGCAGCGCCGAATGGATAGGCCGCATCCCCGACGAAACCGTATCGGTTTCCATCAGCCCAGGGCGACAACTTGGGCCATTTTCTTTCCGCATCGATCGCATCGACGTTCTGTCGCGCCCAAGACTGGTGCAAGGTGGATTTTTCATTGATCCGCTCTGGGCGCTTTGGGCTATCCGTTCGCGCATGTTGGATTCACGACAGGAAGCTTGGCAGTCGGTCAAATTCGCGTTGGGTGGAACGCCTTTCGATCAATACGGCGGCTGGGCCGCTCACATGACACGCCCTTTCGATCCTGTTGGTTTTGACCGACCGCGTGTCAGTTGGCGCGGCGCACCGCAGCTCCGTTTCATCATGTCTCTTGATGGTCGCCCGGAAGATCTTCAGGAAACACTGCTCTCTTTACGATCGCAAATAAACGATTGCTGGTCGCTCCATGCGCTCGCGGATGACAATGCAGACCCCATTCTCCTGGCAAAATTTCGCGAAGAAGCAGCGACGGACAAGCGCCTGTTTGAAATTGATCCCGCCGTTCAGACCAATTTCGAGGACGATGACCGGATCGCCGTGATTCATCCCGGGGACCGCCTGCCACCCTATGCCCTCGGAATTGTAGCCGAGGCGCTTCTGGATAAACCCGAACTAGCGGCGCTTTACTCAGATGAAGATGCCTTGGGACAAGAGAACCTTCTGGCTCCGATCCTCAAGCCGGATTGGAGTCCGATCTTCCATCGTACCATCCCCTATATCGGTCGCATGGCCTTCATTCGACACCGAAACCTCGTCGCGGCAGGCCTGACCGCTAACGCGTTATTGTTAGACGAACAAGCAACGCTCCACCGGTTGCTTGATGAGCTGGATTCCAGAAGCGTCGGTCATGTTCGCCGCATTTTGTATCATCGTAAAAAGCCAAAACCCGGTCCGGTGGTCGTGGCACGCGCTGTGGAAACACCCACGGAGCCCGAGCCAGATTGGCCGGAAGTTTCGGTCGTCATTCCCACACGAGACCGTGCAAACCTGCTTGCTGCCTGTGTACGCGGACTTAAGGAAAAAACAGACTACCCCTCGTTCAATGTGGTGATCGTCGACAATGGGAGCAAACAGCCCAAAGCTCTCGCACTACTCGACCAATTGCGCGGCGATCAACGTTTTCGCGTCCTTGAGCGCCCAGAGCCGTTCAATTATGCCAAGCTCAGCAATGACGGCGCGCGCGCCACAACCTCGCCGATGCTGGTCTTCCTCAACAACGATATCCGCATGATCGATTCCGGATGGCTGAAGGCCATCGTTCGCCTTGCGATGAAGCCCCAGGTCGGAGTCGTCGGCGCAAAATTGCTTTTCCCAAATGGAAAGATCCAGCATGCCGGAGTCGTTTTGGGCATGGGCGGTATCAGTGGTCACATTTACCGCAGGGGAGCCAAACGCATGAGTGGCTACCTCCAGCAAGCCTTGAATACCCGTGAGATGATGGCGGTAACCGGAGCCTGCATCGCCATCGATCGCGCAAAATTCGAAGCTGTGGGTGGTTTCGACGCCGAGAACCTTCCGGTCGATCTCAACGATATGGATCTCTGCCTTCGGGTCGGGGAGCAAGGCTGGACCAATGTCTGGGCAGCAGATGCGCTATTGACGCACGTACAATCGGCCAGCCGGGGCTCAGAACGAAATCCGTTCGACCAGTATCGGCAGGAAAGGGCATATTTTATCCGACGCTGGATGGAAGCGATTCGTGACGACCCCTATTTTCATCCCGGGTTTTCGTTGTCGGCTCATCGGCCCGTTCTCGCTTAGCAAACGGCTCAAAAAGGATTAAGTCGGGTGCCTGAAAAAGCCCTGCAAACAAGGCTGGCTGGCAAAGCCAGCCTACCGGTCCAGGGACGGAGCTGGTTTTAATGGCGCAGTGTATTTATTGCGGACAACCTGCGGGCTTTCTGCGCAAGCGGCATGCACAATGTCATGAGCGGCACACGCGCGCGCTCGCGATGATCCCCGAGTTGTTCGCCAAAGCCTTGCATAGCGCGCTTCCTGCGACGCGATTTGGCCAGATGCTGAAAGAGGCGGCCGGCGCGTCTTTCATCAAGCCGCGCGACCTCGGCGCACTCTGCATCGGCGGCATAAGCCACATGATCGACGCGGTGCTGGAAGAACGCCTTCTGACGGCCACGGAAGAGGAGCGCATCAAGGAAATCAAGGATGCACTCGGTTCCGGCATCGCAGACATGGCAGATCTGGATGAGAAACTGATCAAGGTTTCCATCTTGCGAGAACTGAAGGCCGGCCAGCTTCCGGATCGCGTCACAGTGCTTGGGCCAATGCCCATTGAATTGCGTCAGCACGAAACTGTCGTCTGGCTTTTCAATAACGTCGTTTCGTTTAGAATGCGCGCACCGGCGACTCCCACCCCTCCCCAAACCGGGATCGGATTTCCGGCAACCGACAAAGACCTGTATTGCGGCATTCGCGCGTTTGCCGGCGACCCACTGCCGATGGATGAACTTGTCGAGGAAGCCACAGGCGACCTCATGCTTACAAATCGTAATATCTATTTCATCTTCGGTGACGGTCAGCGGCGTATTCCGGTGACCAAAATCACTGCATTGCAACCGCGCGCGGACGGCATCCAAATTACCTGTGAAGAACCACAGGGTCGCTCGCGCACTTTCAAGCTGGACGACCCCTGGCTGGCGGCCAATCTGATCGTGGGTCTGGTGAAGATTGCCTGACCGGCTGCCCACTAGTTTTCAGAATCCGTTTCCTCACGCCGCTTCCTTTTTTCCGGCCGCTTTCCGGGACTATCCTCTGCAGGGATTTTTGCAACAGCTGCGAGGGCACCTTCGATATCTTTCGTCAACAAGATATTGCCGTTGTGTAGAATAAGAGCCATGTCGCAGAATTCCCGGATAAAGCTGGCATTGCTCGTCGCCATAATCATCCCGCAGGTGCGCGCCCGCGCTTCGAAGAGAGAAAATACTTCCGTCTTTTCTTCCCGTTTTCCCATCGCCGCCACTTCTTCCCCCAGCAGATACACGTCAAACGGGACGCTGTAGGAAAGCACCTGGTTAAAATCCGCCCGCTTTCGGGCGGGCATCTCGCGATAAGGTCGATCGAAAGCCGGCCCGAGCCGCATCACTTTCTTCACAAAATCGACGACCTCATCGACATCCGCACCGTAAAGTCTCGCAACGTGGGCGACATTTCCACGAATCGACAGATCACGCGAGAAACCGCCTATCTTTCCAACAGGAAAGGAGACTCGCGCGTTTCGTACAATCGTACCCGATGTCGGAAATTCTATTCCCGCAAGCAGCTTTATAAAAATGCGCTTGTCTGTTTCAGATGGCCCAAGCACGGCTATCCGCCGATTACTCGGAATCCTCAGGCTGACGTCAGCCAGAACTTCTCGCCGCCCGGCATGGCTGCCGCCCACAGTTTTCTCAACACGATCGAAAATGATCATTACGATTCGGACTTTCGCGTCACGCGCTCGAGAACAAGGCCGAAAAAAACAAAGAAAACCGCGCAGTAGAAAAGATAAGGTCGATCGAGCAACAGAGCCGGATACCGCGGATAAAATCCAAGTTTGAACAATTGGATTGCATGCAGCAGCGGGTTATAGGCCATCACTTCACGCGCATCCGGCGAGAGAAAATCGGGAACAAACATAACGCCTGTCAGCACCATGAGCGAGCGCGATATTACGGCGGACACAAAACTCCAAAGCTGCCATTTCCGCATGAGCACAAGGTTGACTATTCCCCACCCAAAGCCAAGCGCGACAATCGCCATGCACGCTTGGAACACTTTTGCCAAGTCGTACGGTGCCGCATCCCAGGTGACAAAAAAGTAGAGCCCCCCGAAAAGAAATAATCCAAGAACCGAATAGTCGATGATCCTCAAGATAACATGCACGAGAATATGATCGAGCCTTTGCTCGATCGGAAATCGCCTTCTGGGATTGCTGATGGCACCGCTCATGCGGCGCGAGATATAAATAAACAAATAGAGCGGGAAGAACCCTGTCGCATAAAACAAGATGGGAGATCCACCCAGCGGCGAACCTTGGCGCCGCCCCAAAAAATAAAACAGGAAACTCAGCAACCCAATGAGGAAAATGGGCTCGACCAGATTCGCGATAGTTTCCATCGGAGCCTGACGACGGCTTTCTTCCTCCCGCCGCAGAAGCGCACCCAAAATTTCGAGATGCCGCTGGAAGGCAGAAATGAGCTTCATCGTCTATCGGCAGTCGCTGCGGAAACTTCGGACATTCGTCACGCTCAGGCTAAATGGGTTGACGTTAACGGCCCTCAAGACCTACGCGCTCGACACGGTAGCCACGGCGCAGAATATCTTCCCACCATATTTTATTTTCCAGATACCAACGCACCGTCCGCGCCATGCCCGATGAAAACGACTCACGCGGTTGCCATCCTAACGCGCGCTCTATTTTTGAGGGATCAATCGCGTAACGCCTGTCGTGACCGGGACGATCGGGAACAAAGCTAATGAGTTCCCGACGCGAACCGGTTTGGGATGGACACTGCGCATCGAGCAGATCACAGATCGCTTCCACGACTTCACGGTTGGTGCGCTCGCTACGTGCGCCGATATTGTACGTTTCTCCAACAGCACCGCGATCCAGGACAAGCGCCAAAGCCCGCGCGTGATCTTCAACGTAGAGCCAGTCGCGAATATTCATCCCGTCGCCGTAGACCGGCAGCGATTCACCGGCAAGACCCTTGAGGATCATGTGGGGAATCAACTTCTCCGGAAAATGGTAAGGCCCGTAGTTGTTGGAACAATTCGTAAGCAACGTAGGCAAACCATACGTTTCATGCCAGGCGCGCACGAGATGATCGGACCCCGCCTTGGTTGCGGAATATGGTGAGTTAGGCGCGTAAGGCGACTCCTCGGTAAACAAACCTTCGTCGGCAAGCGAACCAAAAACTTCGTCCGTCGAAACGTGGAGCAGCCTGAACCGGTCACGCTGCTCTGACCCCAGGTTTTGCCAATAACGAAGCGTCTCCTGAAGCAGGGTGAAAGTCCCAACCAGATTTGTTTGCACAAAAACAGAAGGGCCATCGATGGAACGATCGACATGGCTTTCGGCGGCAAGATTCATGATGCCGACTGGTTGATACCGCTCGAAAATACGCCGAAGCGCATTTCCGTCGCAAATATCTAACTTCTCCAGCTTGTAGCGCGCATGTCCATTCGCCTGCGGTATCGACGCGAGATTTGCTGCGTAGGTAAGCTTGTCGACATTAACGACGTTCGCGTGCGTTTCTTCCAGCAAATAGCGAACAACGGCGGAGCCGATAAACCCCGCTCCCCCCGTCACAACAATCGTATGGTTCGCGAACGCGTCGGGTGAAAGCATCTAATAACCTGCAGACACTTCGCCCGCCTCCTCCACCGAGGCGTGCACGGAAAGAAGATATTGCCCGTAACTGCTTTTCGACGACCGCTTCGCGAGAGCCAGGAAGTCAGCACTGGAAATAAATCCCATGCGGAACGCAATTTCTTCGGGGCAGGCAATACGCAGCCCCTGACGCTGTTCCAGAATCTGCACAAACGTGCTTGCTTCGATCAATGAGGTATGCGTGCCGGTGTCCAGCCAGGCAAAACCACGTCCCAATATCTCTACCGAAAGAGTACCCGCCTCCATGTAAGCCCGGTTGACGTCGGTAATTTCCAGCTCTCCCCGCTCGCTGGGACGGATCGACGCGGCAACATCCAGGACTTTATTGTCGTAAAAGTAGAGTCCGGTCACGGCATAATTCGATTTGGGTTCGGCCGGCTTTTCCTCGATCGAGATTCCGCGGCCTCCCTGACCGATTTCAACTACCCCGTAGCGTTCCGGATCGTTAACGCGATAGGCAAAGACCGTTGCCCCGCTCGCGGATTGCTGTGCCTTCGAGAGAACCTGCGAAAGGCCATGTCCGTAAAAAATGTTGTCGCCGAGAATCAAGGAGACACGGTCGGTGCCGATGAAATCCCGCCCAATAATGAAGGCCTCGGCAATTCCGCGCGGCTGATCCTGCACGGCATAGCGAAACTGAACCCCGAATTGAGATCCGTCGCCCAACAGGCGCTCGAATAACAGCATATCCTGTGGAGTCGAGATGATCAAAATCTCGCGGATGCCAGCCAGCATCAACGTGGACAGCGAGTAATAGATCATTGGTTTGTCGAAGACTGGCAGCAACTGCTTCGAAATAACGGCGGTGGCAGGGTAAAGCCTCGTACCGCCCCCACCGGCCAAAATAATGCCCTTCATCGACTCGCTCCGGCTAAGCTCAAAGTTACGCGCCTTGCCTTCATTTAGCACAGCATCATACACTCAAGCATCTGATTGAATAACAAAGACATACGCACCCTGTATATCGTCAATGCAAGTATCTAAGACAGAGATTCCTGGCGTTCTGGTTATCACGCCGCAGCGCGTCGTTGATTCGCGAGGGTTCTTTGCCGAGACATTTCAGGCCGAACGTTATGCTTCCGCGGGCATGCCCTACCCTTTTGTGCAGGACAATTGGTCGCGATCAAGGCGCGGCGTCCTGAGGGGACTGCACCTGCAAAATCCAAAATCTCAAGGCAAGCTGGTGAGTGTGACGAGCGGACGTGTTCTGGATGTTGCCGTGGATGTCCGGGTGGGTAGTCCGGCTTTTGGGCGCCATGTGACGGTAGAACTTACCGAAGATAACGGGTTTCAATTTTTCCTACCGCGGGGCTGCGCGCATGGCTTTATCGTATTATCTGAAACCGCAGATTTTGTTTATAAATGCGATGAGTATTACAGCCCGCAGGACGAAATCGCCGTGCGGTGGGATGACCCCGCGCTCGGCATTGACTGGCGTATTTCCGATCCCATTCTCGGCGCACGCGATGCTGCGGCGCCTTTGCTGTCCGAAATATCCCACTTGCCAAAATTTGAAGCCTGACCATGCATTTTTTGGTCACCGGAATTTCCGGACAGATTGGCAGCGAAGCGGCGCAGTCCTTTGCCCGACTGGGGAATGTGATCGCAGCGGATCGAAACGTCCTCGATCTCTCTCAGCCCCACATGCTTTCTGCGCGCCTCGATGAATTGAAACCCGACGTGATCGTCAACGCTGCTGCTTACACCACAGTCGATCGCGCCGAAGACGAACGCGAGCTGGCGTTCACGGTCAATGCCGAAAGTCCGGGTATCATGGCTCAGTGGGCGGCGGCGCACGGCGCTCCATTTGTGCATCTTTCAACCGATTACGTATTCGACGGCTCCGGAGAAATGCCCTGGCGTGAGGACGATGTCGCCGCACCTCTCAGCGTCTACGGCGCGAGCAAGTTTGCCGGAGAGCAACGGATTCGCGCGGCAGCAGGTCACCATCTCATCGTGAGAACATCGTGGATCTATGCGGCACATGGCGCAAACTTTCTTCGAACGATATCTCGGCTGGCGAGAGAAAAGGAAGAGTTGAAAATTGTTGCAGACCAGATTGGCGCTCCGACCTCCGCAGCTTTCGTCGCCACCAGACTGACTAAAATCGTTCAAGCCAATATGGAAGACCTGCCCGCTGCCTTTTCCCGATGCGGCGGCGTCCTTCATATGGCAGCCACCGGTCACACCAGTTGGCATGGTTTCGCGTCGACGATCGTCGAAGGTCTGCGGCAGCGAGGCGTCATTTTGGCAGTTCGGCGCATCCTGCCGATTCCATCCGAGGCCTATCCGACAAAAGCCGTCCGGCCCCGGAACTCTCGCCTCGATCTGACACGATTACGGGAGTGCTTTGAGATACGTCCCCCGTCCTGGCAGGCCCTGCTGGAGCCTGAAATCGATGGGCTCGCTCCCCCGCAAACCTGAGGAAAATGCTATATTTTGTGGCAGCGCGACGGTAATCTGCGAGTAATTGGGAGGAATTCCCCACCTGTGGCGCAAAAGGCGCTGTGGACGTCATTCGGTTGAGAACCCGCGTTGTTCATTGCGGTAAGTCGAATCCTCCCGTAGAAACGGGAACTTCGGGCGTCTGGGGGGACGAATTTAAGGGTTTTGGTATATCCGGGCATGCAACTGTACCACTTGGTCTGTTGTGTCCGGTTCGGGGGGTTGAGGTTGCCGTTCGGTTTCATCAAGCGTGTCTATTTTCCATTCGCTGCCCCCTGCCTCGTCATCGCACTTGGCTCGACGCTGGCTGCTTGCGGGCTCGGATTGCCAGGCTCGGCGCCGACGTCGCTGCAGCTTGAGGGCTCTGTCCAGAACGCCGATTTTTCGTTCCAGTTAGTTCCCGTCAATGCGCGGGTCGTCTCTATTCTTCAAGGCTATCGGCCCGGCAGCTTGAGCGCGAGCTTTCGCTCAACTGGAGGCTACGCCGCATCCAACGCTCTCCACCCCGGTGATTTCATAGCCCTTACTATCTACGAGACTGGAGGCTCGACGCTGTTCCCACCACCGTCGGCGACACCAAACTTCGCCCCGAATGGCGGTTACTCTCCGAACAGCGTTCCCGCCGGCAACAGCACGGTTCCGGCACAAGCCGTGGAAGCCGACGGCACAATCAATGTTCCGTTTGTCGGTCGCGTGAGGGTCGCCGGCCGCACCCCCGGCCAGGTTGCGCGCACCATCGAAGAACAGCTCAAGGGCAAGGCGGTTAACCCGCAGGTCATCGTCAGCCTCGTCAACAATGCGTCCAATACCGCGACGGTAGGTGGCGACGTAGCCCAACCCCGGCCTGTACCCCTAAGCTTGCGTGGCGAAAGGCTGCTGGATGTGATCGCCGCCGCTGGTGGCGCCAAGGCTGCAGCCTATGACACCTATGTTGAAATCGTGCGTCATGGTGTTTCCGGAAAAGTCCTCCTGCAAACGGTGGTTCGAAACCCGGCCGAAAACATCATTGTTCGCCCCAACGATCAGATTTTCCTGACGCGTTCTCCGCGGTCTTTCGCCGTCCTCGGCGCTTCGCAAAAACCAGCGCTTTTCGCGTTTGAAACCGAACGGGTCACTTTGGCCGAAGCTATCGCGCGTGCGGGCGGACCCGTCGATCAGGTGGGCGACGCGTCGGGCATTTATCTTTTCCGCTTTGAACCTCTACCCCTCGCCCAGGATCTTATGCGCGAGGCAGGTATCCCGATTCCGGAAGGTCCCCAGCCGGAATTCGTCCCTGTTCTTTACAGGCTCAGCTTGCAGCAGGCTGAAGGCTACTTTTATGCCCAGTCGATGCAGATGCGGGATAAGGATGTGGTCCTGATCAGCAATGCGGAAGCGACACAGCTGTTGAAGCTGTTGGCCGTTGCCAAGGGCTTCTCGGGGATCGCCTCAGACATCAGCAAAACAACCTGGGTCAGGTAATTTTTGGCTTTTCGCCCCTGATTTAGGGCTGTTGAAGCAACGGTTATTTGAGAAGCGGGGTCCCGGCCAAAGCTTAGCCTTAATTTTTGGCTCTTAGAATGGTCAGCCTATAGGTTTCCCGACGAGTACAAATCGTGTACCTTATGCACAATCGTACTAGGGCTAGGATAAGCATTTGAGCAACGAGCCTTATTCCGGACCGGCCGATAACCGTCCCGCGCCGGTCGCAGAAGCACCGTCCCAAGGTGGAAACGCAGACCGCATGGCTCGCCGGCGTGAACGGCTTGAGCAGCGCGACCAACGAAAGGCTGCGGGCGAAGGAAAGGGGCTTTCGCAAAGCCTGATCGATCAGTTGCCTGTCAGGCGACGGCCAACCGTCATTTCGCCGTCAGGCCGCATCGAGCAGCGATTTTCCGTGACGCCGCTTCGCCAGCTTCCTCGAAATAACGATGCGCTGGAGGGACAAGTTGTCGTCTCACGCCGTCGACCGCAGCCCCGTCGCAACTACGGTGAACAGATCTGGTTCCTGTTAAGCGTCGCCCTGCCGGTAGTGATTGCAACGCTCTATTTCGCTTTTATCGCATCCAACCAGTATGTCGCAGAATTCCGCTTCATGGTGAAGGATGCGAGCCAAAGCGCGAGTTCCGCTACGGCCGGCCTGCTTGCAGCAATGGGCGGTGGTGGCAGTTCTTCGGCTTATGACAACTATCTTGTTACCGACTACCTCGTCAGCCGTCAGGCGGCGGAAGAGTTGCAGAGCCGTATCAAGGTCACCGAGTTGTATGCGCGCAAGGACGTCGCAGACTTTTGGTCGCGTTTCGACGCCTCCCAGCCGATGGAGAAGTTCGTCTCTTATTGGCAGGGCATGGTGACGTCGCACTTCGATCAGGTGACAGGCATTGCCGTCGCCCAGGTCAAGGCCTTCACCCCCCAAGATGCACTTCTTATTGCCAACTCTCTCGTAAAGTTGGCGGAAGAGCAGGTGAATGACATTGCCAACCGCACGCAACGCGACGCCGTAGGTTACGCGGAACGGGAGGTGGCACGCGCTGAAGAGAGGCTGAAAGCCAACGCCGCGAAGCTGGCTGAATACCGCAATCGCGTCGGCGTGATTGACCCCACCACGAGCGTGGGCGCCAGCAATTCCGCGCTCACCCAAGGGCTCCGTGCAAGCCTCGCGCAACTGGAAACCCAAAGACAAACGTTCCTTCGCCAGGGGTTGCAGCCCAATGCGCCGGCCGTGGTCACGAATGAGAACGTGATCAACTCGACGAAACAACAGATCGCCAGTGTGGAGAATTCCGTCGGCGTCAATAAAAACGGCGCGGCGCTTTCAAGCGTTATTGCCGAGTATGAGCAGCTCGAATTGGAAAAACAATTTGCGCAAGCCATGAGGACGAGCACGATGGCGGCGCTCGATGCCGCACGTGCCAGCGCGGCATCGCAGCACCTCTACATCACGCCCTATGTCCGGCCGAGCCTTCCAGAGAGCGCACTTTATCCGCGGAGAATCCTGTCGATCATCGCCGTGACGGGCCTAGCATTAATCGCGTGGCTCATCGGCCTTCTGGTCGGCCGGTCAGCGCTTGAGCGTCTTGGTTAATCGATAACTCGCGCAAAATAGGCTACGAGGCCACCTAGCCAACAAGACCTTCCAGCGGACGCACGTCCTTGCTGCCCGGAAAGATGCTGGCCTCGAGGGCAGCATCCGGCACCCGGAGATGGTCCTTCAGCAGCCCCTTGAGCGCGGCGCGTAAATCCTGCGTCGGCTTAAGATCGCGCTGCTCGTAAAGCATTTGATCCGCCAGACCAGGCCAGTCGCTGATAACACGGCCCCCTTTCAGGGCCCCCCCTGCCAGCACAGCAATTGTCCCGGTTCCGTGATCTGTTCCTTCAGTCCCATTGACGCGGGCGGTCCGGCCAAATTCGGTGATGATGGCAACGACCGTTTCTTTCCAGGCCTCCCCTGATTCGGTTTTCACAGTCGCAATTGCGCCGTCCAGCGCGCCGAGCAGCAGCGCAAGACGCCCGTTCATGGCACCTTCATTGGCGTGGGTATCCCACCCATCGAATGACAGCGCGCCAACGCGCGGCCCATCGGCGCGCGCCAGGAATTTGGCTGCCGAACCTGCCGATTGGGCAAAGAACGCACGCACGCGCGCGGCAGCGCCGATGTCCCTCTCCTTGTTGTCCATGCTAACGACGGCGGGGCCAGCTCCGGCAATCGCTGCGAGACCGAGGCGCTCTTCCAGCACCTTGGCCAAAGCCGGATCTGTATGCCGGTAGAGCTCCAGCAGCCGCATAACCGTGTCTTCGTTGTTCGCCGGCCTCCGGGGGGTCCAGGACATGATCGGCGCAGAGCCTCGCACCACCAGCGGCGCGACGGGCCCCACGGCCAGTCCAGACTGGCTGCGGCGCACGCTATCGCCTGGCACGAGCGAGCTCAGCGCCCGGTTCAGCCAGCCGCTATCCACCGCACCCGGCTTCGGCAATCCGCTTTCCAGTACGTCCTGACCGTCAAAATGCGAACGCTCGCGATAGGGCGTCGATACCGCGTGGAGGATCGTCGCTTCGCCACTTTTATAGAGCCGATGCAAATTCGGCATCGCCGGGTTCAGCGCGAAGGTGTTATCCAGCGAAAGCGCGGGCGTCGGACCATCAAGCCTTAGAGCGGAATCTCCGCGCAGACGCACCCAATCAGGGTCTCCCACCGGCGGCACCGCAGCAAGACCGTCGAGCGCACCCCGCAGCACGATCACAAGGAGCCGTGGATCCCTGCCTTCGGCACGAGCCAGCTTGGGCATATGAGCCCATGCAAACATCACGCCCGATGCAAACAGCAACTGGCGGCGGCTTGTTGCATGCAGATCGATCGTCATGCTCATCTCCGCTGAAATTCCGGCGCCATCATCAGCAGCGCCATGGCCTGCGACCTGTCCGCCGCACGCGCGATCGCACGACGCGTATCTTCCGAGGCCAGCGGACCAAGCACGCGGTCAAAAGCCATTGGAGGCTCCACCGGCAATCCGCGCGAAAGACGGCTGGCAATATCCACGCGTTGTGCGATCCCATCGATCCAGGTTGCGCTGTCGTCTGAAAAACCCTTGGGCGAAGAGGGCCGCCACAGCGGCTCGCCGAGCGCGGTGAGGCTCAGGCCCATCGTCTTGAGATCGGCGGATTGGACCCCACCGGCACGCAAGCAGCCAATGATCCATTCGGAAGGGCGCTTGATCTTGGTGCGGGGCGCGTCCCAACTTTCCTGGGCCGCCAGCATTGTCTTCGTGACCTCTTTCAGGTCGCCGTCTGTTTCCAGAAAACGCTTCGCCAAAGACTCGACCAGCGCTTCCGGCGGATGGTCCGAAACGAAATGCATCGCCAGCTTGGATGCGATGTGGCGTGCAGTCGCCGGGTGCCGGGCGAGATCCGAAAGCACGTCTTTCCCCTGCTCTACCCCTTTGTCGGGATAAGTTTTTGCCAACACAGTCTGCGGGCCGGGCTCATGCATACGGTCGTTGAAGTAAAACTCACCGCCGAGTTCCGAATCCTGGCGCGCTGGCATCATTCCCCAGCCGGTAATGACCTTGGCGAAATTGGTAACGTCCGCCTGCGTGTAAACAGTACGCACCCCGAGGGTGTGGAGTTCGAGGATCTCGCGGGCAAGATTTTCGTTGAGGCCGCGGGACCGATTGCGGCCGGCCGGAGAATTTGGACCGATCGAGCGGGCGTTATCGAGATAAATCAGCATCGCCGGATGGCTCTCGACGGCGAGCAGCATGTCCTTGAAACGCCCAAGCACGTTCGGGCGGATGGCCTCGCGCTCAAGCGGACCGCAATAGGGGCGCACAAGTCCCTTTGCGGCCGACACGCAAAAATGGTTGGACCAGAACCACACCAATCGCTCTGTCAAACCGACATCAACCGAGAGGGCTTTGTCAAAGCGAGCTTGGGACTCCAGCGTAAAAAGCTCCATACGCTTAACGGGCGCCGGAGCCCGTTGTCGCTTCGCCACCTCTGGCGTGCGTTCTGGCTCGGAGCTGTTTTCCGCCTGCATCGGACCAGGCATGGCACTGCGATCAACGGCCGGCACCCGTTGCCTTCGCAAGGGGCGGCTCTCTTTCGCCGTCTCAACCGCGCGCGCCGCCTCCGCACTGCCAAGCAAGGCCGGATCATTCAGAAGCGGTGGTTTTTCGAGATCCGCCAAGAATAATCCCCGCGGATCAGCAGATTCTACCGACGGCATATCCCCGCGCGGACCGAAACCAAACCGGTGCAGTCCCAAAAGCGTCTGGATTGCTGAATCGCTCGCCATGCCGTTTATTGTCCGGGAAACCCTAGCGTCGCATTCACGTCGATCGCTGATTCTAATAAGGTAAGCAAAACAACGCGCTATTGCAAAACCACTATACCAGACTCATCGGGGGTGACGGAATTATGGCCGTGGCAACCCATTCCCGAGCGAGCGCGCAATTAAGGCGGAAGAATGCAAATAATCATATCTAACGACCGCCTTCTGATTGCTTATCGCGCCGGCACTTCCGAACGAGCTATCATTTCATTTTCGGGTATCGGAGCTTTCCGCGATGGTGGTGGCCTTCCGCGGGAGGAATTCGTCCAGACTCTCTCGGGCGATGACGATCATCAGTATTTCGTCATCGATAAAATTCGCAGCTGGTACAATTCCACGTCAGAAGAAATTGTCGATGTACTCGGCCGCGAACTTCTCAACCATAGCAGCTGCATCACCCTGGGCAACAGCATGGGCGGGTTTGGAGCGGTCTATTTCGCCTCACAACTTCCCGGCTGCAAGGCCGCCCTCGCCTTTGGTCCTCAGTTTTCGGTGAATCCCGATATCGCGCCGCGAGAACGGCGGTGGCTCGACTGGCGCGCAGCGATCGACCAATGGAAAGTGCCGCATGCCTTCACAGCAGCCAACACCGGAATGCGATTTTATTTGTTCTTCGGTGACGCGTCTGATCGCTACCAGGCAAAGCTCTATCGCAGCAACCCGATGCCAAAAATGGCCATGATCGTTGTGGCCGGGCAAAAGCACAACACGGCATCATACCTGCGCGATCAGGCAATGCTGGTGCCGGTTATTCACGCTGTCTGGCACGGGATGGATGTTGAACCACTACGCATGCTTCTGCATAAGGCGGGAATTGAAACGCTAGATTCGAATTCACAGGGATAGACACTACACACTGCAACTTGTCAGTCATAGACTCTGTCGAAGGTCTGTTGCAACAATGCCTCCGCGCGTTGACGAAGCGCAACAGGCAGGTCGTCGTACGCGACAGAATTGCACTGGCGAATCCGATGGGCCGCGCTGAATTCAAAAGGCTTTCCTAGCGCTGCTAAGAAGAACGCAGCGTTCGATTCCCGAAAATGATCGCGCAGGCTCTGGGTTCGCTCAGCGCTCAGCCCCCAGTAAGACTCCCCATCCTGCAATGCCGGATCGGCCAAGATGTCCGCCACCGTGCGGCGCAGTTGCCGGTAGAGATTCGAGTGACGCTCCCAGCGCTGTTGAACTCGCGACAAATGTTCGACGAGACCAGCCAGCATCGCTGCCTGCATAAAATTATATCCGGTGTTTCTATGCTCGCTGGGATAGGGCGTAAGTACCGGCGCTATGTCCAGCAGGTGAGCAAAGTCATCGACCAGATCTCTACCCTTGAATTCCACAATGTCGAATGGGCGGACAATCAATCGCGCCCCCAGAATCTTGGCCCAGTTCCTGAAAAAGCGCGGATAGTCCAAAATATCGCTTTCCTGCAGATGCTCTGCGAAAACATCCATCGGGCCGGGGTAAGTTAGATCGCTCAATATCTCGCCATAGCGAGAGTTCACCAGATCTGCCTGCTCTCGCGCATATGCAATGACCGTAGGCTCATGATCCGGAAAGTGTCCGAGCAACCGACGAATGGATTCCTCGTTGCGCGAAAATGCGCTGAGTGCTTCCGATGAGATGATCAGGTTGTGGTCTTTTGCCGAAGCTACCGCCGTCGTGAAAGCAGCAATATTGAAGCGCTTCAATCCGGGGTGCTCGTGGGTGGCGCCCTGCACAAACCATGCAAAGGCATGATGGCCGCTGCGGTTGGTTGTCGTGCCTTCAACCGGATATAGCCATCCAGAACGCGCCAACTTACGCCGCCGCTGCGCGAGCGCAAACTGGATCGACTTGGTGCCGGTCTTGGCCAGGCCAATATGGATAAAAACGCGCTTAAGGGCCATTCCGCACCATATGGTAAAGACGCCTCATCGCGAGCCTTGGTGCCAACTGGTTAAAAACAGCCCTGAACATGCCATCGGACTGGACGCAGCAACAAATCCAGATTTCGGTCAAGATTGAAAGGGCATATCCCCGCATGCTAATAGATTCGACCGGTGCAAGGGCACTCCAAATCTGACGGTTTTCACGCTCATGCCAACCCTTTTTCTTCACATGGGCGCCGGTAAAACGGGCACTTCCGCGCTTCAGGTTGCATTTGCACAGAACACCAAAGAGCTCGAACGGGTTGGCATTTTGTACCCGTCCGACGCAAGCGTCGATGATGCCGAGCTTGGAAAGATTACATCCGGAAACGGCTTGACGCTGGCCCGCTATGCAAACCCAGACAGCAGCGTGCTCAATCAGATTCAACTGATCGGAGGCCAGCGCGCATTTGACCGCGCCTTGAAGACGCAAAGTAATCTTCTGTATTCATCTGAGTTTTTTCAAAATTTCAAAACCGAGCCACTGAAAGCCCTGGTCGAGCGAGCTGCAAAAGCTGACTACAAAACCAAGATCATCTTTTACATTCGATCGATCGCCGGACACGCCGCGTCTGTCTATTCACAGACGATCAAGCGGCAAAAATCAGAAATGTCTTTCATAGAATTTCTGGAGAAGAGATACAAAAATCATTTCCTTCAGTTTATTCAACGCGCGAATGAAGTCGTCGATCGCAAAAACCTGCTGATCTATAATTTTGACGCTGCACGAACGAACATCTTTGCGCATTTTTTGCAGGAAGCGCTCTCGATTGAGATCAGCAAGCACAATTTCATTTATCCAAAAAACGTCAATCGTTCGCTCAGCGCATTTGAAATGGAATTCATGCGATATCTGAACGCGCGATTCGAAAAACGTTATCAGTCGGCCTTTGTGAGCGATGCCCTCATCTATGCCCACAGTGAAGTCGAAACGGAGTTCACCATCACATCTCGGGAAATGGCATTCCTGCGCGCTCAATATGGCGCGACGATCGATGCCCTGAATGAATATGTCATTGGCGAAAAGCTTCTGCTTTGCGATTCATCGGTCACCGAGGCGGAGCGTCCCGAGATACATCTGAATGAATTCGAACGGTCCGTTCTGAGTATCGTCGCCAAGCTTGTTCCAATGAGGCCGGCGCTCGCAGATTTCGGTCCCATAAAAAATGCAAACGGCATCGCCCAAAGCTTCCTGTCCATGTTGCGAAGGCAAGGCTCCAAAGCGGCTCGAAAAGACAAAGAGCGAAAACAATTGGGGCAGGGTTGAACGCGCTCATGAACAGCGTCACGCAACAACGATGAGGCTAAAACCGCAATCCTGGTTATCCCGTCTGCTCGTGGCCGGAGAGGGCATTTTGCGCCGGACAGGTATACTCAAATACATCCGGACGAAGCGGCGCGCACTCTTTGGTCACGGCCCGAGAGCCTTCCAGCTTTCGGACCTGCTAACCATCGAGCCGCTAAAATCTCCGGATCCGGACAAAGTTTCTATTGTTGTCCCCGTCTACAACAATATTGAAGACATCACCGATCTCATCGCCAATCTCAAAACGACGGTGAGAGACGACGCCGCAAAAATCATTCTGGTGAATGATTGCAGTCCGGATGAACGTATCCTACCGTTGTTGAATGCGGCCGCCCAGGGGCACGCAAACTGGCTTGTGATCAACAACGCCACCAATCTCGGCTTCGCCGCTGCCGTCAACAAGGGGATAACCGCATCCGAAGGACACGTGATCGTGCTCAACTCGGATATCGAATGTCCGCCAGGCTGGATTGAGCGATTGCTGACGCCGATCACGCTGAACCCGGAAGGCGTTGCCAGCGTCACGCCCTTTTCAAATCACAGCTCGCTCACTGGGTTTCCCAGATTTTCAACCGAAGCGCCGCTTGGCTTTATCGGAAAGATAGAAGACGTGAACAGAGTTTTTCTGCGTAATCCCCCGGTGAGTATCGATACTCCCTCAGGGGTTGGATTCTGCCTCGCGTTGAATCGCAAGACGATCGACCGCATCGGAGTTTTCGACGAAATTTACAAGCGCGGATACTACGAAGATACGGATTGGTGTCAGCGCGCGGAAAATGCCGGCTTCCGCAACGTCGTTTGTGGAAATTTATTTGTGCACCACAAGATCGGTAGCAAGAGCTTCAGCATTCCCACCAGACGCGCATTGTCTCACGCCAATTTTGAAATCTTCCGACAGCGCCATCCCGAATTCAAAGCGGCACGGCGACGCTTTCAGAAAGCCGACCCCCTGCTCGAGGTTCGATCTCTGGCGCAGGCAACCCTGTGGCGGGGAAGAGCAGCAAGCGCGCATCTGTTTATCGACGATCTGACGGCTGGCGGCTCAAACGATTTCAGCGAGCGTTATCGCAATGCATTGGTGATGCAGAATGCGTTTATCGTGAAGATGGTTTTGCGGGAAGAAGAGACCGACATCCTCATCTATTACAGCAAGGGCCGCATCCGGCTTCGCCAACCCTTCAATCCGGAGCTCATGCGCCTCGCGAAGCGCTTTGATGTCAATGAGGTCGTCCTCAATCGAGTCGAAGGTGGAAACGACATTCATGGCCTGGTTTCCAAGGTTTCCGAGCTGTCTTCGGAGCGGCGGGTTTCCGTCAACACTCATGACCCCTCCACTATCCGTTCACTGATCTTTCTGTAAGGCCTCAATAGCCCGTGGCTTTTTCAGCGTGGTATGCTCATTCAACGAACGCAGCGACCGAGGATCTGCTGGCTCTTTGAGGGGTTCGGACGATGCTGGGCGCGATTTTAACAAGGGAACGGGTCGATAGTGCGTATTCCCAGATTTTGGTCACGGCGCCCTCCGATATCCGCGATGCAGAGCGGCGGACAGGGAGGCCCCGACACACGCAAGGCCTATATTCATATAGGATTGGCAAAGACCGGCACGACGTCCATCCAGCGCCAGTTCGTGAAACAACGAAGCTGGCTGGATGCCCGCGGCTTCTGGTACCCTAAACCGGGCACACGAAAATATTTTGCCGGCCATCATTGCCTTGCTTGGAGCATTGGCGAGTTACCAAAACACCCCAAGTTCTGTGCCGGTTTCAGCGTGGAAGAGCTAGCGCGCGACATCCAGCAAAAACCGGATCACGACATCATCGTGTCCTCCGAAGAACTAAGTCTGCTATCGTTCAACTATCTGAAGATCCGTGCGCTGTTGGCGCTTTTCCCTGGTCGGGAAATTTTCGTCATCGCCTATGTGCGAGAACAGGCGGAGTTCTTCAACTCGTACTATCTCGAACTGCTGTCAGCCTTCGAAGATCCCGGCACGATGGACGAATTCGTCGAACTGCGAATGGCCGAATCCCGCTACGACTATCGCATCTGGTTCGCTATCTGGGACGATCTCGTTGGCAAGAATGTCATCGTTCGTCCCTATGACCGGAAGGCTCTAAAAACCCCAAATGTTATCGACGATTTCTACAAGATCATCGGGTTGCGCGATCCGCTTGCCATGTTCAAGCGCAGCGACCCGCAGAATATATCGCTGAACAACCTGCAAGCGGCATTGATCATGGAATTGATCGCCCGCGCGAAGCAACGGAATGGGGGAAATCCCTTGCCTGCCGTCTCCAAGCAAGCCTTCAAAAAGATGACCGCCCCTCTCCTGGCACTTCCTGAACTGGCGGAGGGAAAGCGCTTCTGGGGCATCAGCCTGCCTTTGCTCGACCGCATCCGTGAAAAATACGCGGAAACCAATGCAGGCTTTTTCACCGCTCATGGAATCCCGGATTTCATCTATGAGTCTGTGTCCAACAAGCCTCCCGTTACGATATGCAGCTTCAGCGACCTCGAACTCAATGTTCGTAATCGCGTTGACTCTGTCTGGAATGCCAAAGCGTCGTCAATCCTGGAAAAATCCTGATTCAAATGAGCGTGCTTTTCCTGCACATCGGGTCCCACAAGACCGGAACTTCCGCGTTGCAGAGCGCCTTTGCGATCAACACCGCGCGTCTTGCAGAGAGAGGTATCATTTATCCCGGAGCTGACGCCGATGCGCGCCACGGCAAGATCACATCCGGAAATGGCCTGCGTCTGGCAAGTTATCTCAACCGCAATCTACCGTTTCGTTTCCATCACGAAAATTCTCTCCGGGTTTTCGACAGAGTGCTTGCCAAGGCCAACGGCAAACATGCGCTATATTCATCGGAATTCCTGGAAACCTTTGAAACTGCGCGGCTGAAAGAACTTTTGGCGCATACGACCTCGCAGGGATACCAAGGCAGGATCGTTTATTTCGTCCGGTCGATCGCGGGCCATGCCATCTCATCCTATTCCCAGGCTGTAAAACGCGAGAAAGTAACCGGCTCCTTTGCCGACTATTTGCGAAGCAAATATCGAAATCCCTTCAAGGAAGCCATCGAACGTGCCGACGAGGCAGTCGGCCGGAACAACGTCCTGCTTCTCAACTATGACGCCGTCCGCAAAGATCTATTGCCGACATTCTTGCGCACCGCGCTGCAGCTCGACACCCAGGGCTTTCAACCTCCACCCACCATCAACCGTTCCCTGACTGCGGCTGAAATTGAGGTGATGTGCGCCGTCAATGCGCAGCTAAACGACCGACGACGGGCCGTGCAGATCAGCGATGCACTGATCTATGCCAATCCGGATACCAAGACAGGCTTCGTCATTTCGCCGGAAGAATTCCGAATTCTGGGCGAGTTGCATGCGGGCGATCTGAGTTTTATCAACGGTCGCCTTTCAGAACCTGTTTCGTTGTGTGATCCATCAATTAAGCGGGGTGAGCGGCCAACGCTTGCCGCCGCCGAACGCGACAAAGCCGTACTCAAGGCCCTCAGCCTCGTTCCCGAAACCGAAGAAACTGCGGAGACGGACGAGTAATATGGGGCCATCCTCTCTCATTAGAGTGCTTCGACGGGGAGTGACCGACCTGGCGCTCCCGACGCTGAAACTCTATACGGAATGGGTTATTCTCACCCCTATTCCGGGGTCGCGTGCCCTCGCAGGTTTGATCTTGCGGCACTGGCTGCGGCCCATTCAGCCGCTGATCGATCGCGATTTTTATCTCGCGCAGATAAGCGATGTATCCGCGCGCCGCCGCGCCGCACGCGATCCCGTCCTCCACTATTTTCTCATCGGACGTTTTCTGGACTTCGCACCGAACCCGGACTTCGACCCTATTTTCTATCGCGCCGACAATCCTACCCTGAGCTGGGCCAGCCATCCCCTCCTTCATTTCGCCAATGCCGGGGACCGCATTTCGAATGAAGGGCAGACGTTGCCGCTCTTGCCCTCGGCTGCAGAAACACGTCCCGCGATCCTGACGTTGCATCATGGGCGCGGCGGCGGCAGCAGCCGGTATCTCCAACTCTACGAAGAGAACCTAAGCGCACTGGGTTTTGCGGCATTTCGTCTGGTGCGGGTTTCGCGCGTACAACCGCTGTTCCGTCTCCTGAACCGGCAAACCGGCAAATACCACGGCCGGGCCTTCGATCTGATTGCAGACGAAGGCTATTTCCTCGAATTATGCCGTCAGTTCGCAATCACGCGTCTGGTCGTGAATCACATCGTCGATTTGCCGCAGTCAATTACGACTCTCATTCCCCACCTTTGCCGCGCCGCCAAGATTCCTTTCGACGTGGTGCTGCACGACTACATCATGATCTGCCCCAGGCTCAATCTCGTGGATGGCTCCAATTTCTATTGCGGCGAGCCACCGGTGGAGCAATGCCGCGTATGCATCGCAACAAGCGGGGCGGATTATCAGGTCAACGATCCCGCGATCTGGCGTCAGGATACCGAGGTTTTTGCCCGCGCCGCAGATCGCGTCATCGCGCCGTCTGACGATGTGAGAAAACGGCTAGCGCGTTATTGGCCGGACCGCGAGATCACCGTCTGGAATCCGGAAAGAGCGCAGGCATTCCCGGATCCAAAACCGCCGCAGCTTGCGAAGGACGAAAAGCTCAAGATCGCTGTGATCGGTTCCCTTTATCTCATCAAGGGCTACTACGTTGTACTGGAATTGGCGCGCCGCGCGGCAGCACAACAATTGCCGCTCGAGTTCATACTGATCGGTGAGTCAATGGACGACTCCTTGCTGCGCCAGCATGGCGTCACTGTATATGGGCGTTACCGGGATAGCGCCCTGCCGGACATCCTGCGATCGGAAGCGCCACACATTGTCCTTCAGACTTCGATCTGTCCCGAAACATGGTCTTTCGTAGCCTCAGCCGCCCTGAAACAAGCCCTCCCGCTTTATTCTTTTGATATTGGTGCAATTGCAGACCGGCTGCGAAGCATGGGCCGGGATACGATTATCCCGTTGACATATGCCCGCGATGCCGATGCGCTGACGCAGTATTTCCTGTCGGTTCGCAGCAGGGCGCTGTCTGCGGCCGAAGAACGCAGGCCAGCCCAAACCGTCAATTGAGGCCGCCTCGCTCCTCAATAAAACTGACGACCTTTTCCAGCCCATCGCCCTTGCGCATATTGGCAAACACGTAAGGGCGCGTTCCCCGCATGCGCTTCGTTTCGCGCTCCATATTTTCCAGCGATGCGCCGACATAAGGCGCCAAATCGATCTTGTTGATCACTAGCAGATCCGAGCGGGTGATCCCCGGCCCGCCTTTGGTCGGAATCTTCTCGCCGCCAGCCACGTCGATCACGTAAATGGTGATATCGGCCAGTTCAGGCGAAAACGTCGCCGCAAGATTGTCGCCGCCGGACTCGATCAGGATGAGATCGAGTTTGGGAAATTTTTTCAT
>CANKHA010000023.1 GCA_947481685.1 Bradyrhizobiaceae bacterium
GGCAAGCGCCACCTTAGCCTTGAAGCCCGGTGTGTGGTTCCGGCGCGGTCGTCTGTTCATGGTCTCTCCTGATTCGCAGGCAACAGCGTGCCCGCCGTCAGGCAGAAACTCCACTTAGCGTCCTGTGCAGATTTGCGGGACCGGCTCTTATGAAGACGGGCACGCCATTTTGCTGCGTCGTAAGGTGGATCTCTATTCTGTCTCCGGCGACGATATGCAGATCACATGTGCCATCAATGTAAGATGTACTTCTCGTAACGAACGTGCCCTCGTCACCACCTGCAGGGTCCACGCAGAGATCCCCAATGTTGCCAACCTCGACCCTGGCATACGAAGCTGCGTTCGAAGTCCTGATCTGCCACGTGACTCTTACCGTGCCGGCGTAAGGAGAGAAGAGCGTTTTAGAGATAAACGAGTTCCCATTCGAATTCTGTCTTTCCGTATCGGCCGTCGCTCTCAGCGTATTCGACGCCACAGTCATCTTGAGCGTGGAGTCCACGCCCGCAGTCCCTTGCGGTCCCCGCGGGCCATCAGGACCTTGCGGACCCTGAGAGCCAGCCGATCCTTGAGAACCCTGCGTTCCTTGAACGCCCTGCGGTCCTTGCGGTCCGGTCGAGCCTGCGGAGCCGTTTTGCCCGGCATCGCCCTTCGCTACAAAGATTTCCCAGTCGGCAGCGTTGGAAGCGGGCGACTTGTTGCTGTTGTCCCGCAATGCACGCCAGGCCGAGCCCTGCTGCGTCACCACGTCGTTGAGAAGATAGTCTTCCGAAGACGACCAGGCGCCGCGCGGAAAAAATCCGCTCGTGGCGCAGTTCGCAACCACGCCCGTTGCGGTGGTGCCGCCGACCTTGACGGTCACCATGCAGTCTTCAGGGTGATAGTTGTCGAGCGCGAAGGAAAATTTTGATTTCTTGGATGTGGTGACGAACTGCCCGTCAAGCGTCACCTGCTGCGTTGCGCCCACCGTGGTGCCCGTAACCGTCAGCTTGCCCTTCTCGATCGCGGCATCCGTCACCGCGAGTGTTGCCGCAAACGCCGGACCCGAAAAGATGAAAGCGCCGCATGCGGCTGCTGCCGCCAGTTTCCTTATGTGCATTTCCGCCCCCATTTTGTTGGAGGCATTATATATTTGCATCGGGTAACAAAAACCCATCGGGGCCGGACCGTCGAGAAGACGACTTGTTCGATGCGCCGTTCGGCGCTCCACTCCCCCCGGGATTTTTCGGGGGTCAACTCCCCCGGGCCCCCTGGGGGAGCAACAAGGAAAGTTACAGGCGGCCTGTCGCCTGACCACATCACGGGCCGATGACGCTTGGCTGCTTGCTTCCTTCTCCCCGTTTTTCACGGGGAGAGGGTGGCAAGTAAAACGAGCCGGGTGGGGACAGCGGTCTTTGTTAGGTCGCCCCTCACCCCAACCCTCTCCCCGCGTGCGGGGAGAGGGAGAAGAAAGATAAAACGTGGCTGCTGTCTGAAAAGTGAACCGGAACGAACGCGTCACACCATCGAGGGCAGGACGCGATCCGGTGGCTTGTGGCCGTCGAGGAAAGTCCTGATGTTGATGATGACCTTCTCGCCCATGTCGACGCGGCCTTCGACGGTCGCCGAGCCCATGTGCGGCAGGATCACCACCTTGCCCGCGCGCGCGAGCTTGAGCAGCTTCGGATTCACCGCCGGCTCATGCTCGAACACGTCGAGCCCCGCGCCCGCGATCTTGCCGGCCTCGATCAACTGCGTGAGCGCCTTCTCGTCGATCACTTCGCCGCGCGCCGTGTTGACCAGGTAAGCCTCGGGCCGCATCAGCTTCAGCCGCCGCGCCGACAGCAGGTGATAGGTGCCGGGCGTGTGCGGACAATTGACCGAGACGATGTCCATGCGCGCCAGCATCTGGTCGAGGCTCTCCCAATACGTCGCCTCCAGCGCTTCCTCGATCTTCGGCGCGACCCGGCGGCGGTTGTGATAGTGGATCGCCATGCCGAAGGCGCGCGCGCGCCGCGCCACCGCCTGGCCGATGCGGCCCATCCCGATGATGCCAAGGCTCTTGCCCCAGATGCGATGGCCCAGCATCCAGGTCGGCGACCATCCGTTCCACTTGCCGTGCTCGAGGATTTCCAGCCCTTCAGCGAGCCGCCGCGGCACCGCGAGGATCAACGCCATCGTCATGTCGGCGGTGTCTTCGGTCAGCACGCCAGGGGTATTGGTGACGATGATGCCGCGCTTATGCGCCGCGATAACGTCGATATTGTCGACGCCGTTGCCGAAATTGGCGATCAGCTTGAGCCCGCTCCCGGCCTGCTCGATCACCTTGGCGTCGATCTCGTCGGTGACTGTCGGCACCAGCACGTCGGCGCGCTGCGCGGCCTTGGCGAGTTCAGCCTGGGTCATCGGCCGGTCGTCGGGGTTGAGCTCGACCTCGAACAGCTCGCGCATGCGGGTTTCGACGCTGTCCGGCAGCTTGCGGGTAACGACGACCAGGGGCTGTTTGCGTTTCGCCATGTTCCGCCATTCAACCGGTAAAAGCCTGGCTTGCATACTCGGCGCAGAGCCAAGTCCTTCGTGCAAAGCCACGTCCAATGGTCCTTTTGATGCGGTCCGGCGCCGTTCAGGGCTCTTTAACCGGCATCGCGCACATTGGGTATTCTATCCGGCGGGTGCGGTTCCTCTCTAGCCAGACGGCTTGGTGAAGACAAGGCAGACCGCTGCGGTAGAAGCGCCCCCGGCGCTCGTACCGTCAACCGCACAGTCTGGACTTTTCGCTGATGATTTTGGTGCGCAACTGGAAGCGGCTCGCTGTTTGCGCTCTCTCCGCCGCCATCATTTGCCTGGCAGTCCCGATGGCGCGTGCGGCGAACGATGTCGCCAACGGCCCGAGCGGATTGCCGGTGCCGCGCTTCGTCAGCCTGAAGCCGGACAAGGTCAATGTGCATGTCGGACCGGCCAAGTCCTATGACGTCACCTGGATTTACAGCCGGGCCGGGCTGCCGGTGGAAATTACCGCCGAATACGAAAACTGGCGCCGCATCCGGGACGGCGAAGGCTCCGAAGGCTGGGTCTATCATTCCCTCTTGTCGGGACGCCGCACCGGCATGGTCCTGGCCAAGGAAGAGCTTGTCCCGTTGCGCGAAGCCGGCGACCTCGAGGGCAGCGTCGTGGCGCAGTTGCAGGGCGGTGTCGTGGGGACCGTGAAAAAGTGTAACGGCACCTGGTGCCGCATTGCCGGCGAAGGTTTCGACGGCTGGATCGAACAACAGAAATTATGGGGTGTTTACCCCAACGAAAAAATCGAGTGATTTCGGCCAGCATTTCCGGCCTTAAATCGCCACTTTTCCTTCCTATATGTTCTTTGACGAGGACGATCTCTCCTTCATTCGATCGCCGGGACGACCCGCCGAAGGGAGGCCAGTCATGGCTTGGGTCTATCTCGTTGCAGCCGGAATTCTTGAAATCGTCTGGGCTTATACGCTGAAGCAATCGCACGGCTTCACGCGCCTTTTGCCTGCCGCGATCTCCATCACAACAATGATTGCGAGCGTTGGCTTGCTTGCGCTTGCCATGCGGACATTGCCGCTTGGCACCGCTTACACGATCTGGACGGGCATGGGAGCGGTCGGGGCGTTCGCTCTCGGCATTTTCGTTCTTGGTGAACTCGCCAGTCCCACGCGCATCGCCGCATTCGTCCTGATCGTTTCCGGACTGATGATGATGAAACTATCGGCCACCGCCTAACGCAGCGGCTCCAAACGAAAATGCCCAGCACACGCTGGGCATTTTCTTGAATCGGATATGAGCTGATCAGCTTTTGCGGCGCAGGCGCACCACGACGTCAATGCGCGCCACTTCGTAACCTTCCGGCGGCGTTGGCGTCCTGCCGACCACGACATCGGTTTCAGGAATATCGAATACCGTGTTGTCGCCTTCGACAAAGAAGTGGTGGTGGGTGGAAATGTTGGTGTCGAAATAGGATTTCGAGCCATCGACCGCGATCTGGCGCAGCAGGCCGACGTCGGTGAACTGATGCAGCGTGTTGTAAACCGTCGCGAGCGACACCGGCACTTTGGCGTGGGTCGCTTCCTCGTAGAGCATTTCCGCGGTGAGATGCCGGTCGCCCTTGCCGAACAGGAGCCAGCCCAGTGCCATGCGCTGACGGGTCGGACGCAGCCCAACCTGCCGCAGCAGTGCCTTCACGTCATGCCAGGGACAGCCGTTGAGGCCCGCCGATGGCGCCACCAGGGATTGCGGCTTTTCCGGAATCACCGGGGCCGTGAAGGTCATCGTCCGCAACTGGGTCATGGATCCTGCCAACTCAAGAGAACGCAAACCGCACTAAATCATTGCGATTAAAGAACAAGGTACCCGGCACCCCGGCTAAATGCAACTGTTTCGCAATAGCAGTTTCGCTTTCTGGGGGACAAAAAAGCGGCATTTTGGCCGACTTTCACCCATTAAATCCGTGTGTTAGGAAGGCGCCCGGCGCGGGAACGCCGTGTTTGTCTAAACCTCAGGGCAGGAATGCAAAATCAGCGCACAAGTTTTGGCTACGACGAGCTGCTTGCCTGCGGCCGCGGGGAAATGTTTCCCGAGGGCCCGCAACTGCCGCTGCCGCCCATGCTGATGTTCGACCGGATCACCGAGATATCGGAGACCGGCGGTGAATATGGCAAAGGCCTGATCCGCGCAGAACTCGATGTGAAGCCGGACCTCTGGTTCTTCCCCTGCCACTTCAAGGGCGATCCGGTGATGCCGGGTTGCCTCGGTCTCGATGCGCTATGGCAATTGGTCGGGTTTTTCCTCGGCTGGTCGGGGTCCGCCGGCAAAGGCCGCGCGCTGGGTTTGGGCGAGCTGAAATTTTCCGGCCAGGTTCTGCCGACCATGAAGAAAGTTGTCTATGGCATCGAGATCAAGCGCGTAATGCGCTCGAAGCTCATTCTCGGTATCGCCGACGGATGGCTGTCGGCCGATGGCCAGGTGCTTTACCGCGCCAGCGACTTGAAGGTCGGTCTGTTCCGCGCCGACCAGATGCCGCAACCGGCCTGACGCCGACGACTGAATTTTCATGAGGCGGCTGTCATGGGTTCCCATGGCCGCAATGTTGATTATATGCAGGATTGCCAAGGGCTGGCGGCCAGCCCAATCTCCACCGGCCGTATGAATCCGGAATAGCCGGACAAACAAAACGAAGATGAGGCAGGCATGAGACGTGTCGTCGTCACCGGCATGGGTATCGTTTCATCCATCGGCAACAACACCCAGGAAGTGCTGGCGAGCCTGCGTGAGGCGAAGTCCGGCATTACGCATTCTGAGGAATTCGAAAAGCACGGCTTCCGCTGCCAGGTTCATGGCGCGCCGACGCTGGATCCTTCCGGATCGGTCGATCGCCGCGCCATGCGTTTCCTCGGACCCGGCTCGGCGTGGAACCATGTCGCCATGGAGCAGGCGATCCGCGACAGCGGCGTCGAAGACAAAGACATTTCCAATGAGCGTACCGGCATCGTAATGGGCTCGGGCGGGCCATCGACTTCCACCGTCGTCGCTGCCGCCGACATCACGCGTGAAAAAGGCTCGCCGAAGCGCATCGGTCCTTTCGCCGTACCGAAGGCGATGTCATCGACCGCCTCCGCCACGCTCGCAACCTGGTTCAAGATCAAGGGCGTGAACTATTCGATCTCGTCGGCCTGCGCGACCAGCAACCACTGCATCGGCAATGCGGCCGAACTGATCCAGTGGGGCAAGCAGGACATGATCTTCGCCGGTGGTTCCGAGGAACTTCACTGGACGCTGTCGGACATGTTCGACGCCATGGGCGCGATGTCTTCGAAATTCAACGCGACGCCGCAGAAAGCGTCCCGCGCTTATGACGTCGACCGCGACGGCTTCGTGATTGCTGGCGGCGCAGGCGTGCTGGTGCTGGAAGAGCTCGAACATGCCAAGGCCCGCGGCGCCAAGATTTACGCCGAAGTCGCAGGCTATGGCGCAACCTCGGACGGCGACGACATGGTCGCTCCTTCCGGTGAAGGCGCGATGCGCTGCATGAAGCTGGCGCTGGAAACGGTGAAAGCGCCGATCGATTACATCAACCCGCATGCCACGGCGACGCCGATCGGCGATCTCAAGGAGATCGAGGCGATCCGCGCTGTATTTGGTGGCAAATGCCCGCCGATTTCGGCGACAAAATCGCTCACCGGCCATTCGCTCGGCGCAGCCGGCGCGCAGGAAGCAATCTACTCGCTGCTGATGATGCAGAACGGTTTCATCTGCGAGAGCGCCAATATCGAGAATCTGGATCCGGCCTTTGCCGATATGCCGATCGTGCGCAAGCGCATCGACAACGCGAAGCTCGGCTGCGTTCTTTCTAACTCCTTCGGCTTCGGCGGCACCAATGCTTCGGTCGTGTTCAAGAGGCTGGACGCGTAATGAGCACTGCAGCGGCATCCGGCCTTATGAAGGGCAAGCGCGGCCTCATCATGGGGGTCGCAAACGACCATTCCATCGCCTGGGGCATCGCCAAGACACTGGCAGCCCACGGCGCGGAGCTGGCCTTTACCTATCAGGGCGAAGCGCTGGGAAAGCGCGTGAAGCCGCTGGCACAGTCGGTTGGCTCCACGGTGGTCCTGCCGTGTGACGTCGAGAATTCGGAGTCCATCGAGTCCGTATTCGCGACGCTGGGCGAGAAATGGGGCGCGCTGGATTTTCTGGTCCACGCCATCGCTTTTTCCGACAAGAACGAATTGAAGGGGCGCTACGCCGACACCACGCGCGAGAACTTCACGCGCACCATGGTGATTTCCTGCTTTTCCTTCACCGAGATCGCCAGGCGCGCAGCCACGCTGATGCCAGACGGCAGCGCGATGGTGACGCTGACCTTCGGCGGCTCGACCCGCGTGATGCCGAACTACAACGTCATGGGTGTGGCCAAAGCCGCGCTGGAAGCCTCGGTGCGCTATCTCGCCTCGGACTTCGGCGAGAACGGTATCCGCATCAACGCCATCTCGGCGGGCCCGGTGCGCACCCTTGCCGGCGCAGGCATCGCCGACGCGCGGCTGATGTTCAACTTCCAGCAGCGCCACGCGCCGCTACGTCGCACCGTGACGATCGACGAGATCGGCGGCTCCGCGTTGTATCTGCTGTCGGACCTCTCCACCGGCGTGACCGGCGAAATCCACTTCGTCGACTCCGGCTACAATGTCATTGCGATGCCGCAGCCGGACGCGCTCAAGACGGTCGACGATGCCGAGAGCGCCGCGGAAGCGCGGGCCGTCAAGGACGCTGCGCAGTAACTCTTCGCGCTCCTGAAAATAAAAAGGGCGGCCACAAGGCCGCCCTTTTACATTTGTGCCGATCCGAAAGCTAAGCCACTTTCTTGATCACGCCATGAAGATCGAAGCGGTCGATCTCCATCACCTTGGTCCAGGCGGCGGCGAAGTCCTTCACGAACTTCTCCTTCGCGTCGTTGGCGCCATAGACTTCGGCAAGCGCGCGGAGCTGCGAGTGCGAGCCGAAGATCAGGTCGGCGCGCGTCGCGGTCCACTTCACCTGGTCGGTCTTGCGGTCGCGGCCTTCGAACAGGTTGTCGTACTTGTCATCGACCGCCTTCCACTTCGTGCCCATGTCGAGCAAGTTGACGAAGTAGTCGTTCGTCAATGTGCCCGGACGCGTGGTGAGCACGCCAAGCTTGGGATCGCCCACTTGCAGAGCACGCAAGCCGCCGACAAGCACCGTCAATTCTGGCGCAGTCAGGGCAAGCAGTTGAGCGCGATCGACGAGGTGTTCCTCGACCGGCATGATCGGTTTGCGCACATAGTTGCGGAAGCCGTCGGCCTTCGGCTCGAGCCAGGCGAAGGATTCCACCTCGGTGTCTTCCTGCGACGCATCCATGCGGCCCGGTGTGAAGGCCACCTTCACATCGTGGCCACCGGCCTTGGCCGCCTTTTCGACAGCCGCGCCGCCGGCGAGAACGATCAGGTCCGCGAGCGACACTTTCTTGCCGCCGGAGGCTGATGCGTTGAACTCCTTCTGGATGCCTTCGAGCGCCGAGAGCACCTTTGCGAGTTCGGACGGATTGTTCACTGGCCAGTTCTTCATCGGGTTCAGGCGGATGCGCGCGCCATTGGCGCCGCCCCGCTTGTCCGAGCTGCGGAACGTCGAGGCCGACGCCCAGGCCGCTGACGCGAGCTGCGGCACCGACAGACCGGTGGCGAGGATCTTCGCCTTGAGCGCGTCGATGTCCTTTGCGTCGATCAGCGGATGGTTCACCGCCGGTACCGGATCCTGCCAGATCAGCGTTTCCTTCGGCACCAGCTTGCCGCGATAGAGCACTTTCGGGCCCATGTCGCGGTGCGTGAGCTTGTACCAGGCCCGCGCGAAAGCGTCGGCGAACTCCTTCGGGTTTTTATGGAAGCGGCGCGAGATTTTCTCGTAAGCCGGATCCATGCGCAGTGCCATGTCGGCCGTTGTCATCATCGGCGGATGTTTCTTGTTCTTGTCATGTGCGTCTTCGACAAGATTGTCGCCGGTATGGCCTTTCGGCTTCCACTGATGTGCGCCAGCGGGACTCTTCGTCAGCTCCCACTCAAAGCCGAACAGCGTGTCGAGATAGCCATTGTCCCACGTGGTCGGATGTGGCTTCCACGCACCTTCGATGCCGCTCGTGATGGTATGGCCGGCCATGCCGCTTTCGAAAGAATTCAACCAACCGAGACCCTGATGCTCCATGTCAGCGCCTTCCGGCTCCTTGCCGACATGGCTTTCGGGTCCGGCGCCATGCGCTTTGCCGAAAGTGTGGCCGCCCGCGACGAGGGCGACGGTCTCTTCGTCATTCATCGCCATGCGGCCGAACGTTTCGCGAATGTCGCGCGCGGATTTCAGCGGATCGGGATTGCCATCCGGGCCCTGCGGATTGACATAGATGAGGCCCATCTGCACCGCGCCGAGATTGCCGGCGAGTTCGCGATCGCCTGAATAGCGGCTCGCGGCATGACTGCTGTTGGCCAGCCATGCATCTTCCGCGCCCCAGTTCACATGGTTCTCGGGCTCCCAGACATCGGCGCGTCCGCCGCCAAAGCCGAAGGTGGGTCCGCCCATCGACTCGATCGCGACGTTGCCGGTGAGGATCATCAGATCCGCCCAGGAGAGCTTCGCGCCGTATTTCTGCTTGATCGGCCAGAGCAGCCGGCGCGCCTTGTCGAGGTTGCCGTTATCCGGCCAGGAATTGAGCGGCGCAAAACGCTGCTGGCCGCGCCCGCCGCCGCCACGCCCATCGCCGGTGCGATAGGTGCCTGCTGCGTGCCAGGCCATGCGGATGAAGAACGGCCCATAGTGACCATAGTCCGCCGGCCACCAGCTCTGGCTGTCGGTCATCAAGGCGCGCAGATCTTTGACCACCGCGTCGAGGTCGAGGCTCTCAAACGCCTTGGTGTAGTTGAAGTCCTTGCCCATCGGGTCGGACTCCGGGTTGTTCTGATGCAGAACGCCGACATTGAGCTGGTTCGGCCACCAGTCCTGATTTCCTCTGCCGCGCGAATGCACCACCGGGCATTTGCCCGCGCTCATGTTTGTTTTATCGTCCATGGAATCCTCCAATTTTTTTGGTTCGCAGAACTCGGCTCGAGCTTAGCATCCTGCTTACCTTGGATAAGGTCTAATCGGATTGCCTGTCTCATACGATAAGGTTATCTTATCGGCATGATCACATTGCGACAGTTGCGTTATTTTGAGGCGTTGGCGCGGCATAAGCATTTCGGAAAGGCCGCCGAAGACTGCGGGATCAGCCAGCCTGCCCTCTCGATGCAGATCCGCGAGCTGGAACAATCACTCGGCGCACCGCTGGTGGAGCGCCGGCCGAACGAGGTGACGCTGACGGAACTCGGCGAGGAAATCGCGCGGAGGGCCGAACATCTCCTCACCGGCGCCGGCGACCTGGTGGATTTTGCCCGGCACCGGCAGAAGATTTTATCCGGCGTGTTGCGGCTTGGCGTTATTCCGACCATCGCGCCTTATCTGCTGCCGCGCTTTTTACCCGCCGTGCTAAAGCAATATCCCGAATTAAAACTCGAGCTGCGCGAAACGCAAACCGACGTCCTGCTCGATGAGCTCAGCCGCGGGTTACTGCATGTTTTGATTTTGGCGCTGCCCGCGGGCGACAATGAGATCGAAACCCTGCAACTGATCGACGATCCCTTCCTGCTTGCGGTTCCAGCCGACGATCCTCTGCCGGAAAAAACCCGCGTGACCGCGCGCGATGTCAGCGCGCGTCAGTTGATCCTGCTGGAGGAAGGCCATTGCCTGCGCGATCAGGCGCTGGCGTTCTGCTCGATGCAAAATAGCGAAACCCCGGCCGGCCTCGGCGCGACCAGTCTGGCGACGGTGATGCAGATGGTGGCCAACGGTTACGGTGCGACGCTGTTGCCGCGCATTGCGGTCGATGCCGGGCTCAACGACAAGCGCGTAAAGCTGTTGCGGTTCACCGATCCCGAGCCGCGCCGCAGCATCGGGCTTGCGTGGCGGCACACATCGCCGCGCAAGGCGGATTTCCTCGCGCTTGGGCAGGTCATTACCAGGACGCTTGGCGTAAACGCGGCGCCGGCACGCAAACAATAAAAAGGGCGGCCGAAGCCGCCCTTTTTCTTACTCAGTATGGAGACGATTACTCGCCGGCTGCGCGCTGATCGCCGCCTTCGGTCTTTTGCTTGGCCTCGAGGTCTTCGCCGGTCTCCTGATCCACGACCTTCATCGACAGACGGACCTTGCCGCGATCGTCGAAGCCGAGGAGCTTGACCTTGACCTTGTCGCCTTCCTTGACGACGTCGGTGGTTTTATTCACGCGCGCCGCAGAGAGCTGGCTGATATGCACCAGTCCGTCCTTGGCGCCGAAGAAGTTCACGAACGCGCCGAAGTCCATCGTCTTGACGACGGTGCCTTCGTAGATCGTGCCGATTTCCGGATCCGAGGCAATCGACTTGATCCAGTTGATCGCCGCCTTGATCTGCTCACCGTTGGCCGAAGCAACCTTCACGGTGCCGTCGTCCTCGATATTGACCTTGGCGCCGGTTTTTTCGACGATCTCGCGGATCACCTTGCCGCCGGTGCCGATGACTTCACGGATCTTGTCGGTCGGGATCTTGAAGGTTTCGATGCGTGGCGCATGTTCGCCAAGCTCGGCGCGGGCCGAGTTCAGCGCCTTGGCCATTTCACCAAGGATGTGCAACCGGCCGCCCTTGGCCTGACCAAGCGCGACCTGCATGATCTCTTCGGTGATGCCGGCGATCTTGATGTCCATCTGGAGAGCGGTGATGCCCTCCTCGGTGCCCGCAACCTTGAAGTCCATGTCGCCGAGATGATCCTCGTCGCCGAGAATGTCGGACAGCACGGCGTAGCGCTTGTCTTCGAGAATGAGCCCCATCGCGATGCCCGCGGTCGGCCGCTTCATCGGCACGCCCGCATCCATCAGAGCCAGCGAGGCGCCGCAGACGCTCGCCATCGACGACGAACCGTTGGACTCGGTGATCTCCGACACCACGCGAATGGTGTAGGGGAAGTCTTCCTTCGCCGGCAGCATCGGACGAATGGCACGCCACGCGAGCTTGCCATGGCCTATCTCGCGGCGGCCGGGCGCGCCCATGCGGCCGGTTTCGCCGACCGAGAACGGAGGGAAGTTGTAGTGCAGCATGAACGCTTCTTTGTAGGTGCCCGACAAGGCGTCGATCCACTGTTCGTCTTCGCCGGTGCCCAGAGTGGCGACAACGATCGCCTGGGTCTCGCCGCGGGTGAACAAAGCAGAGCCGTGGGTGCGCGGCAGGAAGCCGGCCTCGGCAATGATCGGACGCACGGTCACGAGATCGCGGCCGTCGATGCGCTTTTTGGTGTCGAGAATGTTCCAGCGCACGATCTTGGCTTCGAGCTCCTTGAACACGCCGCCAACCTGCTGCATCGGACGCTCGGGATTGTCCTTGCCGTCCGGGAAGAAGTGGGCCATCGCCGCCTTCTTGACGACGGCGACCGCGTCCTGCCGTTCGGCCTTGCGCGGGATCGCGTAGGCCTTGCGCAGGTCCTTCTCGACGAGGCCGAGCATTTCCTTTTCGATCGCGGAGGTGTCCGGCAGCGCAAAATCGCGCGGCTCCTTCGCGGCCTTTTCGGCAAGCTGGATGATCGCCTGGATCACCGGCTGGAAATGCCGGTGGCCGAACATCACGGCGCCGAGCATGATTTCCTCGGACAGCTCCTTGGCTTCCGACTCCACCATCAACACCGCATCCTGAGTGCCGGCGACCACCAGATCGAGCTGGGTCTCCTTCATCTCGTCGATGGTCGGGTTGAGGATGTATTCGTTGTTGGCAAAGCCGACGCGCGCGCCGCCGATCGGGCCCATGAAGGGAGCGCCCGAGAGCGTGAGCGCGGCAGACGCTGCCACCATGCCGAGGATATCGGGATCGTTCTCCATGTCGTGCGACAGCACGGTCACGATCACCTGGGTGTCACAGCGCCAGCCATCGGCAAACAGCGGACGGATCGGGCGATCGATCAGGCGTGACGTCAGCGTGTCCTTTTCGGTCGGACCGCGCTCGCGCTTGAAGTAGCCGCCGGGAATACGGCCGGCCGCATAATACTTTTCGGTGTAGTTGACGGTGAGCGGAAGGAAATCGATGCCTTCCTTCGGCTTCTTGGCCGCGACCACGGTCGCGATCACGGTGGTCTCGCCGTAGGTGGCGATCACCGCGCCGTCGGCCTGACGGGCAACTTTACCGGTTTCCAGGGTTAGGGTGCGTCCACCCCAATCGAGTTCAACACGATGGATATCGAACATTTCTGTCGTCTTTCTTGGTTTCGCGGAAGGGCGAAAGCCAGAGCAAGACGGCGAGAGGCTGCGCACGCGTAACGCGCGTCACCAGCATCCGGCGATCCTGCCATGGCTTTCATGTCTTCCTCGGTTTCACGCTAGGCGCATCGCCTGCGTCTCGAGGGGCGGCCCTATTGCCGCCCGACATAACGGCGAGCCCCCAATGGGCCCGCTCACAAACGCGCGGACTGCCCGCGCGGAACATTGGTTAGCGGCGAATGCCGTGCTTCTCGATGACGGCCTTGTAACGCCCTTCATCGACGCGCTTGAGATAATCAAGCAACTGACGGCGCGTCGAAACGAGCTTCAACAGCCCGCGCCGGGAGTGGTTGTCTTTCACGTGAGTCTTGAAATGCTCCGTGAGGTTGGTGATGCGCTCAGAGAGGATCGCCACCTGCACTTCGGGCGAACCTGTGTCGCCCTTCTTGTTCGCATTCGCCTGGATCACTTCGGCCTTGCGGCCGGCTTCGATCGACATCGTCAAACACCTTTTGTTAGCGGCCAGCGCTACCCACAATGCCAGCCAGGTTGAACACGCGCTTGGGGACGATCTCGCCACGGTCGACCTCGGCAAGGGCGATCAATTGCCCGGACGCCGTGACATAAACCGTGCCGTGGAAGATGGGTGCGTCCCGTCCACGCAGTAGAACGGCCTGCCCCCTTTGGAGCCGGGCCGCGTCTGCCTGGTTGACGGCCAGCGCCGGGATGTCGTCCAGCGCGGTCTCAACAGGCAAAAGAGCATCGGCGAGGTTTCCCTCGCCGATGGCGGCTCTATGACATAAAACCTCCAGTTGTTCCAGCGAAATCATGAGGTTTTCAGCGAAGGGACCGACCGAAACCCGCCGTAAAGCCGAGACAAAACCCTTGCATCCCAAGGCCCTGCCCATATCCCGGGCAAGCGAGCGGACATAGGTACCTTTGCCGCATTCGGCCTCGAATTCGGCATGGTCGGCGTCCGGAGACCCCACCAGCTCCAGCCGGTGGATGTCCACCGGCCGGCTGGCCAGCTCCACCACTTCCCCGTCCCGGGCCAGGTCATAGGCGCGTTCGCCGGCAACCTTGATCGCGGAATAGCGCGGAGGAACCTGCTGGATGGTGCCGCTGAAGCCGGGCAGAAGCGCCAGGATGGCCTCCGCGGCCGGCCGCTCAGTGGAGCTGTCGACCACGCGGCCTTCAGCGTCGTCGGTGTCGCGCTCTTCGCCCCAGCGCACCGTGAAGCGATAAACCTTGCGGCCATCCATCACGAAAGGAACCGTTTTGGTGGCCTCTCCGAGCGCGATCGGCAGGCATCCCGAGGCCAGCGGATCCAGCGTGCCGGCATGGCCCACGCGCTTGGCGGAGAACAGCCGTTTGATCACCGCCACCGCATGGGTCGATGTCATGCCAACCGGTTTGTCGAGCACCGCCCAGCCATGCACGTCGCGTTTGTCGCGCTTGCGCTGCTGCTGCTTCGGCGCGCGCGGCGGCGTCTCGGCCCGCGTCTCGACCGATGCGGGAGCAACGTCCTTCACATCCTCTTCGCTCACTTGTCGTCGTCCCCGGTCAGGTCGCGCTTCACAGCAGGCGTGCGCAAGAGCTTGTTGATCCGCTCAGCCTCGTCGAAGCGTTCGTCCAGCATGAAGCGGAGTTCGGGAGCGAATTTCAGACTGACGCGATGGGCAACCTCACCGCGCAGGAATTTCTTGTTGCGCTCGAGCGCGGCCAGCACATCCTTGGTGTCCTTGCCGCCGAGCGGCATCACGTAAGCTGTCGCCAGCCGCAGGTCGGGTGACATGCGCACTTCCGGCACCGTGATCAGATGACCCTCCAGCACCGGATCGTGCACATCGCCGCGCGCCAGAATTTCCGCCAGCGCATGGCGCACAAGCTCGCCCGCACGCAAGGCGCGCTGCGTGGGCATGTTAGCGCCGCCACTCTCGCGTTTACGGCCTCGGGCCATCTGCCACCCCATTGAGACATGCCGTCATGGCCGGGCTCTCGCCGGCCATGGAAGCTTCATGCTGCTTTGTTCAGCCGTGGATACCCGGCCTGATGCCGGGCATGACGGGAGAAGAGATCATGCGCGTCTGAGATTCGGACTCAGAGCGAGCGTTGAATCGTCTCCACCCGGTAACACTCGATAACGTCGCCTGCCCGCATGTCCTGGTAATTCTCAAAGGCCATGCCGCATTCCTGACCGACGCTAACTTCCTTGGCATCGTCCTTGAAACGCTTGAGCTGTGACAGCTTGCCTTCGTGCACCACGACGTTGTCGCGAATGAGACGCACGTTGGCGCCCTTCTCGACCGTGCCGTCGGTGACGCGGCAGCCGGCGATTTTGCCGACCTTGGAGACGTTGAAGATCTCCAGGATCTGGGCATTGCCGAGCATCGTTTCGCGCATCGTGGGCGGGAGCAGGCCGGACATCGCCTTCTTCACGTCGTCCACGAGGTCGTAGATGATGTTGTAGTAGCGAATTTCGATGCCGGCACGTTCGGCCGCCTCGCGCGCTTCCTTATGGGCGCGCACATTGAAGCCGATGATCGGCACGCCGGAAGCTTCCGCCAGCGTGACGTCGGATTCAGTGATGCCGCCGGCGCCCGCATGCAGCACGCGCGCCGCGACTTCGTCGGTGCCGAGCTTGTCGAGTGACTGAACAATCGCTTCGATCGAACCCTGCACGTCGCCCTTGATGATCAGCGGGAATTCCTTGAGACCGCTGGTCTTGAGCTGGCTCATCATTTGTTCGAGCGAGCCGCGCATGCCGGTGGCGCGCGCGGAAACCTTTTCCCGCTTCTGGCGGGCGCGGTAATCTGTGACTTCGCGGGCACGCGCTTCGTTTTCGACCACCGCCAGGCGATCGCCAGCGTCAGGCGTGCCGCTGAAACCGAGAACCTCGACCGGGGTCGATGGGCCAGCGGTGTCCACCGGCTTGCCGGTATCGGAGAGAAGCGCACGGACCCGGCCCCACTCCGCGCCGGCAACGATGAGGTCGCCGACCTTGAGCGTGCCGCGCTGAATCAAAACCGTGGCAACTGGGCCGCGACCGCGATCGAGCTTGGCTTCGATCACGGTGCCTTCGGCCGGACGGCTGGCATTTGCCTTGAGCTCAAGAACTTCCGCCTGAAGCCCAACGATTTCCAGCAAACGGTCGAGATTGAGCTTCTTGGTCGCCGAGACTTCGACGTCGAGAACGTCGCCGCCGAGCGATTCCACTTGGACCTCGTGCTGCAACAGTTCGGTGCGCACGCGGTCCGGCTTGGCGTCCGTCTTGTCTATCTTGTTGATGGCGACGATCAAAGGCACCTTCGCCGCCTTGGCGTGATGGATGGCTTCGATGGTCTGCGGCATGACGCCGTCGTCCGCCGCCACCACCAGAATGACCACGTCCGTCACTTTGGCGCCGCGCGCACGCATCGCTGTAAAGGCGGCGTGGCCGGGCGTATCGATGAACGTGATCTTGCCGCCGTTCGGCGACGTCACCTGATAGGCGCCGATATGCTGCGTGATGCCGCCATGCTCGCCCGCCGCGACTTCAGTCTGGCGGATGGCATCGAGCAGCGAGGTCTTGCCGTGATCGACGTGACCCATGACGGTGACGACCGGCGGACGCGGCTGCAGCTGTGCGGGATCGTCGGTGGTGTCGAACAGGCCTTCTTCCACGTCCGACTCGGCAACGCGGCGAACGCTGTGGCCCATTTCCTCGGCCACGAGCTGGGCGGTATCGGCGTCGATCACATCGGTGATCTTCACCATCTGGCCCTGCTTCATCAGCAGGCGAATGACATCCACCGCGCGCTCGGCCATGCGGTTGGCGAGTTCCTGGATGGTGATAGCTTCAGGAATAATGACGTCGCGGATCAGCTTTTCCTTCGGCTCGTTGCTCGCATGCCCCTTCAGGCGCTGGGTGCGGCGGCGGAACGAAGCAATCGATCTTTCGCGGACGTCATCCGCGCTGAGCGCGGTAACGAGCGTCAGGCGCCCGCGTTGCTTCACCGGGCCCTTGGGAGCGGGCTTCGGCGCCACGACCGGGCGCGCGGGACCGCCGCCAGGACCGCGTCGCGCGGTACGCGGAGCTTCTTCCTCTTCAGCCTCGGGCTTGATCACGCGTGAAGCGGCCCGCTTGGCATCCTCTTCGGCGCCAAGGCGTTTCTTCGCAACCTCGTCAGCCTTCTTCTTGGTCTCTTCATCGTGACGGCGGCGTTCGTCCTCTTCGCGCTTGCGCGCGTCGGCGGCTTCGCGCTCCGAACGATCGACGCCTTCGCGGCTGGCGCGGCGGCGAGCATCGTCTTCGGCCTGTTGGCGCTCTTCGGCTTCACGAACACGGAAATCGGTCAAAGCACTCGCGCGTGCGCTGCGCTCTTCCTCGGAAAGGGTCCGCAGCACAACGCCTGAGGACTTTGCAGCTGGCGTGGCGGATGGCGCAGCCTTCGCGGCAACACCGCTCCGCACGGCGGGCTTCACTTCCGGTGCGGGAGCAGCAGCAACGACCGGCGCCTCGGTTTTCGCCTCGGCACCGCCAATGACGCGGCGCTTCACCTTCTCAACCACCACCGACTTGGTCCGGCCATGGCTGAAACTCTGGCGCACAACGCCGGTCTCGGCGCTGCGTTTCAACGTCAGGGTCTTGCCACTCATGCTCAACTTCTTATCGTCAGACATTCAGTCCTTATCCTTAGGCATCCGCTTTCGCGCAATCTTTTCAATCCGTTGCCCCGGTTTTTCGGCCCGGAAACGGTCAAGGCGCGCAGCGCGCGCGGTAAAAGTCTCGGTAGCAGGCCCGGCAAGCAGGGCTGCATGTATCACATTTGCCCGACCCAATGCCAAATCCAATTGGGCTGACGGAAACAGGGAAATCGTGGCGATCTGCCGTCCATCGCCTTCCGCCTGCTTACGTAATGCCTCGACCTTGCGAACGCCATCCGCTGCCCCATCGGAAGCATGCAGGACGGCCACCACATGGCCGCGCACCAGGGCGGTCTCGACCTTGCTGAAGCCGGTGACCGCCTGCCCACCCTTGCCGACGATGGCCAGAGCGTCGAGCGCAGACCGCTCCAGCAGCCGCTCAGTGGATTGAACAAAATCCTGCGGGACGGTCACTTGCCGCCCAAACCCTTTGGCAAAGGCGCCGCGGCGGACCGCTTCCGCCAGATCCGCACGATTGGCGGTGACCCAGATCCCGCGGCCGGGAAGCTTGCGCTTGAGGTCGGGAACCGCCTCGCCTTGCGGGCCGACCACGAAGCGAATCATCTCGGAGACGGGCTTCACCTGCCGGCTCACCACGCACAGCCGTTCGGCACCGGCACCGAGACTTCTCGGGCCGGTATCAAGATCGGTCTGCAGCGGTTCTGCCAGCATTGCGCTTTCCTGCCTCAGGCCTGCGGTTCCGTCTCTGCCGTCTCGGCAGGAGCTTCTTCCGTCTTTGGCGCGAGGTCGGCTTCTGTGATCCAGCCAGCCTTGACGCGCGCCTGCATGATCAGCATCTCGGCCTCTTCGCGGGAAATCTCGTAACCTTCGAGAATGCCCGCGTGCTTGGTTGTTTCGCCATCCTTGCGCTCGCTCCAGCCGGCGAGATCGTCGGTGGCGCAATCCGCGAGATCTTCCACGGTCTTGATGCCGCCCTCGCCAAGCTTGACCATCATGCGCAGGGTGACACCGGGGACTTCGGCCACCGCGTCATCGACGCCAAGCTCTTTGCGCTTGGTGTCGAGTTCGGTTTCCTGTGCCTGAAGATATTCGCGCGCGCGCTCTTGCAGCTCGCTTGCGGTTTCTTCGTCGAAGCCTTCGATGCTCGAGATTTCCTTCTGGTCGACAAGCGCGAGCTCCTCGACCGAGGTGAAGCCTTCGGACGCCAGCAACTGGCCAACGACCTCATCGACATTCAGCGCCTCGATGAAGATGCGGGTGCGGTTCTCGAACTCCGCCTGGCGATGCTCGGACTCTTCCTGCTCGGTCAGAATGTCGATGTCCCAACCCGTGAGCTGCGAGGCCAGACGCACGTTCTGGCCGCGGCGGCCGATCGCGAGCGACAGCTGCGCATCCGGCACCACCACCTCGATGCGCTCGCGATCTTCGTCGAGCACGACCTTGGCAACTTCTGCGGGCGCCAGCGCATTCACCACGAAGGTGGCGATGTCCTGCGACCACGGAATGATGTCGATCTTTTCGCCCTGCAACTCGTTCACCACCGCCTGCACGCGCGAACCGCGCATACCGACGCAGGCGCCGACCGGATCGACCGATGAGTCACGCGAAACCACCGCAATCTTGGCGCGCGAGCCCGGATCGCGGGCGACGGCCTTGACCTCGACGATGCCGTCATAGATTTCCGGCACTTCCTGCGCAAACAGCTTGGCCATGAATTGCGGATGCGTCCGGGACAGGAAAATCTGCGGCCCGCGGGGCTCGCGGCGCACGTCGTAGATAAAGGCGCGGATGCGATCGCCGTTGCGAAAGACTTCGCGCGGCAGCATTTCGTCGCGGCGTACGATGGCTTCGCCGCGGCCAAGATCGACCACCACGTTGCCGTATTCCACACGCTTGACGATGCCGTTGGAGACGTCGCCGATGCGGTCCTTGTATTCCTGATACTGACGGTCGCGCTCGGCCTCGCGCACCTTCTGCACGATCACCTGCTTGGCAGACTGCGCGGCAATGCGGCCATATTCCAGCGGCGGCAGCGGATCGGCAATGGTGTCGCCAACCTGCGCGGCCGGGTTATGGCGGCGCGCGTCCTCGAGCCCGATCTGGGTGGATGAATTTTCGATCGTGTCCACCACCAGCATGTGACGGAATAGGCGCAGCTCGCCGTTCTTGGAATTGATTTCCGCGCGAACCTCGGTTTCGGCGCCGTAGCGTGAGCGCGCCGCTTTCGCGATCGCGTCTTCCATGGCCCCGATAACGACGCTGCGGTCGATCGCCTTTTCACGGGCGACGGCATCGGCAATCTGCAAAAGCTCGAGCTTGTTGGCACTGACGGCCATGGCTCAGTCTCCTTCGTGCTGCGCGGAACGCTTGTTTTTCTGGCGCGTCCGCATGAATTTCTTGGAACGGTTGGGTTGTTTCTCTTGTGAATCGTCTGCGTCTTCCGGTGCGTCCCGCTCGGCGGCCTTGCTGCGCTTGAGCGCTTCCGCGATCAGCGCATCCGTCAGCACCAGCTTGGCCTCCGCCATATCTTCAATCGGCAGCAGAAATTCTTTCTGCTCATCTGCCTTCGCATCGTCACGGCGCAACCGCACCGCGTCGCCTTCAGTGCCGACGAGCGTGCCGCGGAAGCGTTTGCGCCCCTCGATCAACCGCACCATCTCGATCTTGGCGACATGACCGGCATGGCGCTCGAAATCCGAGCGCCGCACCAGCGGACGATCCAGCCCCGGCGAGGAAATCTCCAGCCGGTGGGGCTCTTTGACCGGGTCCTTCTCGTCAAATACCGGCGACAGCGCCCGTGAAACCACCTCGCAATCGCCCACGGTCATGCTGCCGTCCGGGCGCTCAGCCATGATCTGCACGGTCAGGCCCGACTGCGGGGAAACCTGAACCCGCACCAGCCGATACCCGAGGCCTTCAATCACCGGCTCGGCGATGGCGGCGACACGCGCCGCCAGCCCCGGCTCCGCCAGGAGGCGCGGTTCGTTCGCAGAGGCCAAATTCAGCGTTTCGTTCATCCAAGCCTGATTTTGGTAACAAAAAAGAGCGGGTCCCGGAGGGCCCACTCTCACAAACCCGATCGGATAACCGACCATTATGAGGTGTCTGTAACAGACAAGGCAGAATATAGCGATTTTCGGGCTTTAAGCAAGGTATTCCGCCCGGTCCAGCTGTTCCCCGGACTAACCGTTCCTTCAGAATCCCCCCGTAAAATGGACCCTTGGGGAGCTAAATCCCCGGTTTGTGGGGCCCTTAATGTTCTCTGCCACTTCGCTTATTCCGGAGCTGGAAGACGTGCTGCAGCACGGCTCGCGGGAAAAGCGCGCCTCGGCGCTGAAGCGGATCACCAATCTGTTTGTCGATGGCGCCACGAACTTCAATGACGATCATATTCAGCTTTTCGACGACATCTTCGGCCAGTTGATTGCCGAGATCGAAACCAAAGCACGCGCCGAGCTTTCGATACAGCTTGCGCCGGTGGACAATGCTCCGGCCGGTGTCGTGCGTCAGCTGGCGCAGGACGACGACATCACCGTAGCCGGCCCCCTGCTCGCTTTGTCGCAACGCCTCGACGACAAGGCGCTGATCGAAATTGCCGAGAGCAAAGGTCAGGCACATCTGCTCGCGATCGCCGGCCGCACCGAAATCGGCGAAGCCGTCACCGACGTCCTGGTCAAACGCGGCGACCGTGAAGTGATCCGCAACTTTGCCGATAATCATCACGCAAAACTTTCCGAGAGTGGCTTCTCGACTTTGGTGAAACGCGCCGAGGGCGACGACGTGCTCGCGGAGAAGGTCGGCCAGCGCCCGGATATTCCGCCTCACCTCTTCCGTTCGCTACTGATCCAGGCAACCGATCTGGTGCAGAAGCGCCTGCTCTCGAAAGCCAAGCCGGAAACCGCTGCGGAAATCCGCCGCGTGCTCGCGAAGGTCTCTAACAAAATCGGTGCAAAGGCCAAGCCGCGCGATTATAGCGACGCGCAACGCACTATCGGAGCGATGAAGTCTGCCGGTCAGCTCAACGAACACGAGATTGCCAGCTTTGCGCGCGAGCAATGCTTCGAGGAAACGGTTGTCGGACTGAGCGAACTCTGCACGGTGCCGCTCGACGTCGTCGATCGCCTGATGAGCGGCGAACGCGCAGACCCCGTGCTGATCCTATGCCGCTCCGCGGGCTTCACCTGGGCGACCGTGCGCGCCATCATCCTGGTGCATACTGGCAAGCAGGGAACCTCGACCAAGGGGCTCGACGAGGCGCATGCGAATTTCGAACGGCTGTCAGCTTCCACAGCGCAGCGCGTGGTGGGCTTCTGGCAGGCCAATCCTGCCATGACTGCCTAGAGCGTTTTCAAGCGAAGTGAGAACCGGTTCGCGTGAAGAAAACGCGCGAACTTAAAATCTGCAGCGCTTCTACTTTTTCCGAAAAATGAAATAGGCCGGCGTGCGGCCTTCGCGCTTGGCCTTTGCCTCATAGCGGGTGCCGTGAAAGCCGGGCCAGGGCTTGCGCCAGTCATCGGCCTTCTCTGCCGTCCAGATAAAATCCGGGGATCGCAGCACGCGCTCGAGCGTCCAGGCGGCGTAATTGGAAATGTCGGTTGCAAAGCGGAATTCACCGCCCGGCCGGACGATGCGCGCGATCTGCTTCAGACTCTCGTCCTGCACAAAGCGCCGCTTCCAGTGCCGCTTCTTCGGCCACGGGTCGGGATAGAGCAGATCGACCCGCGCCAGCGCGCCATCCGGCAGCCAGTCGATCAAATGGGCCGCATCGCCGAAATGCAGCCGCACGGTTGAAAGTTTCTGCTCATCGATTCCGGCCAGCGCTTTTGCAATGGCGTTTACGAAACCGTCGCTGCCGATGAAACCGGTGCGCGGATGCGCTGCCGCTTGCGCCAGCAGGTGCTCGGCGCCGCCGAAACCTATCTCCAGGCGAGCATCCTCGACGCCACCCGGAAACAGCGTCTTCAGATCCGGCGTTTTCGGAGCCTCCGTATCGATGGCGATCTTCGGCAGCAGCGTTTCAAACAACGCCGATTGCCGCGCGCGCAACGGATGGCCTTTGCGCCGGCCAAAGAAGGCGCGCTTCGGATCGATATGGTCGGACGTGCTGTTCATGAGCAATCAAATGTACGCAGATTGCGTGGACTTACCTGAATAATGAAATGCCCCGCTTTCGCGGGGCATGACAACTCGAATTATCGCCTGTTGCGGCGGGTCAGAATGCGCCGCGCAGTTCCTTCACCAGATCGATCTTCTCCCAGGAGAAGCCGCCGTCTTTTTCCGGCGCGCGGCCGAAATGGCCGTAAGCGGCGGTGCGGCGATAGATCGGGCGGTTCAGCTTCAGCGTGCGGCGGATGTTGGTCGGCGTCAGCCGGAAGATCTGCGGCAGCAGCTTCTCGAGCTTACGTTCATCGACCTTGCTGGTCCCATGGGTTTCGACCAGCACCGACATCGGGTCGGCAACGCCGATGGCGTAGGAGACCTGAATGGTGCAGCGATCGGCGAGACCGGCCGCGACAACATTCTTCGCGAGATAGCGGGCGGCATAAGCAGCCGAGCGATCGACCTTGGTCGGATCCTTGCCGGAGAAAGCGCCGCCGCCATGCGGGGCATAGCCGCCGTAGGTATCGACGATGATCTTGCGGCCGGTGAGGCCGCAGTCTCCGTCCGGACCGCCGACCACGAAGTTGCCCGTCGGATTAACCAGGAAGTCCGACGGCTTCTTCGGCATCCAGCCCTTCGGCAGCGAGGATTCAACGGCCGTGGAGATCAAATCCTTGACCATGCCGGGTGTGTATTTTTTCCCGTTGCGGCTCTGCGCATTGTGCTGGGTTGAAACCACCACCTTGGTGCAGCCAACAGCAACGCCATCGACATACTGAACCGTGACCTGGCTCTTGGCGTCAGGCTGAAGATCAAACAGCTTGCCGGAGCGGCGCCCTTCGGAGAGCGTGCGCAGAATCCTGTGCGCGAAGAAAATCGGAGCGGGCATGTACGAGCCCTTCTCATAGACCTCGCTCTCGGTGCAGGCGTAGCCGAACATCATCCCCTGATCGCCGGCGCCTTCTTCCTCGCCACCCTTTTTCTTCTTGGCGTTGACGCCCATCGCGATGTCGGGCGACTGGCCATGCAGCAGCACCTCGATATCCGCGCCGTAGTAGGAAAAGCCGTCCTGGTCGTAGCCGATGTCCTGCACCACTTCGCGCGCGATCTTGGAGAGCAATTCGCGATCCACGATCGCTTTATCGCCATGCTTGTGGAACAGCGGCGCCTGACCGCGGCCTTCACCGGCGATGACGATCTTGTTGGTGGTGCAAAGCGTTTCGCAGCCGAGCCGCGTGTTCACCTGGCTGTCGTCGGCAATGCCGAGCTTGACGTCGTTTTCCAGGAAGGCGTCGAGGATCGCATCCGAGATCTGATCGGAAACCTTGTCGGGATGCCCTTCGGAAACGGACTCGCTGGTGAACAGGTAGTTCTTGCGCACAAAACCCCCAATTGCCGCGACGCGGCTCTGGCCTATGAATTCGGGGGCTTTGTTACAGTGTCCCCGCGGGGGGTCAAGATGGGCTTTCCCGTTCGTGCACGGCCTTGGGAAGCGCTAATCCTCGCCTGCGATCTGCGAAACCAAATCGACAATCCGGCGGCGCAGTTTCGGCTCCTTGATCCGCATGAATGCCTTGGTCAAAGCCAGGCCATCAGTGGTCGCCAGAAAGTCCGAAACATAGGCAGGAGATGGCGCATTGACGGCGCCGGTTGGTGAACCAGCCGGCAACTCCGGCGCGCCCTCGAAAAAGAAGGCAACCGGAACCTGAAGAAAATGCGCGATCTGCTGCAGGCGGCTGGCGCCTATGCGATTCGTGCCTTTTTCGTATTTCTGGACCTGCTGGAAAGTCAGACTGAGAGCATCGCCGAGCTTTTCCTGGCTCAAGCCTAGCATCATCCGGCGCATCCGGACCCGGCTGCCGACGTGTTTGTCCGTCGGGTTTGGCGTCTTTTTAGTCACAACTTTCTTGCCCCCTTGGCCTCGTATTACACGCAATAGGAAATACGACAATGCGGGTACTTCCGCACTGGTCGGCACCGTTAAAGGTATGAGAAAAAACGGTGACTGGGTTGCGAGAATATCCGATCTTTCGGGGTCTTATCAGCCTTCTGCGATGCGACAAATTCAACCCGCACGTCATATTCGGGTGCGTCGAAAGCGCCCAAATCAACCGGAAATTGCAGATCTGACCCGTGGAAATTCTACCTCAGGTAGTCAGGACCGCATCCGCCGCCGGATGACGATGAGGAAGGCGATGGCGACCGCCAGCCCCACCGGGCTGTCTCCGGCGCGCACGTAAGCCGTCGGCGGGATTGCCTGCGGCAAAGCGGAATCCAGAACGCCCTCGCTGCCGAGCGGCAATGAACCCACAATGCGACCGAGCGGATCCACCACGGCCGAAATGCCGGTATTGGCCGCGCGCACCAGCGGCAACCCTTCTTCGATCATGCGCACCCGCGCCTGACGTAAATGTTGATGCGGGCCTGAACTGATGCCGAACCATCCGTCGTTGGTGAGATTGAGAACCCATCCCGGCCGGTCGTCGCGGGGAAATCCTTCGCCCGGGAAAATCACCTCGTAACAAACAAGCGGCAACATGCGGGGTGCGCGCGGAATGCTGTAGCTGCGGTGGCGGTCGCCGGAGATATAGCCGCCTGCCACCTTGGTCAGCTGCTGCAAACCGATGCGCTCAAGCAGACCCTGCAGCGGCAGATATTCGCCGAACGGCACGAGATGCACTTTATCGTGCACTGTCAGGATCGTTCCGTCATGGTCGATCACATAGACCGAATTGTATGCCTGTTGCGTGCGCGGCTTGTCATCGGCCGGGCGCACCGCGCCGGTGATCAGCACCGCGCCTTCAGGTAGCAGATCCGCAATCTGCGCCATCGCATCGGCTTCTCGCGTGAGGAAGAAAGGAAACGCCGCCTCCGGCCAGATTAAATGCGTCACGTCGCTCATGCCGGTCGATTGAGGACCGGTCGCGCGATCGGACAGTGTGACGTAATGGTCCATCACTTTCTGCTTGGCGGAATAATTGAACTTGTCGTCCTGCGTCGTGTTCGGCTGCATCAGCCGCAGGTGCACGCCCTCCACAAATGTCGTCGGGTTGTTGGACAGCCGGATTGCACCATAGGTTCCGAATGCGACGAGAATGACGAGACTTGCCGCCAAAGGCAGCCAGCGCCGCCGTGTATCGACGGGGTCGTCGATCAATGTGGCCGGACTGGCGAAGACCGCGATCGCGAGAAACGTCAGACCCCAGATGCCGAACAGCGATGCGGCCTGCGCCAAGGCGATCGGGCCGGTCAGCGCATAGCCGTAGGTGTTCCACGGGAATCCGGTCAGGACATGGCCGCGCAGCCATTCGACCACCGTGAGGGCGACAGCCAGCGCCAGGATGCGGGTCGCACCGCGCGTCCACATCGCACGCGCCAGCGCACAACCCAACGCGGTAAAAATCGCAAGACCCGCGGGCAAGCCCGCCACCGCAAACGGCAACAGCCAGCCGAAGGTGTCCGCATCGACAAGGAAGGCGTAGCCCACCCAGTAAAGGCCGGCGAGGAAGTAACCGAAGCCAAAGAACCAGCCGGTCGCGGCGGCCGCGAAAAGTCCACCCCTCCGCCCTGCACTCGCCCCGTCGATCAGCCAGACCAACACAGGGAAAGTGACGAACATCACCGGCCAAAGATCGAGCGGCGCCATCGCCAGTGCCGACAAGGCGCCCACGACAAAAGCAATGGCAGCGCGCTGCCAACCCCAGGCGAGCACAATGGAATGGGCGAAGCGCGTAAAACTCACGACCGTCGCGCGCCTTTTTTCGGAGTCGACGCACTCTCAGTGGAGGGATTATCCGAGTGCGCAGCTTCGGCTGCCCTGGATTTGCTTTCGCGCTTTTTGGTTTCACGGTCGCGTTCCAGGCGGCGAGTCTCGCCGCTGTGGATCCGCACCTTCTTGACGCGGCGCGGGTCGGCATCGAGGACTTCAATCTCGAACAGCCCCGGACCCTGCACGAATTCTCCGCGCGCCGGAACGCGGCCCGCCAGCATCACGACATAACCATTAAGCGTATCCACGTCGTCAATGGCTTCGCCGACCTCGAACCCCTCGCCCACAATCGCCGCCACCACCTCAAGCCCGGTCCGGGCGTCGGCGATGAATGAACCATCTGTTTGGCGCACCACGGCCGGCGCTTCGTCCTCATCGTGCTCGTCGGCAATGTCACCCACGATCAACTCGACGATGTCTTCGATGGAAACCAGTCCGTCGGTGCCGCCGTATTCGTCGATCACCAGCGCAAGGTGAATGTGGCTTGCCTGCATCTTGGCCAGCAGATCCACCGCGGGCATCGAGGGCGGCACAAATAGAAGCGTGCGCATGAACTCGGTCGATGACAGCGGCATGGAAAGATCGATTTTCTTCAGGTCAAGGCCAGCAGCCAACGGCTTCTTCCGCATGGCATTGTCTTCCGGCTTCACCGTAGCGCGCGCCGTCATGTAGCCGATCAGGTCGCGGATGTGCACCATGCCGGCGGGATCGTCGAGCGTGTCATTATAGACCACGAGCCGCGAGTGGGCCGCATTCTCGAACACGCGCAGCAGATCGCCCAGTGAGATGTCCTTTTGCACGGCGATGATGTCGGCGCGCGGCAGCATCACGTCCTCGATCTTGCTCTCGCGCAGCGCCAGGATGTTTTTCAACAGCGCCTGCTCTTCCGGTGAGAAGCCGGACTCCGCCGCAGGGGCTCCCTCTTCCAGCACTTCCTCGAGCTCATCGCGGGCCGTGGCGCCGGCCTTCACACCGAAGGCGCGCATCAGCCGGGCAAATAAACCCTCCCCGCTGTCCGCCAGGCGTGAGCTCGCCGTTGACGGCTTGATCTCTTGCTTGCCGGATATTTCGTTGCGACTGGAAGGGTCATTGTCAGGCATTGGTCTCAGCCGGCGTCACGCGCCGCATAGGGATCGGGGATATCAAGCCGCGCGAGGATCTGGCGCTCCAGAGCTTCCATCGTTTCGGCTTCGGCCTCCACTTCGTGGTCGTAGCCCTGCAGGTGGAGGAAACCATGCACGGTCAGATGCGAAAGATGATGCAGGAAGGGCGTACCCTGTTCAGCGGCTTCACGCTTCATTGTTTCATAAGCGATCACGATGTCGCCGAGCAGCAGAGGCGCCGGCTGACCGAGTCCCGTTTCATTCACCGGGAAGGACAACACGTTGGTCGGCTTGTCGAAGCCGCGCCACTCGTGATTGAGCTTCTGAATGTGCGCATCATCGGTCAGCACGATCGCAAGCTCGGCTTCGCCGCGCGCGAAATCGGCGGAGGCTTCCGCGATAGCGCGTTGAAGCGTCATCTCGATGTCCTGCTCGCTGTCCCAGAGCGGCGACTCGCGAACGATGTCGATGACAGGCGGATGGACGGACCGCCTGTGCGGCGCGGCGTTCATGCCCGGCCCTCACGCTTGCGCGCGGCCGCAGCCCCGGCCTTGTCATAGGCAGCGACGATACGGCCCACCAGTTCGTGACGAACGACGTCCTCAGCGGTGAAGGTGGCAAGGCCGATGCCTTCAACGTCCTTGAGCAAGGCAACCGCCTCGGACAAGCCGGACGTCTGCCCCGGCGGAAGATCGACCTGACTCGGATCGCCGGTCACGATCATGCGGCTGTTCTCGCCCAGACGGGTGAGGAACATCTTCATCTGCATCGACGTGGTGTTCTGCGCCTCGTCGAGGATCACCGCCGCGTTGGTCAGGGTGCGTCCGCGCATGAAAGCCAGCGGCGCGATTTCGATCTCGCCCGACTGCAACGCGCGCTCGACGATGCGTTGATCCGTCAGATCGTGGAGCGCGTCGTAGATCGGCCGCAGGTAGGGATCGACCTTTTCGCGCATGTCGCCGGGCAGGAAGCCGAGACGCTCACCGGCCTCCACCGCCGGCCGCGACAGGATGATGCGATCGACTTCCTTGCGCTCGAACAACTGCACGGCATACGCGACCGCAAGCCAGGTCTTGCCCGTGCCGGCCGGTCCGATGCCGAACACCAGCGCGTGGTGACGGAGCGCGCGAATATAGCCGTCCTGCGCAGGCGTGCGCGCGCGCACCTGGCGCTTGCGAAGATTGATTTCCTCAAAATTTGGTCGGGCGGCCGAGGGATCGAAATCGAACAGCGAGCCTTGCGCGATGACAAGGCGGATCGCCGCTTCGACATCGCCCGCGGTGAGATCTTGACCACGCTTGAGATTTTCGTAGAGGCTTTCCAGCACATGCCGCGATTGCTCGCAGGCTTCGCGGGTGCCTTCGATGGTGACGTGATTGCCGCGTGAATCGGCGACGACGCCAAGCCGCTTCTCGATCAGCGCGAGGTTCTGGCCGTATTGGCCGAACAGCGCCGAGGCGAGGCGATTGTCTTCGAAAGCCAGCACGATCTGGGCAGGTGCGCCGCCTTCCGCCGAGGCCGGCACAACCGATCCGCTATGGGCTTCAGGGCTGCGCATCAAACGGCCACACGCGCCAGCGCCGGCTTTTGGACGGCAGGCGCAGTCTCGACCAGATCGCCGAACAGACTGTAGCGATCGATATCGTGGATATTCACGCGGCGAATCTCTCCAATCAGCGTCTCGGATGCTGTGACATGCACAGGCTGCAGATATGGGGATCGGCCGACCAACTGGCCAGGATTTCTGCCGGTCTTTTCGAACAGCACGTCGAAGCTTGCGCCAATCGCGCGGCGATTGAACAGATCCTGCTCAGTATCGATGACGGCCTGCAAGCGGGCCAGCCGCTCAATCTGCACGGCTTCCGGAACATGGCTGTCCATCTCGGACGCGGGCGTGCCCGGGCGCGGTGAATAGCGGAACGAATACGCCGAAGCGAAACCGACTTCCTGCACCAACGACAGCGTCGCGGCGAATTCTTCCTCGCTCTCGCCCGGGAAGCCGACAATGAAGTCGGACGAAAAGGCAATCTCCGACTGCGCGGCGCGCAGCCTGTCGATGGCGCGGAGATATTCCGCGCGGGTATGGCGGCGGTTCATGACGGCGAGAATGCGGTCCGAACCGGACTGCACCGGCAGATGCAGCAACGGCATCAGCGCCGGCAGATCGCGATGCGCCGCGATCAGGCTGTCGTCGATGTCGCAAGGATGGCTGGTGGTGTAACGCAACCGCGCAATGCCGGGCACCTGCGCGAGCCGATGCAACAAACGCCCGAGCGACGACGCGCGGCCGTCCGCTTCTTCACCGTGATAGGCGTTGACGTTCTGTCCGAGCAGCGTGATTTCGCGCACGCCGGCATCGGCAAGCTGTTTCACTTCCGCAACGATCTTCGCCAGCGGGCGAGAGACTTCCGCGCCGCGGGTGTAAGGCACAACGCAGAACGTGCAGAACTTGTCGCAGCCTTCCTGCACGGTGACGAAAGCCGACACCCCGCGCGCGCGCATGGCGGCGCGGCTCGGCGGCGCGACGAAATCGAATTTGTCTTCCACCGGAAATTCGGTATCGACCACGCGCTCGCCTTGTTGCGCGCGCGCCAGGAAATCCGGCAGACGGTGATAATTCTGCGAGCCCACGACCAGATCAACCGCCGGCTCGCGGCGCATGATCTCCTTGCCTTCGGCCTGGGCCACGCACCCCGCGACGGCGATCGTCACGTCACGACCATCGGCCTTCGCGGCCTTCTTCATTTTGCGCAGACGCCCGAGCTCGGAATAGACCTTCTCGGCGGCCTTCTCGCGAATATGGCAGGTGTTGAGGATGACCAGATCGGCGTCTTCGGCACGCGCGGTCGCGACGAATCCCTCCGGCGCCAGGGTGTCCGCCATACGATGCGAGTCGTAGACGTTCATCTGACAGCCGTAGGACTTGATGTAGAGCTTGCGAGGTCCGCTCATGCCGGTCGGTTATATCGATCCGCGGGGCTTTCGGGCCGATTCCCGTAAGTGATTGCGATACTTGCGCGATTCCCATGCTCCGCGCACCGGGAAGCCCTTTTTAGCGGTTTTTCCCGCAAAAAGGAATGCCGCCGCGACACGGGAGCCGCGCGGTTGGCGTCAGGGCCGGAAAGGCTACTTCTTGTCTTCGAGCGGGATGGCGTAGAGCTCGAGGCGGTGATCGACCAGCTTGTAGCCGAGTTTGCGCGCGACCTCGGCCTGCAACCGTTCGATTTCCTCGGACTGAAACTCGATCACTTCGCCGGTGCGCAGATTGATCAGGTGATCGTGATGCGATTCCGGCATCTGCTCATAGCGCGAGCGGCCGTCACGGAAATCGTGGCGTTCGATGATGCCAGCATCCTCAAACAGCTTGACCGTGCGATAAACCGTCGAGATCGAAATCCGATCGTCGATCTTCACGCTGCGGCGGTACAGCTCCTCGACATCGGGATGGTCTTCCGACGAGCTCAGCACGCGCGCGATGACGCGGCGCTGCTCGGTCATGCGCATGCCCTTGGCGGCGCACTGGGCTTCGATGTCGGTATGCTTTGTCACGATCTCACGCCTCTTGGGTCACCATGATAGTGCCCGCTTCACTAGCATACGAGCGCCGCCGGACAGCGTCCATTCCCCTGCTCACTCAAAGTCGCAACGCATCACCAGCGCGGCATTCTGCTGACCGGGCGCGCCCTGATAATACCCCTCGCGCCGCGACACCTGTTCGAATCCTGCGCTGTTATACAGCCGGATCGCCGGCGTGTTGTTCTCTCCGACCTCCAGAAACACGGTGCGCACGCCCAATCCGGCAAGACGGCGCAGATGCAGGTGCAGCATGCGCCCTGCAAGACCGCGCCCTTGCGCTGAACGCGTGACGGCAACCGAGAGGATTTCGGATTCATCGGCGGCCATGCGCGAGATGATAAAGCCTACAAGCTTGCTCCCCACCATCGCGCGATGGGTGAGCACGGCCTTGGCGCCGATCATGGAGCGGATTTCGTCTTCGCTCCAGCCGCGCCGGAACGAAGCAGCATGCAACGCTGCAATAGCAGGTGCGTTTTTCGGCTGCGCCTCCGACAGGACGGGTTCCTGACGGGAAAACAATCGCGCAAGAAATTGCATCATCGGCGTGGGAGCCCGTAGGCGTCTTGCGGCTGCGCATCCGCCGCTTTCAGATAAAGCGGTTTTGGCGTCACCGGCCCGGCCGCCGCAGCACCGAGGCGCGCGACCCAATCGATGTCCGGCGCGGGATGGGTCTCGACGAGCGACGGCGCAGCAATGCCGGCAGGCCATGCGGCCGCGAGCAAGCCCGCGGCGGAGCCGACGATGCGGACGGGGCCGACGGCGGCAGCGCGGACTGCATCGAGAATCGAAGCGACGCGCGGTGGCACCAGGGTGCGCCCCCCGGGCCCAAAGATCTGGATATAGACTTGGTCATGCCGCGCATCGATCGCCGTCACCACCGGGATGGTGTCGTCTTTCGCGATTTGCGGCGCGGCATAGGCAGCCAGGGTGGAGAGACCGACGGAAGGCCTGGACGCCGCCAGCGCGATACCGCGCGCAGCAGCAATGCCTACACGCAACCCCGTGAAACTGCCGGGTCCGGTGGTCACCGCAATGCGGTCGAGCTCCGCGAAGTCCAAATTTGCCACATCCATCACGCGCGCGATCATCGGCATCAATGCTTCCGCATGACCGCGGACCATCGGCACCGATTCGCGCACAGACATGCCGGGCCGCTCGGTGTCGAGAACCGCAACGGCGCAAACGGCTAGGGCAGTATCGATGGCGAGGACGCGCATGTGCAGATGACCATGCGTGAAAGCTGAGGATCCAGCAAACAGGCGCGTGCAATTATCCCTTAGCTATTCAGCTAGGGCGGACTTCGACGACGCTTGGCACGAAATGCTTCAGCAGATTCTGAATGCCGTGCTTGAGAGTTGCGGTCGAAGACGGGCAGCCGGAGCAGGAGCCCTTCATGTCGAGATAGACGATGCCGTCCTTGAAGCCGCGGAAAGTGATGTCGCCGCCATCGTTGGCGACCGCGGGACGCACGCGTGTCTCGATCAGATCCTTGATGGTCGCAACCGTTTCGGCATCGGCTGCATCGAAGAATTCGTCTTTGGCCTCGGCCTTCTCCTCTTCCTTGAGGATCGGCGCGCCGGACATGAAATGCTCCATGATCGCGCCCAGGATGGCGGGCTTGAGCTGCTGCCAGTCGCCGTCCTTCTTGGTCACCGTGATGAAGTCGGTGCCGAAAAACACGCCGTTCACACCGGCGATGTCGAACAGCCGTTCTGCCAGCGTCGATTTGGCCGCGCTCTCGCGGTCGGGCATGTCGAGGCCGCCTGAGGGCAGCACGCTCTGTCCCGGAAGGAATTTCAGGGTCGCCGGATTGGGCGTCGTTTCGGTCTGGATGAACATGGCCGCTCCTCGCTCACATTCTTGGCTCGCGCGGGTTCAAGGCCCGCTGGCACGCGAATATACCCTTAAATGGGCCGTCCGGGTGCGGTACGCAAGCCGCGCATGATCCCGAAAAGTGGAAACCGGTTTTCGGATAAGATTCTGCCCCCCTAGGACATCGCGTCCAGTTCCTCGTCGGCCAGATTGCCGGGCACGACAGCAATCGGAATCGGGAACGTTCCCGCGGTTTTTCCGAGGGTCGCAACCAGCGGACCCGGGCCTTCACTGCCGGTGCCGGCAGCAAGCACCAGGATGGCGATGTCCTCGTCCTCGTCGATCAGCTTGAGGATTTCCTCGGACCGGGCGCCTTCACGGATCACACGCTCGGGCGTAATGCCGGCCGCGCCATTGGCGCGGGCGCTGGCGCGATCCAGCGATACGTTGGCTTCCTCATGCGCCTCGGCTTTCATGATGTCCGCGACGCCGAGCCATTGCTGGTTTCGATCCTCGATTTCGATGACATGCAGCAGCACCACCGCGCCGCCAATGCGTGAGGCACGCCGGCTCGCGAAATAAATCGCGCGGTCGCATTCTTCGGTGTCATCCACCACCACCAGAAATTTCGGCTTGTGTCCCGCCTCGTAGCTGCGGCGCTTCCGGCTCATCGTGTCTTCCTCGACGGTCAAACGTCAGTGTTCAGCCATGATGGAAAAGTTGGCGCGGCCGAAGAGAGGTTCATCTGCCGAAGGCAATGCTGCCACGGCGGAAGGTTCCGCCACAAGGTAGTATCCCGTTTACCGCCGGACGAAGCCGACGATGTCCTTGACCGATTTCATGGTTTCGCCAGCCAGCACCTGTGCGCGCGCCGAGCCGTCGCCCAGAACCGAGTCGATATAGGAGGGGTCCTGCACCAGCCGCTTCATCTCGGCACCGATCGGCCCGAGCGTGCTGACCGCGAGGTCGACCAGGGCATTCTTGAAGGTAGAAAATTGCCCGCCGCCGAATTGTATCAGCACGTCGGGCTTGGTTGTGCCGTTCAATGCCGCGTAGATGCCAACGAGATTATCCGCCTCCGGGCGGCCCTCCAGGCCTTTCTCTTCGCTGGGCAGCGGTTCCGGATCGGTCTTGGCCTTGCGTATTTTCTGCGCGACGGTCTCGGCATCGTCGGTGAGATTGATGCGCGAATAATCCGAAGGATCCGACTTCGACATTTTCTTGGTGCCGTCGCGGAGCGACATCACCCGCGTGGCCGGCCCCTGAATCAAAGGCTCTGGCTGGGGAAAGAAGCCATCCGTAAAGCCATGGGAGGCAATCGATTGCGCGAAGTCGTTGTTGAACTTCTGCGCAATGTCGCGCGCCAGTTCGAGATGCTGCTTCTGGTCCTCGCCCACCGGCACATGGGTGGCCCGATAGACCAGAATATCGGCAGCCATCAGCGCGGGATAAGCAAAGAGGCCGATGGACGCGTTCTCGCGGTCCTTGCCCGCCTTCTCCTTGAACTGGGTCATGCGATTGAGCCAGCCGATGCGGGCGACGCAATTGAATACCCATGCCAGCTCCGCATGTTCGGCGACCTGGCTTTGGTTGAAGATGATGTTCTTCTTCGGATCGATGCCGCAGGCAATGAAAGCCGCGGTGACTTCGCGCGTGTTGCGCGGTAGTTCAACAGGATCCTGCCAGACGGTGATGGCATGCATATCGACGACGCAGTAAATGCAGTCGTGGCTTCGCTGCAGATCGACGAATTTGACGATCGCACCGAGATAGTTGCCGAGATGCAGATTGCCGGTCGGCTGCACGCCGGAAAAAACCAGTTCTTTGAACGCCATCGCGCAACCCTCTTCTTTACTGCTTGCGTGATGCCACGCTGACGCAGGCAGGCGCAAGTGGCCTCAGACCGGCCGGCGAAGCGCTTTCATGAGATCGCGAAGCTGCGCGACCCGTAACAGGTGCAGCAAGGCGGTATAGACCGCGAGACCGGCCCCGATCAGCGCACTCAGAGCCACGAGGCGTACCAGGGTCGAGGGCCCAGCAAGCCACGGTGCCAGCGCCATTTGCAGCACCGCGATCGCGGCGCCCATAGCTGCCGCCGCGATGACGATGCGCGGGAGCCGGCGGCGAGCGTTGCCGTCGAGCGAAAATCCGATACGCCGCGCGATGACCGCGCCCAGCACACCGGCGGAGACCCAGCCGGACAATCCGGTGGCAAGCGCAACACCGACATGACCGAGGCTGGGCAGCAATACGAGACTGCCGACAAGGGCAACGGCAAAGCCCACAAGCGCGGCATGCATCGGCGTCGCCGTATCCTCGCGGGCAAAGAAGATGGACGAAAACGCTTTCGTCAGCACATGACCCGGAACACCCAGTGCAAGCGCGCTCAGCGCGGCTGCTGTCGCCGTGGTGTCGGACGCCGTGAAAGCGCCGCGTTCGAACAGCACCGCGACAATCGGCGATGCCAGCACCGCAAGTCCGACCGCTGCCGGCAGCGCCAGGAGCATCGCGATCTCCAGACCGCGCGATTCCGCCGCCGCCAGTTCGATTTTATCGCCGCAGCGCAAAGCCTGCGTGAAAGCGGGCACCATCACCGTGCCGATCGCAATGCCGACAATGCCGAGCGGCAGTTCGATCAGCCGGTTGGCGTAATAGAGCCATGACACTGCGCTCTGTGATGCGGACGCCACCATCGTCGCGGCGATGATGGTGATCTGTGGAATACCGCTGGCGACCAGCCCGGGCACGGCCAGTGCCCGAAACCGCCGCACCGGCGCGCCGAAGGATACGCTGAGCGGCGTCACCCGCGCAGGCCCGAGCCGGACGGCGATACCCACCAGCATCAGTTGCGCCAGCCCCGCGACCGCAACGCTGACGGCGACGATGCGTCCCGACAATGCGCTATCCCCGGATTGCAGCCAGAACACCACGCCAATCGCCGACAGCATGACGGCGTTGAAAACCACGGCAACCAGCGCGGCATTCGCAAACCGGTGATTGGCGTTGAGCACACCCATCAGGACCGCAAGCGGACCGGACAAGGCCAGGAAGGGCAACATCAGCCGCGCCAGCTCAACCGCCATGGGCAAACGCGGATCGCCGAAAGCAAAACCCGGCGCAAGCACGACAATGACCAGCGGCATGGCCAGCGCCAGGAGAACTGTCAATCCGGCCAACGCAAGGGTGAGTGTACCGATAAGTTGCCCCGCATAACGGGCGGCAGCGGTTTCACCGCCCTGGTCGCGCGCGCGCAGATAGAGCGGCACGACCGCGGAATTCATCGCGCCTTCGGCAAGCAATTTGCGGATGAGGCTGGCGAACTGGAAAGCGACGAAGAAAGCGTCTGCCCGGATACCGGTGCCGAACACCGCGGCGATCAGCATGTCCCGGACGAAGCCCAGGAGGCGCGACAAAAGGGTGATACCGCCTACCGTCGCAACATTACGCGCAAGTGACATGCGGTCCCCCGAGGCTGATTTATAAGCGCGCGCGTCACGCCTCACAATTGTCTTGCTTGCCCGCGATTGTTCGCTCGCTATAGTGACGTTTCCTCACGCGAGTTCCTTATGGCCAATCCGCATATCGATATTCTTGGAATCGGCAACGCCATTGTCGATGTCATTGCCCGTGCCGACGAGGAATTCCTCGTCCAGCAGCAGATGACCAAAGGCGCGATGACGCTGATCGATGAGGCGCGCGCCGAAGCGGTCTATGACGCTATGGGGCCGGCGATTGAAATCTCCGGGGGATCGGCGGCGAATACCACAGTGGGGCTGGCGAGCTTCGGCGGACGCGCAGCCTTTGTCGGCAAGGTTAAAAACGATACGCTGGGCCATACCTTCATCCATGACATCCGCGCCGCGGGCGTCGCCTTCGACAACGCACCGTCGTCCGATGGGCCATCCACCGCGCGTTGCTACATCCTGGTCACGCCGGACGGCCAGCGTACGATGAACACCTATCTCGGCGCGGCGCAGGATCTGCATCCGAACGACATCGATCCCGAGAAGGTTGCCTCTGCGGCCGTGACCTATCTCGAGGGCTACCTCTGGGATCCGAAGAACGCCAAGGATGCGTTCCTCAAGGCCGCTGCCGCTGCACATGAGGCCAAGCGGCTGGTCGCGTTGACCCTTTCGGACGCTTTTTGCGTCGACCGCTGGCGCGACGAATTCCTCGGGCTGATGCGCAAGGGCACCGTCGATCTGATCTTCGCCAATGAGGCTGAGTTGAAGTCGCTTTATCAGACCTCGGATTTCGACGAGGCCGTGGTCGAACTGAAAAAGGACGTCAGGCTTGCGGCCGTCACGCGCAGCGAGAAGGGCTGCCTCATCGTCAACCGCAAGGGCAGCGAAGTGGTCCGCGCTTTTCCGGTGGAGCAACTGGTCGATACCACCGGCGCCGGCGACCTGTTCGCGGCGGGTTTCCTGTTCGGCCTGGCGCGCGGGAAAGACCCGGTCAGCGCAGCCCGGCTCGGCAGCCTGGCGGCAGCCGAAGTCATCCAGCATATCGGGGCCCGGCCGCAAACGCCGCTGAAGGCGCTCGCAGCCGAAAACGGCCTCGCGCTCTAGCCAGCTTGCGCTCTGCCCCCTCCGGGCACGGTAACCAATTGGTAACCAGGCATGGTTACCAATTGGTGAACTACCGAACCCCGGGGATTCCCATGGATAAGCAAGAGCCGATTTTTGATTCCGCCTCGTCCAGCGCGGAAGAAAAGCCTGTGCAGGCCGCGGCGGCAGAGTCAAAGCCCAGCGACAACAAGCCCGCCGCTGCGGACAAAGCCGAAGCTGCTCCGGAAAAGACCGACAAGGTCATCAGCTTCCCGATGACGATCTATACGCCGTGGATTCAATACCGCCGGTACGCTGCGATCGCAGCCTCGGTTGCCATCGCATTGGCGCTCGGCGGCCTGATCGGATCAGCCAGCACGTACAGCCTGACGGCTGCCGCTCCCAAAGCCGACCCGGCAGAACCGAATCGCGCCCTGCAAGTGGCGCTGACGCAAGTGACCAAGGACGTCGCGGCGCTGAAGACGAGCGTCGAGGCTTCCAGTAAATCCGCCAGCACCCAGATGGCGAAGATCAACGAACGCTTCGACCGCAGTGACAAGGCGCAGGCAGACCCGGCAGCCAAGATCGCGGCTTTGACGGAAAGCGTCGGACGGATTGAAAAGCGCCTCACAGCCGCTCCAGCCGCTGCCGCACCAAACGCCGCCGTTTCGCGTGACATCACCGGCTCGATTCCGGACCGCACGGCAGCCGCCGCACCAAAGGATCAAGCGAAACTCGCCACGCTCGATGGCTGGGTCGTGCGCGAGGTCTACCGCGGCCGGGCGCTGATCGAGAACCGAAACGAACTCTACGAAGTCATGCCGGGCGCTGATCTGCCGGGCGCTGGAAAGGTCCAGACCATCACGCGGCAGGACGGCCGCTGGGTGGTTACCACGCAGAAGGGTTTGATCGTTTCGATGCGCTGACCCACGGCATCAGGATCGATTGATAAAACGGCGCCCTCGGGTGCCGTTCTTTTTTGCGGTGACGGGACGAAGGCTTTCGTGGCAGCATTCCTGCGCAATGCGCAGCGAGCAGTCCATGATCCTCTGCCGTCTCATGATTTCCCTGCTAACAATAGTGTTTCTGGCGTGCGCAACGCCGGCCCGCGCGCAGACACCATCCGTCAAACCGGACATGCGCGAGGGCTGCGCCGGGCTGGTGGCGTCGCAAACCCCACGCGTCATTCCCACTTCGCTGCGGCTCGCCAATCTCACACCCGATCAGGTGCGTCTGACTTACGCAGGGCACTCGACCTTCCTGATCGAGAGTCCGCAATCCGTGCAGATCGCGACCGACTACAACGACTACGTGCAGCTGCCCGGGGTGCCGACCATCGCCACCATGAACCGGGCACACGACACCCATTTCAGCGAGCACCCCAACCCGGCCATTCCGCATGTGTTGCGCGGCTGGGCTGCGGGAGAGATGCCGGCGCGTTACGATCTGCAGGTGCAGGATGTTCGGGTCCGTAACCTGCCGACAAATATCCGCGATTTTTCAGGCGGCACGCAACGTCATGGCAATTCGATTTTTATTTTCGAAGTGGGAAGCCTCTGCATCGCGCATCTCGGACATCTGCATCACACGTTGAACCCGCAGCAACTCGATGAGATGGGGCGGGTCGATGTGGTCCTGGTGCCGGTCGATGGCAATTTAACCCTGGATCTCGAAGGCATGATTGACGTGCTGCGGTCGCTGAAAGCGCCGCTGATGATCCCGATGCATTATTTCAGCCTGTACACGCTGCAGCGCTTTCTTGACCGCGTGCGCAATCAATCCTGGGAGGTCGAGACGTCACCCGTCCCGACCGTGACCCTGTCGCGAGCGACGTTGCCCCCAGCGCCAAAGATTTTGGTCCTGCCCGGCCGTTAAACGGCTGAGGAAGCGGCTTTCGCCGCAGTTTCAACTCAAATTCATGGCGATTGCGGGCTCTGGAACGAAAGCGCCGGTAATACGTTTGTGATCGCTAGGCTCAGGACTCATTGTTTATAGCCAGAAGATGACGACGGCCGCGATGCAGATTGCTGACATGAAGGTGTGGGCGCATCGGTCGTAACGGGTATGAATGCGCCGCCAGTCCTTGAGCCTGCCAAA
>CANKHA010000024.1 GCA_947481685.1 Bradyrhizobiaceae bacterium
ACGGCGCGATCTGTTCGAGGCGATGCAACAGATTGCCGAGACCGGCAAAGGACCGCAGGAGCAGATCCCGAGTATGGGATGCGGGATCAAGTGGCGGGAAGCTGCGCTCTAGTCACACGCACAAAGTCACCAACGAAAAAAGGCCCCGCCTGAGCGGGGCCTTTCCGTTATTGACGCTGTCGAAGCGACTAGCCGCGCCAGATGAACGACTGGACGAGAGCCGGCACGGCCCAGAACAGGCCGCAACCGACGGCGCTCACCGAGCCAATCACGAGGCCGTAGCTCGCGCCGTTAGAAGCGCAGCTGTTGAAATAGACAACCGATGCCGGTGCCGGGCCGCCGCTCTTCTTCGAGACTTCGACCTTAGCGGCCTTCGGCTTCTTCTTGCCGGCTGCATCGGCCGACGTGGTCATGGCGGGAATGGCAACGAACGAGAAAGCAGCACACAATGCGAGAGAGAGACCAAGCTTTTTCATAGGAACGCCCCTGTTTTTAAATCTCAGCCACAGCTGAATCGCGCGGAGTTTCCGCTGCATTGCCTTTTTTGGAAAGACGATGCCGCGGTTATGCACCAGATAATCCCCGACAATAGGCTGCAGTTCCAGCACAAAATCGCCGATTGCTGCACCGCACACATTAAATCGATATCGCTCGATTTTTGTGCACAACCCGCCAAAAGGAAAAGCCCGGCGCGAGGCCGGGCTTTTCGTCACAAATTATTTTTGTCGTTTACTCGATCACCTGCACCACGCGGCGGGTCTGCGGATCGACCAGCACGGTGCGGTTGTTCACCACCGTGTAACGATACTGCGTAGCGCCATACTGTTGCGGCACTTCGTAGTAAGTCACGCCCTGCTCAGGCAATTCCGCACCAACCACGACCTGCTGAGAATAGGTGTAGGAAGGCCGCTTCTGCTCGACCACATAGGTGCGGAACTGCAGGCGGCTGGAATCGGCAATCCCGCCAACAACCGCGCCGCCGACACCGCCCACCACTGCGCCCACCGGACCGCCGACAATCGCGCCGCCGACTGCGCCCGTGGTGGCGCCAGCCGCCACACCGCTTTGCGCATACGCGGCAGCGGGAAGCATGAGGACGCCGATTACGGCGCCCACCGTCAGGACCTTGTTCTGCATGAAATGTTCCTTGCGTTCAGGCAGCCGGACTGGCTGCCGCACGTCCCCACAACAACGGGTGACCTGCGCGAAGGTTCCGTGGAATTGGGTGCCGCTAGCGGCCGGTTTCGCGATCGAGATGGCCCCGCAGCAGATGCATGTTGCGGCGGTTCGACTTCCAGACCAGGTCAAAAGCATCGCCCAACAGCGGTACCGCACCGACCACACCGTCGATCGCGATATTGCCGAGCATCCGCACGATCAGGTGTTTGGGCGCACCAAGCGCATGCGCTTCCTTCACCAGCCATAATGACAGCGCGGTGGTGACCGCGTCGCCAATGCCTGGAACGAGGCCGATCAAGCCGTCGAAGCCGAAGCGGAAATTGGTGCCCGGGACAATGAATGCGGTGTCGAGCATCGTTGCGAGCGTTTCGATTCGCGCAATCCGCTGCGCCCGGGTGCGCGGAGCAGAAAAGGTGAAGGAAAAATCGCGGGTGTCGTAGCTTGCCATGCTCGCTACATGGGACTGGAACAGCCCCCTCGCAAGGTTTTGGTACCTCGAATTTGCGCGGGGTTGACTTCGCGCTCAAATCGCCGCTGATCGTATCCATGCCGCAATTCACCCCGCACCAGGACGCCGCGCTGCGCGCCATCTCCGATTGGATGAAGGCGAAACCCGGTACACGGGGCACGCCTCCGATATTTCGCCTGTTCGGCTATGCCGGCACTGGCAAGACGACGCTGGCGCAGACCATCGCCGAGGGCGTCGATGGCGAAGTGAAATTCGCCGCCTTCACCGGCAAGGCCGCGATGGTGATGCGAAGCAAAGGCTGCGCCAAGGCCTCCACCATCCACAGCCTGATCTACCGCGCGCGCGAAAGCGGCGAGGAAGTGCCGGAGTTTGTCCTCAACGAAGATGCCCCCGCTTCCGAAGCCAAGCTGATCGTGATCGACGAATGCTCGATGGTCGATGCAGACCTCGGGCGCGACCTGATGTCATTCGGCGTGCCGGTGCTTGTGCTGGGCGATCCGGCACAACTCCCGCCAATCCAGGGCGGCGGCTATTTTACCGAGGCAGAGCCCGACGCCATGCTGACCGAAGTGCACCGGCAGGCGTTCGACAATCCGATCATCCGGCTGTCGATGGAGGTGCGTGCAGGCGAACGGCCGAAGCCGGGAATCTATGGCGACACGCAAGTGGTGCGGAAAGACGAACTCGACCCGCAGCGCGTGGTCGATGCCGATCAGGTGCTGGTCGGCCGCAATGCCACGCGGCGTGCCTACAATACCCGCATGCGCGAGCGCCGCGGCTTCGAAGGCGTCTTCCCCGCGGCCGGCGACAAACTGGTCTGCCTGCGGAACAACCGCAAGAAGGGACTGTTTAATGGCAGCCTCTGGACGGTAAAAACTGCACCGACCACACGCAAGCAGATTTTGAAGATGCGGTTGTTGCCCGATGACTTCGGCACAAAGGCGGTTGCCGTCTCCGTGCGGCCGGAATGTTTCACCGGCGCGATCGATCAGCTCGACTGGCAGATGCGCAAGCGCTACGACGAATTCGACTTCGGCTATGTGCTGACCGTGCACAAATCGCAAGGGTCGCAGTGGGACGACGTCGTGCTGTTCGACGAAAGCTTCGCCTTCCCCGACAGTCGCGATCGCTGGCTCTACACCGGCATCACCCGCGCGGCGCAGAAACTCACGCTCGTCGTCTGATCGAGGGCATGATCCCGAAAAAGCCTGTCCCGGACTTGATCCGGGGTGGGCACCGGTTTTCGGTCAAGATCAGCCCCCCTAAAGAAAAAGCGAAAAGTCTGATTCAACGAAGTTGATTCAGACTTCAGCGAAAACGATTGGGTTGCGGCGCGCCGTCGGCGCCGCCAAGCGCTGCATCGAGCGGCTTGCGCAAGGTGCGGAAGCGGTTCGGATCGAGACCCGCGGCGGCAGCAGGCTGCAACGGCACCTGCGTATCGCCCTGCATCGGGACCCCTTGCTCGCCAGCGCCGTAATCCTCGTCGAATGCGCCGTTCTTCTGGCTCATGGTGGAGCCGCGCCAGCGTTCGATTACGGTTTCAATCAGGCCCTTTTCGACGACGGCCTGCCCGTTGGTGTTGCCCGCCGCCTCACTGCTCGGACGCAAGGCCTCCGGCAGTTCGCTGAACGTAAGACGCGTAGGAACCGCCACCGCCGAACCGAACGCGAAAACTTCGCGGGTGCCGAGCGACGGCACGAAGGTGAGCAGGTTGGCCGCGGCATCCGACACGGCGGATTTGATCAGTGCCTGGTCGCGATCGTTCGACATGCGCATCACGAACAACGTGTTGCACTGGGAAATGATGGTCGGATCGATTTCCGCCGGGCGCTGCGTCACGAGGCCGAGGAACACACCGTATTTGCGGCCTTCCTTGGCAATGCGCGAGAGCGCGCGGCGCGTCGGGCCGAAGCCGACCTTGGAATTGGCCGGTGCGTAGCGGTGCGCTTCCTCGCAAACAAACAGCAACGGCGAAACGCCATCGCTCCACAAACCGAAATCGAAGGCCATGCGGCAGACCACCGAGACGACGGAGTCTACGACCTCGGCTGGGAAACCCGCCATCTGCATGATGGTCATCGGCCGGCCATCGGGCGCCAACCGGAAGAGCTGACCCAAGACCTCGGCCATGGTGTCGCCGCCGATGTTGGCATTCTCGAACATGAAGGCGTAGCGCGGATGGTTGCGGACCGTCTGAATGCGTCCGATGAGCTTGTGATAGACCGTGCGCGAGGTGCGGTTTTCCAGCTTGCCCATGCGCTCGTCGAGGAGGTTGATCAGATCCTCGAGGCGGTAGGGCACGGGCGTGTCGGCGGTGAAGCCGGTGCTGTTGGTATCTTTCTTCTTGACCAGTGCGCTGCGGTCCGCGGGATTTGCGCGGTACGTCAGATAGGCGCTCTTCGCCAGCGGAATGACGTCGGCCAGAATTTCGACTTCCTCGTCGATGCCAGGACGGCCGCCGAAAAACACGTCGATGGTCTCTTCGAAATTGAACAGCCAGAACGGCAGGCGCAAATTGTTCGGCGTCAGCACCTGGCCCTTGGCACCGAAGCACTGGCCGTATTCGTTGTGCGGATCGAGCAGGAAGATGCGCAAGTTCGGACGCTTCTGCAGAACCTGCTGCAGCACGACCGCAACGCCGCTCGATTTGCCGACACCGGTGGTGCCGAGAATGGCGAAATGCTTGCTCAGCAAATCGTCGATATCGATATTGACGCCGACCGTGCCGTCCTGCTGGAGCTGGCCGACCTGGATCGTGTCGGGGCCAGGCTCACCATAGACCTGGCGGAGTTCGCGTTCCGTCAGCATGACCGCGCCATCGCCGATCGACGGATATTCCGTCACGCCGCGCTGGAAACTCTTCGTGCCGGTTTTCATTTCACCGACAAGGTCGATGGAGGCAACTATGCCTTGCCCCGGATGACTCTGCTCGGTGATCTCGGTGACCAGGCCGATGACGATGGCCTTGCCGCTCAGGATGCCGATGAATTTACCGACCTTGGCCTGCGCCTTGTCCGTCAAGCTACGGCCAACGGTAAGCGCGATCGAGGCCTGGGCGCCGCTGATGGAGATAACGCGGCCGATCGGTTCCAGCACCGGGGCGGCGATGGGAGCGGGAGTAGGCGCATAGGACGGAGCCGTTTGCGGCGCGGCAGCCACGGGAGCCGGAGCGACCTGCGGTGCGACGGGCCGGGGCGCTGCGACGGGTTGCGGCATCGCAGGCTGCGGCGCTGCCTGGATCGGCGCGGCGTAAGGAGAATTAGCCGGACGAGAAGGCGCGGGCGCATAAGAAGGCGCGCCGCCTGCTCCGCGATTGAACCCTGACTCCATCCGCGCCTCTCAACAAACATTCAAAATGAAAGTTTTCTCTCGCTGGAGACTACCGTCACAGTATTTGATGCGCATTAACGCGGGCGGCGATGAAAACCGATAAATTTGTTATTCTTAATGTTCTGCAAAACCGCGTTGCGCTTGTCGCCTCCTTGCGCACCCGCATGGTGAAAACTTCGTCAACGCGACCCCACCAACTTTTCGATCGACGGAGGCGGTCACTCCCCGGCACCGAGTTTCCGCCGCACGTCCCACCCCTCCAGGATGTCCTGCATCTCGGCGGCGACGAAGAACCGCGCGCTGTCGTGGTCGTAGCCCTGGGCCAAAAGCGCGTCGTAGTCGGTGAGGGCGTGGCGGACATAGGCGACGAGGGACAGCCAGGCGGCATTTTCCGGCGATGCGACCTTGAGGCCGGGGCTGTCGCGCGCATGATCGATCACCGTGCCGAACTCGTGCGGCGGCAGCTTCGGCGCCAGCCGCATGAGCGCCTGTTCGATCTCGGTTCGGCTGGCCATGACCCTCTCTTTATACAGGCGTCATCTGGCAGGGCTGCGCAGACCAGAAAGCCCGCATTTTAGGGGATTTGCAAAATACCTCCGGCGGGCTTAAACCGCCCGCAAGGCGACTCTACAGGCCCTTTTCGGGCCTTTCTGGCCCGTGCATGCGCCCCCAAAAAAGCGTGCGCCACCAATAACAAGGAGCATTCGCATGGCGAAGAAACCCGGCACCAATCCGAAGGGCGAATTCGTGTTTTTCGATGTGGTCTACGAGGACGGCTCGCAGCGCTCGAACCGGCGCGTGCCGGCGGAGCTGCTCGGCGGGCTGGACAAGGACGAGCCCGCGCGGGGCTTCCTGATGGAACAGGACCGCGAGATCGCGGAGAAATCCGGCCGCCCGCCGCTGAAGATCGAAACCCTGGTGCGCACCGGGGCGAAGAAAAAATAGCATCACTCACGACACGCAAGAGGAACGAGACATGGCGAAGGGCTACTGGGTGAACTTCTACCGCTCGATCAGCAATCCAGACGCGGTCGCGGCTTACGCGAAACTGGCGGGCCCGGCGATTGCAGCGGCGGGGGGAAAATTCCTGGCACGCGGCACCGCGGCGCATGCGTACGAGCAGGGCATCAAGGAACGCACCATCGTCATCGAGTTCGAAAGCGTCGCAGCCGCGAAAGCCTGTCACGACAGCCCGGCCTATCAGGAGGCGATGAAGGCGCTCGGCAACGGCGCGGAGCGCGACTTCAGACTCGTCGACGGCGTCGAGTAATCTCCTTAGTGCCGATCTTCGCGCAGGCGGCGTGATCTTTTTGTTTGCCGATCTTCGCGCAAGCGCGTGATCGGCTAGTGTAACTGCTGCGCGAAATAGACCAGCGCGCGACGGTAGACCTCGGACTTGTTCCACTCGCGCATCACCTCGAAATTCTGCGTGCCCATGTCGTAGGGCTGGCCGCGCTGCCACCCGCTCCCCTTCAGCAGGTTGGCGGTGGAGGCGATCACGTCCGGCACGCTCTTGCGCAGGTCGATGTGGCCGTTGCCGTCGAAGTCGACGCCGTACTTGATGTAGTTCGACGGCAGAAATTGCGTCTGGCCGAGCTCGCCCGCATAGGCGCCGATCATCGTCTGCATCGTCAGATCACCGCGTTGCAGGATCTTGAGCGACGCGATCAGTTCGCCCTGGAAGCGCTCGGTGCGGCGGCAGTCATGCGCCAGCGTGGCGAGCGTGCGGACCACCGGCAGCTTGCCGATGTCGCCGGTGCCGAAATCGCTTTCCATCGCCCAGATCGCGACGATCAATTCCTTCGGCACGCCGAATTGCTGCTCGACACGGGCGAACAGCTGCGCGTTTTTCGAAAGCCGCTGCTTCGCGCCGTTGATGCGGCCGGGACCGATGCGGGTGGAGATGAATTTCTGGAAGTCGGGCGTGCTGAAGCTCGCCTTCTGCCTGCGGTCGAAGGCCATCACGGCGCCATCGGGCGTGATGCCGGCAAAGGCGCTCTGGATCACCTGGGGCGACACGCCCTGCCCCTGCGCCTCGCGCGAGATCTGGCCGATGAAATTGTTGAAGTCGCCGCCGCATTGCGCGGCCTGCGCCGCCTGCGGCAGCAGCAACAGGGCAACCAGTGCAGCGATCATATATCTGAGCATCATCGACCTCGTTTCACCCGGCGCAGTGGTTATGCACGACCTGGGCGACCCGCTCAATGCGGCGAAAGACGCCATTTGTCTCCACCTCTCTTCTCGTCATGCCCGGCCTTGTGCCGGGCATCCACGTTCTTCGTGCAGCAAAGTAAGACGTGGATGGCCGGGACATCAGGGCGTTTACGCCCGTCTTCGACGGGCTATGCCCGGCCATGACGGCTGAGAATGAAGGATGCGCCCGGGCATGACGAAAAGAAAACTGAGCAAGTGCCCTACGGCTCGAGCTCCGTATCCCAATAGAGATAGTCCATCCAGCTCTGGTGCAGATAGTTCGGCGGGAACAGCCGGCCGTTGCGATGCAAATGCTGCACGCTCGGCTGGAAAGGCATCTGCGACGGATACATCTCCGACTGAGCCATCGTCTTGTCGGCCTTGCGCAGGTTGCAGCCCGAGCAGGCGGCGACCACGTTCGACCACGTCGTCATGCCGCCGAGCGAACGCGGCACCAGATGATCGAAGGTGAGATCGTCGCGCGCGCCGCAATACTGGCAGGAGAACCGGTCGCGCAGGAACACGTTGAACCGCGTGAAGGCCGGATGCGTCGAGGGCTTCACGTAAGTCTTGAGCGAGACCACGCTGGGCAGCTTCATCTCGAAGCTCGGGCTGTGCACGGCCTGTTCGTAATTGGCGACGATGTTCACGCGTTCCAGGAACGCAGCCTTGATGGCGTCCTGCCAGGACCAGAGCGAGAGCGGGTAATAGCTCAGCGGACGAAAGTCCGCGTTGAGCACCAGGGCCGGGAAACCGCTTAAAGGCACGTGCACATTCGGCACGTCAACATTCGCCACATGTACGTTCAAATCGACGCTCCCTCACGCCGTCACGCCCGTCGCCAGGCGCTTGAATCGCAGGCTATCGCAAGCGTGCGGGGATTTGAAGGGGTTAAAGGGCGAAGGCATGCGCGTCTGCCACTCCCGTCATTCCGGGACGCGCAAAGCGCGGACCCGGAATCCAGCGGCGCGGTTTGTGTCTGGATTCCGGGTTCGCAGCTTCGCTGCGCCCCGGAATGACGCGCGGTTGGGTTCGTCACTTGCAGCCCTCCAGCGCCTGCTGCAGCTGCGCCAGCGTTGCCGCCTGCTGGTCGCGCGTGAGCACATGCACGGCGCATTCCAGATAGACCGAAGCGCAGCGGCGATGCCGCCGGCAGGCGCGGTTGTCGCAGAGGTGCCAGCGGCCGGGAAAGGCCGCGACCTGCTGCGCGAGCCGGCGGCGGAGCGTTGCGGCATCGGGCTTCGGCGCGAGCGCGGCCATCACCGCGTCGTAAAAAGAGGGCGTCTGCTCCATTGTTCCTTCTCCATCATGCAGGCGTGTTTGATCGGCTCCGCGCAAGCGCAGAGTGGTTTTCAGAGTCGCTTTATGCGGGGGTCGACTCCCCCGTGCCCCCTGAAGTGCGAGGGGGCGGAGCGCCGGAAGGCGCCAGTCTTAGGGATCCGCCAATGGCGGCCATGCCGTCCGCGTTGCGTTTGCGAAACGCTCTCGCGGGGCATGTCGCCTTCCGGCGCTCCACCTGCGGCGTTTTGTGTCCCCGGCAACCATGCTTCCGGGCGCGCAGAAGCTTTCGCTCGTTGGCGGCTTTCGCCGCCGTTGCTGCGCTCCCGTCCAGCCATTGAAGGCAGCCCCTCGTAGTAGGAGCGGACAGCGACCGAGGCCTCCCGGAGATGGCTTGCGAAGCACATCCGCAGGCGCCGCATCCCACTCCGTCTCTGAAACGCCTCCGGAGGCGCCCTCGCCGAGCGGGACAAGGCCAAGTTTAAACCCATCTGTTTGGAAGGCGAGCAAAACGTCGCCTGTGCATAGCGCGCTGTGCAGAAGCGCAAGAGAGCCAGCATCCACCGCACTGGCGCGAGAACAACCGCATGTTAATTGCGCCGGGCGGCGTCGCGTCATCGGGTTTTTCGAGACTCGCAAGCCGCGTTTTCCTGGATTACGCTCGCGCCAACGATGGCTTCACGACCATCACCAACAAACAATCTCATCCGGGAGGATTCCATGACCAAGCTTTTATCCGCTCAGCTTTCATCCCACGCGGCATCCGGCATGTTCGGGCGGCGTTGCTTCCTGCGCGGCGCGGCAAGTGTCGGCCTCGCCGCCGCCGCTACGCCCGCGCTCGGCCTGCTTGCCGGCCCGACGCACGCCACGAACTGGCGCGGCCTTGTCGGCCTGGTGAAGCCGCGCGCCAATGACCCGGTGCTGGTGGAGATCGCGCGCCTGCTGCCCGTCGGCGTCGGCCTTGCGGTGACCTATCTCAACCTGAGCGAGGGCACCCGGGAGGAGATGCAGCGCGGCTTCGACAATTACGAGAAGAACATCGCTTATCTGGCGTCGCAGAAATACAACCTGATCAGCATCGAGGGCGCGCCGCCCTTCATGATCCTCGGGCCGGAAGGAGAAACGAAGCTGGTCGAGGGCTGGAAGGAAAAATACAAGACCGACATGTTCACCTCGTCGCAGAACCAGGTGAACGTGCTGAAGGCGATGAAGGTGAAGAAGCTGTTCGGCGTCGCCGCCTTCGGGCAGGACCTCAACAAGGCCTATGCGAAATATTTCGAGGACAGCGGCATCAGCGTCGCCGAAATGGCCACCATCGACGTGTCCTTCGCCGGGATTCCCAACCTGCCGCCGGAAATGCTCTACGGGCTGATCAAGAACGCCTTCCTCAAGCACAAAGCGAGTGCGGACGCGATCTACATCCTGGGCTCAGGCCTCGACACGCTCAGCATCATCGAGGCGCTGGAGCAGGACCTCGGCGTTCCGGTGGTGCAGGCGACCGCGGCGCGGGTGTGGGAAATCCAGAAGCGGCTGCATGTGCGCCAGCCGGTGAAGGGCTTTGGCACCCTGTTGGAAACGATGCCGGTGTAACGGGAGCCTACTGGGCAAATCCAGAGCCGCCTTGACCACGACGGACAGCCGGTCACTCACATGGGTACCGAGTTGCCCCGTCCATCAATCACCGTTGGCACCCCCTCGCCGAGCGTGACGTAAAGATGATAGGCCTTGGTGTCGCGAAGTTTAGCTGGGACCTTTGTTATGGCGCTAAAGAGCATTAAGCATCTAGATTCTGGCGGCTTCGGGAACGTTGATCTCGTCGAAGACGAGAATAAAAAACAATATGCGCGCAAAACTTTCTCCGTGAACCAGTCCTTACCGAAAGAGCTAGAGCAAAACGTGAAGAAGCGCTTCATTCGAGAAGCAAAACTACAACAAAGTTTATCGCATAAAAACATCGTGCCAGTTATCGGGGGAGACCTTGACGCCGACCCCCCCATTTTACTTGATGCCAGTAGCGGATGGCACACTGGCTTCCGACATCTCAGCCGACAAATCGGTAGGCGGGCGCTTCCTCGCCGTCATTAGCGATGTGGTTGCTGGCTTGGCAGAGATGCATTCTATCGAAATTTACCACCGCGATCTTAAGCCCCAAAATATCTTACGCTTCGGTGAAGGTGAAAATTCCTATTACGCGATAAGTGATTTCGGATTGATTTCGCAAAAGGATTCTACGCTCTCAAAGCTAACGCAACCCGGCATGAAGAAAGGTTCGGACTATTTTACGGCTCCTGAAATTACGGCTGACTTGAGAAGGGCGTCTCCGCAATCAGATATCTTTTCACTGGGCTGCGTGCTCCACGAAATGATTGGCGCGGGAGATCGTGTCCCATGCCAAGAAATACGCGAAGAAGGCGACTATTCAGCTATCCTTCTGAATTGCACCCGCAGCGACGCTAAACGTAGATTTAAAACCGCGAAGGCCGTCTTGGATGCAATTGTATCGATAGATCCGACTGCCCCCGCGTTAGGTAATAAAAATGCCGAGGCGTTACTTAAAATATTAGAAGCGGACACCGCATGCCCAAAGGGGTTCTGGAAAGATTTTGTAGGGCTACTTGAAGACAACAAATCAGCAGATATCACGCGAGCACTCTTGATCAAACTGACCGCCGAGAGGATCAATGAGGTTTGCACTGACGCACCGGAGGAAGCGAACAGACTGGCCACCGCCTATGCCCAGTGGGTAAAAAAGTCTGGGTTTAATTTTGACTCTTGCGACGGCATTGCGAACAGGCTTGAGATATTTATCCAACGATGCGGCGTCGCCGCAGCGGCAGAATGCTTGCTGGCGCTCCTTGAAATGGGAGTTTCTCATAATCGCTGGTATGTGGAATGGAAATTTTTAAATTTATGCAACGCAGAGATGGATGATCAATCGGCAAAACGCCTTGCGATTGAATTTCGCGCGGATGATTACAATATTTGCAAACTCATAGGCATCTTAGAACATTCCATCGACGCAAATCGTTCATCCATGCATCCTCTGTTAGTCAAACCGCTGAGCGAAATCTGCAAATGAATTTCGATAGCGCATCACTTTCCGAGCAAGGCCCCCGCGCAGAAAATGAAGACAGCATAATCAACGAAGAATTTCGTGCGGAATATCTGTTAATTGGCGTTGCTGACGGTTTAGGCGGTCACGAAGGAGGCAAAACAGCCTCTCGCTTAGCCATCGGACGTCTACAAGAAGCAATCTCGAAAAATCCGGAAACAAGTCTGGCGCGGATCGCTACATCAATTCATTCCGAATTGCGGGAGATGCAATCCGATAACAAGCTCAGAGGCATGGCGACAACTCTGTCTGCTGCATTGATACATCAGATGCAATTGACGTTCGTTCATTGCGGTGACAGCAGGATCGCAGTTGCACTGCAATAATGGAATTAGAAGAATTACGACTGATCATTCCGAAGCCCAGAGACTTTTCGACTCGGGGAAATTATCGCGAGAGCAATTTGCTTCCTATCCTCGGAAAAATATCTTGGAAAGCGCTCTCGGTACTAGAGATACGCCGAGGATCGATGAAGGCTCTTTCCGTCTCTTACAGCAGGACAGGATATTTATAAGTAGCGACGGTCACTCGGCACCCAGATGCGACCGAACTCCGGAAAGCCGCGCCACCGTCTGCGAATTACAAGGCAGTAGCATGCGTTAGGCGCAACCTGCCGCCGCATCCCACTGCTATCGTACCGAACGCATCCGCGCCCGCGCTCCTAGCCACCGCCATATTCATATGCGAGCCGCAGCTCCGGCAGGAACCACTTGTCGCCGAGGCCGACGGCCTCGAGCGCCTTCTTGCCCTCCGCGAGCACCGGCGCGTTCGGGCGCTGGTGGCTCGGGATTACCTGCTTGAGCTTCGGATTGCCGGTGGAAAGAAGCTTGGCCACCTGGGCGAATTCCGGCGCGGAGTTGGTGAGCCCCAGGATCACGACGTCGGGCTGGTAGATCTGGGCATAGAGCGCCAGCTCGGAGATCATCGTCGAATGGCCGCAGTAGAAAACCGTGAAGCCGTTCTCGAAGCGGACGAGAAACGCCGCGGCCGGGCCGCCGTCGGCGCCGTTCGGCAAGGTGTTGTCGTGATGACTCGGCAGGAAGCGGAATTGCAGGCCCTTGGCCTCGACCAGGTCGCCGATGCCGGCGCGGCGGAAGCTCTCCTGCTTCAGCCCCCTGTTGTCGATCAGCCATTTCCCGAGCGGGCCGGGCGCGAAGACCATGGCGCCGGAGACGAGATGCACCTCTTCCGGCGCGCCCATGTCGTCGTTATGCGCATTCGGCACCAGGATGAAGTCGGTGCGCGCGAGCGACTCCTTCGGCACCGGGCCGTCGGGATTGCCGAGCCAGGGGCTGGTGACCACCACGACGCCGTTCGGCGAAACGAGGCGATAGAATTCATGGCCGAGCCATTCCAGCTTGACCTTGCCGGGCGCGGGCTGGGGCGCCGGGATATCCCGCTGCAGCTGCTGGGCGAAGCCCGTGGTCGCGGCGAAGCTTAGAAGCACAAGCGCGGTGAGACTGCGGAGCAGCATGGCGATCCTCCCATTGGGTGGCCGCGCGGGCGGCGGATTTTATTTGCTGAATTTTCTGACGTGGCGTGGGGAAGTATAGGCCGGTGTGGGGGAAGGAGAACATAGTCGATAGGCGCATGGGGTCGCGGGGATGTGGGGTTGCGCGCCATCGTCCCCTCCGCGTCATGCCCGAACTTGATCCGGGCATCCATCATCTTCGTAAAAAGATGGATTGCCGGGTCAAGCCCGGCAATGACGAAGTAAGGGCGTACCCGACCCTTGACTCGTCTGCCCCGTCCTCGTCGAATAGCGCATCACAATCATAAGCCAACGCGACGGTATCCCCGGACAGCGGCGGCACTGAGGGAGAAACGCCATGACCACACGCCGCATCGTCACAGCCCTGCTTGCCAGCTCCGCGCTCATCGGCATCAGCACAGCAAAAGCGCAGGAAAAGAACCTGACGGTGGACCACCACCTCGCCGCCGCCAAGGAAGCCGCGGGCTTCGACTATACCGGCACGCTGGCGCGCATCTGCATCACGCCGCAGACCGCGCCGGGCGGCGACAAGGCGCCGAGCCCCGCGCCACCGCGCGCGGCCTGGTTCGCCGAGCCCGCGAAGGTGTTCGACAATCTCTACTGGCTCGGCACCAAGATCCATTCCGCCTGGGCGCTCACCACCAGCGACGGCATCATCCTGATCGACACGCTCTATGAATACGCCTCCGAGGAAGAGATCGCGGGCGGGCTGAAGAAGCTCGGGCTCGACCCGGCCAACGTGAAATACACCCTGATCAGCCACGCCCACGGCGACCATGTCGCCGGCGCGCGCATGATGCAGCAGACCTACAAGAGCCGCATCGTGATGGGCGACAAGGACTGGAAGCTGATCGAGGACGCCAAGCTGTCGTTCCCGAACGGCAAGCCGACACGCGACATCGTGGCGAAGGACGGCGACAAGATCACGCTCGGCGACACGTCGGTGACGCTGGTTTCCACGCCGGGCCACACCTACGACACCTATTCCTTCATCTTCCAGGTGAAGGACAAGGGCAAGCCGCTGACCGTGGCCTATAACGGCGGCACCGCCTTCAACTTCATCAACGACCCGGCGCATTTCGACGTCTACATCGCCTCGCAGAAGAAGATGGGCAAGACGGCCGCCGACGCGGGCGCGAGCGTGCTGATCACCAACCATTCGGAATTCGACAACGCGGCGGGCAAGGTGAAGCTGATGGCGGCGCGTAAGGACGGCGAGCCCTCGCCGTTCGAACTCGGGACCAAGGCGGTGAACCGCTATTTCATCGTGACGCGAGAATGCGCCGAGGCAGCTAGGCTGAAGCTGATCAAGGGCGAGAAGGCGACGGTGGCGGTGGGCTCACCCAGCACGACGCAGGGCATCAATCAGTAGCGGGGGGCGGTGGGGGAAGCGCGCAGGCGACCCGCCGCTTCCCCTCCTTCGTCATTGCCGGGCTTGACCCGGCAATCCATCTTTTTACGAAGATGATGGATGCGCGGGTCAAGCCCGCGCATGACGAGTGGGTGTGGTAGATGTGTAGCGCCCTCACCGTACGCATGGTTTAATCCGTCCCGCAGCAAGGGAACGGACATGGCGAAGGCGGGCAGCAAGGACACGACGGCGCAGTGGTGGCAGGCCTTCGGCAACCTGTCGCAGATGATCTCGGCGATCGCGGCGGTGCTGGCGCTCGCCTTCATCACGTATCAGGTGAGCCAGATCGAGATCAACGGCCGCAAGGCCAATGCGCGGCAGGTCTATCTCGCCTACAGCAATGCGGGACTGAAATATCCGGAATTCCTGCGGCCGGAGAATTACGCGCAGATCCGGCAGGACCCGGTGAAGTTCGAGCAATACAAGTGGTACGTCGCGCAGATGATGTTTGCCTATGACGAGATGATCTCGTCGGCGGGCGACACCAGTTGGATCGCGTCGTTCAATTACGAACTGCCCGACCACATGGCGCTGCTCTGCGACCTGAAGAAGAGCGAGCCGTCGTTCTTCACGCAATTCGAGAACGACACCAACGCGCTGATCGACACGGCGATGGCGGGGAAGTGCGGCGCATGATCCCGCCGAAAAGTGGGAACCGGTTTTCGGATGAGATCATGCGCAAGGAGAGTCGCCGCGACGCGACGTGAGGCTGGTATCGGCCTACTTCCCCCGGCAACGCACCGTTAAGCCTGACCGGACCGGCGGGTTTCGCCCGCCGTGCGCAGTCTCCATAATCCGCGCGGTGCCACGATTCGTTCGGCGCGCAATCCATTTTGAGGGGCTTCATGCAAACACGCAAACTGACGGCCGAGCTGATCGGCACATTCTGGCTGACTTTCGCAGGCTGCGGCAGCGCGGTGATCGCCGCCGGCGTTCCGGAGGTCGGCATCGGCCTGCTCGGGGTGTCGCTCGCCTTCGGCCTGTCGGTGGTCACGATGGCTTACGCCATCGGCCACATCTCCGGCTGCCATCTCAATCCGGCGGTGACGGTGGGACTCTATGCCGGCGGCCGTTTTCCGGCAGGCGACGTTGTGCCTTACATCGCGGCGCAGGTGATCGGCGCGATCCTCGGCGCTGCGGTGCTCTATCTGATCGCGAGCGGCAAACCGGGCTTCGATGTGATCAAAGGCTTCGCCGCCAACGGTTATGGCGACCACTCGCCGGGCAAATACGGCATCGCCTCCGCGCTGATCGCCGAAGGCGTGCTGACGATGCTGTTCCTGTTCGTGATCATGGGCGCGACCCATGGCAAGGCGCCGGCCGGCTTCGCACCGCTGGCGATTGGCCTGATGCTCTGCCTCATCCACCTGATCAGCATTCCGATCACCAACACCTCGGTGAACCCGGCGCGCTCGACCGGCCCTGCCCTCTTCGTGGGCGGCTGGGCGCTGGCGCAGCTCTGGCTGTTCTGGGTGGCGCCGCTGATCGGCGGCGCGGCGGGCGGGTTGCTCTATCGCTGGCTCAGCGACGAACCGCACGGGCAGATCACCGGCAACAAGTAACGGCGCGGTTGCGCTGAAGGAAACGGCGGGCGTCTTTACGGCGCTCGCCGTTTTTTATGCGGCGGGAATGTCGCCTAGTTGCCGGTATCGGCAAACACGGCGCGCATGCGCTCAACGACGGCCGGCGGCGTGGTGTAGAGTTGCTCGACCAGCCGCTCGATCTCCTCGCCGCTGGCCGGATCGATATCGAGGGACCGCGCCTTGGCGTCGGCGAGAAATTCCGGATCGTGCATGGTCTTCCAGAAGCTGTCCCGCAGCGCCTGCGCGATCGCGGGCGGCGTGTCCGGCGGAGCGACATAGGGCCGGCCGAATTCCTGCGTCGCAAGCGGCAGCAGCAGCGCCGCGCGCTGGTCGTCGGTTTTTGCGAACGACAGCACCAGCGGAACGTCCGGCAGCTCGGGATGCTTCTTGAGCCCGTACTGGCCGACGACGACGATCTTCTTTGTGGCCAGCCGATCTCCCATGGTGGCCTTGACGCTCGCCCAGGTGATGCCGCCGATGCCCTGAACTTCTCCGCGCTCCATGGCGAGGCCCGCTTCGCGCGTGCTCTGATATCCCGTCACGACCTTGAACTTGGTTCCGAGGATGGCGTTGGTCGCCGTCGGAAACGTGTTGGAGGCGCCGCCAGAGCCGCCCAGCACAAGTTCCTTCGCGAAGGCATCGGCAAAGGTCGTCACCGGCGCATCGGACTTGGCGATCATGATCTGCGTCTCGCGCAGCGCGCTGCCGATCCAGACGAACTTGCGCGCATCGAAGCGGGCGCGATCCGGATGCAGGATGGCGTCGCTCGCAATCTGCGGATTGATGGCGCCGATGGTCAGGCCGTCGTTGCCGGACTGGGAGAAAATGCGATTGGCTACCGGCAGCGACATCGGACCGGGCAGATTTTGCGGAACGAAGAGTGGGTTGCCGGGGATGTGCTTTCCCCAATGCTGGGCGATGAGTCGCGCAAAGGCATCGTAACCGCCGCCGGGGCCGGACCCGATCAGGAGGCGGATTGTCTTGCCGCGAAAATGCTCCTCGATGTTCTGGGCCGATGCGGGGGAATGCGCTGCAATCATCATGAGGACCGCGGTCAGCATCAGTGCGCCGCAACGGCCGAACGCGAATATCGATCTCATCTGGCACCCTCACCTGTGGAGCGACAACGGCGTCAGGCTAAGCGCCCGTTTTTGTCTTGTCGAGATCGGCGATACGCCGATAACCTGACGCGAGGAGCAGGAACCGGACATTGGGATCGACATTGGCATCACCTTCAGCGAGCAATGCGTCCGGCCCCCTGATTGGGATGGCGAAGCCGACCGCGCACGGCGCGAAGTCCTACAGCGATCTCGTCGCGATGCTGCCGGATCATGTCAGAACGGTTGTGCGCTATGCGCTGATCAAGCACGGCACGATGGAGGAATTCGCGACCGCAATCCCAGGTTATGCCGTCATGGTCGCGGAACTTGCCGCCGAAGGCGCCGACCTCATTCATGCCGAAGGCACGCCGCCGTTTCTCATCCTGGGCTACGACGAGGAACGACGCACGATCGACGCCTGGGAGAAAAGCACGGGCGTGCCGATCTTCACGTCGGCGATGTGTCAGGTGAATGCGCTGCGCGCGCTTGGCGTGCGCAAGCTGCTCGATGCCGGTTACGACCCGACAACCGGGCCGGAGGCAGAGCGCTATTTTCGGGCGGCAGGATTTGACGTGCTGGCGGTGGAGAAGGTGCCGGTCGACTGGAGCGCTACCGTCGATCTGACGGAAGACGAAGTGTTCGACATGCTCGCGGCCGTGGTCCGCCGTCATCCCGGCGCGGAAGGTCTCTGCCTGCAAGGCAGCAAGCATTGGTACCTGTCGGCGGCGATCCAGCGGATCGAGGATGAACTCGGCATTGCGGTCGTTCACCCGATTGCCGCCCGCTACTGGGAATTGATGGCCCGGCTTGGACTGCAGGGCCCCCGCCCCGGCGTCGGCCGCCTGTTGCGCGACATGCCGCCGCTCACTTTACCGGGCTGACGGCGCGCGTCTCAGGCCGCTTGATCAGCACGACGAGCGTGTAGCTGATGATCAGCAGCAGGAACCATGAGCCGAGCTTACCAAAGCTGACCATCGCCCAGCCGGAGCGCTGGCCGGGATAGATCCATGTCTGGGTCCAGGTGCCGACATTCTCCGCGATCCAGATGAAGATCGCGATCAGGAAGAAGCCGAGCAGCAGCGGCATCGAGCGCCGCACGCGCCAGTTGATGAACGTCACCTGCGTGCGCGCGAACAGGAAGACGGTGGCGGCGAACAGGAGCCAGCGCAAATCGATCACGTAGTGATGCATGAAGAAGTTGGCGTAGATGCCGAGGCTCAGCAGCACGAGCGTCCACACCGGCGGGTGATGCTTGAACTCGAAATGAAACAGGAACCAGCAACGGCAGAGGTAGCTGCCGATGCAGGAATACATGAAGCCGGTGAACAGCGGCACGCCTTCGATGCGGAAGAAGGCGGGTTCCGGATAGATCCACGAGCCGACCGAGGTCTTGAAGATTTCCATCAGCGTGCCGACGATGTGGTAGGCGAAAATCACTTTCGCCTCTTCCCAGGTCTCCAGCTTGAAGGCGAGCAGCGCGACCTGCATCGCGATGGCAGCGAGAAACAGGAAATCGTAGCGCGCGAGCGCAGCGCCACGCGGATACCAGAAATGGGTGGCGAGCAGGAGCCCGACCATCAACCCGCCGAACAGGCAGGCCCAAGCCTGCTTCATGCCGAAGCGCAGAAACTCGTACAGCGCGGCGGTGACCGGCCGCTGCGCCATCGCGGCCGCAAGGCGGCTTTCGCCGGCGATGAAGCGGCGCAGCGGCGCCCATGTAGCGGCGGCGCTTTGCGGGCGTTGCTGGTGGTCGTCGTCGGACAGAGGCGTTTCCCTCAAGGAAATTACGTGGCGCGAAGAGAAAGCACGGGCGTGCCCGGGTCAAGTCCGGCACCTCCCTGTTCAAAACAGCTTAGGCTCAAGAGAAAACGCGGCAGAACGGTTGGGGATTCTGCGCGACGCCGATATGCTTGAAGGCACCATGACTGACGCGGACATCATCTACTATCGTTGGCTGGATTGGCCGGTCTTTGTTTTACTTGCCTTGCTGGCGGCCTCCGCCCTTTTTGTGCTTATTCGCGATTTGCAACTAAGCGCGGGCAGTATTCGAGCTTCAGGACTGAGCACGGACACCCGCACGGGGTTCAGATTGTCCTTGATCGCCATTCCTTGTGCACTTTGCGCATACATTTATTACTCAATTACCGGCTATAGCTATGAGAGCAAACGGCTTGTAATCAGCAGCAGCTACCTGGCTTGTGTTTCTTGGCGCGAGCCAGGCGGAAAGTTCATGCAGATACCGTGGAGTTCTTTCACCAATATCAGTCGCGTATATTGGGGAAGATATCCAAATCCACATTTACGGTTCGACCTTGATCCAGCGCGCGCTAAAGACTTCCCATGGACCGAATATGTTCGGAACCAAGGCTGGGTGCTTTGCGATATTCACAGCTTAACGGATAATCCTCGCGAGAACGCTTTTTCTACCGATACCGATGAAATTCTTTCCCGCGTATTGAACACGTGGCGTGCAGCGCAAATTCAATAGCAAAAAAATCGCCGGGGATGAGCCCGGCGATTTTTCACAACGAATGAATGGCGATCAGTTGTCGAGGAAGCTGCGCAGCTTGCGGCTGCGGCTCGGGTGCTTCAGCTTGCGCAGCGCTTTGGCTTCGATCTGGCGAATGCGCTCGCGGGTGACCGAGAACTGCTGGCCGACTTCTTCCAGCGTGTGGTCGGTGTTCATGCCGATGCCGAAGCGCATGCGCAGCACGCGCTCTTCACGCGGCGTGAGCGAGGCGAGCACGCGCGTGGTGGTCTCGCGCAGGTTCGACTGGATCGCCGCATCGATCGGCAGGATCGCGTTCTTGTCCTCGATGAAATCGCCGAGATGCGAATCTTCCTCGTCGCCGATGGGCGTCTCCAGGGACAACGGCTCCTTGGCGATCTTGAGGACCTTGCGGACCTTCTCCAGCGGCATGCCCAGCTTTTCGGCAAGCTCTTCCGGGGTCGGCTCGCGGCCGATCTCGTTGAGCATCTGGCGGCTGGTGCGCACGATCTTGTTGATCGTCTCGATCATGTGCACCGGAATACGGATGGTGCGCGCCTGGTCGGCGATCGAACGGGTGATCGCCTGCCGGATCCACCATGTGGCGTAGGTCGAGAACTTGTAGCCGCGGCGGTATTCGAATTTATCGACCGCCTTCATCAGGCCGATGTTGCCTTCCTGAATGAGATCGAGGAACTGCAGGCCGCGGTTGGTGTATTTCTTGGCGATGGAGATGACGAGGCGCAGGTTCGCCTCCACCATTTCCTTCTTCGCCTGGCGGGCTTCGCGCTCGCCCTTCTGCACCATGTGCACGATCTTGCGGAATTCGCCGATCTCGAGACCGGTGAGGCCGGCAAGCTGCTGGATCTCGTGGCGCAGGTCCTTGATCTTGTCCTTGTCCTTGGAAACGAAATTCTTCCAGCCCTTGGCGGAGAGTTTCGAGACGCGGTTCAGCCACTGCGGGCTGAGCTCGGAGCCCTGATAATTCTTCAGGAAGTCCTCGCGCGCGACGCCGTGGCTTTCCGACAGGCGCATCAGGCGGCCTTCGAAGCCGACGAGCTTGCGGTTGATGTCGTAGAGCTGATCGACGAGCGCATCGATGCGGTGCTGGTTGAGCCGCAGCGACTTCACCTCGGTGATGATCTCTTCCTTGAGCTTGCGGTAGGAGCGCTCCTGGTTCGGAGACAGCTTCTCGTTGGAGAGCCGCTTCTCGATGTCCTGGTCCTGCAAACGGCGCAGGCGCTTGAAGGTCGAGGCGATGTTGTCGAAAGTCTCGAGCACCTTCGGCTTGAGCTCAAGCTCGATTGCCGCAAGCGACATCGAATTCTCGAATTCATCGTCATCCATGTCGCCTTCGGCGGGCGCATCGCCTTCGGCGGCGCCGCTGATCGGCTCGGGACGTCCGCCGGGGGCCTTGAACGGCGTCGCACCGGTCGGCGCGGACGGCGCACCGGAAGCATGAACGAACGGCGTGCTGCCATTTTGCGCAGGCTGGCCGTCGGCGCCGGGCGCGCCCGGTGCATTCGCCGCCATCTGGTTCTTGGCGTCGGGACCGGCATAGGTTGCTTCAAGATCGATGATGTCGCGGAGGAAGACTTTTCCGTCGTTGAGTTCATCACGCCAAATAATAATAGCCTGGAAGGTCAGCGGGCTTTCGCACAGGCCCGCGATCATCGCTTCGCGGCCGGCCTCGATGCGTTTCGCAATCGCGATTTCGCCTTCGCGCGACAGCAGCTCGACCGAACCCATCTCGCGCAGATACATGCGCACGGGATCGTCGGTGCGTTCGGACGGCTCTTTCTTCTCGGTGGTGGCGAGCGCCTTCGGCTTGGTCTCGACGAGATCGCCTTCGCTCTCCTCGTCGTCAGCCTCTTCGGCCTTCTCTTCTTCCTCGTCGGTCTCGGCTTCTTCGGACTCGACGGTGTTGATGCCCATCTCGTTGAGCATCGCGAGGATGTCCTCGATCTTCTCGGAGGTGACTTCCTCGGAAGGCAGGACGGCGTTCAACTGTTCATAGGTGACATAGCCGCGCTTCTTCGCGAGCTTGATCATCTTGCGGACGGCGGCATCCGAGAGATCGAGAAGCGGTGCACCTTCCGGCGCATCCGGAGTTTCCTTTTCCGCAGTCTCTTTTTCGGTTTCTTTTGCTTTTGCCTTGGTGGCCATTCATCTCTCCTGGGCCGTCGCACCGGCTGTAATCGCGGCTGCAAGCGCGCCCCGATTTGCGCCGACAACAAACTCGGCGGCGGCCCGCCCGAATCGGCATCCCCGTAAGCTGCGGGATGCCCGTTAAACTCCGATTAACCGTAGTTATTCCGGCACTTCCCGACGCCCGGCAAGTCCCTTTTTTCCGAGTCCTTTTCTCCGAGTCTTGGGGCCAGAGTCCAGCCCCAAACGCTCACGCCGCCAGCGGACCTAAAAAGTCCGCGCCGCGCGCCCTGACGAAAGGCCGAACCCCTCGATCAGCGCCTCGGTTCCGTCCAGGTCGGCAAGCCGCGCCTTGACGTCCCGCAACCACGAATTATTGGCTTCAGACGCATCCTGGCCCGATTCTAACTGGGAAGCTAAGGCCAGCTCGGCGTCTTTCAGCTCCTTAATTAGGGAATTCCACTGCCGATGCAAGGCAACAAGCTGTTTCCACGTCGATAATACGTCCGCCGGAGCCGATTCCGGGGCCAAACCCCAGACCGAGTTGGTGGTGACGGCCCGGTCCGCTCGTTCCAGCAGGTCGCCGGCACCCCGCGTCACGACTTCGGCCTGCAAACCGGGGGCGTCGATGCCCTCGTCGTGGGCATAGATGTCGATCAGCACACCTTTAAGGCGGCCGGCATCCGCATGGCGGAATTCAAGCTGGGCCAGATCCTCGAGGTGGTCGCGCAGCAGCCAGGGATGATTGAGCACGGCCTTGAGGATCAGCGCCTCCCGCAACGGGATCGAGGTGCGATAGCCGCGGTGAATCGGGCTGGTCGCAAGCTGCGGGCTTGCCACGAGATAAGGCTGCCCCGGCCGGGCGTTCGCCGCAGGACGGCGCGGATAGTTGCCTGCCCTGCCCTGACCCTGCGCCGCCGCCTGTTGCCGCCATGGCTCACTCTGTTGCCAGGATGCGCTTCCTGTCCGGCGCTGTGACGAGCCGTCGCCCTGGCCGAACAACGCGCGCAACCGATCGTTGAAATCCTGCTTGTAATATTTCCGCACCGTCTCGTCGCCGATCGTGGCGGTGAGATGCGATACGCGTGACTCCAGCGCAGCGCGGCGCTCCGGTGTATCGAAGCCGCCGCCTTCGGTCTCGCGCGTCCACAGCATCTGCGCGAGCGGCAGCGATTGCGCGAGCACTTCGGCCACCGCTTCGCGGCCGCCGGCGCGCACCAGATCGTCGGGATCCTGCCCATCCGGCAGCAGCGCGAATTTCAGGCTCTTGCCCGGCAACAACCGCGGCAAGGCGATATCGCCCGCGCGATAAGCCGCCTTGCGTCCGGCATTGTCGCCATCGAAACACAGGATCGGCTCGTCGCTCATTTTCCAGAGCAGCGTGAGCTGGTCTTCGGTCAGCGCGGTGCCGAGCGGCGCCACGCTGCCCTCGAAGCCTGCGCTGACCATGGCGATGACGTCGACGTAACCTTCAACGACAATCAGCGGCGCGCCATTATGCGCAGCCTGCCGCGCAGCGGGCAGGTTGTAGAGATTGCTGCCCTTGTGAAAGAGCGGCGTCTCCGGCGAGTTGAGATATTTCGCCGGAACGTCTTTCTCCAGAGCACGACCGCCAAAGGCAATGATGCGCCCGCGCAGATCGGTGATCGGAAACATCACGCGGTCGCGGAAGCGATCATACGGCACCGGAATATCGTCGCCGCCGATCAACATGCCGGCCTCGATCATGTCCGCCACCGGAATATTGTGGCTGCCGAGATGCTCCTTTAGCGCGAAGCGTTCGCCGGGCGCATAGCCCATGCGAAAGCGCAACTGCGTGCCGGGATCGATGCTGCGATCGGCGAGATAGCCGCGCGCCTTGGCGCCGATGCGGGTCGAGAGCGTGGCCTGAAAGAACTTGGCCGCGATCTCCATCACGTCGTGCAGCGTCTTGCGCCGCTCTTCGCGTTGCGCCGCTTCCTTGGTGGCGACGGGCATCGGCAGGCCGGCCATGGCGGCAAGCCGCTCGACCGCTTCAACGAAGGTAAGGCCTTCCGTCTCCATCACGAAGCTGAAGATGTCGCCGCTCTTGCCCGAGGAGAAATCCTTGTAGAAGCCCTTCTGGTCATTGACCGTGAAGGACGGCGATTTCTCCTTGTTGAACGGCGAGAGCCCTTTCCATTCGCGGCCCGCGCGCTTGAGGTTCACGCGCTTGCCCACGACTTCGGAAACCGGAAGCCGGGCGCGCAGCTCGTCCAGGAATTGCGGAGGAAAGGCCATGGTGATTCGCGACCCTAGAGGGGAATCGCAGTCATTATAGGGCAAGGCGCGGAAAGCCCGGAATTACCGGGGTTTGTGCACATATTCACAGGTTTCCACAGGGTCCCGAGGAGGGTAGTGGGTCAGTTTGAAAAACGATCCGCTACCAAACAGTCGCTGTCTGCCTTTACGCTGCTCCACATCAGGCAGTTTCCATCGCTTTCTTTGCTGCGATTGTGAGGAAGCCGGACCTGGTGAAGCCATTTGCTTCCGCATAGCTGTCGATCAATTCGAGTTCGTCGGCTGGCAGGGTGATGTTCACCCTCACGGTTTTCACCGTGTTGGCCGGCGCGGGAATGAGAACGACAACACCATCGGCGTTTTCCTTGTCTGCCATCACTTCCTCAATCGAAGACGGTTCTGGAATTGCTTCCTTATCTTCGATCATGCCCACGATATGCAGAGAAAGGGCTTCCACTGCATTTGCGCGAGCCTCATCCAGATCCTTTCCAGCGGTAACGCAACCGGGAAAGTCTGGAAACGAAACGCCATAGTCGCTGTCAGAATCCTTATGGATCAAGGCAAGATATTGTTTCATCGGTTTTCTCTCTCCGGCCATTGGGCCGTCGTAATACGGTAATTCGCCGTGGACTCCGCTTAGGGCGTCTCCCGCCGCCCTCAGCGCAACTTGATGCCAGCCTGCTTTTCGATGCTCCTTAGTGTGCCCTTCGGCATGTCTCTCTTCGGGTGGGGCACTGTCACACGCCCCGGTTTCGTCGGGTGTTTGAATTGAACATGGCTGCCCTTCTGGGCAACCTGAACCCATCCATCTGCCTTCAGCGCGGATATGATGCCTCGACTGTCCATGGTGTATTTATACACACCATTCAACGGCTAAAGTCAACCATCAGTGTGTAATAATACACACTATAAGGTAGGATATTTCCGGCTATCCCCCTCTTCCGGCTGAAAGAAAAGAGTTTGCAACCAGACTTGCCACAAACGCCGGATCATCGTACGGCGCACCCATGGCGTCGCCCGAGAACCCTCCCTTCGATCCGCTTGCTCCGCACGTCAAACCCCACGTTCCTCTCCTCTCCCTCTACAACACGTTTTTCTGGGTCGGGATGTTCAGCTTCGGCGGCGGACTGAGCGGCTGGCTGCACCGGGAGATGGTGACCTCCCGGCGCTGGATGACCGAAGATGAGTTCTTCTCCGGCTACAGCCTCAGCCAGGTCCTGCCCGGCGTGAACGCCAGCAATCTCACCGTTTATATCGGCCATCATCTGCGCGGATGGCAGGGCGCGGCGGTGGCGCTGACCGCGCTGGTGACGGGACCGTTCTTCGTCGTGATCCTGGTCGCCTTTGCTTACCACTATCTGCTGGAAGTGCCGGGCTTTCAGGCCGCGGTCGCCGGGATCGCCGCCGCCGCCATCGGCATGCTGGTCCGGCTCGGACTGATCGCCGCACGCAGGGCCGCGATCTCCGTCGTGCCGGCACTAATCATGGTCGTTGTTTTCGTCGCGGTTGGATTGCTGCGCTGGCCGCTCGTCCCTGTGGTTGCGGTGATGGCGCCGGCCAGCATCCTGATCGCGCGATGGCAATTTCTGAAAGCGAAGGCGGACACCGATGCGTGACGATCCGCTGCTCGCCTTGCTGTTCGTTATCGCACCGCTGTCGATTGTGGCGGTCGGCGGCGCATCAAGCATCTACGCGCCGCTGCAGCACCAGAGCGTCGACGTCTATCACTGGATTACGGCGCGCGAATACCTGGAGATGTTCGCTATCGCGCGGGTGACGCCCGGCCCGGGCTCGATGATCGCGACGCTGATCGGCTGGCAGGTCGCCGGCATTCCCGGCGCGCTGGTTGCGACGCTGGCGCTGTTCGTGCCGTCCTCGGTGCTCGCCGTCGTTCTCGCCGGCTTCTGGAATAGATACCGTGGCACCGAATGGCATACCGCCATCGAGACCGGCCTGCGGCCGATCGCAAGCGGCCTCGTTCTCGCGGCGGTTGTCGTGTTGCTGCGGCTGGCGGAAAGCGGGCCGCTCTCCTGGGCCGTGGTTGCTGTCGCCACCGCCGTGCTGATGTGGCTGCCGAGGCTGCATCCAACAGTTGTGCTGGCGGCGGGCGGCGCGGTCTATGTCGCCGCGCATTACGCGGGCTTCACGACGCTCTGAGGAACAATAGATGCTGCGCATTACCAGCCTCATCTGTTTTCTGCTGCTTTCCGGATGCGGCTTTGTTCAGGATGAGGTTCTGGTCGGGCGCTATCGGCTGGTAGCGGTCGATATCGACGAAGACATGAGCCTGTGCTGGTCGCTAGAAGACGGAAACTGTGTTGGCGACGGCCTTCCGGGGCCGACGCTCTTCGCTGCAGGGTTTGACGACAAGTATGTCGTGGCGGCCGTACACCCGCGGCCTAAGTTCGAAACGCCAACCAATCGAGACGTTACTCAATTTTTCTACGTTGTTCGTGGGAACGAGAGCAACGCGTTTCCGAATCACGAGATCAAGGGACCTTTCGATGAGGCAGCTTTTGAAGCCGAAAAAGCAAGGCTGGGCCTTCCAACCTTCCCGCGAGTCTTTCGCGGCTTGAAATAGTCAGGATGGACTCACGCGGACTCAGCCCGCGAGCGCCGCCTTGACCATCCCGCTTGCCTTGGCCATGTCCATCTGACCGGCATATTTGGCGCGCAGGATGCCGATGACCTTGCCCATGTCCTTCATGCCGGCGGCGCCAGTTTCCTTCACCGCCGCATCGATCGCGGCCTTCATTTCCGGTTCGGACATCTGCTGCGGCAGATAGGCAGAGATGATGGCGATCTCCTCCTGCTCCTGCTTCACGAGATCCGCGCGGCCGCCCTTTTCGTAAAGCTCGACCGATTCCTGCCGCTGCTTGATCATCTTCTGCAGGATCGACAACACCGCCGCATCGTCCAGCGCCGGCTTGCCTGCGCCGCGCGCCTCGATGTCGGCATTCTTCAGGGTCGAGTTGACCATGCGCAGCGTGGACACCGCGCGCTCGTTCTTGGCCTTCATCGCCTCTTTGACGGCGTCGTTGATTTGATCTCGGAGCATCATGAAAAACCTCGGTACGAATTTTCGGACATGTATCTACGATTGTTTATCAGCAGCTACTGGAAAAGTGATTTCGAACGGCACAGCGGTCCAGTCCAGACTTTCGGAATTGGTCAGCGCCTGCGAATAACCTTCAAGCATCCTCATATATCCAGCTTCGTCCAGCCACAGGATGAAGCCAATCGCGTCATCGACGTCTTCAATCCTTGAATTGACCCAATAGCTTGCGACATCGCTGCTTATCGGATCCATCTGCCGATCTTCGAGGTTTAGGTCTGTAAAAAATCCGCTCCCGGTATTCTCCCGCTTTACTACCCACGCTGCTTTCACTTGCTCTTCGAGGGCATGCCGATCCGATGGTGGCAATTGCATTGCCAACCCTGCCACCAAAGCCGATTCTAGGGCGCTGAGTCGATCTGACATGCCTCGGCCTTTTTCGTCGTGGGCGTTCGAGGAATTCAACTAAGGGTTCAGCTCTTAGACAGTTGTATCCGGGCTTTCCACCGCCAGAGCGCGACCCCCGCCCAAACCGCCTCAACAAGGCCGAAGGGCCAGGCGCCCTGCAGAAAGCCGTAAATCGAGCCAAACCCGCAAGCGGCGGCAAAACCCAGCACAAACCAGTGACTTCGGTCTTCCAGGGCGTAAAACACCAGCATTGCGGTGACCGAGATCAGCCCGAATGCGGAAAGACCGTCCATAAACAAGAAAAGCCTCTTGGAGAGCGCTATTCGGGGGGTTATGTAAGCCGCACATGACTCAGGAACAAGATAAATCCGGCTGGGCCGAACCCAAGGCAACGGCGTTGCTCGTCCTCGCAGACGGCACGGTGCTGGAAGGCACAGGCCTCGGCGCCACCGGCACCGCCGTAGGCGAGGTCTGCTTCAACACCGCGATGACGGGATATGAAGAGATCCTGACCGATCCGTCCTATGCCGGACAGATCATCACCTTCACATTCCCGCATATCGGGAATATCGGCACCAACAGCGAAGACATCGAGTCCGCGAACCTCGCCGCCAGCGGCGCGCGCGGGGTTGTGCTGCATACCGCCATCACCGAACCTTCGAACTACCGCAACACGCGGCATCTCGACGAATGGCTGCGGGCCCGCGGCATCGTCGGCCTTTCCGGCCTCGACACCCGGGCGCTGACGCGGCTGATCCGCGAGAACGGCATGCCGAACGCGGTGATCGCGCACGAGCCTTCCGGCAAGTTCGATCTCGACGCGCTCAAGAAAGAAGCCAAGGCCTGGCCGGGCCTGCTCGGCATGGACCTCGTGCCGATGGTGACGAGCGGCCAGCGCTTCTCATGGGACGAGACGCCGTGGGAATGGGGCAAGGGTTACGGCCGGCAGGAGAAGCCGGAGTTTCACGTCGTTGCCGTCGACTTCGGCATCAAGCGCAACATCCTGCGTTTGCTCGCGGGCGCGGGCTGCAAGGTAACGGTGGTTCCGGCAAAGACGTCGGCGGAAGACATCATCGCGCTGAAGCCCGATGGCGTGTTTCTTTCCAACGGACCGGGCGATCCGGCCGAGACCGGCAAATATGCCGTGCCGGTGATCAGGCAGGTGATCGAGAAGAACATTCCGACTTTCGGCATTTGTCTCGGGCACCAGATGCTCGGCATCGCGCTCGGCGGCAAGACCGAAAAGATGCATCAGGGTCATCACGGCGCCAATCATCCGGTGAAGGATCTCACCACCGGCAAGGTCGAGATCACCTCGATGAACCACGGCTTCGCGGTGGACAAGGATTCGCTGCCGAAGAATGTCGAACAGACGCATATCTCGCTGTTCGACGGCTCGAACTGCGGCCTCGCGCTGAAAGACAAGCCGGTGTTCTCGGTGCAGTACCATCCCGAGGCCTCACCCGGCCCGCGCGACAGCCATTATCTCTTCACCCGCTTTGTCGATCTGATGCGAAAGAGCAAGCAGGCGGCCTGATGACGCGCGCGCCCCGTGGTTCAGCCGCAAAGCCGATCGAACCGCTCGCTTTCATGTTCCACGATGACGGGGCGGTGCCGAACAATCCGCATCTTCCGCTGCTGCTGTATCGCGACGTCTTCGATCTCTCCGGCACCCCGCATCCCGAGAACGTGATCGAAACGCTGTTCAGGAAAAACGGCTGGGGCAGCATGTGGCGCAACGGCATTTTCCCTTACGTGCATTATCACTCGCAAATTCATGAAGGCATGGGCATCGCGCGCGGCCGCGCCAAGGTGCGCTTCGGCGGCGACAAGGGCCAGGAGCTCGATATCGTGCAAGGCGACGCGGTGGTGCTTCCCGCCGGCACCGGCCATCAATGCCTGTGGGCGAGCCCCAACCTGCTGGTGATCAGCACCTATCCGCCGAGCGGGCACTACGATCTCTGCCGCGGCAGCAAGGCCGAACACGCCAAGGCGCTACAATCGATTCCGAAGGTGCCGCTGCCGAAGCGCGACCCGGTCTATGGCGAGAACGGTCCGCTGCTCGAACTGTGGCGGCAATAAAGAGGCGCTGATGGACTGGATCTCGTTCTGGAATTCCGACCACCCGATCTACGTGAACGAGCGCCACCGCCAGGTGCATTACCGCGGGATCGCCGACGACGTCAGCCGCTATGTGACCGGGCCAACCGCTGTGGTGATGGATTACGGCTGCGGCGAGTCCCTGCACGCCGACATCGTTGCGGCCAAGGCGGGACAACTGATCCTGTGCGAAGCGGCTTCGAACGTGCGCGACCATCTCACCACGCGCTTTGCGTCGGCCGGCAATATTGCCGTGAAGTCGCCGGAAGAGGTCGCCGCCCTTCCCGCCGGCACCTTTGATCTCATCGTCATGCATTCGGTCGCGCAATATCTCGGGCAGGACGAAACCGATGCGATGTTCCGCGACTTCAAGCGGCTGCTGAAACCCGACGGGCTGTTCGTGATCGGCGATGTGATCCCGCCGCAGGTGTCGCCGATCACCGATGCGGTCTCCCTGCTGCGCTTCGCGGCGGCCAACGGGTTTCTATTTCACGCGGCGCTCGGGCTCGCCCGCACGGCGTTCTCGGATTATCCGAAGCTGCGCGCCAGGCTTGGCCTCACGCTTTACGAAGAAGCCGCGATGAAGGCGAAGCTGGAAGCCGCGGGTTTCACCGTGCAGCGCGCGGCGAAGAATATCGGCCACAGCCAGTCACGCATGACTTTCATGGCCGCGACGCGCTGATCCGTATCGTCAGGCTGTTGCCGCGCGGCGCGCCGCCGGTGTCTGCATCGCCGTCTGTTGCATCGGCTTCTCGGGCTGATCGCCCCAGTTGTCGAGCGTATTGTTGAGCTGCGCCCCGAGCAGGATGACGATCGACGACATCCACATCCACATCATCAGGCCGATGGCCGCGCCGAGCGAGCCATAGGTGGCGTCGTAGTTGCCGAAATTCGCAAGATAGTAAGACAGCGCCGCGGAGCCGATCACCCACAGCACCGTCGCAAGGACCGAACCCGGAGAGATCCACCGCCAGCGCGCGCCATGCCGGCCGGGGCCGAAGCGATAGAGGATGGCGAGCGCCAGCACGACACCGGCAAACAGAACCGGCCAGCGCAACAGCGGCATGAAGCTGTCACTCCAGCCGCCGAAACCGACGAACGCCAGCATGAGCGGAAACAGGATCACGCTGCCGATCGCTACCAGCAACATCGCTATGCCACCCATGGTGAGCGCCAGCGACTGTGCGTTGAGCCGGATGAAGCTGCGCGTCTCCGGCACATTGTAGATGACGTTGAGCGCATCCATCATCGCCTTCATGCCGGCATTGGCGCTCCAGATTGCAAGCGAGGTGCCGAACAGGAATGCAAAGCTCAACTCACCGCCGCCCTTGGCGATAATACGATCCACCTGCTCGCGCAGAATATCGAAGCCGCCCGCAGGCAGGATGCCCGTGGCGAGCGAAATATGATCGCGAATGGTCGAAGGGTCTGCGAGCAGTCCATAAAACGAGACCAGCGCGATGATGGCGGGAAAGAAAGCGAGCAGTCCGTAAAACACGATGCCCGCCGCCACCGCCAGAAGCCGGTCGTCGCCGAGCGCTTTATAGACGCGCGTGGCGATTTCCTTCCAGTCGCGCCAGGTCGGGCGCGTAGCCAATTGACTCAAAGTGTTCGGAGCGGCCGATTCCAGCACTGCTTTGCGTTTGCGGACGCCGCGGCGCGGATTCGCCTTTTTCACACCCCAGGCTGCGGCCATAAGGCCCGCCAGAACGAGGGTGGCGGCCCATCGCGGCATGTCGGTTTTGTTCAATTTTCGCATGGATAAGCGTGAATTCCGGTCTGCGCAGCGCGCGATCAGCAAAAGTGGACACCGGTTTTGCGTCCAATCGCGCGCTAATTCATTAAATTGGCGCATGATCTTGTCGGCGAACCGGTTCCCACTTCGCCGGATCATGCGCCGAGATAACAACTTTCCCCCCGCAAAGTTGCGCGGAAGCTATGCGAGGGGGTCCAAAAGCCTTCCATGGCCTGACGTTCTGGTCTAAACAGCCCCTGCGCGCCGGGGACGATCTCCGGCCGGCGCTGACCGAGAAAAGCGCGCGAAAGCGCGCCCTTTTTTTGTGTACTTTTCTCCCAGCGGAGCGGGCTCACGACAAAGAATGCCTAAACGCACCGATATCAAATCGATCCTCATCATCGGCGCGGGCCCCATTGTCATTGGGCAAGCCTGCGAGTTCGACTATTCCGGGACCCAGGCCTGCAAGACGCTGAAGGAAGAGGGCTACCGGATCATCCTGGTGAACTCCAATCCCGCGACGATCATGACCGATCCCGATCTTGCGCACGCGACCTATATCGAGCCGATCACGCCGGAGATCGTGGCGAAGATCATCGAGAAGGAACGCCCCGACGCGATCCTGCCGACCATGGGCGGACAGACCGCGCTCAACTGCGCGCTGTCGCTGAAGAAGCAGGGCACGCTCGACAAATACAACGTGCAGATGATCGGTGCGACCGCCGAAGCCATCGACATGGCGGAAGACCGCAAGCTGTTCGCCGAAGCCATGGCGCGCATCGGGCTTGAGACGCCGCGCTCGCATCAAATCAAGACCATCCCGCAGGCGCTCGAAGCGCTGGAAGACATCGGCCTGCCCGCGATCATCCGCCCGTCGTTCACGCTCGGCGGCACCGGTGGCGGCATCGCTTACAACAAGTCCGAATTCATCGAGATCGTCGAGCGCGGCATCGATGCTTCCCCCACCAGCGAAGTGCTGATCGAAGAATCGGTGCTCGGGTGGAAAGAATTCGAGATGGAGGTTGTCCGCGACAAGAAGGACAACTGCATCATCATCTGCTCGATCGAGAATATCGATCCGATGGGCGTGCACACCGGCGACTCGATTACGGTCGCGCCCGCGCTGACGCTGACCGACAAAGAATATCAGATCATGCGCGACGCCTCGATCGCGGTGCTGCGCGAGATCGGCGTCGAGACCGGCGGCTCCAACGTGCAGTTCGCGGTCAATCCCGAAGACGGCCGTCTTGTTGTTATTGAGATGAATCCGCGCGTGTCGCGCTCGTCCGCGCTGGCGTCGAAGGCCACGGGCTTTCCGATCGCCAAGGTCGCGGCCAAGCTCGCGGTCGGCTATACGCTCGACGAAATCGCCAACGACATCACCGGCGGCGCGACGCCGGCGTCGTTCGAGCCGACGATCGATTACGTCGTCACAAAGATTCCGCGCTTTGCCTTCGAGAAATTCCCCGGCGCCGATCAGGTGCTGACCACCTCAATGAAATCGGTCGGCGAGGCGATGGCCATCGGCCGCACCTTCCAGGAATCCTTCCAGAAGGCGCTACGCTCGCTCGAAACCGGCCTCACCGGTTTCGACGAAGTCGAAATTCCGGGACTGGAAGCCGATTCGCCGCTGCGCCGCGGTGAAGACAAGAACGCGATCCGCGCATCGCTCGGCACGCCGACGCCCGACCGCATCCTCAACATCGCGCAGGCGATGCGCCAGGGTGCGGACGACGAGCTGATCCATACCGCCTGCAAGATCGATCCGTGGTTCCTCAGCCAGATCCGCGGCATCGTCGATATGGAAGCGCAAGTGAAGGCGAAGGGCCTGCCCACGACGCCCGGCGCGTTCCGGATGCTGAAATCCATGGGCTTTGCCGATGCGCGGCTCGCAAAACTCGCCGGCGTTTCGACCGCCGAAGTGACGAAGCAGCGCCACGCGCTGAACGTGCGGCCGGTGTTCAAGCGCATCGATACCTGCGCTGCCGAGTTCGCCTCGCCGACGGCTTACATGTATTCGACCTATGCGTCGCCGTTCGCCGGCAAGATGGCCGACGAGGCGCATCCTTCCGACCGCAAGAAGGTCGTGATCCTGGGCGGCGGACCGAACCGTATCGGCCAGGGCATCGAGTTCGACTATTGCTGCTGCCATGCCGCCTTTGCGCTGAAGGAAGCGGGCTATGAAGCCATCATGGTCAACTGCAATCCGGAAACCGTGTCGACCGATTACGACACCTCGGATCGCCTTTATTTCGAGCCGCTCACCGCCGAAGACGTGCTGGAAATCTTCGACACCGAACGCACCAACGGCACGCTGCATGGCGTGATCGTGCAGTTTGGCGGCCAGACACCGCTCAAGCTGGCGGAAGCCCTGGAGCAGGCGGATGTGCCAATCCTCGGCACCTCGCCCGACGCCATCGATCTCGCCGAGGATCGCGACCGCTTCAAGAAGCTGCTCGACAAGCTGAAGCTGCGCCAGCCGGAGAACGCCATCGCCGGCAGCGGCGAGGCGGCGCGCGCCAGCGCAGAGGCCATCGGCTATCCGATCGTGATCCGCCCGTCTTATGTGCTCGGCGGCCGCGCGATGGAAATCGTCTATGACACCCCGCAACTCGACCGCTACCTGCAGCGGCTTGCAACCACGCTGCACGGACCGTCGGAGCTGGTCGTCTCGGACAAGCGGCCGTTGCTGCTCGACCGCTATCTGTCCGACGCCATCGAGGTGGATGTGGATTGCCTGTGCGACGGCAAGGACACCTACGTCGCCGGCATCATGGAGCATATCGAGGAAGCCGGCATTCACTCCGGCGACAGCGCCTGCTCACTGCCGCCGCATTCCCTGTCGAAGGAAACCATCGCCGAACTGGAACGCCAGACCCGCGAACTCGCGCTTGCGCTCAATGTCGGCGGCCTGATGAACGTGCAATACGCCATCAAGGACGGCGACATCTACGTGCTGGAAGTCAATCCGCGCGCCTCGCGCACAGTGCCGTTCGTCGCCAAGGTCACCGGCCTGCCAGTGGCCAAGATCGCCGCACGCATCATGGCGGGCGAAAGCCTGGCGAGCTTCAAGCTCAAGCCTGCCAGCTACAAACATATCGGCGTGAAGGAAGCAGTGTTCCCGTTCGCACGCTTCCCCGGCGTCGATACCGTGCTCGGCCCGGAAATGAAATCCACCGGCGAAGTGATGGGTCTCGACATGTCCTACGAGATCGCCTTCGCCAAGAGCCAGATCGGCGGCGGCACGCGCCTGCCGCGTTCGGGCACCGTGTTCGTTTCGGTGCGCGACAGCGACAAGCCGCGCATCCTGGATACGCTGCGGCTGCTGACCGTGCTCGGTTTCAATGTGATCGCCACCTCGGGAACCCAGCGTTTTCTGGTGGAGAACGGCATTGAGGCGGAAAAGATAAACAAAGTGGCGGAAGGCCGGCCGCATATTGTTGACGCCATTACCAACGGCAAGGTCCAGCTGGTTTTCAACACTACCGAGGGGGCCACATCGCTGGCGGATTCCAAGTCCCTGCGGCGCGCAGCCCTCTTGCATAAAGTCCCGTACTACACCACTCTTTCGGGTGCCATCGCTGTGGCGCGGGGGCTCAAGGCCTACCTCGCGGGCGACCTTGAGGTGCACACGCTGCAAAGTTATTTCACGGATCGGGATTAAAGGCGGGCACACCGCTCCGCGCGTGCGATGGCGAGTTTACAATGAGTTCCAGATCGCGACGCGAACCGTTTTCCGCGTAGCGGTCGGAACTTTTTGCTTTGCCGCTTGTATTACGATTCCAACACACCGTTTTGGAGTCGTAGAATGCTTGGACTGGAATCAATGTGGCCGGCTGCGCAGGGCGTGGATCGGCCGGAGGGACGAAAGTTTATGGAAAAGATTCCAATGACGGATGCGGGCTACTCCTCGCTGGAGACCGAGCTCAAGCAACGCCAGCAGGTCGAAAGGCCGCGCATCATTCAGCAGATCACCGAAGCACGATCGCACGGTGACCTGTCGGAGAATGCCGAATATCATGCCGCCAAGGAGCAGCAGTCGCACAATGAAGGCCGCATCGTCGAGCTTGAGGACAAGCTGGCGCGCGCCGACGTGATCGACGTCACCAAGCTGTCCGGCGAGACCATCAAATTCGGCGCGACTGTCACGCTGGTGGATGAAGACACCGAGAAGAAGCAGATCTGGCAGATCGTTGGCGAGCCGGAAGCCGATGCAAAGGCCGGCAAGATCTCCGTCACATCGCCGCTCGCGCGCGCGCTGATCGGCAAGGGCAAGGGTGCGCAGGTCGAGGTGGTCACGCCCGGCGGCGCCAAGGCCTATGAAGTGAAAAAGGTGGAGTGGAAATAACGCGGCGCTTTTTGCCGCTGCATTCGGAGGAAGTATTTCATGGACAGTCTGCAACGATACACGCCGCAGGCGCTGAGCATTCTGCGGATCGTAGCCGCGCTTCTCCTGCTGCAATTCGGCTGCGCCAAGATCCTTGGCTTCCCGGTCGTCCCGGCATTCCAGGGCGTAAAGCTGGCCTCGCTTTACGGCGCCGCCGGATCCATTGAGTTGATCGGCGGTTTTCTGTTGCTGATCGGGCTTTTCACACGGCCAGTCGCCTTCATTCTTTCTGGCGAAATGGCGGCAGCTTATTTTCTCGGGCATTTCCCGAAGGGCTTCATTCCGCTGGTCACCGGCGGCAATGAAGCGGTGATCTATTGCTTCGTGTTTCTCTATATCTTCTTCGCCGGCGGCGGCCCCTGGAGCGTCGATGCCATGCGCGAGCGTCGCTAATCCACCTTGTGACTGTGCGTGCGGGCCGTTCGCTGTGCTCGCTATTGACCTTTATAGCGCAACGCATCGACAAAAAGTGCGAAGGCCGGCGTCTGTTGCCGGCGGCTCGGATAGTAAAGGTGATAGCCCGAGAACGGCGCGCACCAGTCGGCGAGCACGCGTTGCAGCCGGCCCCTGTCGACGTAAGGCTGCGCAAGACCTTCCGGCACATAGGCAAGGCCAAGCCCGGCTAAAGCAGCATCGAGAATCTGTGCCGTGCCGTTGGAGATGAGCTGACCGTCGACGCGCACCTTCAGCTCGCGCCCGGCCTTCTCGAATTCCCAGGCATAGAGAGCGCCCCGTGTCGGCAGGCGCAGGTTGATGCAGTTGTGCGCGATCAGGTCCTGCGGCTTCTTCGGCGTTTGGCGCTTTTTGAAATAGGAAGGCGCGCCAACGACAGACATGCGCATGTCGGGCGCAATGCGCACGGCGATCATGTCCTTCGCAAGCTGTTCGCCAAGCCGCACACCGCAGTCATAGCCCTCGGCAACAATATCGGTCAGCCCGTAGTCGATGATGACCTCGATCTTGATATCGGGTTAGCGCGGCAGAAAGGTCACCAGCTTCGGCCACAGGATCGCTTCTGCCACATAGTGCGTTGTCGTGATGCGGACGGTGCCTGCGGGTTTTTCACGCAACTCCCCCAGTGCTCTCAGCTCGGCATCGATCTCGTCGAACCGCGGTCCGATGGATTGCACCAGCCGTTGCCCAGCCTCGGTCGGCGCGACACGGCGTGTGGTGCGCGACAACAGGCGGATGCCGAGCCGCTCTTCCAGCCCGCGGATGGTGTGGCTGAGGGCGGATTGCGACACGCCAGAGCCGGTCCCGCAAATCTGCACAGGACGCTAAGTGGAGTTTCTGCCTGACGGCGGGCACGCTGTTGCCTGCGAATCAGGAGAGACCATGAGCAGACGACCGCGCCGGAACCACACACCGGGCTTCAAGGCTAAGGTGGCGCTTGC
>CANKHA010000025.1 GCA_947481685.1 Bradyrhizobiaceae bacterium
ACCGACCTGCCTTTCAGCCGCACCATCCGTGCGTTGGTGACGGCTTCGTTCGTCACGCCACCGTTTCTCGGCGCCATTGCCTGGGAATTGCTGGCGGCGCCCAACAGCGGGTTGCTCAACAAGTTCTATCGCTTTGTCACCGAGAAGCCGCAGGAAGAGTACCTGTTCAATATCTATTCGATGACCGGGCTGATCTTCGTCATTGCCTGTTACACATTTCCTTATGTCTTCGTGCTGGTCGCCAATGCGCTCGACCGCATGCCCGGCGATCTCGAGGATGCATCGTCAATTCTCGGCGGCCGGGCCTGGGTCACGGCCCGCCGGATTACCATTCCGCTCGCGCTGCCGGCCTTGCTCGCGGGTCTCATCGTTGCCTTCCTGCAGGCGACGACATTGTTCGGTTCTCCGGCGATCCTAGCGCTGCCGGCCGGCTTCCACACCATGACCACCAAGATCTGGAGCCTGTTCCAATATCCGCCCAAGCCGGAGCTTGCCGCTGCGGCTTCGCTGCCGCTGTTGCTGATTACCATCATGCTGTTACGGGCGGAGCATGCGATCCTCGGCCGCCGCGGCTACACCGTTGTCGCGGGCAAGCAAAGCGCGCCGCGGCTGATCCGTCTCGGCGGACTGAAATGGGCTGCGTTTGCTGCCTGCTTCTCCGTCCTGTTGTTGCCCGTGATCCTGCCTTACGGCGCGCTGGTAAATGCCGCCTTTGCACCGATTGCGACGACGCCGCTGACATTCGCCAATGCCACCATGCGGAATTTCAATTTTGTCTTCTTCGAATTATCCGCCACCAAACTGGTGCTGAAGAACACGTTTGTCCTCGGTGCTCTCGCCGCGACCATCGGAACCACATTGGCGCTGGTGATTGCCTATCTGACAACGCGCAAGGCGGTGCGCGGCTGGCGCGTACTGGGTTTCCTCGCCACAGCGCCCATTGCCATTCCCGGCATCGTGCTCGGTGTCGGCTTGTTCCTGAGTTATACCCGGCCACCCTTTGTGCTTTACGGCACGATCTGGGTGTTGCTCTTGGCCTATCTCACCATCGAACTGCCGGCGGCCTATCAGCAGATGCAGTCGGCGTTTCGTTCCGTGCATCCGGAGCTGGAAGACGCCAGCCGCATCCTCGGCGCCACGCGTTTGCAGGCGCTGCGCCAGATTACCGCGCCATTGCTGCGAACCAGCGTCATCGCGACCTGGTGCTTCATCTTCGTTTCGGTGATCCGCGAACTGTCGGCGGCCATCATCCTCTTCACTTCCCAAACCAAGGTGGTATCGGTATTAATCTTCGACCTGAAGGAGAGTGGTGACCTGGGGGCTATTGCCATCCTCGGCCTGCTGATGCTGCTTCTCACCTTTGCTGTCGTCATTTTCGTCAACCGGATTCCCGGCTTTGGGTCGGGTGTTCGTCTGCGTAATAATTGAAAGGTTTGCCGTGGCCTCCTCTGAATTGCCGAAAGTCGCCGTTGCCGAACAGTTGGTTGCAGCCATTCAGACGGTCGATCCCGCGAAGCTGCCGGAAACCACGCGCATAAAATGCGAAGACCTGCTGGTGGATGTGGTTGGGCTTTGCGTCACCGCCCGCAACGAGGACTACGTCCAGGCGCAAATCGCCGGATGGGATGATGAAGGTCCCTGCACCGCAATTGGCCAAAAGCGCACCATGAGCTCGGCAGGTGCCGCCTGCGTCAATGGCACAGCGGCGCATGGCGAAGACTTCGACGATACCTTTGAGGGCGGCCCCGTCCACGCGGGCGCGGTGATCGTCCCGGCAGTGTTGGCTGCCTGCGAGCGGCACAATCCTGATGGCAAGGCTGCATTACGCGGCATCGCTGTCGGCGTTGAGACCATGTGCCGGATGGGTCTGGTGACCCAAGGTGCCTTGCACAAGGCAGGTTTTCATCCCACTGCGATTTTCGGTGCCGTTGCTTCGGCGGCCGGAGTGAGCGCCGCGCTTGGGCTCAATCAGAAGCAGATGGTCGATGCGATCGGCATCGTCGGCAGCATGGCGAGCGGCATCATCGAGTATCTGGCGGAAGGCACCTGGACCAAGCGCATGCATGCCGGCTGGTCGGCGCAAGCAGGCATCCGCGCCGCGCTGCTCGGCAAGGCCGGCTTCTCCGGTCCACGCACGGTGCTGGAAGGCGTGCATGGCCTGTTTCATGGCTTCGCGCACACCTCAAAAGGCGACTACGAGGCGTTGGTTGGCGATTTCGGAAAACGCTGGGTCACCGACACGCTGGCCTTCAAGCCCTATCCCTGCGGAACGATGGCGCATCCTTACATCGACTGTGCGCGCCGACTCGCGGCCAAGGGTGTGAAGGCTGAGAACGTCAAGGAGATGATCTGCGACGTGGGCGAAGGCACAGTCCATCGTCTGTGGGAGCCGCTGGCCTTGAAGCAGGCGCCGCCGAATGGTTATGCCGCGAAGTTCTCGTCGCCGTTCCTGATTGCTTACGGCTTCGTGCATGGCAACGTGGGGCTCGACGCTTTCACGCCGGAAGCGGTGGCCGACAAGGCGGTCCTGGCACTGGCCTCAAAAATCAAATTCGTGATCGATCCGAAAAACCCCTACCCCAATGCCTTCACCGGCCATATCCGCGCCACGCTGAACGACGGCACGGTGGTTGAAGAGCGCCAGCCGCATTTCCGTGGCGGCGCGCAGGAGCCGCTGACCCGGCAGGATATCGAAGACAAGTTTGTCCTCAACGCGCTTCACGGCGGTTGGGACAAGCAGCGGGCCCAATCGACGCTTGCGTCATTGCGCAAGCTTTACGATGGCCGGATCGATATCAGCGCATTGCGCGGTTAAGCGAAACATTGAGTAGCAAAATGTCCGACAAAGAACTTTCCGGCAAAGTCGCCGTTATCACCGGTTCGGGGCGCAATATCGGCAGATCGATTGCTTTGACGCTTGCTGAAGGCGGCGCGGCTGTTGTCATTAACGCGCGTTCGAACAAGGCCGAGGCCGATGAGGTTGTTGCCGAGATCGAGAAAAACGGCGGCAAGGCGATCGCGGTGATGGGCGACGTCTCCGATCCAGCGACAGCAAAGGCCATGGCCGCTGCCGCACAGAAGCTGGGCCGGCTGGATTTTCTCATCAACAATGCTGCGATCCGCAAGGAAACGCCACTGGAGAAGATCACCTTCGAAGAATGGCGTCAGGTCAACGGCATCATCCTCGATGGCGCCTTTCACATGGTGCAGGCCTGTGCCCCGCTCATCAAAAAAAGTGGAGCCGGCGCCATCGTCAACATCGGCGGGATGAGCGCGCATGGCGGCTCCAAGCATCGCATCCATGTGCTGACGGCGAAGTCCGCGCTCGTCGGCTTCACCAAGGCGCTGGCCTGCGACCTCGCCGAAGATCATGTCACGGTGAATTATCTTTCGCCGGGGCTGATTGCGACAGCGCGCGATCCAAATGCCCCCATGCCGCAGCATCACGGCGCCCAGAAGACACTGACCGGCCAGCGCGGCCGGCCGGAAGAGATCGCTTCCGTTGTGCGGTTTCTGTGCGGGCCCGGTGCGCGATACATCACCGGCCAGACGATCCACGCCAACGGTGGCGCCTACTTGCCCTGAGCAGCCTTCGCCTTCTGGCAGGCGGCCCAGACCTTCTCCTGGGTTGCCGGCATGTCGAGCGTCGCAGCGGCATCGCCGGGAATGGCATCCATCACCGCATTCATGAAAGCCGCAATCGAGGCCGTGGTGCCGGCTTCGCCGACGCCTTTGACGCCAAGGGGATTGGTCGTCGCGGGAACCGCATGGACGCCGACGTGGATCGGCGGCATGTCTTCAGCGCGCGGCAGCGCGTAATCCTGGAACGAGCCCGTCACCAGCTGGCCGTTTTCGCTGTCGTAATGCGCGAACTCCATCAACGCCTGTCCCATGCCTTGCGCGATGCCGCCATGGAGCTGTCCGTAGAGGATCGCGGGATGCAGCACGGTGCCGTTGTCATCCACCGCCGTATAATTCAGCGTCGTGATGACGCCCGTGTCGGGATCGATCTCCAGCTCCGCAACGTGGCATCCGTTCGGAAAGCTGAGCGGCGTATCGACGGTGATGTTGGTGTCGAGGGTTTCGGCAATCTCGCCGCGGGCAAACATTTCCTTCGCACGCGACGCCGCGTCGAACAGCGAGAGGCGATGGTTGGTGCTGGCCACTTCAAAGTAACCGTCACGATAGGAAACCTTATCCTGCGCTACATCGAGCGCCTTGGCTACGACCACGACACCCTTTGCCAGCATTGCTTCGGTTGCACGGAACGTGGCGCTGCCCGCAGTCATGGCCGAGCGCGACGCTACCGAGGCCGCGCCCTCGATGCCCATGTCGGTGTCGCCGTGGCGATGGATGACTTGCTCCGAAGGGATGCCGAGCCGCTGTGCAACCAGTTGCGGGAAAACGGAAGCGTGGCCCTGGCCGGTCGATTGCACGTTCAGGCCGAGCGACACAACATTGCCGCCGGGAAAGGCGACGAGCGCGCCTTCGGTCGGGCTGCCGCCGGAATGTTCTAGAAAGCATGAGATTCCAATACCGCGCCAGCGGCCGCGCTTCGTGCTCTCGCGCCGTCGCTTGTTGAAACCGGCATAGTCGGCTTGCGCCAGCGCCTTGTCGTAGACGACCGGAAAGTCGCCGCTGTCGTAAAGCGTGCCGACTTCCGTCCTGAAGGGGATGGCCGATCGCGGGATCAGATTGCGGCGGCGCAGCTTGGCGCGGTCGATGCCGGTGATGCGCGCGGCCTCTTCCACCAGCCGCTCCATCGCATAATTCGATTCCGGCCGCCCCGCGCCGCGATAGGGACCGAGCGGCAGCGTATTGGTGAAAACGCAGCGCACCCCGATATCGATTTTTGGAATGCGGTACATCTGCGGAAAGCATTTCGCGAACAGCACTGTGGCCAGATTCGCGCCCGCGACCGAGAGAAAGCCACCGACATTGGCGAGATGGCGAACGCGCAGCGCCAGGAAGTGGCCTTTGTCATCCAGCGCCAGCGCGCCTTCGGTCACGGCGTCCCGCCCCTGGTTGTCGCTGATGAAAGCTTCCGAACGGTCGGACATCCAGTGCACGGGCCGTCCGAGTTTTTTAGCTGCCAGCAGCACCACCGGATATTCCGGATAAGCTGGCGACTTCATCCCGAAAGCGCCGCCGACGTCTTCGGTAATGAGGCGCAACTGTTCTTTCTTGAGCCCCATGACCGAAGCCATGACATCGCGCAAGGGACTGACGCCCTGGGAGCAGACACGCAGCGTGTAACGATCCGATGCAGCGTCGTAACTCCCGGTGGCGCCGCGTGTTTCCATCGAAGCGACGATCAGGCGTTGATTGACAACGGTGATCCGCGCCACATGCGCTGCATTGGCAATGATCTGTTCGACTTCGGCAGCGTTGGCGGCCGGATCGGCGGCCGGACCGGGCCAATCCACATTGATATTGTTGGGAGCTTCCGGCCAGAGTTGCGGTGCGCCGGGCTTGATCGCCTGGCGAACGTCCACCACTGACGGCAGCACGTCATATTCGACGTTGATCATTTCGGCCGCATCGCGTGCTTGCCGCGCGGTTTCCGCAATCACGGCCGCGACCGGCTGGCCGATATGCAGCACGCGTTCATCGGCCAGCGGAGGCCGCAATGGAATCACGAGGCCCGGCATCGGGACGTGGCGCGCGATGCTGGTGATGTTCGCGGCTTTCATATCTGCCGCCGTCAGAACGGCCAATACGCCGGGCGCGGTCCGCGCCGATTCTACATCGAGCGACGAAACCTTCGCATGCGCATGCGGCGACCGCAGGAAATAAGCATGCAATTCCCCGGGCTGCGGCGCGTCGTCGAGGAAACGGCCGGCGCCACGGGTCAATGCGTCGTCTTCGACGCGGGGCTGCTTCATACTGGAAGGGGAAAATTCTGGAGACATGCGGAAACCACAAAAGAGAGCGGCCAGCACAGTGTCAATGTGCTAGCCGGATGTTCATGCCCCAAGTGGGGCCTTTTGGCTACGCCAGGGAGGCCTTGACCCGTTCCGGTGTCAGCGGCGCGCGGCGGATGCGCACGCCGGTGGCGTCGAAGATGGCATTGGCCAGCGCCGCGGCCGTGGGCCGTGTAGCGCCTTCGCCTGCGCCTGACGGATTGACCGTGGGCCGGTTGATCAGGACGATATCGACGGTCTCCGGAGCCTCGGTCATGTCGAGGATCGGATAGGTCAGCCAGTCGATGCTGGTCACCGACTTGGGGTCGAACTTCACCTCTTCCCACAACGCGCGGCTGGTCGACTGCACGATGTTGCCTTCGATCACCCGCTTCAGCGTGTCGGGATTGATGATCTGGCCGCAGTCATGCGCGACGGTGTATTTCCGGCCCCAGACCTTGCCGGTCTTCCGGTCGACTTCGACGTCCGCAATGATCGCAACCCGTGTCCCGCCACGGGTAGCGTAGGCGAAACCGCGTCCCAGCAGCTTGTCGCCGCTCTGCTCCTTGCGGGGAGAGACGCGCGGCTCCCATTTTGCGCGCTCGGCCGCACCCTTGATGACCGCGATATCGCGCTCATTCGTCAGGTATTTCAGCCGGAACGCGATCGGGTCGCTGTTGGTGGCCACCGCCAGTTCGTCGATGAAGGATTCGCTGGCAAAATGGATTTGCGGTCCAACCGGGTCGCGCATGTGCGACGTGCGAAGGGGCGACGCGCGTTCGAGCGGCGGCGCGATGGTGTCCCATGCGACGCGCTTGTTCTCGAACGTGTAGTTTTCTCCGGGCACGCCGAAGTTGTCTCCCGACTTCAACTCCACGCCCATGAGATGGCCGGCGAGCGTATCGCGCGGCTTGCTCTCGTTGCTGTTCACATCGACGCGCGAGTAACCCTTGCTGTAGTAGTCGTAGGCGATCACCTTGCCATCGGCATCGAGCGCCGCGCGCACCTTGTGAATGGAAGCAGGCGCTTTGGGATCCCAGCCGTGGCCCTCGTTGCGCATCCACTGCACGCGCACAGGTTTTCCGACAGCCTTGGATAGAACAGCGGCGTCCATAGCCGCATCACCAGCTTCGTTGCGCCCGTAGGAGCCTGGGCCCATCGCCCAGATCGTATGCACTTTCTCCACGGGGATATCGAGGATGGCTGCAACGCCGTCGCCGACATAGTGGGGCTTCTGCGATCCGGTCCAAACTTCCGCGGCACCGTCCTTGAAGGAGACGACCGCACAAGCCGGACCCATGCTGGCGTGGGACTGATAAGGCCATTCGTATTCAGCCTCGACAATCTTGGCCGCGGTCTTGAAGGCTTCTTCGACATTGCCTTTGTTGGTCGGCACTTCGCTCTTGCGCGGCGTGGCCTTGCGGATCGTATCGTAAAGCGCGGCTTGCTCCGGCAAAGCGGGCTTGGCGTCAGACCATTGCACCTTTAGCTTTTGGGCCGCTTTAACGGCGTCCCATTCCTTGTCGGCGATGACGCCGAGGAAGCCGTTGATCTGCACGACGCGGGCGCCCGGAAATTCCTTGATCGAACTTTCGTCGATCTTTTCCGGAACGGCGCCGGCCACCGGCGGACGGATCATCCGGCCGTGCACCATGCCGGGTAACTTGATGTCCGTGACATAGTCGTAGGTGCCGTAGAGCTTGTCGGCGATATCGCTGCGGGGAATGGATTTGCCGACAATCTTGTACTGGTCGGGACTCTTGAGTTTGGCCGTTCCCGTCGTCGCGAGTTCATTGCCGATCTTGCCGTTCCATTCCAGCTTGACGTTGAAGAAACGTCCGCCGATCAGGTCTGCGTAGGAAACCTTCTGGGCCGGGTTGTCGCTGACGCTCACGATTCCATCGTTTACGACAAGCTTCTCCGCAGGCACATTCAGCTTCTGCGCGGCTGCATTGACCAATACCTGGCGGGCTTCCGCCGCAACGCGGCGCATCTGCATGCCACCGAGCTGAACGCCGTTGCTGCCGCTTGCCCCGCCCTGGTTCAGCGTAAGCGTGCTGTCGCCCATGATGACCTTGACGCTCTTCATCGGGACGTCGAGTTCTTCGGCTACCATTTGACCGACCGCCACGTCAGTGCCCTGGCCACCGTCGATCTTGCCGAAGTAAACATTGACCGATCCATCGGCATTGATCGCGAGATAGGAATCGAGCTCAGTCGGAACGAGCGCCGGCTTGCCACCTTGCGCCATCGCCGACTGGATATTCAGCATGGTGTCGAGACCGACCGGCACGCCGATCGAGAACACGAAAAGACCGGCGCCTTGGACGACCGAGCGGCGGGTGAGCTGAAGTTTTTCCATTTTTGTCATGGTGCTCTCCCTAACCCATCATCTCGGACGCGCGCTTGACGGCGCGCAGGATGCCCATGTGGGTGCCGCAGCGGCATTTCAGCCCGGACAGCCCCTGCCGGATTTCGGCATCGGTCGGCTTTTTCTTCTGCTCCAGCAGGGCTGCGCTGGTCATCACCCAGCCATTGAGGCAGTAGCCGCACTGAAAGACTTCCTCCTGGATGAAGGCGGTCTGTACCGGATGCGGCTTCTCGGGCGTCCCGAGACCGGAAAGAGTCACAACCTTGGCGTTACCGACTGACGAGAGCGGCGTCACGCAGGAGCGGACGGCAGCGCCATCGACATGCACTGTGCAGGCGCCGCATTGGGCGAGGCCGCAGCCGAAATGGGGATTGCTCAGTCCGAGATCGTTCCGCAGGGCATAGAGCAGCGGCATATCCGGATCGGCATCGACCGTCTGGGTCTTGCCGTTGACGTTAAGCGTAAACTTCTCGGTCATGGGATCATCATCCTCCGCAGCATGAACGGGCCGCCGTCCGGCCTCTTGTAAGTCATTTTAATACCACGATTTTTGGAACTCACAACGCCCGGACACGTTGTCAGGCTACGGGCGTTCGCAAGGGCGCCTGTTGTGTATTGTCGCAGCGGAGATCGCCTATGAAACGCACGTCCTCAAGTAGCGCCAAGAACCTGCCGGCACGGCTTTTCGCCAGCAATCCGGCGCTGCTGCTTGGCGCCGCGTTCGAAATCGGGATGCTGCTTGGCAAGCGCAGCGGCCAAACCGCTGTTGGCCGCAAGGTACGGGAAACCGTCGGCGGTGTTGTCGATCAGGCGGTGCGGCTCGCGCCCGATGCCGTGGTTAGCATGGTGCCGCAACTGGCGTCGGCGAAACCCCGCGCACGCAAGCGAACACTTAAAAAATCAGCACAGACTTAGAATCAATAGACGACGACCGAACGGATCGACTTGCCTTCGTGCATCAAGTCGAAACCGGTGTTGATCTCATCGAGCGGCAATGTGTGCGTGATCAGATCGTCGATGTTGATCTTGCCTTCCATGTACCAGTCGACGATTTTCGGCACATCCGTGCGGCCTCTCGCGCCGCCAAATGCAGTGCCCTTCCATACGCGGCCGGTGACAAGCTGAAACGGCCGCGTCGTGATCTCCTGTCCCGATGCCGCGACGCCAATGACGATGCTTCCCCCCAGCCACGATGACAGCACTCCAGCGCCTGACGCATGGTGTGGACGTTGCCGATGCATTCGAATGAGAAGTCCGCGCCGCCGCCGGTGAGATCGACGATCGCCTGCACAACCTTGTCACGACCGACTTCGTCCGGATTGATGAAATGCGTCATGCCGAATTTTTCGGCCATGGCGCGCTTGCCGGGATTGGTATCGATGCCGATGATCTTGTCGGCGCCGACCATGCGCGCGCCCTGAATCACATTAAGTCCGATGCCGCCGAGACCGAACACCGCGACATTGGCGCCGGGCCAGACCTTGCCGGTGTAGATCACGGCACCGAGGCCGGTGGTCACGCCACAGCCGATGTAGCAAATCTTGTCGAAGGGTGCGTCTTCGCGCACTTTCGCGAGCGCAATCTCCGGCAGCACGGTGAAGTTCGAGAACGTCGAGCAGCCCATGTAGTGGAAGATCGGATCGCCATCGAGCCGGAAGCGGCTGGTGCCGTCGGGCATCACACCCTTGCCTTGGGTTGCGCGAATCGCAGTGCAGAGATTGGAGCGCCGCGACAGGCAGGTTTTGCACTGGCGGCATTCCGGCGTGTAGAGCGGGATGACGTGATCGCCCACCTTCAGCGTGGTGACGCCCGCGCCGAGTTCGCGCACGATCCCCGCACCTTCATGGCCCAGCACGGAAGGAAATATTCCTTCCGGGTCTGCGCCCGACAGCGTGTAGGCGTCGGTGTGGCAGATGCCCGTCGCCATGACCTCGACGAGAACCTCACCGGCTTTCGGTCCTTCTAGATCGAGCGTTTCGATGCTGAGCGGCGCACCGGCTTTGAAGGCAATGGCGGCACGGGTTTTCATCGTAAACCTCTTCGTGAGCTAGGGACGCCAGGGCGTTTCCACGGCGGGGGTGGGAGCTTCCGTCTCTTCCCGCGCATCGTCAATAAAGGAGCGCAGCGCGCGCAAGACTTCCGGCACGCCGGCGCCGCTTGCCGATGACAGCACCAGCGGTGTTTTCTTGGCCGCGCGCTTCAGCCGTGCCATCTGCTCCTTCAGGACTTCCGGCGTCAGCGCATCGGCTTTCGACAATGCGACGATCTCGGGCTTCTCGAGGAGCCCATGGCCATAAGCTTCGAGCTCGGTACGAACGGTCTTGTAATCTTTTCCCGCATGCTCGCCGGTGCCATCGATCAGATGCAGCAGCACGCGGCAGCGCTCGGTATGGCCCAGAAATTTGTCGCCGAGGCCGATGCCTTCATGCGCGCCTTCGATCAGCCCCGGCAAATCCGCGATCACGAATTCGCGGTTGTCGGAGCGCACCACGCCGAGCTGGGGATGCAGTGTAGTGAAGGGATAATCCGCGATCTTCGGTTTCGCCGCGCTCACCGTTGCGAGGAACGTCGATTTGCCAGCATTCGGCAGACCGATGAGGCCCGCATCGGCGATCAGCTTCAGCCGCAGCCGGATGGTGCGCTCCTCGCCCGGCTGGCCGGGATTGGCATGGCGCGGCGCCTGGTTGGTTGAGGACTTGAAATAGGCATTGCCGAAGCCGCCATTGCCGCCCTTCGCAAGCCGGACGCGCTGGCCAAGCCGGGTGAGGTCTGCGAGCAGCGTCTCGCCGTCTTCCTCGTAGATCTGGGTGCCGACCGGCACCTTCAGGATCATGTCCTTGCCGTTGGCGCCGTGGCGGTCCTTGCCCATGCCGCTGCCGCCGGATTTGGCGTTGAAATGCTGCTGGAAGCGGTAGTCGATCAGCGTATTGAGGCCATCGACGCATTCGACGATCACATCGCCCCCATGCCCGCCATCGCCGCCGTTCGGCCCGCCGAACTCAATGAACTTCTCCCGCCGGAACGAGATGCACCCGTTACCGCCAGCGCCGGACTGGATATAGATTTTGGCTTCGTCGAGGAACTTCATGGGTATTCCGTAGCGGTAAATGCCCGCCAATCCAATACTCTGAGCGCAATCCGGTGAAGTGGGAACCGGTTCGCCGCAAAGATTGCGCGACAAACGCGAACTAGGCTTGCGAACGGGCCGGGAGCAGATAAAAACGAAGCAAGGGTCAGGTTCGGTCCTTCGGAGGTTTTTAGTGCGTAAAATGCAGTGCAAGCAGGCGATCCAGGCTTTCGCTTGCGCTTTCATACTGGCCTTTGCGGTTCCCGCCTGGGCCCAAAAGACGGGCATTCCAAAGCTCAGCGCCGGCGAAGCGAAATATGACGACGCGCGGCAGGCTGAATTGATGAAAAGGCAGGTCGAGGCGCTCGCGCCCCAGACCAGCGGCGTGACGGACATTTACGCCATCGGGCTCGCCGGCTGGGCCACGCAAAGCGTCTTCCGCGACGAATTGAACGGTGCGCTGGAGATTACCGGCAAGATGCTGACCATCACCAGCAGCATCCGCCTGATCAACAATGCGCAGACCTATGACGCCTTTCCGCTCGCCAGCCGTCCGAATTTCGCAGCCGCTGTGCACGCTGTCGCCAGCGTCATGAACAAGGAAGAAGACGTGCTCTTCCTGTTCCTGACGTCGCATGGGAATCGGGATGGCATTGCTCTGCAGCTGCCGTCCGGGCTTGTGCCCCTGTCACCGAAAGAGGTTGCGGCGGTGCTGAAGAAGGAAGGCATCAAAAATCGCGTGGTGATCGTGTCCTCCTGTTTCTCCGGCGTCTACGTCAAGCCGCTGGCGAATGAGAACACGATTGTGCTGACGGCGGCGGATACCAAGAACACGTCATTCGGTTGCGCCGACGGCCGCGAATGGACTTACTTCGGCGATGCTTTATTTGCTCAAAGCCTGAAGCCGGGAAAAGATTTCAAGGCCGCCTATACCAACGCGCGTGCGCTGATCGCAGCCTGGGAAAAGCGCGACCGCTACAAGCCGTCCAATCCGCAGGGTTCTTTCGGTAAAGCGCTTGTCGAGAAACTGGCCCCTTTGTTTGAAGCCAGGGCAACGGCAAAGGCTAATTAAATAAAATAAAAAGCCGCGCATCATGCGCGGCGTCGGCAATTCCGAAAATCCGATGTGCAGCATCGGGAGCGGCGAGGTTGGGCCTTGCCTGACTGCTGCGGCCCATGAGCCGCTCCCGATCATGCCGTTCGCGTTTCTGCCGCTACGCCGTGGTCCAAACGCGTCCCTGGCGATACTAGCGGCTTTTCTGCTTCGGTGGCGTCATAAGCTCCACCTCCGTTTGCGCCTGCGGAACGACCCGCGAGCTTAGGAGCAAATGCTCCGCCCGCGGGGCCCCTTGAGTCAACGGCTTCGCGATCACGCTTTCTTGCGTGTGTTTACATCGCGTGTTCGGCTTTGCCCCAATCCTTGAGCGACGACCAGATGCCGCGTTCGAGCCGGAAGCGGTCGAACGGCGCAGAGCTTGCAATCGAGCGGATGCGATAGAGCCCGACGCCGCTCCACTGGAAGCCGCATTTCTCCAGCACGCGCCGCGAAGCCGGATTGCTGATGCGCGCACCGGACTGCAACTCGTCCCAGCCCAGTTCGGTGAAGGCATGATCGATCGCCGCACGCGCGGCTTCGGTGGCGTAGCCCTGGCGCCAATACTGCGTGCCGATCCAGTATCCAAGCTCTGCCTTGCCATTGGCACGCACGGTGACGCCGCAAGCGCCGATAACGTCGCCGCCATGCAGCGTGATGAGATAGGTGGCGTCGCGCGCGTTGCCGTTGATCGCGCGCAGCCACTCATGCGCGTCCGACAATCCGTAAGGATAGGGAATGAGCGTGGTGTTCTGCGCGATGCGGATGTCGTTGACGAGCGCGGCGACTGCCCGCGCGTCCTCGAAACACGGAGGGCGCAAGGTGAGGCGCGCAGTCTGCAACGCGCTCGGGTCGATTGCCCGAACGGTTTCCGCTGGTCTGTCCTCTTGTAACGTCACGGCACGGCTCCTTCATGCAAAAAGGGGAGACGGTATCCGTCTCCCCTTTGCAGAGCCTGATGCGGCCCACCGGTTCGACTGATACCGGCGGACCTCAATGTTCCACCGTATTTACTCCGCAGCCTCCGTCATCGGAATGACCGATACATAGGTGCGGCCTTTGGCTTTGGTACGATACGCGACGCGTCCTTCGATCAGCGCGAACAGCGTGTGATCTGTGCCCATGCCGACATTGGCGCCGGGATGCCACTTGGTGCCACGCTGGCGCGCGATGATGTTGCCGGGGATCACGGCCTCACCGCCGAAATGCTTCAATCCAAGACGCCGGCCCGCGGAGTCGCGGCCGTTGCGTGAGGATCCGCCTGCTTTCTTATGTGCCATCGCTGGTCTCCAAACCTTAGCCCGGGTGATACCCCGGATTTATGACGAAATCATCTCACTTCTTTTTGCCTTTGGCGGCAGGCTTTGCAGCCTTCTTCGCCGGGGCCTTCTTGGCGGCGGGCTTCTTGGCTGCTGCCTTTTTCGCAGGAGCCTTGCCCTTCGCAGCCTTGGTTTCCGTCTCCTCGCCTTCAGGCTTCGCGGCCTTTGGCTTTGGCTCCGGCCGCGGCTTGGCCACTGCCGAGGGCTTCTTGCCGTCGGTCAGGATCTCGGTGATCCGGATGACGGTGAAGTCGTGGCGGTAGCCGCGCTTGCGGCGTGAATTCTTGCGGCGGCGCTTCTTGAAGGCGATGACCTTCTCGCCGCGCGTATGCTGCAACACCTCACCGGCAACCATGGCGCCGGAAATGGTGGGTGCGCCAACCTGCGGGTTGTCGCCGCCGAGCATCAGCACTTCGCCGAATTCGACGATATCGCCCGGTTCGCGGTCGATGCCGTCGATCTTGATCTTGTCTTCAGCGGCGACGCGGTACTGTTTGCCGCCCGCTTTAATGACTGCGAACATCGTTCTCGTCCTCGTGTTCAACCCCGGTGCTCGGAACGTCCGGACCGGCTTCTTTCAGTCGGGATTTGGGTTCTGGCTACGGCCCGAAATGCAAATTCAGGGCTGTAACAAAGCGCGCGGGCAAGTGGGCCCGCGCACGGGGTGGTTATGGCCAGCCGGGGCCAAACTGTCAAGAAAATCGGCCCTAAATCGGGGCCAGGAACGGCAGAATCAGCGTTTCGGGCGTTAGGCAGGCCGTCCCTGGCGGACTTTCGCCTGGATCAGGCCGGTGAGATAGGCCGCATCGGCCTTGGGCATCCCGATCAGGATGCAAAAGCCCTGAAGGCCCCCGAAAAACTGGTTTTCCCGGAACCAGCCCAGCTTCCGCGCAGCCACAACGGAAGCCGCCGAATCCACCAGTTCCGGCAGGGTTGTGGGAGCGCCCTCGGCCTTCATCTTTTCGACCGCCTGCTCCCGCTCGGCGGGCTCCATGTCCGGCAGCTTGTAAATTTCCATGGCGCGTTCGGCGGCATCCTGCGCCATGCCGAAAACAACGTCTCTGGAAGAGCCTGCAAGGAACGCCATGGCTGTTTCTAACCCGAGATTGCGGTGCGCTGGAAATGCCCGAACGGGAGCGGCTCCGCCACGCGGCCACTTGTCGCTCACGAGCGGTTTAAGATGCCTGAACTTGACGGGCCGCGCCGCATTCAGCGTGCCCTTGTATCGCGGGGGGGGCTTGGCTAGAAAGCGCTTACCACGCCATCATGCCTGCGTCGGCCTCCGGAGAGGTGGCAGAGTGGCTGAATGCACCGCACTCGAAATGCGGCATACGGGCAACCGTATCGGGAGTTCGAATCTCCCCCTCTCCGCCACTGCTTTCATGCGCAGCCGCTGATCCACCGATTCAATTGTCAAACAGCCAACGCTCCGCAGGCCCGTTCTTTAACGGCGCGGACCACGCCGACCCCTTTTTCCTTTCTTCGAAAGAAGAATGGAGCGCATCCAATCTCGGGTTTACCCGAGATTGGCACTATTAGTGCGCATGTCAGGTAAACCCGACATGCGATGGCGCCAGGGCGTTCGAAGCGGCTCTGGCGAAACCTGGCGAGGGCTTCAACCAAAGCATTCGAGACACCCATAGGCGAAGCCTTGCGATCGGCTTCGCCGCACGCCATCGGCGGAGGCGTGCGAGCCCTTTGGCGCAAGGGCCCAGCGCCTCCCGGCGCTCCACCTGCGGCGCAACGCACGCGCCGCGTTCGATTCCGTTGCGGCATCTCCGGAAGACGCTTCAACAGGATCGAAACGCGACGAGATATAGGCGATGCGATCGTCAATCAGGAGATGAAAGAGACGTCTATGCAGCGATCATTTGGTGTTGGGGATACTGGGGATTAGCGTGCATCGAGGACGTGATGACAATTGGTTTTTACGCCGATAGTCTGGCTTGGTGTCAAATGATTGGACGGATCAAGAGAACGATCTAGTGGTCGCGGATTACTTCGCGATGCTGGCCGACGATATTGCTGGACGTCCGTACAACAAGGCCGAGCACAACCGTCATCTTCAGACTCAGATCGGCCGCACATCAGGGTCCATCGAATTCAAACATCAGAATGTCAGTGCAGTGCTCAAAGCGCTCGGCGAGGAGTGGATTTCTGGCTACAAGCCTGCCTTCAATTTTCAGATGTCGCTGGTTGACGCCGTCATCCGATGGTTCTCGAGCAATCGGGTGTGGCTGGAGCGCGGGCGTGTCCTTCGCGCAGCTTCGCAAATGAGCGAGCCGGGATTGTTGTGGGTTGGGCCGCCGCCCACACTTAGCAACCAGCCCCTGCCGGATGAACTGGAGCAGACGCTGCGCGTTGCGAGGAAATATGACGTGGCAGGCCGGGACGAGCGTAACCGTGTCCTAGGTAAGGCCGGTGAGAAGCTTGTATTTGATCGCGAACGCGCCATCCTTACAGGGGCGGGGCGCGGCGATCTCGCGCGTCGGATTAGTTGGGTTTCCGATGAAGAAGGCGATGGCGCTGGTTACGACATTGCAAGTTTCGAGACGAACGGAGCACAACGTCTTATTGAAGTAAAAACAACGAATGGTTGGGAACGAACTCCCTTTTATATTTCTCGAAACGAATTGGCTTGCGCCGACGAACGACGGTCCGAATGGTGCCTATTCCGGCTTTACAATTTCTCCAGTGATCCGCAGGCATTCGAATTGCGTCCACCGCTTGATGCGCACGTAACGCTTACCCCTACTACCTTTCAGGGAAGCTTTGATTGAGACGGCCCGTCCTGTTTGCTCTCACTGCGCCGGCTTGTCGCCTTCCTTCTTTTCCACCTTCAGCTCCGTCAGGCCGGTCGTATCCCTGGCGGCTTCCTGCAGCCGCGCGACCAAAGGTTTCGGCGTGGCATAGACCCGGGTGAGGATCACTTGCATCTCTTCGCCGGTGGTCGGATTGACTTCGAGCCCCTGCTTTTCGGCGTCGGCGAGCAGGTCCTTGTCTTTCATCGCGGCATCGAACGCCCGGCGCAGCGCCGTGACGCGGTCGGCGGGCACGCCGTCCGACACCACATAGGGCCGTCCGAGTTCGAAGGCGGTGAACTGCAATTCCAGGATCTTGCGCTGATCGTCGTTGGTCGCGAGGTCGGTGACCAGCGGCACGTTGGGAATGTCGGGATGTTTGCGCAGGCCCATCTGGAACAGCACGACCGTGCCGTCGACTTCAAACGTCTGCTTGGCGTTCTGCTTCAGGCTGGTCCATGAGGCCGCGCCCTTGCCGTCGAGTTCGCCGCGCTGCATGGCGAGCGCAATTTCGGAACTGCCCGGATAGCCGCTGATGACCTTGAACTGGAATCCGAGCACATTGCGCAGGACATAAGGAACCACCACGGTTTCGGTGCCGACGCCCGAGCCGCCGACGATCAATTCCTTCTTCAACAGGTCCTGCCATTTGGTCACGCCGGATGCGCGGGTGGCGATCGCGACGCTGGTGTCGGCGTTGACGCTGCCGATCCAGTTCATCTTCAGCGGATCGAATTTCGCATTCGATGCATCGCCCAGCATCGGCTCGAACGGAACGCCGCGCTGCGGCGCACCGATGTGCAGCCCGTTCTTCGGCGCGGCGTTGGCGATGTAATTCGTCATCACCAGCCCGCCGCCGCCCGGCATGTTCTTCACCACCACTGTGGGATTGCCGGGGATGTATTTGCCGATGTGCCTGGCGACGAGGCGGGCATTGAGATCGTAGCCGCCGCCTACCGACAGGCCGACATAGATCGTCACCGTCTGGTTCTTGAAGAATTCCTCGGGCGTTTGCGCTGTGGCGGCGCTCGTAAATGTTGCGAGCGCGCCGGCGGTGATAATCGCGGTGAGAATTTTACGGATCGGCATAGTCCCCCCTGGAAGGCTGCCCGTGTCGAGCTTTATTTGAACCGACAATAGCGAAGGGCAGGCGGGCATTCCACCGCGAAACACGCAAACGGGAAGGCATGGATGCCTATTTCCCGGCGCGTGCTTTAAGGTAGGAATTCTCGCGTTTAGATCATGCGGATGAGGAGCCTGCCTTGAGCCGGGAAACATTGCAGCTCGTGGAATACGCCGCCGGCCTTCGTTATGAGGATATTCCTCCCGACGTCCTGCAAGCCGCGAAGAATACGATCTGCGACGGTATCGGCGCCTGCCTGTTCGGCTTCCGGCTGCCGTGGAGCCAGATCATCACCCGCTATGCCGCGAAGACCGGCGCGGGCGGAAAGAGCAGCGTGCTCGGGCCGGGCGCGGCGAAGCTCACACCGCCGCTGGCGGCGCTCGTCAACGGTGCGCTGGCGCATTCGTTCGAACTCGACGGCGCGATGCGGCCCGGCATCGGCGCGCATCCCTACGCCACCATTTTCCCCGCGGCGCTCGCGATCGCGCAGGACAACGGCAGCAGCGGCAGGCAGGTGCTCACAGCATTCGTGGCGGCGACCGAAGTCATGCTGCGGATCGGCCGCGCAACGAAACGCTCGAATGAGCGGCGCGGCTTTCATGCGCCGGGAACGACCGGCCCGTTTGGTGCGGCGATCGCCGCCGGTCTGCTGCTCGAGCTCGACAAGGATCGCCTCGCCAATGCGATGGGCATTGCCGGTTCGGTGGCGAGCGGGCTCTTGCAGTTCTCCCACGGCGCGAAAAAGGGCGGCATGGTCAAGCGGCTGCATTTCGGCCGCGCGGCCGAAGGCGGCGTGATGGCGGCGAGCATGGCGGCCGACGGGTTTGACGGGCCGCACGACATCCTCGAAGGCGACGCCGGATTCCTGCGGGTCTATTGCGACGAATTTGACCTGGGCGAACTGACACGGGCGCTCGGCACGCGGTTTATCACTGACGAAATCTACATGAAGCGTTTCGCATGCCATGGATCGGCGCAATATCCGCTGCAGGCGTTGCGCGCGATCCAGGTGGAGCAGGCCATCAGCGCAGACAGTATCGAAGCGATCAAGGTCACGGCGACGCATGAGCTTGTGGAACGCCACGGCAACCGGTCGCCGGCCGATCTGGCGCTCGCACAGTACAGCGTGCCTTTCTGCGTTGCGCTTGGATGCATCCGCGATGCCCGCGATCCGCGCGCGTTTGACGACAGTGCTCTCAGCGACTCGCGGATTCGCGCCATGCTGGCCCGCGTCACCTATGTTGCGGACGAAGCATTGCAGGACCCGATGGGATGCGAAGTCACCCTGCGTTTGAAAAACGGGGCGGTTCACAAGCAGGCTCTTCCTCCAATCCCCAATGGCTCTTCGCCGCGTGCCAACCGGGATCAGGTTTATGAAAAATATTCCATCCTGACGAGCGACCTGCCGCGCGCGCCGATGGATGAGGTGTTCGAACGCGTGCAAACGCTGGAGGATCAGGCTAATCTCCGATGGCTTGCTCCATAGCTCAGCATCACAGGTTTGGTCTCATGATCCATCGTGTCGTCCTTGGCTTTCTTGTTTCCCTGGTCTCCGTATCGTTGGCGACGGCGAAGACGCCGCAGCTTGCGGAAGTTGCGCAGCGTGCATCAACGTCGCTCCCGCGCGTTGTTTATCTGATGCGACACGCCGACAAGCCAGCCTCAGCCGGCGATCCGCATCTCTCGGCTGCGGGCGTTGCGCGCGCCGGAAAACTGCCGGGATATTTCCCCGGCCTGCTCGGCGGCCAGAAGCTCGATGCCATTTTTGCGACTAGCGCCTCGAAAAACAGCAACCGCCCGGTTGAGACTGCAACGCCTTTGGCGGCCTCGCTAAATCTTCCACTCAATCAATCATACGGAAACCGCAGCTATGGCGCGCTCGCCGGCGCGATCCGGTCGGGCTCCTATGCCGGGAAGACAATCCTGATTGTGTGGCATCACGGCACGATGCCGGCGTTGGCGGGCGCGCTGGGCGCCAGTGCTCCCGGCAAATGGCCGAGTTCGTCGTTCGGCCTGATCTGGAAAGTCACCTACAATGCCGACGGCAGCGCGAGCCTGCAGCAGATCCAGGAGCCGTTCTGAGTTCGGAGCGGCTTGTTATTACTCCGCCGCTTGCGTGCGGCCCGCGCCGATGCGCTCGTTAATGACGGGCAGATTGAGCGTCACGTTCTTCGCGGGGTCGCGGAAGACGTTCATCGGCTCGCCGCCCTTCTGCACGATCTCGATCTGCTCGCGGATCAGCCTGCGCAGTACGACAATGCCGCGGTCGGCATGACCGAGATGTTCCCTGGTGCGATCGGTGATCAGCCCTTGCGTTTCCCACGCCATGGAATCCTGCGCGCCGGTGATGCTGGTGTCGTAGGCCACCGTCGGTAATTCCATCGGCAGCGCGCCTTCGCCGGTATCGGTTTTCAGCAGCTTCAGCTCAAACGGCGGGTCGCCGTCGGCCGGTGAGCGGTCGGTTTTGTTCGGAACGAAGTTCACCCGATAGACGCGCGTATGCGTGTCGTCGATCGGCACGCGGATTTGCAGGTCGTGGCGGAAACTGCGGTCTTCTTCTCCCTTGCGCGGTCCGCCGGTGAGATTGCGCAGGATGGTCGGGAACACGAGCGGATGTTCGTCGGTGCCCTTTGCGGTGATGCGGCGTTTCTGGATGCCGTGTTCGAAAATATCGAACTCGTGCTTCTCCTCATACTGCGCCTGACGGTCATAGAGCGGATCGCGCACGCCGTCGCCGAAGCGGACGCGCCCCGCGGCGCCGTAGCGGTAGCCATGCAGCCAGTAGAGATGCGACGGATCGACGGAGTTTTCCATCGGCTGCAGCCAGTTGCAGTCCATGATGGATTCCTTGTGAATGAAGCGCTGGCCGTCTTCCCAGACCAGCACGTCCCAGCGCGGCAGCAGCGGCACCGGTTGCGGACCCATGTAGGTCCATAGCAAGCCGCCCAATTTCTCCACCGGATAGGCGGTGTGCTGAATTTCGTTCTTATAGGCCCAGTCCGCGGGCTCGGGCGGCGTTTCGAGGCAAGCGCCTTTCACGTCGTATTTCCAGCCGTGGTACGGGCAGCGAATGCCGTCTGCTTCAATGACGCCATAAGCGAGCGATGCGCTGCGGTGGCTGCATTGCTCTGCGATGAGGCCATAGCGAACCTGTGTTTCGCCTTCGCGTAATGGCATGCGGAAAGCCACCAGGCATTCACCCAGGATCTTCACGCGCATGATCGGCTTTTCGTCGCTTAACTCTGCGGCGACGCAGATCGGGTGCCAGTAACGCCGCAGCAATTCGCCTGCCGGCGTGCCCTTGCCGACGCGCGTGAGCAATTCATTTTCGGCCTGTCTCATCAGCGCTCTTCCCAAGTGGTTCCGGAGCCGATCTCAGGGTCGGCCTTTTTACGTTGGGAAAATACGACAAGGTGAAAGGCCCCACAATCCATAAATGTCCAGGCCGTGTGTGATCCGCATACGTATTTGCGGGCCGCTCCTAGTCAGTCTCCAGCCATTCCTGATATTCAAGCATAGCGGCCGCGCGCCCTGGCAGTCCGCGGCACAATGCGGGCACGGACGCGTCGACTTCGATTATCACATCGTCGGCCACAGCTACCTGGTGGGATGATCTGCGCGAAGCCGAGGCCACGCGTTGCTCAGCCTCTCGAACGCAGGCCGAACTCCGCGCGGTGCGACGGCTGCGCTACCTTGGTGCGCCGGGTGGGCGAGGAGTCTGGCGTCCGCTCGACGCGCGGCGCGACAGAGATGTCTTGCGACTCGTCGGCGCCCGGCCAAAGCAGCAGCACAATCGTATAGGCAGCGGTGAGAAAACCACCGAAGGGCGTGTATTCCGCTAACGGCGGAAAGAAGCGCAGTTGCGTGTAGTGTGTGAATATAAACTGGTCGGCGATCATTACGGCAGTGACGCCGATAACCCAGGGCCAGGGATTAAAGCCCATGTCGCGGATCCGCTTCGCCTGAAGCGCGAGCGTGATCCAGATGCCGATGATTATGGCAGCCCCGCACATCACCATGACGAGGATATACGGCCCGGTGCCCCTGATGGAGAAGATACGGGCAAGCATGGCGCCGGATGTACCTAAAGCAAAGGCAACAATGAGGATGAGCAAAGTCGCGGCTACGGACCAACCAAGAAAGGCCAGTCGCCCCATTCGTCCGTGAAAGCTGAAAACAGCCTGAAGCACGATCGCCCCCGTTACGGGGGCGATCGTTAGCAAGAAAAGGTCACCACGCTATTTCCGGCTGCATCGAAAGCGCGCAATCCGGTTAGCGCCTTGTTAGCCTTATTTGTTGCGCTTATTTATTCCCCTGGCTCGCCTTGTACAGATTGTCGATGAAGCCGGTGTCGTCGATCTTGCGCACGTGGTGCATGTCCCACAGCGCCAGCGGATTGATCTTCTTGGCATCCGCGTTCTGGCGTTTGGCTTCCTCGTAGACGTTGGCGATGGCTTCCATCGACGGATAGAGCTTCGGCTCGAGGTAGGGCGCGAGGCTGTCGTAGATGAAGGTCGCAAGCAACGTGTTCATCTTGCCTTCGCGGTTATACAGCCGCTCGATGATGGCGATGGATTTCTCACGCTGCGTCTTGAAGAAATGGATGCCCTCGAGCATGCCCTTGAGGAAGCGCTCGACGATGTCGGGGTTCTTCTCCACGAAAGCCAGGCTCGACGACACGGTGGTGAACCAGATCATCGGCTGGGGCGGCACGTCGATGGCCTTCAGGCCGTTCTGTTCGGCGATCATGCTGGCCGGCGCGGTGAGGAAGGCGGCATCAGCCTGCTTGTCGAGGATCTTGCGCCAAAGCGGGACTTTCTTTTTCTCGGCATCGCCTTCGACGGCATCCATGCTGCCGGCCTTCAGCGTCACGTTGCCGGAAAGCACGACGTCGTCGCGGTCGACGTCGAGCCCGCGCTGCTTCAGGTAGAGCCAGTCGTTGAGCGATGGATGCGAACCGCTGGTCGCGACGACCTTCTCGCGCAGGTCGGCGACGCCATTGATGCCGGAGTCGGGTCGCACGATCAGCTTGATGTTCACCTGGTTCAGCGTCTGACCGAGATAGACCCAGTTGTCGCCGTGGGCGCGGGCCGCGTAGCTCGACACATGGTTGCCGCCGACGAATTCGACTTCGCCCTTCGGCACCAGGTCATGCGCGTCCGTGGAGGAGATCATGTAATTGTAGTTCACGTCGAGGCCGTGCTTAGCCCATGAGCCGGACTCGTAAACGACGTGCAGCAGCGCCAGATGGCCGGCGGAGCGATAGGGGAAATTGACTTTATCCATGCGGGGTTTGCTCTGCTTTCTATGGGTTCGGGTTGTTGCCGCCGAGGAAACGAAGCTTGTCTTTCCACTTCGTTTCGATCTCCTGCGAATAGTCTTTCGATACGGTGTTCACCACCGGAAACTTGTCTTTCCAGTGATAGGGTTTCACGGCGTACATGATGACGCGCGCAGTGGTGTGGTCGTTGACCGCGCGCTTCTCCGGGCTGATCAACGGATCAATATAGCCGCTGTAGCAGCCGTCGATGATGTCGGTCTGGGTCTTCGGATCCCAACGCGTTGCCAGCGCCCACAACACTTCAGCGGTGCTGGTGACGTCGATGTCGTCGTCGACGATCACGGTGATGCGGCCCATGTAGGAGCTTGGTCCCGCGCCGGTGGCGACCAGGCCCGCCATCTTGGCATGGCCCGGATGCATCTGCTTGATCGAGATCACATTCATGAAGCCGACGCCGGGGCCGAGCGGTTTCCACACGCCGGTGACGCCGGGCACGCCCGCGGCTTCCAGTGCATCCCAGATCGCGGCCATGCCGGCGAGGCTCGGCTGGCGGCCGGGGAAGGTGGGCTTTGCAGGTGGCTGTCCGATCAGGATCGGATTGTTGCGGTGATAGATCGCGCCGACGCGCACCACCGGCTCATCGCCGGCATCGGTGGCGTAGTAGCCTGGCCATTCCGCGAACGGGCCTTCCGGTCGCGTCTCTTCCGACGGCGGCGGCATGAAGCCCTCGAAGGCGACTTCCGCGTCGGCCGGGATCGGCAGGCCGGTGAGTTCGCCGCGGATCACCTTGATCGGCTTGCCGAGACGGCCACCGGCGGAATCGAGTTCAGACATGCCGTGCTTCGATGAGGTCGATGCCACCACGCCGAGGATCGGCGCCTGACCGACGCAGACGACCATCGGGCAGGCTTGGCCTTTGGCCCAGTATTTCTCACGGATGACGCTGCCGTGCTTGCCCGGTTCGATGAAGACGGTGAGCGTTTTCTCGTCCTGCACCTGGGTGCGGTAGGTGCCGAGGTTGACCCAGTCGGAATCCGGATCCTTGTTGATGATAAGGCATTCGGTGCCGATGTAGGGACCGCCGTCATGCTCGTGCCAGTGTCCGGCGGGGAAAGCGCGGATGTTCACGTCCTTGCCGCGCACAATATTCTCGGTGATCGGGCCGCTCGTCACGTATTCCGGCGGAATCGGATCGGCTTCCCAGCGGCGGCGCGCGCGGAACTTCTTCAGCGCGTCGAGCGAGAGGTCGCTCTGGAATATGCGCGAGAAGCGCACGTTCATCAGGACGCGGTGACCCTTCGGATAGCCGGGGATGTCTTCGAACAGCAGCAGCGGCGGATAACGGTCACGCAGACTCAGTTCATAGAGCGCGCCCATCTCCAGATAGGTGTTGACGCCCTTGATGACTTCCAGCTCGCCGCGCTCGCGTGCGATCCGGATCAATTCATGCAGGTCGCCTTGCGCAGCGAGGCGTTGGTCGTCGGTGGCTGGTGTTGGTGTCATTCGGTTGAAAGGCCCTGTCCGCGGAGCATGGTGGTGATGTAGTCGATGGATTCATTTGGCGTCTTGGAGAGGGTTTGAACCAGCCCCTCAATGTCGGTGTGACTGACGGGCGCGTAGTCGCTGCCACGCTCGACATAGAGCGGATCCTTGGCCATCTCGGTGAAGGCCTTGCGATATGTGTCGACGATCGGCTGCGGCGTACCGGGCGGTAGCGCCAGCCACTTGTCCATCATGTTGAGTGCGATCCAGTATTCAAAGCCTCTCTGCGCAACCGGGTCCTTGATCTTGCCGGTCATGTCGTTGGCGATGATCGGCGCCTTGCCGAAATCCGGGCGCTCCACGAATTTGCCGTTCTCCAGCATTCCGGACTGCGCCAGAATCTTGAACTTGCCGGTGGCGAGCATTTTCTGCACCAGCGGAATGGTGCCGGTGGCGGTCATGTCGATCTCGCCGCGCTCCAGTGCGACCGTGAGGTCATTGGTGCCGCGATAGCCGACAACCCATTTGACATTCCAGTCGAGGAATTCCTTGCCCCAGGCGGTCATCTGCATACCCGAACGCGGCATGCCGCTGAGCGCGCCCATGATCACCGGCTCTGCTTTCTTGTCGAAGACGCGCTTTTCAACGTCCTTGTTGATGAGCAGCACGGTGCCGCCCTTGCCGGCCCCTCCGATAAAGTTGAAATCCTTCGGGTCGTACTTTGCCTGCGGCTTGCGGGAATGCAGCGGATCGATCTGCGTGCCCGACCCCATGGTGATGGTGAGCCCGTCGGGCTTGGTCTGCTGCACGATATAATTCAGCGCCACCATGCCGTCGGCGCCCGGGATATTCTGCACCACGATCGTGGGATTGCCCGGCAAATGCTTGCCAAGGGCTGCGGCGATCAGGCGCCCGGCGGCATCGGTGCCGCCGCCTGCGGCGTAGCCGATCACCATCAAAATCTGCTTGCCCTGGAATGACACCGGCTCCTGTGCCGAAGCGCTCGAAATTGCCGCCAGGAGCGCAGCCGCCAACATGCCGATCTGCCGCATATTCCTTCCCCTTCTGCTGATTTTAACGGACCGCGGAGGCGGTGCTTTTTTATTTTTTGACATGTATTTCACAATCTGCGAACTATGCTTTAGCGCGATTTTGCCGCGGCGGATAGCGGGCTTGCCACGAAGCCGCGGGGCCATCGGAGTTGCATCTAGCGTTGCATCTCCCTCTGGTTATGATGAAAAAAATAAGCGGAGGAAACGATGCTGAGGTGGATTGCCCGGGGTCTGCTCGTTGCGCTCGCTTCTGCAGTGACGGCGATGCCGTCACTGGCCCAGACCGGCCCGGACTTCTACAAGGGTAAGACGGTCACCTACATCGTCGCGACGCCGCCGGGTGGCGGATACGATTTCTGGGGCCGCCTCGTTTCCGAATACATGCAGAAATATCTCCCCGGTTCGACCTTTGTAGTGAAAAACATGGGAGGCGCCGGCCATCTGGTGGGCGCCAACGCCACCTACGCGTCGAAGGCGGACGGACTGACCATCGGCACTTTCAATACCGGCTTGATCTACGCGCAGGTCATCAAGCATGACGGCGCGAAATTCGATCTCAGCAAAATGTCGTGGATTGGCAAAGCGGCGACCGAACCGCGCGTGCTTGCGATCGCATCGCATTCGCCGATCAAAACTTTCGATGAGCTTCGCGCAGCGAAAGAGCCGGTGAATTTTGCCACGTCAGGCGGCGGCACCTCGTCCGACTTCATCGAAACCAACATGCTTGCCAATGTGTTCAAGCTCAATATCAAGATTCTCACCGGCTACAGTGGCACCGAGAGACGGCTTGCCATGCGTCGCGGCGAGATCGTCGGCGCGATGGGCTCGCGCTCCTCCTTTGGCTCTTTCGTGCAGGATGGCCATGGCCGCTTCATCGCGCAGATCGGCGGCAACGATAAAGATGTGCCGCAGCTTCGCGATCTGGTCACCGATCCTTCGGGCAAGGCGCTGGTCGCGATGCTGCAATCGCAGGGGGACATTTCACGTCTGACGGCCGGTCCTCCCGGCATTCCGCAAGACAGGCTCGATGCCCTGCGCATGGCCTTCCGCAAGGCGATGGAAGACCCGGAACTGCAAGCCAAAGCCGAGAAGCTGGAGCGTGCGGTCGAACCCGCCTACGGCGACGAGCTTCTTGCGATGATCAATACCGCGCTGAACCAGCCGCCGGAAATTGTGACCATGCTGAAGGTGACGCTCGAGGCGCCGAAAGACGAAGCGACCGCTCAGCCGAAGTAATCCAAGTCTGGAAGGACAAGACCATGTCGAGCGAAGAAAAAAACTCCGAAACCGAATTTTTCGTTCGGCCTGGAGAAGCGGGCCACAACGAAAAGGAAATGGTCTGGGCACGCTGGGAGCGCAAGCGCACTTTCGTGCGCGCGCTCGAGGGCACCTATGGCGAACTGGTCAGTGAGCTCTTCACCCAGCCGCGGGTCTACCGCACCACTGACATGAAGTGGAAGGGCGGCCCCGTGTTGTTCAGCAAGACGCCGATCAACCCCGGTCACTCCCGCGTCACGCAGGCGATCGAGTGTCATCTCAACATCATCGCGCCGCATGGCGAGGGGCAGAAGCACGGCCACATGAACTCGGCCGTGCTCTATGTGGTGAAGGGCAAGGGCCACGACATCCACGAGACGCGGCGGATGGACTACGAGGCCGGCGATGCGGTGATCGTCGAGAATGCCTGCGTCCATCAGCATTTCAACGACAGCGATGAAGAGATGGTGGTCGTCACCATGAAGGCGAAACCGCTCTTCCTCTTTATGCACATGCTTTACCAGAAGACGGTGAAGCTGCCGCCAAAGGAAACCACAACGGGCGCGACGGATTACGCGCCGGGTTTCCAGGGCGAGCTGTAGAGCAAATAAACGGAGGCGAAATCGCCCCCGTTTATTTTTGTGTCGAACGTGCCGTGAGCTTTTTATTTGCTCAAGAACGGCAGCTCGGCGGACCATTTGGCGCGAATTTTATCGGCGTATTCAGGGGGCACTTTGTTGACCGTCGGGAACTTGTCCTTCCAGTGGAACGGCCGTGTTGCATAGATGATCATGCGCGCCGTGGTGGTGTCGCCATTATCCCGCTTGTCCGGATGCAGCGCAGGGTCGATCAGGCCGGTCCAGCAGCCATCGATCACGTCGGTATCGCCTTTCGGATCCCAGCGCGTGGCCACCGCCCACATCACTTCCGTGGGATTGGTGATGTCGATGTCCTCGTCCACCACAATGATCATGCGCGTCATGTAAGCGCCGGCACGGCAGCCTGCGGCAACAAGGCCTGCCATCTTGGCGTGGCCCGGATGCAACTGCTTGATCGAGATGATGTTGATGAAGCTCGATCCGCCACCGGGCAATTTCCACACGCCCTTGATGCCGGGAACGCCGGCAGCCTCAAGCGCATCCCACAGCCCTGCAACCTGCGGAATTTTGATCTGCCGGCCGGGATAGGTTGGCGCGGTCGGGGGCTGGCCGATCATGATTGGATTGTTGCGATGATAGATCGCCTTCACATGCATCACGGGTTCAAGGCGCGCATCCGAAGCGTAGTAACCCGGCCATTCGCCGAATGGGCCTTCGGGACGGGAGTCCTCCGACGGTGGCGGCATAAAGCCGTCGTAGACGATCTCGGCATCCGCTGGGATCGGGACGCCGCTGACGCGTGCAGGCACGACATCGATCGGACGGCCGATGGCGCCACCCGCGGTAGCAAATTCCGATTCGCCTTCCTTTGACGCGCCGGAGGCAACGACACCCAGGATCGGCGCCTGACCGACGCAAATCGCGATCGGGCAGGGCTTGCCCTTGGCCCACCACTTGCGGCGGATCACATCGCCGCCTTTGCCCTCTTCGATGAAGACCGAAAGCGTCGTCTTGTCGCGAACGCTGACGCGGTAAGTGCCGAGGTTGACCCAGTCGCTGTCGGGATCCTTGACGATGACCACGCATTCGGTGCCGACATAGTTGCCGCCATCGGCTTCATGCCAGCGTGGCGTCGGCAGCTTGTTGATATCGACGGCGTCGCCTTCCATGACGTTTTCATAGACCGGGCCGGTATTCACCAGCCGCGGCGGGATCGGCTGCGACCGTTCCTTCGGCCGATTGCGATAGGCCTTCACCGCATCCATGTTGAGATCGCCAACCACGAATTTGGCGACGCGGACATTGCACAGCATGCGATGAGTCGGGTCGCAGCCTTTCATCTCTTCGAACACCATCACCGGCGGATAGAGATGCTCGTGGCTGAGCTCGAAGATCGCTCCGATCTCGAGTTCCGGATCGGCGCCCTTGACGCGCTTGAATTCGCCGGCGGCTTCGGCGCGTTCGAGGAACACCCGCAGGTCTCCCATCGCGGCTGCGTCGTAGCGCTTTGGCTTCTCGGTCTTGTCCAGCATTGTTGTTGATCCTCTCCCTAAACTTGCGCGTTGTTTATTCGCCTTCCAGGCCCTGACTCTTCAGCATCGCGGCGAGGTAATCCAGTGCTTCCGGCGATGTCTTGCCGATGCGTTGCACGAGGAATGTCACGTCTTCAGCCGTCATCGGCTCGAAGTCCTCGCTGACCTTGCGGCCTTGCTCTGCGAATTCCGGATCGTCGGAGGCGTCGTTGAACGCATCGCGGTGCGCTTTCACGAAAGGCTCGGGTGTGCCCGGCGGCAAAGCCACCCACTTGTCGAGCGCGGTGATGCTGACCCAGTAATCGAAGGCCTGCTGCTGCAGCGGATCTTTGATCTTGTCCTTCATCATATCGACGACGAATGGCGCGCCCTCAAATTCGGCGCGCGATGTCAGCTTGCCGTTTTTCAGGCTGCCGGATTGGCTCAGGATCTTGAATTTGCCGGTGGCGAGCAATTTGCGAATGTGGAACAGGTTGCCGGTCGCCGTCATGTCGATTTCGCCCCGGTCGAGGGCAAGCAGCAACTCACTGGTGCCGGGATAGCCGACGACCCATTTTGCATTCCAGCCGAGCACTGCAATACCCCAGGCCGTGGTCTGCATTCCGGAGCGCGGTACTCCACCAAGCGATCCCATAATCACCGGGGGCTTCGACTTGTCGTAAAGCCGAGGCTCCGATTCCTTGCGGATCATCAGCACGGTGCCGCCGCGCCCCGCGCCACCGACCATGATGAATTTCGTCGGATCGAACAGCGAGTTAGATTTCCTGTACAGGAGTGGGTCCGCCTGGCTGGTGGATCCCATCGTCATGGTCAAGCCGTCGGGCGCGACCTGTTTGACGAAAAAGTTCATCGACGTCACGCCTTGCGCGCCTGGAATATTCCGGACGATCACGGTGGGCTTGCCGGGCAGATGAGAAGCGATGGTGTTTGCGATCAGGCGTCCGGAAAGGTCGGTGCCGCCGCCAGGCGCGCTGCCGATCACTATGGTGATCTGCTTGCCCTGAAAATTAGGCGTGTCCTGAGCCGAAACAGCCGAAAGCCCCATCACGAGGGCAGTTGCCGTCATCACAATTCGCCGCATCTTCCGTCCCTTTCCGCTTGGCATCACTGCTCCCGCCGCCCGGAGCTTTTTCCATTTTTTGACACTTATTTCGCAATCCGACAACTGCTTTCGGACCGGCCCTGAATGCCCATAAAAAGGCCGTCTGCAGGCAACATACCGGCTTGAGCCTCATCGGAAACCGGGGCGTTTTGCGATCAGGGCATGCCCGCCGCTGTGTCTTAAGGATGCGCATCCCCGGTAAACCAATCCGTCCGCACCAGACCGACATAGCGGTCGTAATTCCGCCGCCGGACGATATATAGAGGCTTGGGGACTTGGTCCGTCTTTGTTCGCGGGCGTACGGATTCGCCGCGGCGGATCGCAAGGAAACGGGATGAAGGATTTCTGGCTGTCGTCCGGCCATCATTTGCTCGAGCGCGATGCCGGTGGCGGATTCGTCGTGTCTGATGAATTTCTCAAGGTCTATATCGCACGCCCGGAACTTGCGCCGCCGCCCGATGCGGCGGATGACGAGCGCGCATTTCACGCAGCGCTTCTGGCCGATCCGCGCCGCAAGGTGAGCGAGAAGGAAATCGCGGCGCTTTCCGATCCGGATGCGCGCGAGAACTGGAAATTGCTGCTCGATTTCCGCGACCGCCTGTTGCGGCATCCCACCCTCGAAGCCGCCTATGTCGGGATGCTGAAGGAAGACGACGATCGCACGCCGCCGCTCTTTATGAATCAGCTCGTCCACGTGATTCTTCGCAACGCTCTCGACGGCTGCGACGACGCCTATGTGCTGCGGGCGGCCGAGCTGTTTTTCCGCGAGCAACGCCTCACGGTGCATGACAAGACGCTGATCGCGGCCGATGAGGAAACCATCGCCGGCATCGGCGATGCCCCGTTGTCCCCGCTGGTGTCGCTGGCGGGGTTGCCGGCGGCATCGGAGATCGACGTCCTGTCGAACACCAATGCGGCCACCTATTGGGATCGCAGCGATCAGTTCAACATGGCGCTCGATATGACGGCCGGCAAGCGCAGCCTTGCCGCGCTTGGCGAAGTGATCGCCGCCTGGATCTTCCACATGTTGTCGATCGAGGTGGATATCGAGCCGCTGACCGAAATCCGCGACGCCAATCTGTCCTGGTATGTCGGCCTCGATGCCGAGTCCGCGCGCATTGCCGATGCGCTGTGGAACGGTGAGGAGCTTGACGATACGGCCAAATCGCGGGTCATCGGGCTGTTTCGGCTGACGTTTCGCGATCCCGGCGTGGTCACCGAACAACTCCGTGGCGAGCCGATCTATCTGCTGCTGGCGATGACGCCCGAACGCGTGCTGGAGCTGAAGCCGCAAAATCTGGTCATGGGGCTTCCCGTCCGGCGGATGGAAACCGTGACTTGAACCGACGGTTAGCAGAATTGCATCCGGCGTTTTTGCTATAAGGCGTCATGCGGATCATTGGACTTGCAGGTTGGAGCGGTTCCGGAAAGACCACCTTGCTGGCCAAGGTCATTCCCCGGCTCACGGCGCGTGGGCTCACGGTTTCCACGCTGAAACACGCTCATCATGCCTTCGATATCGATCAGCCCGGCAAGGATTCCCATACCCATCGGATGGCTGGCGCTACCGAAGTGCTGATCGGATCGGCCAATCGCTGGGCGCTCATGCACGAGTTGCGAGGCGCCGCCGAGCCCAAGCTCGATGAACTTCTTGCGAGGCTTACACCGGTCGATCTGGTGATCGTGGAGGGTTACAAGTGGGAGTGGCACCCCAAGCTTGAAGTCCATCGCATCGCCAACGGCAAGCCGCTGCTGCAACCGGATGATCCGCTGATCGTCGCGATTGCATCGGACCAGCCCGTGACAGCGACAGTTCCCGTCATCGCGCTGGATGATGTGGAAGCCGTCATCGATATTATCCTGGCGCATGCCGGGCCATTGACGCGCTAGGCTTCAGGCTTCGGGATGTTGCGCGGCAAGCTCGTTCGCACGCGCGGCGTCTGCCGGCGTATTGACGTTGAAGAACGGATCGACCGGAATATCCGGCCATTTGGCGATGGCAATTCCATGCCGCGCGGTCCAGATCTCGATTTTCCGCAGGCCCTCTTCGATCAGGGCGTGCCGGAGATCGTCACGTAACGCCACCGGCCATATCCCGGCCACGGGATGGCGCCAGTCGCCTGACATTGCGCAGGCCAACGGCGTTCCCGCTTCCAGCCGGGCGGCGTGCAGGCGCGCGATCAGGTCGCGGGGCAAGAAAGGGCAATCGCCGGGAACACTTCCAATCCAGGCGATATCCGGGCGGTTGGCCGCCGCCCAGTCGAGCCCGGCCAAAATCCCGGCAAGCGGGCCGGCAAAATCCGGCACATCATCTGCAATCACGGGGAGTCCGGCGGCGGCAAACCGCTTTGGGTCGCCATTGGCATTGATCACAAACCCATGACACTGCGGGCGCAGGCGTTCGAGCACGCGCTCGAGGATCGTGACCTCCCCGACACGCAGCATGGCTTTGTCACCGCCGCCCATGCGCCGCGCTAAACCTCCGGCCAGTATCAGGCCAAGCGTCGGAAGCGTTTGTGCAGGTGTCATGCCGTCACTTTAGAGCGCAATCCGGCGAAGTGGGAACCGGTTCGCCGCAAGATTGCGCGAAAACTAAAAAATCTAACAAGAAAAATGGCGCCAGCGACAGCACGGGTTATTCCGAGAGCCTTCCGCGGCTACGCTGGATACCGAGAGCGACGATCCGGTTCAGCATGTCGCGGTATTTGATTTTGTCGTGGGCCGCCGCATGGGCGAATTCCTCGCTCTGGGCGATTTCCGGATTGGGATTTGCTTCCAGGAAATACGGGATGTTGTCTTTGGAGAGCCGGAAGTCGATGCGCGCATAGCCGTCGAGTTCAAGCGTCCGGTAAATGCGCTTCGCCATATTGCAAATCCGCGCGCGCAGTTCCGGCGAAAGATCTTTGGCCGGGCCGTGCTCGATCTTGTGGCGCTCTTGATAGTCCTTGTTGTGCTTCACATTTTCAGTGGCAATCGGAGCGGCGCTGCCGAAATCGAGCTCCCAGACCGGAAGCACCCGCAGCCGGTCATTGCCGAGAACGCCGACATAGATTTCGCGACCTTCAATATATTGTTCAACCAGAGCCGGGGTCGAAAGCTTCGCGTGAATAAAGGCGACACGCTCGGCGAGCTTCTCGTCGTTATCGACGATGGACGCCTGCGAGATTCCTTCCGAGGCATCGACGGTCAGGCTTTTGACGATCAAGGGGAAGGCCAGCCGTTTTGGCCGCTGGATCTTGCGCAGCATAGGAAACACCGCGAACGCCGGCACCGGAATGCGATGATAGTGCACAAGCTTCTTCGACAGGTCCTTGCCACGCGCGATCATCAGCCCACGCGGGTTGCAGCCGGTATAGGGGACGCGCAGCAGCTCGAGGTAGCTCACGACATTCTGGTCATACGTGGTGTCGCCGTGGAATTCTTCCAGCAGGTTGAAGACGACGTCGGGTTTCCAGGACTCGATCTCGTCCCTGATAGGTTTCAACTCATGTTGCACGCCAAGGGGCTTCACCTCGTGGCCCGCTTTGCGCAGCGTGCTCACCACATCGTATTCGGTTTTCCAGACATTGATTTCGTTGGCGGAGAAACCTTTCAGGCTCTCCGGTGGCATCAGGTCCGGATGCAACAGCACCAGGATGCGCAACCGCTTTTTCATAAGGCGAATGACCGCCGTGTCCGGTTGTAAAGAGAATGAACGGTTCTGGCTGTCAGCAACACGGTAAAGTCCCTGATCAGTTGCCGTTGTGAACCCACTGTCCGCAACTTCAACGCGCGACATCGCTTGATGATGTCATCGAGCACGTCATCCAGCGTGAGCTGGTACTCACCTGTAGACTTGGAAACACGTCGACGAATCTGGGCCCGGTTCTTTTCCAGGAAAGTCGATGCCGCTTGCGAACGTTTCCGCTCCGGATCGCTGGAGAAGATCTTGAGCAGGTCACGGTCGTAACCCCTCGGAGAATCACCAAGATAGAAATCTTGCTTCTTCTTGTAGTGCTGGGCAAGGGTGCGTGTCTGCCGGCTGGCTGGATCGACTTCGATCTGCTTTTTCAAAACCGGCTTCTGATCTGCGATCTCGGCCATCAGCTCTTCGACATATTCGAGCTTCTTGATTGCGGGCCAGCTCGTGTAACGCTTGCGCCAATTCGAGCGCGGCGTGAGCCAGACGGCAAAAGTTTCGGCGAAATCCTCGTCGGGGTGGCTCTGGGCATACCAGAGCCGCAGATGCCGGACGAAGCGATGGCTGCGCGAGTTAGGCCGGTAGTGCTTGGGGTAGGGCGTTGAGGACGCGCCGAACAATTGCTGCCAGCGCCGCCGTTTGTGCAGCTGATAGGCGTGCTGCATGACGTGCCCGGCCTCATGCCGTAGGATGCGCATGCATTCGGCTTCGCTGCCGCCTTCAACGTCGATGATCTTCCTGCGCTCGAGGCGCACCAGCCGCGGGTGGGTCAGGTAAAATGGGATGGCGATGCCCGGGGTGGTATCTGGGCTGAACCATTCGTCGGAAATCCAGGTATGCAGCTTGATCCGAATACCTTTTTTCCGCAATTCGCGATGCAGGCTGGCGACGCAGTCTTCCAGCCAGGTGCCTTTGATGCCAACGCCAAGATCCTTGAGACGCAGCTCCAGAAGCTGCGCGTCAGAGAAGGAGGCCCAGGCAAATCTACGCGGCACGACGCTTCACGGCTCACACATTTGGCTGAAATAACGTGAGCATCTTGCACAGGCCCGGAAAGCCTGTCGATGGGCTTTCGAGCACCCGCCGGCCGCTCTAGCGGGGCCGGCGAGAATCTGGAGTCTGATCAGAATTAAGTCTGATCAGACTCCAGATTCTTTAGTTTGTCGCGCAATCTTGCGGCGAACCGGTTCCCATCCCGGATCACGTACGGGACAGGCTTTCGCCGGATTGCGCTAAAAAATCCTTACGGAACAAAGCGAAGTTCGAGGCTGGCCAAGCCGGCCGAAATGTTCAAGCCGGTCTGGGCCTGGGTCGACAAAGGCTGCAAGGCGAAGGCCCGGTTATTTCCCCCGATGAGGATATTCGCGCCTCCGCCGACGATCACCGAAGCATCGGCTGTGGCGCCGACGTAGTTGCCGCCCAGCGAGGCTGGCGGATACGCCGTTGAGCCGGCCATCAAAACCGCCCAGCCCAAGGCGCCACCTGTCCTGAAGCCGATATCGATTCCGACGGTCGTAATGCGGCCGACGTATTTCTCCGGCAGGCCGGCGGTCGGCGTAAAGACACATTGCAGTTCCTGGCTGCCCGCGATGATGACACCGACGCTGGCCGACATGTTGCAGTTGAGCCCTCCCGCCGGTGCGTAACCGGCGGGTTGAGCACCGGCCTGGCTCATGGCAGCGCCGAGCAGCGCGAGTGCGAAAAATGCAGAACGTGATTTCATTGGAATATTGCCTCGGTTGCAAATGAGAGACGAACTCTACCAGTGCCGAAGAGGCCGCGATACCTCGCCAAAAGGCGAGCACGGCTTGTCTGCGGATTTGGTGTCTATGGCCTTAGCGGCGCGCAAAGAATCGTCATTTTGGGCGAATTTCGTACTCTTTTACTGCTGCGGGTTGTCATTGGAAGGGTGCCGTTGTATTGCCCCCGTTCCAAGCCGTTGAGAGGTGGCCGAGTGGCTTAAGGCGCTCAAGCGCGCTGCGCGCGCGTCTTGACTTAAAGCTGCGAGCGCCTTCAAGAAGGTTCTGCTGGAGAGGTGGCCGAGTGGCTTAAGGCGCTCGCTTGGAAAGCGTGTATACGGGAAACTGTATCGCGGGTTCGAATCCCGCCCTCTCCGCCA
>CANKHA010000026.1 GCA_947481685.1 Bradyrhizobiaceae bacterium
ACGCCCCGCCGGTGCGCGAACGCTTCACCAGTTCGGTGGTGGAAAATCCCGGCACGAGATCAACCAGCACAACTTCGCCGCCGTCGGCTTCCACCTGTTCGCGGCCGACAACCTGATCGAGCGCATAGTCGCCGCCTTTGATGAGCACCTTCGGCCGCACGCGCTTGAGCAGTTCCAGCGGCGTGTCTTCTTCAAACACAATGACGAGATCGACCGCTTCCAGCGCCGCCAGCACCTCGGCGCGTGCATGCGCCTCCTGCACCGGCCGGGTATCGCCCTTCAGCCGCTTCACCGAAGCATCGCTGTTGAGGCCGACAATGAGCCGGTCGCACAAAGCGCGCGCTGCCGTCAGCACCTTGATGTGTCCGGGATGCAGCAGATCGAAGCAGCCGTTGGTGAAGCCAATGCGGATACCCGCCTTGCGCCATTCCTTCAGCCGGTCATCGAGCATCGACCAGTCGAACAAAACTTTTTCTTCTGCCGCAAGCGAGGCCGCGGGCAAAATGCGCGCCCGCAATTCCGGGATCGACACTGTCGCAGTGCCGCGCTTGCTCACCGCAACCGATGCCGCCGCATTGGCGGCGCGCATGGCGGGCTCGAAGCCCCCGCCGGCCGCCAGCATCGCTGCGAGCACGGCGGCAACGGTATCGCCTGCGCCTGAGACGTCCCGCACTTTCACCGGATAGGCCGCGATGTGAACCGGCGCCTGTCCTTTCACCAACAGCGTCATGCCGTCTTCGCTCCGGGTAACCAGCACCGCCTGGCTTTCGACCTGGCGCAGCAATTCCTCCGCCGCCGCGACAATCTCCACTTCGCCGTTGGCGTTATGCCGGGTAGCAGCCGCCAATTCCTGCCGGTTCGGTGTGATCAGCGTTGCGCCCTTGTAGATCGAATAGTCCCGGCCCTTGGGATCGACAATCACCGGCTTGCCGGCCTTGTTGGCAGCATCAATTACCGCGCGGATGACGCGCGGCGTCAGCACGCCCTTGGCGTAATCCGACATCACCACCGCGCCCGCTTTCGGCAGCGCAGCTTCAACATGCGCGATCAGCGCGGCTTCCTTGTCGGCGGACACCGGCCTGGCGTCTTCCCAATCGGCGCGCAGCAGATGGGTGGAATAATGCTCGGAGACGAAGCGCACTTTGCGCGTGGTAGGACGCCCTGCATCGGACACGAGCCTTGCTTCGATCAGCGGCTCGCCTTGCAGGGAAACACTGAGCGCCTTGCCCGCGTCGTCCTCGCCGATCACGCCGATGAAAATGCAGCGCACGCCAAGCGCGGCGAGGTTGCGCGCAACATTGCCCGCGCCGCCGATGGTGGTCTCGCTGCGCTGAACGGCGATCACCGGCGCCGGCGCTTCCGGCGAGATGCGCGTGACTTCGCCATAGACGAAGTCATCGAGCATCAAATCACCGATGCAGAGCACCGTCTGCCCGCGAAGTCCCGCCAGTTGCTTTTCGAGATCCATCATGGGTTATCGATAACGGTCCGGGCGGTCTAGGAAACCGGTGACATATTGCTCCACCGCGGTTTCCAGCGGCGTGAAGCCCGCGTTGTAGCCTGCCGCGCGCAAATTCTCGACCTTGCTTTCGGTGAAATACTGATAGGCGCCGCAGATCTCCACCGGCATGTCGGCATACTGGATGTTCGGCTTGCGGCCCATGGCCTTGAACATCGCCTCGATCATCTCGCGGAAGCTCTGCGCCTTGCCGGTCCCGACATTGAAGATGCCGGAAACCGACGGCGTATCGAGCAGCCAGCGGATCACCGCGAGCACGTCATCGACATAAATGAAGTCGCGGCGCTGGTCGCCATCCGCAACGCCATCCTTGTGCGACTTGAACAGCCACACCGGCTCGCCGGATTTCGCTGAATCGAACACCTTGGAGAGGACGCTCGCCATCGCGCCCTTGTGATATTCGTTCGGGCCGAAGACGTTGAAGAATTTCAACCCGGCCCATTGTGGCGGCATGCGCTCTCCGCGCTTCGCGCGATCGACCACCGCAAGATCGAACAGATGCTTGCTCCAGCCATAGAGATTCATCGGGCGCAGGCGGCGCAGCGCGGAAGGCGAGTTGTCGTCATCGAAGCCGTCGTTGCCGTCGCCATAGGTCGCGGCCGACGAGGCATAGATGAACGGCGTGCGGTTGGAGGTGCACCAGTCGAGCAGGTTCAGCGACAGGCGGAAATTGGTGTCCATCACCAGGTCGCCGTCGGTGGCGGTGGTGTCGGAGATCGCGCCGAGGTGGATCACGCCGTCGAGCTTGCGGCCGTCGAGCCAGCGGAACAGGTCGGCCGGCGGCACGAAATCCGCGAGCTGGCGCTTGCCGAGGTTTTTCCACTTGCCCTCGGTGCCCAGGAAGTCGTTCACGACGACATCGCTGCGCCCGGCCTCGTTGAGGCTCGCGACCACATTGGACCCGATGAACCCGGCCCCGCCTGTAACCAACAGCATCGACGCCGTTCCCCGCCGTTTCCGGCCTTGTGAGGCCAAAACCTTTGCCCGAGGAATGGCCTAGGCGCAACTTGCGGTCCTGCTTGCGGTAAATACTCGTCCGGAAACCACAGTCACAGATCTGCCTTACGGCGGGCCGATGCCGTGCTAAAGGGGTGCCGACAATCTGTCTCGAAGTCGTCGAAAATCAAAGAAAAGAACGATTGTTCACTTCTTAATCGATTAAATGAATCAAGCTTCTATCCAGACCCCGGGCAGCCCCATCCTGGTCGTGCCCTACATGTGGATCGGCGATTTCGTGCGCTGCCATTCCGTCGTGAAGGTTTTGCAGGCACGCTGGCCGGACCGGCCGGTCGATGTCCTTACCAACACGCTTTGCGCACCGCTGTGCGACTACATGCCGGGCATCCGCCAGGGCATCGCATGGAACCTGCCGCGCCGGCGATTGCCGCTCGGGCAATATCGCGCGCTCGCCAGGCGGCTGAAGAAAGAAAGCTACGGCAGCGCGCTGGTGATGCTGCGGACGTGGAAGTCCGCGCTGGCGCCGTTCCTCGCCGGCATTCCGGAACGCACCGGCTTCATCGGCGAATTTCGCGTCGGCCTGCTCAACGATTTGCGGTTTGGCGAACGCGCGCTGCCGCGCATGATCGATGTCTGCGGGGCGCTGGCCTTGCCTAAGGGCGCGACGCTGCAGAAAGAGTGGCCGCTGCCGGAAATCGTCGTGCCCGAGGCCGAGGTCACCGCATGGCTTGCGCGGCGCGGCCTCACCTCCGGCGCGTCGCCCATCGTTGCGCTCGCACCTGGCGCAGTCGGTCCCGGCAAGAAATGGCCCACGGAAAATTACGCCGCGCTGGCGAAACAACTCGCAAGCGATGGCGCCACGGTCTGGATTCTTGGCGGCCCGCTGGAGAAAGAATTGGCCGCACAGATCCTGCGTAACGCGGGCGGCGAACGTGTGCACGACCTCACCGGAAACGACCTGCGCGACGCTATCATCGCGTTGCAAGCCGCAGACCTCGCTGTGACGAACGACTCCGGCCTGATGCACATCTCTGCTGCCATCGGCACGCCGACCATCGGCATTTTCGGGCCGACCGATCCGCGGCTCTGGGGCCCGCTCAATCCTCTCGCCGCCGTGGTCGAACCGGAGCGCGCTTTCGCGCGCGACCGCAGCACCGGCGAAATTCCCGCGCAGCGCGTGATCGCGATCGTGCAAAGCCATCTGCGGGGATCGCAGCCATGAAGAAGATCCACCTGCAAGCCGCGCCGCTGGCATTCCTGCTGCTCGCCGGATGCAGTTCGCATATGATTGAGGACGTGAGCGACGTCACGGCGGTCATGCCGCCCAAGGCATGCGGCGAAACCACCAAACTGTTCGACACGTTTTCGATGCGCGCGACCAGGACGGCATGGGCCGATTCCACGCTGACGGTTGAACTCACGATCGATAACGACAAGAATTATCCGATTGCGCTCAGCAATTCGGGCAACGGCTTGCTCTACACCATTGAGATTTCGCTACAGGACGGCAAGGGCAAGAGCATTGCCCCTCAGGAAACCGGCGGCGTGGCGATTGCGCCTGCGCCGAAAAAATTCAAAGCGCCGCAAGCTCGCAGCGTGCTCGGTGAGAGGAGGCCCGCAAAAATTCCAAACTCAAACAATCGCACCGATAACACGCGCAATCTGAATTTCCGCATCGTCCCCGGCCAGCCGGAACCGGCCAGGCTGGTTTTCCATGCGCCGCGTGAGAATTACCTGCTGACCATCCAGCGAAAATTTTCCGGCAAGCCTGACGTGGTCGCCGCCTGCAAGATTTCGGCAGGATAACGCGCCATGAATCCGTGCCGGAAATAGCCGGAAAACTTGCATAAAGCGACCCCGGCGAGTACCATCATTCGTTGACAATCAACATCAATGCAGACGACAGACAGAGACCGATGACCGATCCGGACGCCGTTGCACGGCACTTCAGCGGTTCACGCGCGCTGCTCGAACGGGTCGCCAATGATCGCGATTTCCTTGCGGCTGTCGGCCACATCGCCGAACGCCTCGCCCTTACGTTGCGGGACGGCGGCAAGATCCTGATCGCTGGCAATGGCGGCAGCGCCGCCGACGCGCAGCATGTGGCGGCGGAATTCCTGTCGCGCTTCGGCTTCGACCGCAATCCCCTGCCCGCCATCGCGCTGACGACCGATACCTCCGTGCTCACCGCCATCGGCAACGACTATGGCTTCGAGCAAGTGTTCGAACGACAGGTGCGCGGGCTCGGACGCAAGGGTGATGCGTTCATTGCGATCTCGACCTCGGGCAAATCGCCGAATGTCATCGCTGCACTGAAGGCGGCCCGCGAGATCGGCGTCACCACCATTGGCTTCAGCGGTTCGGGCGCCGGCATGCATGCACTGTGCGATCTGATGCTGGCGGTGCCGTCCACCGAGACAGCGCTGATCCAGCAGATTCACATCACGGCCTTTCACGCGATCTGCGGCATCGTCGAACGCGACCTGTTTCCGAAAGGCTGAGCGGTGACCACCGCGCCTCCGCCGCTCGACAAGAACACGCTACGGCCTGCAGCGTTCCTCGATCGCGATGGGGTCATCATCTACAACGACGAGTATGTCGGCACATACGATCGCGCGCGCTGGATGCCGAATGCAGCGCAGGCCATCCGCCGCCTGAACAATGCCGGCTATTTCGTTTTTATCGTGACCAACCAGTCGGGCGTCGCGCGCGGCTACTTCACGCAGGACGACGTGGAAAAGCTGCATGTCCGCATGCGAATCGAGTTGCTGAATCAGGGCGCGCGCATCGACGATGTGCGCTATTGCCCTTACCTTCCTGACGCCACAGTTGAAGCCTACAAACGCGCATCCGATTGGCGGAAGCCGCAGCCTGGCATGATCCTCGACCTGATGCGTTTCTGGCCGGTGAACCTGGACCGCAGCTTTGTGATCGGAGATGGCGAGGTCGACATGCAGGCAGCAGCAGCGGCCGATATCCGGGGCTATCTGTTCAAGGGTGGCGACCTGTTGGCTTTTGTCGAAGGCATATTGGCGCAATGAATGCCTCCTCTCGAATCGGTACCCTTTTGTTGCTGGCTACCTGCCTTGCGGGTTCCAGTCCGGCCGGTGCCGAAGACTTTTTCATGCGCCCGGGAGCGTTTGACTATCTAACCTGCGTACAAATCGCATCGACCTCCCGAAAAACAGCCGTACGGGAACAGGAACTGAAAACCCTGATCGACCGCGCCAGTGGCGACGCCTTCGGCAGGCTGGTTTCGCTCCAGGCCTACGAAGCCGAATACCTCAAATCCCAGAGCGAACTGAAAAAGCTGGCCACGCTGGCCGCCGCCAAGAACTGCGCAGCCGACGCCGCGGGGCAGGAAAAATACAAAGCCGGCAAGTCCGGAAAGAACGCGAAGGCAGCAGCCAAAGCAGCCAAAGCATCCAAGGCGGCCAAACCCCCAAAAACGCCGAAGCCGGCTGAGGGCACTACGACAGCCCCCGTCACCTCGCCCGGGCCGGCCAACTAGCCGTCATTCCCACTCCGGACGCGCATGGCGAGCGAGCTCGGGCCATGGTTAATTACGCTTTGTTAGCCACTTTCGAAGGTCGCACGGCCTAATTCCGGTAATTTGGCTGGGAACTGCGGATTATTGCCTTGCCGAAGCCATTTTATGCGTAGAATCAATGGGAGTTCTGCCTGTCAGGCTGGGGATGGCAGGGTTTCGGTCCGGGGATGTGCCGAAACCGGTTGGTGCGCGTTAGGGGACGTCAAAGCGGATGGGGTCTATCGATCGGGGCAATGGCCGCGCCGCCCTTGGCGCGACCTTTTCGGCGTCCGTCCGGCAGCGTCTGCCGGCGCAAGCCGATTCACCCCTAAGCCACAGTCAAGCAATGATTTTGGGTGGCTTTACGCGCGGCTTTCTGCTTTTTGGAGCATCAAAAGCGAGAGCTAAAAGGGCCGCGATGTTTTCTGGGTCAATGCTGTTTGTATGCGCGGTTTCCGCCCTGAAAAACGCATCCGCACTTTCCCCGCGAGAGGAGCGTTGATGGCCGGCGCTTCCGCCCTTCGCGCAATTGTCCGCGGCCGCGTTTTTCGGCAGGCGGCGCTTGCGCTGTTGCTCGGCCTGTTCGCGGCCGGCGGCGGATTGTTGCCCGGCGACGCCGTTGCCCAAACCGTAAAATTCCCCGTTCGTCCCAAGCCGCCGACCCGCCCTACCACGACGCAAGGGCAGATGTTCGTGCAGGCGAAAGAGATCAACTACGACTACGCCAACGAGCGCGTCTCGGCGGTCGGCAATGTCCAGATTTACTACAACGGCTCCGTGCTCGAAGCGAACAAGGTCATCTACGACCAGAAGACCAAGCGTCTGCATGCCGAAGGCAATGCACGCCTGACCGAAGCCGGAGGTCAGGTCACCTACGGCGAGATCATGGATCTCAGCGACGATTACCGCGACGGTTTCGTCGATTCGCTTCGCGTCGATTCCGCGCAGCAGACCAGCATCGCTGCGGCGCGCGCCGACCGGTCCAACGGCAACTTCTCGATTTTCCACAGCGCCGTCTACACCGCCTGCGAGCCGTGCAAAGACAATCCCAAAAAACCTCCGGCGTGGCAGATCAAGGCGGCGCGCATCGTCCACGACCAGGGCGAGAAGATGCTCTATTTCGAGCAGGCGGCGCTTGAGATTTACGGGCAGCCGATCGCGTACCTGCCCTACTTCTCCGCGCCCGATCCAACGGTCAAACGCAAGAGCGGTTTTCTGGCGCCAACCGTTTCATCCAGTGACAAGTTTGGTTTCGCAACCGCGATCCCGTACTTCTGGGCGCTTGCTCCGAACTACGACCTGACCCTGACGCCGATGATCACCACCAGGCAGGGTTTGCTGATGGAGGCTGAATACCGGCAGCGTACGGAGAACGGCGCCTTCCTGGTTCGCGGCATGGGAATCCAGCAGTGGGACAAGAGCTACTTCGTCCATGACGACGGTTCACCAACGCCGGGCTATCGCGATTTCCGCGGGACCTTCGAGACGTCAGGCCAGTTCAACCTGTCCGACAAATGGGGCTGGGGTTGGGACGTTGTCGCGCCGACCGACAAGACCTTCTACGAAGACTACAACATCACGCGGTTGAAGACGAAAGATCTGTTCCGCAACACGCCGTCTGAAGGCGTCTCGCAGCTCTATCTCACGGGGCGCGGCGACCGCGCCTATTTCGACGTACGAGCGATGTATTTCTACGGCTTCTCGGAGTCGGACGTGCAGGGCCAGATCCCGGTTGTGCATCCGGTGCTGGATTATTCCTACACCTTCGGTCAGCCGATTCTCGGTGGCGAACTCAGTTACAAGATCAATCTGACCAGCCTGTCGCGCGAGGAAGCGAGCTTCGATCCGATCACCCAGAAGGCCATCAACGCACAGCTTAACGGCGAGCCCTTCTGTACGCCGAGCGCGGACCCCGCCGTGCGGAGCGCGACCAATTGCCTGTTGCGCGGATTCCCCGGAATCTATTCGCGGTTCTCCGCTGAAACCACCTGGAAGCGCAGCATTACCGATGGCTTTGGCCAGGTCTGGACGCCGTTCCTCTATGCGCGCGGCGATGCCGCTTCGATTTCGGTCAACGGCAATACTCCGGTCGATAGCGTGCTGCCGCAGGGCGACAGCGACGTGGTCCGCGCCATGCCGGCGGTTGGTCTGGAATATCGCTACCCGTTCATCGGCGTGCAGTCCTGGGGCACGCACACGCTCGAGCCGATCGCGCAGATCATCGTGCGTCCGAACGAGACACAGATTGGAAGGTTGCCGAACGAAGACGCGCAAAGCCTGATCTTCGACGACAGCAACCTGTTCAAGCTCGACAAATTCTCCGGCTGGGATCGCACCGAAGGCGGCACGCGCGCCAACGTCGGCATCCAGTACACCATCCAGGCCAACAACGCCGGCAACGTCAATTTGCTGTTCGGCCAGTCCTACCAGGTGGCGGGCCAGAATTCCTATGCTCAAACCAGCCCAACCAACACCGGACTGGATTCCGGTCTCGACAAGCCGCGTTCCGACTACATCGCGCGCCTCGCGTATCAGCCGTCGAAAATGTACACCTTCACGACCCGCTTCCGTTTCGACGAAGAAACCTGGAACGTGATGCGCTTCGAGGTCGAAGGCCGCATGAACCTCGAGCGTTTCACCTTCACCACCATTTACGGCAAGTATGCAGCGCAGCCTGACCTCGGCTTTCTGACCGAACGCGAAGGCGTGCTCGCCACCTCGTCCTACAAGCTGACGAATGCCTGGAGCATTTTCGGCGCGATCGGCTATGACCTGGATGCAAAGAAGGTCGATCAGACCCAGTTTGGCCTGACCTATATCGACGACTGCATTGCCTTGGCGCTGCAATACACCACGAGCTACACTTACAGCGGCAATCCCACGGAAAAGAACCACACCGTCATGCTGACGCTGGGTCTGCGCACGTTGTGGGATGGCCAGGTCAGCCAGGGTGTCGGCGGCCTGCCTGGCGGGATGTAGTCCCTACAACAAGTCAGTCTGCGCGTTTCACATCCGGATAATATTGCGGCGCTTCGCGGCGGTCGAACATGCCGTAGTCGCGCACCACGCGTATGCGCCTAAGCCGCGCACCATCCTGCAACGAGAGCTGTTCTTCGAACACGTCGGCGTCGGCCGGATCGCGCCACGACATCAGCAGGATCGTGTCGCCCGGCGTCAGCACCGCGTCAAACACATCCCAGGCAACAAGCCCGGAGGCATAGGGATCGAGCCCCAGCCACGCGGCGATTTCATGCGGAGTCTTCCGGCCTGCTTCCGGCAAAGCTTCGATGTCGATCAAAGTCACCGTCGTAGCGGCTCCCGTCTCCGTTTCGTCGAGCCGCTGCTCGTGCAGGACATGGCCCGGCGGCGGCCGGGTATCCTGCGTCACCTCGCCAACTCTCAGGTGATAGTCGCGGAAAACCTCGAACCACCCTTTCTGCTGCACATCATGATGCAGCGCCTGCGTGCGCCAGCGGATCAGCGCCTTTTCATCGCGCCAGCCCGACAGCGACAGCAGCCATCCTTCGCGGGTGAGGCTGCGGTAGCGGATGTTGTCGATGAAGCCTTCGACGCGTTCCAGCTCCGGCCGCAGCAGCTTGGCATAGCCAAGATAGGCATCCCATTGCTCGGCCTTGGGATAGACTTCGAACAGCACGGAAAACATGGAGCGCTCCTGAACTGCGGCGCAGTCTAGCGTCCCATCTGCAGCTTGGGGAATCCCGCATAGTGCGCGCTGTGGTCGCCATCGTGGTTCGGCATGCCGGGCTTGGTGAGCAGGCCCCGTGGCGCAACGAAACTGGTAATTCGCCGCCGTGGCAATTCATGCCAGCTGATGTTGAAGGCAGCGAGCTTCGGAAAGAACTGCAATTCGCTGTAGGGCAAATGATCGTGGATCCACCACGCCATGGCCTGCCATGTGACCCCGTTGCCGCTCCGATCCACCAGCCACGGCACGACAATGGTCGTCATCGCGCCCATGCCACCGTCGGCACTACGCTGATCCCAGATATGAATAGCCCTATCGCGCTCGTTGGATGCGCAGCTATAGGAATGCCTGTTGCCGAAACCATTCACCTGCGATGAGCGGTAGGCGGAGCGGATCGCAATCCGGCCAAACGTGGCCTGCAATGGCTCAAGAAGATGCTCGCAAAGGCCCCGGCGCGCCGCGATCGCCAGATCTGGATCGTTCGGCAGATTGGTCATGCGGTGGACGTTTGCGATTTCGCTGTAGAGAAAATCCCGCATGAAGAACGACTGCGACAGCCTCGTGCGGCCGAAATCCTCCGCGGCGCGTACCGATCGTGGGGCTTTTCTGACCATTCGCTTCCTCAGGCTGAGCCACCATCCTTCGCACGGGCACGCAACCGTGCATTCTCTTCCTCAAGCTCCCGGATGCGAAGGTGCAACGGCTCCACACCGCGGGCAACTTCGCTTTCGGTGAAACGCGGCGTGATGTGCTGCGGGCAGTTCCAGTCGAACGCCTCAAGATGCACCAGTACGACGCGCTCGATCTTCGCACGGTAACCAGGATCGGCTAGCGCCTTCGCGAGCGCGGGATTCTCGGCGAGCGACCTTGTTTCAAGCCGCGCATAGATCTTCAGACGCCGGCGTCCGGCATAATCCATCAGGAACAGCGCCGCGCGCTCATTGGTCTTGAGATTGCCGATGCTGATGTATTGCCGGTTGCCGCGAAAATCCGCGAAGTCGAGTGTCCGGTCATCAATCACCCGCAGAAACCCCGGCGGCCCGCCTCGATGCTGCATATAGGGCCAGCCGGTTTCCGACACCGTCGCCATGTAGAAGCTGTCGCGCTCAGAGATAAATTGCTGCTCGGCCGCGGTGAAACGGTCGAACTGCCTATCGCCGCTAAAATCATCGAAATAAGCGGCGCTCCCGTTTTCCGCCTGCGCAGTCTTCACGCCCGGCGTTCGCGCGATATCCATGAATGCGTAGCCCATGAATCTGCTTCCTCTGGGTTTGCCCGATACTGAATATAGCCCTTCCCATTTCCGGCAATAATCTGGTATTTTTGATAGTCATCCTCTCGAAATACGAGATGCACAAATGGACCGTCTGGAAGCAATGTCCCTGCTGGTCGCGGCCGTGGAAACCGGCAGTTTCTCGGCGGCGAGCCGCAGACTTGGCGTGCCGCTGCCCACTGTCAGCCGGAAGATTGCCAAGCTTGAGGCGCACCTGAACACACGCCTGCTGGTGCGAACCACCCGAAAGCTGGCGCTGACGGATTCGGGCGCCGCCTATCTCGCTGCCGCGAAGACCATCCTCGAACAGGTCGACATCGCCGAGCGCACGGCGGGAAGCGAATACGTCACGCCTAAGGGTGATCTCGCGCTATCGGCGCCGATCGTATTCGGACGCCTGCATGTCTTGCCGGTGGTCAGCGCATTCCTCGCCGCCTTTCCGGAGATTGCCGTGCGCATGGCGCTTTCCGACCGCAATGTGCATCTGGTCGAAGACCATATCGACCTCGCCGTGCGCATCGGCGAACTGCCCGACAGCAGCATGGTGGCAACGAAAGTTGGCTCGGTGCGACGCGTGCTCTGCGGCAGTCCGCGCTACTTCAAGCAGCACGGCACTCCCAAAACGCCGGCCGATCTGGCCGACCATCGCTGCATCACCCTTGACGTGCTGGCGGCGGGTTCCGCCTGGAGCTTCGCCGCCCGCGGCAGGAAAAAGAGCGAGCAATCGGTTCCCGTGCGCTACCTCCTTGCGGTCAACACGGCTGAAGCCGCGATCGACGCAGCCATCGCAGGCGTCGGGCTTACGCAGGTGCTGTCGTATCAGGTGGCGCGCGCCGTATCGGACGGAAAACTGCGGGTCGTCCTGGCGGACTTCGAACGCACACCCTCGCCCGTGAGCCTGCTGCATGCAGGACAGCAACCGCTGCCGCTGAAAGTCCGAAGCTTTCTGGAATTCGCCGCACCACGGCTGCGGAAGTCGCTCCCGCAGTGATCCTGCTACGCCGGGATCGTTTCGCGCTCTTCGGCATGGCGGATCGCCTGCAGCCGCTGCTCCCAGGCAATCGCATGAGACACGATGGTGTCGAGATCCTCGAACTGCGGCGTCCAGTCGAGCGTTGACCGGATGCGGCTGACGTCGGCGACAATGCTGGCCGGATCGCCCGGGCGGCGGTCGACCATTTGCACCGGCAGCCTGCGGCCGGCGACGCGTTCGATCGCGGAAATCACTTCCAATACCGAATAGCCGTGGCCGTAGCCGCAATTGAAGGTCATGGCCGGGCCGCCGTTGCGCAGGTGCGCGAGCGCTGCGCTGTGGGCGCGGGCCAGATCGCTGACATGGATGTAGTCGCGGATGCATGTGCCGTCCGGCGTCGGATAGTCGGTGCCATAGACATCGAGCTTCGGACGCATGCCCAAGGCCGTCTCGATACCGACTTTAATGAGATGGGTCGCTGCGGGCGTAGACTGACCGGTGCGCAGATACGGATCAGCGCCTGCGACATTGAAGTAGCGCAGGATGACGTAGCGCATGTCGTGCGCCGCGGCGACGTCGTGCAGCATGATCTCGCTCATCAGCTTCGATGTGCCATAGGGCGACATTGGTTTCGTCGCCGCGTCCTCACGCACCGGCAGCGCGATCGGATTGCCATAGACCGCGGCGGTAGAGGAGAAAATGAACTGCTTCACGCCGCCCTTGACCGCGGCTTCGATCAGCGCGCGGGTATTCATCGTGTTGTTCTGGTAGTAGCCGAGCGGATCGCGCAGCGAATCCGGCACCACGATTGAGCCGGCGAAATGGATGATGGCGGTGACCTGGTGGACGTCGATGATCGAGGCGGCCAGCGTCTGGTCGCCGGCATCGCCGATGAACAGCGGCACCGACTCCGGCAACGCGGCGCGGAAACCGGTGGACAGGTTGTCCAGCACGACAACAGGCTCGCCAGCATCCACCAGCGCGTGAACCATGTGGCTGCCGATATAACCGGCGCCGCCGGAGACCAAAATGCTCATTTGAAATGTCACAGTTGCGATCGCTCACAATACTAGGGAAAACCTCTCTACGGACTCTCTAACGACGGTTTCACGGGAAAATCGTCAGCGGCTATGGTAAACGCATCCTTAACGACGGCAGCGCGAAGGGCCTGAGACAGACTGATGAATATGGACGACCCATCGCTGGCCCGGCTTGAGGTCATTATCCCCAATCTGCATTGGCGCTATTCCGGGGTGACTGCCACCAACCGCATGATCGCGCCGCGCATCGCGCAGCTTTTGCCCGCGGCCTGGCTCGGCCGCGATGCGCCGGACGGCATCGACCGCCTGAGCTTCCGCGATCTGCTGCGACTGCGATTCATGCACGGCAAGCGGCCGCGGATCTGGCATGCCCGCCGCAACAACGAGATGATGATCGGACTCCTGCTGAAGGCGCTCGGCTGGAAGCTGACGCTTGTTTTCACCTCGGCCGCGCAACGCCACCATACCTGGATCAGCCGATGGCTGATGCGGCAGATGGATGGCATCATTGCCACCAGTGAGGCTTCGAAGTCCTATCTGAAGGTGCCGGCGACGGTGATCAACCATGGCGTCGACACCGATCTTTACCGGCCGCCGGAAGATCGCGCCGCGATGTTCGCGGCCACTGGAATGCCCGGCAGATACGCCATCGGCTGTTTCGGCCGCGTGCGCGAGCAGAAGGGCACCGACGTCTTCATCGAGGCAATGTGCCGCCTGTTGCCCAGATACCCCGACTTCACGGCGGTGATTGTCGGAGCTGTAACGCCGGACCAGCAGGCTTTCCAGCGCGGCTTACGCGCGCGGGTCGAAGCAACCGGCCTGACCCAATACGTGCACTTCCTGGGCGAGTTGCCGATCGAGGATGTGCCGCCGTGGTATCAGCGCATCACGATCTACGCTTTCACATCACGCAACGAAGGCTTTGGGCTAACGTTGCTGGAAGCGATGGCGTCCGGCAATGCGCTGGTTGCCGCGCGCGCCGGCGCAGCGGAGCAGGTGGTGAGCGACGGGCTTACCGGCGTGCTGGTGCCGCCCGGCGATGTAGATGCCCTGGTTGCGGCGATCGAGCCGCTGATGCGCGAACCGGCAAAGGCCGAGGCAATGGGACGCCGCGCGCGCGAACGCGCCGTTGACGCCTTCGGCATCGACAGCGAGGCACGCGCAATCGCGGCGGTCTATGAGACGGCATGGGACACGCGGCAGGCGTAACCACCATGCCCGACAAACCTTTGTTCCGCATCGCGCCCGTCAGAACCGCCGACGATCTGGCCCAGACAATCGCGCTGTTCCGCATCTACGCAGATTCGCTCGGCCTCGATCTGTCATATCAAAACTTCGACGAGGAAATGGCGTCGATGCCGGGCAAGTATGCGCCGCCAACAGGTGCGCTGCTGCTGGCGCGCGATGGCAATGGCAGACCCGTTGGCTGCGTCGGGCTTCGGCGGATCGAACCGGATGGCTGCTGCGAGATGAAGCGGCTTTATGTTGCGCCGGAAGGGCGCGGCGGTGGACTCGGGAAGCGGCTGGTCGATGCGATGATCACGGAAGCCGTGCGCATGGGATATCGTGAGATGCGGCTCGACACGCTGCCGTCGATGACCGCAGCCATCGCGCTCTATCGCAGCGCAGGGTTTGAAGACACCGCGCCGTATTACGAGACGCCCGTGGCCGGCACGATCTTCATGCGCCGCGCGCTTGCCGAATAGCGCACTCAGTTGGTCGGAGTATTTTCCGGATAGGTCTTGCCTGCCGCAGGTGCGGGCTTCGGCATATTGGACAGCATTTTGGCGCGGTCCTTCTTCATCTGCTCGTTCTTCTTGACCTGCACGTCACGCGCCGCCACCAATTCCTTCTCCATGCGCGTTTGTTCTTCGACTGAAACGGGCTTGGTTTCGCGCGCCGGCGGCCGGTCATTCACCGGCGGATATTCCATCTCGCTGGCAAGCCGTTGCGGGGTGGCTGGCGGCTCACCGCCGGCCCATTGCGGAATGGACTCGATTTGCGAGCTCGCGCAGCCGGCCGCGCTGAGCGCGAACCCAAGCATCGTCGCAAATAAAATGGCCTGGCATCGGACGGTCAAAATTCGTTTCCCCGGAGGGCTCCCCAAAACGACGGCCCACATGAGCCGCATCAGAATGGCAAGAGCAAGGCCATAGCCTTGTTTTGACGCAGAAATCACCCCTCCATTATTAAGCTACCCCGTTATTTTTCCTTGAATAAAGCGGCCTGAAGGGGCAAGGAATCGGCTCGATAGTCTTTTGGCGCCCGTTGCGTCAGCCCCATATGGGAAGCAGGGCAAAATGCCCTGAAACCAGGACGGCGGATGGCCGAAACAGACAAGAAAAGCTTGCGCGACGACCCTTACGGCGCGTGGAAACTGATCCGGCGGCTGGTGTCCGAGCAGGGCCTTGTACACCGCAACCAGTATACGGTCGTCCTCGTGTTGATGGGCGTATCTGCGGCTTGCATCGGGTCGTTGACCTATCTGGTTGGCAAAGTGATCAATCTGGCGCAGATCGATCGCGACTTCTCCGCGATTATTTTCTACGGCGGCGTAGCGCTGCTGCTCTCCGTGGTCAGGGGTGCGGCCACTTACGGCTGGAACGTGAAGCTCTCGCGCATCGGTTACAGCATCATTGCTGAAAACCAGCGGCGGCTGTTCAGCAAGCTGATGCATGAGGGCCTCGGTTTCTTCGCCAACCGGCATTCCTCCGAATTCATGTCACGGCTGACAGTCGGCGCCAATTCGGCGACTCAGGTGCTCAACCTGCTTATGACCGCGATCGGCCGCGACCTGCTGACGCTAGTCGCGCTCGCAACAGTAATGGTGTGGCAGGACCCGCTGCTATCGATGATAGCGCTGGTGGTGGTGCCGCCAGCACTGCTCGTGATGCGCAAGCTGATCCGCCGCATTCGCACCATCGCGCGCAGCCAGTTCACAGGCGGCACAATGATCATGGAAACGATGCAGGAAGCCTTGCAGGGCATCCGCATCGTCAAGGCCTTCACGCTGGAAAACCAGATGCAGGCGCGGCTCGATGCGCAGGTCGCCGAGGTCGAACGCGATTCCAACAAGATGGCGCGCGTCGGAAACCGCGCCAGCCCGCTGATGGAAACACTGGGCGGCATCGCCATCGCTATCTTGCTCATCTATGGCGGCTATCGCGCGATCTATACCGGCGCGGAGCCCGGACAGTTTGTCTCCTTCATCATGGCTTTCATGCTGGCTTTCGAGCCCGCGAAGCGGCTCGCCCGTTTCAATCTTGACCTCAACAGCGGTCTTGTCGGCGTGCAGATCCTGTTCGAGGTGCTCGACAGCCCGGCAACCGAGCCGTCGGAAACCCGCAAGCCTGCGCTCAAGCTGGAGACCGGCCGCATCGCTTTCGACAATGTGACATTCGCATACCGGCCGGGCGAGCCGGTGATCCGCGATCTGTCCTTCGTTGCCGAGCCGGGAATGATGACCGCACTGGTCGGCCCTTCCGGCGGCGGCAAGTCCACCATCCTGAATCTGATCGTGCGGTTCTTCGAGGTCACTTGTGGCGCGATCGTGATCGACGGCCAGAACATCAGCGCCGCATCGCGCCAGTCATTGCGCCAGCAGATTGCCTATGTCGGCCAGGACATCTTCCTGTTCAGCGGCACCATCCGTGACAACATCGCTTTCGGCCGGCCGGACGCGACGCAAGAGGAAATCGTTTCCGCCGCTCAGGCCGCCAACGCCCATGACTTCATCATGGCGTTCCCGCGTGGCTACGACACTCCTGTGGGTGAGCACGGCTCGCAGATTTCCGGCGGCCAGCGCCAGCGCATCGCGGTCGCCCGTGCACTGATCAAGGACGCACCGCTTATCCTTCTGGATGAGGCTACTGCGGCGCTCGATTCCGAATCCGAACGCGCCGTGCAGCAGGCCATCGAGCATCTGTGCCAGGGCCGCACCACGCTCGTCATCGCACACCGGCTGCACACCGTAACCCATGCAGACCGCATCTTTGTGATTGAAGACGGCGTTATTGCGGAGTCCGGCCGGCACGACGAGTTGCTGCGCAAGGGCGGCCGCTATGCCTCTTTCTATCGCCTGCAACTCCGCGACCAGGAGCCGCGCGAGCCGGTCGCCGCTACGGCTTGACCTCCCCGCGGTTTTTCGCGCAACTGCGCCCGGTTTTCCTCCAACGAGCGATCAAATACCCATGAGCATCGAATACGTGATTACCCCGCCGCCGGCCCCATCGCTGCCGGTTGCCGGAAGTTCCAAGCTGTTCCCGGTGCGCCGTATCTGGTGCGTAGGCCGCAACTATCTCGAACACATCCGCGAGATGGGCAATGACGAGCGCGAGCCGCCGTTCTTCTTCGCCAAGCCGTCCGACGCGCTGGTGCGCGATGGCGCGACGATCCCCTACCCGACGCTGACCAAGGATTTCCATTTCGAGGTCGAGCTTGTGGTCGCGCTCAAGAGCGGGGGACGCAGCATTCCGGCCGACAAGGCCAATGACTGCATCTACGGCTATGGCGTCGGCATCGACCTCACCCGCCGCGACTTGCAGATCGCCTCGCGCAACATCAAGCAGCCGTGGGAAGTCGGAAAGTTCTTCGACAACTCCGCGCCCTGCTCTGCAGTGCGCCCAGCTTCCGAAATCGGCCACCCGGCCAAGGGCAAGATCACGCTCAAGGTCAACGGCGCGATGAAGCAGGAAGGCGATCTCGCGCAGATGATCTGGAACGTGCCCGAAACCATCTCGAAGCTCTCGGAGATGGTCGAGCTTGCAGCCGGCGACATCATCTACACCGGCACGCCCTCCGGCGTCGGCCCGGTGGTCGAAGGCGAAAAGATGGAATGCGAGATCGAGGGCGTTGGCAAGCTGACGATCTCAATCGGGCCGCGGCAGAAGTAACCGCACCGCATCGACGATAAAAAAGGCCCGCTCCACCGAGCGGGCCTTTTCGTTTCCGTCACGCGATTACTTGATCAGGCCTTCGGCCTTCATTGCTTCCTGCACCTTCGGACGCGCGGCGATGCTGTCCCACCATTTCTTCACGTTCGGCCATTGCGCCATGTCCATCTCGAAGCGCTTGAGCCAGTTCGACACCACAAACATGTAGATGTCGGCCACGCTGAGCTTTTCGCCGTGCAGGTATTTGTGCGTGGCAAAATGCTTGTCGAGATAGGCGTAGCGCTTGGCCAGGTTCTCCTTGCAGATCTTCTTGTATTCTTCCGGCGTGGTGTCGCGGAACATCGGGCCAAAATTTTTGTGCAGTTCGGTACCGACGAAGGTGAGCCATTCGACGACGCGATAGCGGTCGATGGAACCGCACGGTGGCACCAGGCCCGCGCACGCGTGCTGGTCGGCGATATATTCCAGCACGGCGGGATTTTCGGTGATGCGCTGACCGTCATCGAGTTCGATGACCGGAACATAGCCTCGGGGATTGATCTGCCAGAAATCGGCGCCGCTCTTGGTCTTTTTGGTTTTGTTATCGACCTGTTCCAGATCGAATTTGGCCCCAGTCTCGCACAGCGCAATATGGGACGCAAGCGAGCAGGCACCGGGGGAAAAATACAGCTTCATGGACAAATCTCCTTGAGGGAACACATGGCGGGTCGCGACCTCATCTATGCCGGTGGACGGCAGGCCGCCAGAGGTTCGGCAGAATGCCTGCCGCCTGTTTCCAACGCCGCGAATATGCAATGAGTTCACCCATGGATGAATCTCCGATCCTCGTCGATATCCGCGCCGGCTATCGCGTCATTACTTTCAATCGCCCGCAGCGGCTCAATGCCTGCACCGAGGCGCTGCTGACGGCGCTGAACCAGGCGCTGGACGACGCGAAGGCCGATACAACCTGCCGTGCGCTGTTGCTCACCGGCGCGGGCCGCGCCTTCTGTACCGGCCAGGACCTCAATGACCGGCTGGCACTGCCGGAAGAAAACGTCACCGGCGGGGCCCAGGAGGATTTCTACAATCCGCTTGTGCTCCGGTTGCGGGCGCTGCCCTTCCCTGTGGTCGCCGCCGTGAACGGCGTCGCCGCCGGTGCGGGAGCCAACATCGCGCTCGCCTGCGACATCGTGCTGGCCGCGCGTTCGGCAAGCTTCATCCAGTCCTTTGCAAGGGTCGGACTCATCCCGGATTCCGGCGGCACCTGGACATTACCGCGCCTGATCGGCCCGGCTCGCGCCCGTGCGCTGATGATGCTGGCGGAACCCCTGCCCGCGGAAACCGCACAAAGCTGGGGCATGATCTGGAAGGTCGTGGATGATGCCGCGCTGATGAGCGAAGCGGAAAATCTCTGCGCGCAATTTGCGGCCGCGCCCACCCATGCGCTCGCCTTGATCAAGCAATCGCTCGATGCCAGTTGGGAGAATGACCTCTCGGCACAGCTCGATCTTGAGCGCGACTTCCAGCGCGAAGCCAGCCAGACCCCCGACTACGAAGAAGGGGTGCGCGCCTTCACCGAAAAGCGCACACCCCGTTTCACGGGCAAGAAAAAGTAAGACTACGCGGTAGCCGCAGCCTGCTTCACGCGCACCTTAGTGGCGATCGGGCCGGTATCGCCAACGTCCTCGACGTAATAGACCTCTTCGCGCAGTTGCAGCGCATCGAAGTCACCGGTCAGAAGACTGTTGCGGTGGAAGTAAAGCTGTCCGCCTTCCTTGGTCAGCAGAAATCCGAAATCACGGTCGGGATTGATTTCGGTGACCTGCCCAAGGTTCTGATGGCCGGATTCATGCCGCGCTTCCTGTTTGTGGTCCTTCAGCTTGTCCTTGAAATCACGCAACTGGCGTTCCGCGATGCGGAAGGCTTCGTTGATGGCGTTGCGCAAATCCGGATGCTGGAATTTTTGCTGCAGGCGCTCCGGTTCATGGGCCACCACCAGATCCTTGCGGCCGGGAATGCCCATCTCGATCCGCACCACCGGCGGGATGGTATCGTTGGCGTTGGTTGCACGATGATCGACCCGCACGCGGCAGAAGGTAATCCGATCGTAAATCGATTCCAGATCGGCTACGCGGGCACGGATTTCTTCTTCGGCCCAGGCCGAATGGTCCATGTTGTGGAAAGCAATATCGAGTGGAATTTGCATAATGTGCTGTCTCCCAATGGCTCTCTTGAAATTGAGCCTATGACAGAAAACGCACAAGAGGCTGGATAGTTTCCCGCCTTACCGCCGTAAGTGCTTGCAAAATTTCTGTCTTTTCGTCGCAGCCGCGCTTGACTTGCCGGCGGCGCGCGCGAGCAGCAATCGCGTCAATGCTTAGGAAAACAGCAGCGACTTGATCACCATCGGCACCACGCCGGGGGGCGTGATCATGGTACCGACATCGACATAGTCGAAGTCCTGCAACTGCACGCCGTCGATGGAGATGACGTGACCGGGGAATTTCAGCTCGCTTTCGAGCAGATGCCCGAAGGTGCGGCCGACGTCGCCCTCAATCGTAAGGAACAGGATATCGCCAGCCTTGCGGCCCTTGCCCACCGCCGCGACGATGCCTTCGGCCGCAGCGCGCAGGCGTGAATATTCCGGGTCGCCCGCCCAGGTGAAAGCAATCGCCATGCGCGCGGTGCTTCCCAGATCGGCCTGCTGCAGTTTGCTGGTGATAGCATCGGCGAAGGCTTTGGTGTCGATCGTCGTACCGGACATATCCATATCGACATGAACGACCGGTACATTATGCACCGGCAGCACCTCGCCTTCCGGCAGATAGATGGTCTTGCCACTCACCTGCACGGTGAACTGCGACGCACCGATCACGGTGGCGCGGATGCGCTGGCCGGCATCGACCACGGTGATCTTGCTGCGTTTGCTGAGCTGAATGCCGATCTCGGCAGCAAGAAGCCGCGCGATGTCGCCGTGTTCCTTGGTCTCATAGCCGAAGATGTATTCGGCAACACCGCCTGAGACGGTGAGAAATTCCGGCTCGACCGGGCGCGCAAGCGGCTCGGTCAGCTCAAGCTTACGGCCGAGGTCGTCCTTCGCGCCATCCGTGATCTGATCGACCGCCAGTGTCGCGAGACGCGTTGCAATGGCCTTGCGGTTCTTCAACTCGCCCATGGCGCGCATGTCGGCCTTGATGCCGAGTTCTTCCGCGACAAGCTTCGCGCTGTCGTCGATACGGGTCCACGCGCCATAGGCATCGACCGCCAGCAGGCGTCCGCCTACAGCGAAGGCTGCAACGCCCAGAATCTTGCCCTTGTCGATCAGGGCCAGCTTGGTGGTGCCACCGCCAATGTCGCAATGGAGCACGCAGGCATTGCGCGCCTTCGAAAGCGCGACAGCGCCCGAACCATGCGCCGCGAGTGTGCATTCCAGCTTGTGGCCCGCGGTGGCGCAGACGAACTTGCCGGCTTCCGCCGCAAACAGATCGTCGATCGCGCGCGCATTGGTTTTCTTGATCGCCTCGCCGGTAAGGATCACCGCGCCGGAATCGACGTCGGCGCGGGTGAAGCCCGCGTCGTGATAGGCCTGATGGATGAAGGCGCCGAGTTTCTTGGCATCGATGGTGCCATCCGGCTCGAACGGCGTGAGCATGATCGGCGAACGCCACAGCACTTCGCGGCCGACGACAAGGAAGCGGCTGGAGAGCCCGAGCGCCTGGCGTTGCAGCGTGACCTTGGCGAACAGCAGATGCGAGGTGGAGGAGCCGATATCGATGCCGATGGTCCGGAGCTCGATATTGTCCTGGCTCCAGATGAAGCGCGCGAGGGCCTCGCGGTCGGCTTCGGTGGCGTGTTCGTGCTCGAAATCCAAGTCGTGCATAGCCTTTTAGGGTTCCTTCGAGATTGACCTCTCACCTAGCACGGCGGGGATTGGGCGCAAGGGCGGCGGAGTCTAAGGCCGAGTGGCCGTGGCTGTGGCAGGCATTTATCCGGGCTATTATAATGCCGCGGACAGGGGTGGGCTCAATGCATATCGCGCGAAAACCGGCACCATGGCTTTGCGGGCTGGCCTTTCTGGCTGCGCTTTCCCCGGGCGTTTCGCAGGCGCAGCAATATCCCACGGGTGTCCGCGGTGCGTGGATCACCTCCTACGCGGAAGAGAATGTCTGCAAAGCGACCGAAGACCCCTCCACAAATGAGGGCTTGCTGAGGATCGATGCGAAGGAAGCGCGGTTCTATGAGTCTTTGTGCAGCGTGAAGCGCGCAAGGCCCGCGGAGACTAGCGACGGCACGCCGGTCGAGCTGACGCTGTCCTGTGGTGGCGAAGGCGAACTTTGGAGCACACGCGAAATCTGGAGCGTCACACAAGTGGGCTCGCGCAAGGCGCTGGTGATGACCAGGCTGGAGTCGTCAGCACCGGTCACGGCCGGCAGCAAGAAGCAGACCCCCATGCGCCGGCAGTTGGGTGCGCAGCTTTATCTGGCCTGCGAGTAGCGCGGCGGCTTACCGCTTCGGCGTGACGCCCTTGGCCGCAATCGCGGCGAGCCACTCTTTATGAATGCGCGGATCCTGCTCGGCGCGCGGGATCGTGGCCGCGCCGGCGGCATAAACACTGGTGTCTCCATAGGACGCGCGCCGGTGGCGGAATATCGGCTGCTGCTGGCTGCCCATCTGCACATCGAGATAACGCGCAGGCGCTCCACCGGCATTGAACTGCTGCTGGAAGTGCATGCCCGGGGCAGCATAGACCACGCCGTGATGCCAAGGCATGCGCGTGAAATCCTGTGCGCCCTCTTCCCACACCAGAAGATAGCCTTCGCCATCGACGCCAAAGTAATGCGCGCCAGGCATCTGGCGGAATGCCTGCGCATAGGTGCCGGGCGCAAGCTCGGTGATGTCGCTCGAGAGCGTGCCCCTGGCCAGCGTCAAAGGACCGGCGGTCTGTTGGGTGAGATCGGCCACCACCTCAGCGCCGCCATGCCGCTCGGCAAAGCGTACCGGCGTTTCGAATACGAAGGCTTCGCTGCGGAAGAGATTGAACAGATAACGCAGGTCGCCGATGGCGGCGAAACGCGCGGGCGCCGCCGAAGTATTTCGATGGCGGTAGCGCGCGTTCATCGGCAGGGCGAAGAGGCTCTTCGGTCCCCACGCGATCACCTGCGTATGACCGTCTGGCGCCTCGAATTCGGTCGTGCCGTTTCCTTCCAGCACGTAGCAAAGCTGTTCGTAGAGATGCTGGTGCGACGCGGAACCGGAATTCGGCGGCAGCTCGATCACCATCACCGAAAGAAAATCGTCGCGGCCGTCGAGATGAACAAAAGCGCCGTTGACGCCGAAGCGCGCCCAGGGCTTCACCGCAGCCTTGAGCATATCCACTGACGCGCCGGTATGGACCGGCACGCCTTCCGCCCTGGCCCAGTCTTCATAGGAATCGACCAGGAATTTGCCCGCAGGCGCGGGCTGGTTGATTTCCTCCATCACGCACCACCCTTGGTGAAGGGGATCTCGTCGATGAACGTGCCCATTTTCGAGGTCACGCCATGTTTGGCGATCTCGTTCAGCCACAATTGGTGAATGCGCGGATCCTGATCCGGATATTCAACCTGCGCCCCGCCCTGCTTGACGTCCTTGTCGACGCCGACATCCCAGATCTCGCGCTTCATCTTCAACAGCGGATAGCGCACGGTGCCGATCTGCAACGCGAGGTAGCGCGACGGATGGTTCGCCACATTGAAGTGCTGGTGGAACATCGAATCCGGCGGGCAATACACCACCCCATGTTCCCAGTTCACCCGCACGAAATCCGGATCGTTCTCGTGCCACAGCAGGGAATAACCTTCTCCGGTGACCGCGAACACGCAAACGCCGTCGAAATGGCGGTGGCCTTTCTTGTAGGTTCCCACCGGCATTTCCGAGGAATGCGCGCCGATGGTGTTATCCGCGAGCATGAATCGCAGCATCGAGCCGCCAGCCCCGCGCGCCGCCCAGGACTTAAGCTCAAACGAGGATAAGTCGGATACGAAATTGGTCTCCCACTGGTGGCGGCCGGGGCGGATTCCGATGAATTCACCCTCCCCAGAAAAATAATTTTCACCGCCAATTCGCTCCGGAAAACTGGCCGGGCAGTTGAAAATGAACTCCTCATTTCGGAAGCGATTCAATACGAAGATCATGTTGTTCGCGGACGCAAACCTCGCGGGCTCGAGACCCGATCCGTTGAAGTGCTGATGCTTTACGTTGAGCGGAATCGAAAACAGACTTTTCGGTCCCCACTCGAAACTGTGCTTGCGTCCATCTTCAGTCGTTACCACCGTCGAGCCATGGCCGGAGATGACGTAAATCACCTCCTCGCAGATGTGCTGTAACGGCGCGGATTTTCCGCCCGGCGGCAGTTCGAATGCGAAGATGGAAAGGAAGTCGTCGCGTCCCTTCAAATGACAGAACGCGCCATGCATGCCGTAGCGATCCCACGGCTTTACCGGCACCTTGCGAATATCGATGCCGAAGTCTTCAACAACAGGGACGCCCTGGCGCGCGACCCATTCCAAATAGGGATCGTGCAACGTTTCGGAATTCGATGTCATTTTTGATTTTTGGAAGAGGGGAAGCGAATTCCGGCTCATTCGGCAGGATACGGCATTCTATCCATTGTTGGCGACAATACTAGCCCCCTCCCGCGCCCAACGCTCAACTTGCCGGGGGTTTCGCCCAATCACCCCGACTGGTAGCGTTCTCATCAAGAACAAAACCCCGGGGGCGAACGGGGACAACCTGGTGAGGAAATGCAAAAGCTGAATTTTAAGAACGGAGACGTGGTCTCCGGCGCAATCCTGATTGCGCTCGGGACCTACATCATTATCCAGGCCAGCATCTGGCCCTATTACGAGGTCAATGGACCCGGGCCCGGCTTCTTTCCGCTGTGGTACGGGATTCTGATGGTTCTGCTGTCGGTCGGGCTCATTATCTCGGCGGCACGCAAACCCAAGGAAGACAACGCAGACACCATTTTCACCATGGGCACCTGGCGGGCTCTGACGGTCTGGTTCGGGCTCGTGGTCTGCCTGGTCGCGATGGCCTGGCTTGGCTTCAACATCGCCTTTACCCTCTTCACGGTCTTCCTTGTGAGTTACGTGCTGGGCCGGCCCTGGATGACGGGCATCATTACTGGCATCGCGAGTTCCGCAGCCTTCTACGTCCTGTTCGCGGTCGTGCTCGGCGTGCAACTCCCCACCAGCCCGTGGGGGTTCTAAAATGGATATAGCGAACGGAATGCTGCACGGCTTTTACGTTGCTCTGCAGCCGATGAATTTGTGGTGGTGCTTCTTCGGATGCTTTCTCGGCACCGTGGTCGGCATCCTGCCCGGCCTCGGACCAGCCGCAACGATCTCGCTGCTGTTGCCACTGACCTTCAAGATGGACGCCGCAGGCGGCATCATCATGATGGCCGGCATTTACTACGGCGCGAAATACGGCGGCTCAACCACGTCGATCCTGCTCAACATTCCCGGCGAGTCATCGTCGGTCGCAACCTGTATCGACGGCTACCAGATGGCGAAGAAGGGACGCGCGGGCGCCGCCCTCGGCATTGCCGCGATCGCCTCCTTCATCGCCGGTACCGTAGGTGTTGTGCTGCTCACCTTGATGGCGCCACCGATCGCCGCCTTCGCCCTCTCCTTCTCATCGCCGGAGTATTTCGCTCTGATGGTGCTGGGATTGGCGCTGGTGGTTCTGCTGGCGGGAACGTCATTGGTCAAAGGTCTGCTGGCACTGCTTGTCGGTTTGTGGCTCACCGCCATCGGCGTCGATATCTTCAGCGCCCAGGCGCGGTTCATCTTCGGCCAACCGACACTGCTGGGCGGCATCGACTTCACCATCGTCGCCATTGGCGTGTTCGCCATGGGCGAGGTGCTGAGCAGCCTCGATGCGGGCGAGGAAACCAAGATGCTGCCGGTGCCTAAAGGCCTGCGCAATCTCTTGCCAACCTGGCAGGACATGAAGGACTGCCGCTTCGCATTCCTGAATGGCTCGATTGTGGGCTTCATCATCGGCGTCCTGCCGGGCGCGGGTGGAACGATTGCGTCGTTCATTTCCTACGGTCTGGAAAAGGCTGTCTCCAAGCATCCGGAAAAGTTCGGCACCGGTGTCATTGAAGGCGTTGCGGCGCCGGAAGGCGCCAACAATGCCGACACCGGCGGTGCGCTGATCCCGCTGCTCACGCTCGGCATTCCGGGCGGCAGTTCCACGGCCATCTTGCTGTCGGCGCTGATCATCTGGGGCGTCCATCCCGGACCGCTGATGATGACCGAGTCTCCTGACGTGTTCTGGGGTCTCGTGGCCAGCATGTATATCGGCAACATCATGCTGCTCGTTCTGAACCTGCCGATGGTGCCGGTCTTTGCACAGATTCTGCGGATGCCGGTCTATGTCCTGTTCCCGTTCATCTTCGGGATCTCGATCGTCGGCGTGTACGGGACGACGGGCCGCATGTTCGATCTCGGCCTGCTCGCCGGCTTCGGCTTCCTTGGATACATGATGGGGAAACTGAAATTCCCGACGGCGCCGCTGATCCTTGGCTTCGTGCTCGGCGATTCCATGGAGCGGGCGCTCCGGCAATCCATGATGATGTATGGCGGCGATTTCACCGCGATGTTCCATCGTCCGATCTCGGCCGTGATGCTCGGCCTTGCCGGAATTGTTCTGGTGATGCCGCTGATCTCTTACTTTAACCGCCTTCGCGTGAAGGCGATTACGGAAGGCGCATAGCCTTTCTAATACCAAGACCAAAACCGGTCGAACCACGAGGGAAGGAAAAACTATGAAGAGACGTGACCTCATTGTAGGTGCAGTCGCATTGGCGGCATCCGCTGCCGTAGCACCGGCATTTGCGCAAGAATGGAAGCCGACACAGCCGCTCGAGCTGGTCGTGCATGGCGGCCCCGGCTCCGGCAACGACGTGATGGCGCGCCAGCTCACGACCATCATCGAGCAGGAGAAGCTGTCTCCGGTTCGCGTGCAGGTCTCCAACCGTGTTGGCGGCGGCAGCACGACCGCGGCCGCTTACATGGCCAGCAAGAAAGGCGATCCTAATACCATCGCCGTCTTCACCATCGTCTGGGTCACCGACCCGCTGACGCAGGAAGCCGCCACCAACGGCCTCAACACACTCACGCCGATCACCCGCCTCATCGAAGAGCCGGCCCTGATCGTTGTGAAGGCAGATGCGCCGTACAAGACGCTGAAGGATTTCGTCGACGCGGCCAAGAGCAAGTCCGGCCAACTCAAGCAATCCGGCGGCTCGATCACCTCGCGCGACAATATCTTGCGCCAGCTGATCATGAAGCAGACCGGCGCCAACTGGGTGTTCGTGCCCTTCCCCGGCGGCGGCGAGCGTATCGCAGCGATCCTGGGCGGTCATACCGACATCATGATCACCGATCCGAGCGAAGCAGGCGAGCAAGTGCGCGCCGGCAAGCTGAAGGTTCTGGCCCAGGTCGGCAAGGAACGGCTCGATACCTTCAAGGACATTCCGACGTTGAAGGAAGCCGGCTTCGACTTCCAGGATATCCCACAGACCCGCGGAATCGTGGGACCTCCCGGCATGCCGCCGGAAGCCGTGAAGTATTACGAAACCTTCTTTGAAAAGCTTCGCCAGAGCGCGGGCTGGAAGAAATTCCTGGCCGACAACCAGTTGCTGGGCGTCAACGAGAAGTCGGAGGCTTCCAAGAAGTTCCTCATCACCTATGAGGACATGCTGCGCGTCGTGTTGAAGGACGCCGGCGCGAAGGTTGTGCGGTAAGCAGAAGCGCCAACCGCAAGCAAACAAGCCGGTCCGCGACGCTCCAAACAGAGCGCTGCGGACCGGGACTTGACGAACGGATAAACGACACAAGCGGGATGTATCCGGCTTGTGAATGCAAAGGAGAATGCTCATGTCCCGCATCGTGCACATAGCGATCAAGGTCGATGACCTTGAAAAATCAACCAAGTTTTACGAGGACGTTTTTGGCATCTATCAGACCAAGACCGGCCATGCGCGGGGCCATACCTCGCGCCACATGAGCGACGGGGCTATCGACTTCGCGATCATGACCTATGACAGCGAAGAAGAAAGCGAAGCCAAGCTGATCGGCAAGGGTCCTGGCATCCACCATTACGGCGTCGAGGTGGAAGACCGCGAAGCCACGATCAAGAAGATCGAGGAGAACGGCGGCAAGATATTTTCCGACAAGGGCGAAGGCGCGCTGAAATTCCAGGCGCCGGACGGCAACTACGGCGAGATCGTCGCCGTCGGCCGCTACAAGACCCGGGACAAGGCTCCCAACCGTTTCGTCCACCTTGCGCTCAAGGTCGATAACGTGGCTGCGGCGCGGAAATTCTACGAGAACGTGTTCGGCTTCAAGCATGTGCTCACCGAGAAGAGCCGCAAGCACACCTCCTGCCACATGTCGGACGGCTATCTCGACTTCGCGCTGATGGAGTACGACGCCGAGGACAAGGACGAATCCCGCTGGGCCGGCGATGGCCCGCGCATTCACCACACTGGCATCGAAGTGCCGGACCAGGTCACCTTTGCCGAGAAGATCAAGGCGGCCGGCGGTCAGATCCTGTCGAAGCCCGGCGAAGGCGCGCTGAAGTTCCGCTGCCCGGACGGCACACTCTCGGAAATCGTCATGCCGGGCCGCTACGAAGAGAAGAAGCAAAAGGCCGGCATGGCCACCGCGTAAGGCCTTCGTTTCCGCAGAAGATCAAGGGGCGCCGCCACTCGCGGCGCCCTTTTTTCTAAAGTGTATTGCCGTCTCCGCTCCGTCTTCATCCTGAGGAGCGCCTTGATCAGCGACGCAACAAACACAAACTGGCGCAGGCGCGTCTCGAAGGACGAGGACGGCCAATCATCTGGCGTAGGGATTGCTGCCACCCTTCGAGACGCTTGCCTGCGGCAAGCTCCTCAGGATGAGGTCACCTTACTCCCCTGTGTCGGCGCGCATGTTTCCTGCGCTTGCCCGATGATGTTGAAACAATACTCCCAGACTAGCCGCGTTACGGCTTGAAGCCGACGATGAAATGCGCCCGGTGCGATTCCGGCAGTGTTTCGCCCTCACCTTTCACGGTGATGGTGTAGGTGCCTGCTTCCGATATCTGGTCGCCGGTGATCGTGGCTTCCAACTCGTTCTTGGAGATGTATTTGGTCGGCAATTCGATCGCGTTGAAGTTGAACAGGCTGCCGAATTCGCGCTTCAGCATCACCTTGTGGAACGGCCAGACGCCCTCGCCGCGCACCTTCAGCGTGATCGGCCCGTCGCCCTGCAAAGCCTGGTTCGGCGTGATCTCCAGATCCATCGGAATGGTCTGATAGGCATAGAAGGCCGGGATCGGATTCTTGTAGCCGCTGAAGGCGATGTCGATCTTCTTGCCGTCCTTGACCACGACCTTCACGTTCTGGGTGCACCACATATCCTTGAGCGGATCGCCCTCGATGATCGAAAGATCGGCGACCTTGCCCGCTTCGACGCTGCCGTAGTCCTTGTCCTTCTTGAACACCTTGGCGACATTCAGCGTCGCCGCCTGCAGCACCGCCATCGGCGGCACGCCGGCTTCCACGTCCATCGCCAGCGCTTCGTGCATCAGCAGCGCCGCCATGCCCCGCGGGGGATCGGAACCTTCCTTCAGCATGCCGCCCGCTTCATGGAAACGCCGGATGAATTCGTTGGCCTTCTGGTAGCCGATCTCCGCGCGCTCACGCTGTGCCTTGGTGTAGCGCTTGTTCAGCTTGTCATAGGCGTTGTAGGTGACGGCCTTCACCGAAGCGGGCAGCGCATGCTTCGGATTGGCGAGGATCTCGTCCTCGCGCGCGCGAAAGCGGTCGGCGTTGGCCGACAGCGGGCGCAACCACTTCGCGATCGTCGGCGTCCAGGCGACGTTATTCTTCACCATGGCGTCGATGATCGGGCCGAAGTTTTCCGTCTGGTAGTAGGAATTGACGATTTCCTGATCGATCAATCCGCCGAGGCGGTCGGTGTGCAGCTGCTCGCGCGACGGCGGATAGAGGATGGAGCTCGTGCCGACGCCCCAGATATGTTCGATCGCATCGACACCCGCATTCGCCGCTCCAATGCAGTCCATGCTGTGAACGGTAACCGGCAAGCCTAGCTTGTGCGCCTCATCGACCACGACCTTCACCAGGTCGAGCGGCAGGAACTCGTTGAGCTTGATAACGTCGATGCCCATGCTGTGCTTGCGGCGCACCGCGGCGCGGGCTTCATCCGGGGTGGTGACGATGATGTTGCCGCGATCGGTGCGGCCGTCCGGCGCGTCGGTCATCACGCGCGTGCCGCCGATGGCGCGGCCCGCCATCCAGATGCGCGGGCCCCTGATCTTGCCGAGTTCGGTGCCGCGCTTCTGCGCCGAGGTCCAGGGTCCGTCCTGGAAAATCTGGATGGTGGTGACGGTGGTGATGCCGAGATGGAGATAGAGCTCGCCGTGGAAATCCTCGAGATGAGCATGGCCGTCGATGAAGCCCGGCAGGATCGTTAGTCCCCGCGCGTCGATGACTTCCGCGCCTTCCGGCTCTTTGATCTGCCCGGCCCGGCCAATTTCCTTGAAGCGGCCGTTCTCTATAATGATGACGGCATGCTCAAGGGGCGCCTTGCCCGTGCCGTCGATCAGCGTTCCGCCCTTCACGACCAGTGTTTTGTCGGCCATTTTCCCGCCTGTTCTTGTCGTTTTCCCCGGACTCGTGCGCACAGTCATAGTCAAGCGGCGGGGGCGGCGGCACCCCCTTTATCGGAACAACGATGTTTCCATCCGCGCATCGTCAAAAACGCTGCGCGCATCTGGTCTTGCGGGGGGGATGCAAGCGTTAGCGGCGGGCGCGCCGCACGTTCAGCAGCAGGGCGCCGAGGCAGCCGACGACCAAAATGGCGCCTGTGACCAGCGATCGCTCGGGAAATTGCCAGGAAACGATGGCGGCAACGGCGACCACCGCGACGATCTCCAGCGCCAGCAGTCCGTCGTCAACGAACAGCCCGAGCAATTCCTTCAAAATCGCGGAGACGATGTTCATACGTGAGCCTCAGCAACCGGGCGCTTGACCATGGCAACCGCCGTAACGGCGACCAGCAGGAACAGCGCTGCAAAAACGACAATGGCGAAGTCGGCCCCTGGCCAATCCACGCCCAAACCTTCACCGGTCCAGAAGATGCCGAAGGCCGAGAGCATGATGCCGACGGCAAATTTCAGCGTGTTCTCGGGAACACGCGCCAGCGGGCCGCGCACGACAAAGCCGAGAATGGCGACCAGCACGCAGGCCGCGATTGCTCCCAAGGCGGACGGAAACAGCAGATCTCCGCCCGCGCTCAGCGCGATCACGATGAACACGACTTCCAGACCTTCCAGCAGTACGGCCTTGAAACTCGCGATGCCCGCGATCCAGTCAAGTTTTTGTTCTTGCAGCCGCTCCTGCTCGCGCAATTCCGCGGTTTCGGCCGCGAACAGCTTGGTCTCGTCATGCAATGCAATAATGCCGGCGGAGCGCAAAATGGCTTTCCGGAGCCAGCGCATGCCGAACAGCAGCAACAGAATGCCGATGGTCAGTTGCAGGAGATGCAACGGAACGTAATTGAGCAACGGCCCGAGCAGAACCACGATCAGCGTCAGCACGAGCAGACCCGCGATCGCGCCCAAGCCGGCAGGCTTCCAGCCGCGCACCGTCGCTACGGCGAGCACGATGGTCAGTGCTTCTACCGCTTCCACCAGCGACGCCAGGAAGGTGGCGGTCAACGCCGGTCCGAAATGGGTCCAGTCAGAAAACATGACGCCTCTTTGTCAGAATTCCCCGTAAGTCAGGTTCCCGCTTTTTAGCCGTTTAGGACACTCCCGGTACAGCCAAAAGTGGCATACTGTGCGGATTGCCACCGATTTCCACTGGGGCAACATCTACCTGTGCCCGCCACAAGGCCAATTATAAAATCTGCAAAGGGAGAGAGACATGCTCAACGCACGGCAATTTTTCGTTGCGACGTCGCTTGCTGTCCTTGGCTGCGCCACCGCCGCAAGTGCGGCCGATCTAAAACAGATCGCGACCATTCCGGTGCCGGGTGAGCCGCTGATTTCTTACGACATCAGCTCCGTCGATCAGAAAGCACAAAAGCTCTATCTGGCCGACCGCAGCAACAAGGGTGTCGATGTCTACGACATACAAAACAACAAGTTCATCGGCCGCATCGAAGGTTTCGTCGGCGCTGTCCTCAAGCCCGACGGCAAGGTCAATAGCAACAAGTCGGGTCCCGATGGCGTCATCGTCATCGGAGACGAGATTTGGGCTGGCGATGGCGACAGCACGATTAAAGTCATCGATGCCAAGACGATGAAAATCACCGACACGATCTCCACTGGCGGCAATACCCGCCTCGACGAAATGAGCTACGATCCCAAAGATCAGATCTTCATCGGCGTCAACAATGCGGAAGAGCCGCCGTTCGCCACGCTGGTCTCGACCAAACCGGGACACAAGATCATCGCCAAGGTGCCCTTCACGGATGCAACGGATGGCGCCGAGCAACCGGATTACAACGAAGCGGACGGCATGTTCTACGTGTCCATTCCCGAGCTGAACAAGGATCCGAAGAAGGGCGGCGTTGCCGTTATCGAACCGACAACGGGCAAAATCGTGAAGATGCTCACGGTCGATAATTGCCACCCTAACGGCCTTGCCTTCGGCCCCGACCAGAACTTCATCCTCGGCTGCTCGGTGCGCGGCAAGGACGGCATGCCGGCCATCATTGTTATAATGAGCGCAAAGACCGGTCAGGCCGTTGCTGTCATTCCCGAGATCGGTGGCGCGGACATGGTAGCCTACAGCAAGAAGAACAATCAGTATTACGTCGGTGGCGGCAACAATCCCGGCGGCGGAACGCTGGGCGTGATCGATGCCGCAACCAACAAGCTGGTGCAGAAGATTGCGATGAAGGGCGCCAGCACGCCGCACTCGGTCGCCGTCAATGAAAGCAATGGGCAGGTTCTCGTTCCCGGCGGCCATTCAGCTGACGGCGGATGCAGTTGCATTCAGGTGCTCGCCCCGCAATAGCGAAACCGCGAGCGCGGAAATCATAACAGGGCGGAGCGGACCCCGGGTTGGCCCGAGCTCCGTTCCACCGCCCCTCGCAGCCGGCAGCGCCGGAGCCGCATTTTCCGCCCGATTTTCGGGGCTTTTGCGGCGCACTGCGAGGTTATCCCGAGGCCGCGTGATGGTGCTTGGCATTTCCCGCCAAGTGTCCTAGATAATCGACCTCCATCCGATATTGGTGTCGGGCGCATAGCTCAGTTGGTAGAGCAGCTGACTCTTAATCAGCGGGTCCCAGGTTCGAGCCCTGGTGCGCCCACCAAAACCCCCCGGTTTTCGCGGCTAAGTGTCCTAGCAGCAGCCAGGGGCCTGCCATGGATGGAATTAATAAGGCGCTAGTAAGGGTGAGCGCGCAATCATTTACGCTGTCCAGCCCGAAATTCAATGACCGCCTTCAGCAGCGGGGATTCGCTTGCATTGAAACGTAGCGCGGAGCTAGCGCGTAAGACTCTGCACTTTTGAGACTCGGATGGAACAGGGACTCTCGGCCTCCCTACCAGCTGGTGAACGGACCGACTCACCCAAGTTGTTGCGAAACGCAAATCGACGTGACTATTAGGTGGCTCCCCCAACGCAACGAGGAGCGCGCCTGATGTCTTACGTTGTCAAACTTGTCCTTGAGTCCAGCGTCGAGAAAATTGACTACAAGATTTTTAGAAACCTTTCGGACGCTGAAGACCGCTACTACAAAGCGCTATTCCATTTGGAACAAGGCACCCTAGCGGGCAAAGGCAAAGATACGGAAATAACTTACTGCGGCCTTTTTGAAACCGAGGCCCCCATACCGGTTGTGGCAAAGCGCATCGTGCAATCGGGAGGCGGCAAACTTGTTAAATCCAACGAAAACCCAATTCCTGAAATTGAGGTATCGCTGGAAGAGCTTGAATCTCCTTGCGGGGGGTGACTCGCTCCCATGCGGTGATAGTGCATTCACCTTGCGTATCCGAAGCAGTTCTTGATGCCGATCGCGACCTTCCATCATCTTACTTCACCGGTTTGTAACAGTATGAGATGAATTCGTACTCGATCTCCGGCTCCGGAAGACTTTTGCGCATTTGAACCCTAGCCATAAATTCCGCTACAGCCTGCGAGCTTTCTTTCTTCAAGAATTCTTCGACGGCGGCCTTGAGTTCGGGGTTTTGATTCCAAGCTCGCCGGGCCTCCAAGGAGCCATGAGTTGCCACCTTTGATTCCCAAACAATTATCGCATCTTTGCAATCCTCTTCCGTCCTCACAACGTACCCACGTGCTCGCATGCAGACTTGTACTTTGTCACCGGTGAAATCCCCGCCGCCTGTACCATATTCCAACTGACATTGAGCTAGAATCGCCCCATGGTCGGGCGACTCCTGGGAGCAACCGGCAGCAACAATGGCCAAGCAACCAGAGAGCACATTGCTGATTATCTTATGTAGAACACGCATGATCTGGCTTCCGCAGGGTAACTAAATTATACTACTCCACGCGGGCCCGCCAAACGCAAGACTGAAAGCAGCGGTCAAACAGAGCATTCGAGTTATATTTCGGGGAAGCTGATGCCAGCATCAATACGCCCGCCCAAACGGCTTGCAGTTTTCTTGGACGGATTAAGCGCCGCGATGAAAGTGCGCTAGCAACCTGGCTTTCCGATCCGAGTTCAGCACCACCCGGCGGCGAATCTCTAACCGTTTTGATGAAGCGTGTTGGTGAATGGCTCGATCTTCGCCAGCGCGATGCCGGTTTGACGATAGTAGTAACTCATCCAAACGTCATCCGCGCTGCTGTGGTCAATGCTATTGGGGCGCCTGCAGCGTCTTTCAATCATATTGGAATTCCGCCGCTCTCAAGGATAACGTTCTCCGCATACAACGGCACATGGCGGGTCCTGATGGGCATCGGTAAATAGAGCGTTTATGCTCTGGAGTCATGCATCTGCATCAGCCGTACCAAGAAATTTTACGCTGGTGGATGCAGCGGGGATGCGAAGCGGACTTTCGAGGCCGTTCAAGCCGGAAACGCGAGAAAGCGTGATATGCGGGGTAGCAACCTTGCTGAGTTGAGGATGAAAGCCAACTCCGACGCTGTGTGAATAATAGCCGCCATCACTGGCCCCACGTAACCCATAAAAATAAAAGCAATACCAACCACATCGACTAGGACCGTACCGGTAAAATTAAACCAGATAATCCTACGAGCACGTCGGCTGAGCGCGACTGTTTCAACAAAACGCACGAGGTCGTTTCCAA
>CANKHA010000027.1 GCA_947481685.1 Bradyrhizobiaceae bacterium
ACCGCCGCCGGCCGCATTCGAGCCTTGACGACGCCACACCCGATCAAGCCTACTTCAACCCGCTGCCAATCCGCTTGGCAGCCTAACCCCGGCAGACGCTCCACTTATCGACGCGGAGAATCTGTTCAGACAACCGGGACCAGCTCTCTAATGCCTGCCTCGTCATTTCTTTCGATATTAAGGCCGGTGACAGCCTCGACATATGCCATGGCCGTATCGACTGTCTGCTTCTCTGCCGCGGAAACCTCGGCAAATCCCTTGTTCTGCTCACCGGAGCCGTAGCCGGCATCATAATCCGATGCCGAGTTGGTGAAGCTGTAGGTGAGCGTGCCGCTCCATTTGGAGCCGGACAATAGACCATCGACCTGCTGGTTCCCCGTGACGCCCTGGCCGACCCGATTTGCGTAGGCGATTACCGCCCCGTCATCCGCCGAAGCGATGACCGGCATCTCGTCGGTCGAGCCGTCATAAATCGCGGTCGCGTCGCTATGCCAAAGCGGATCGAGTTCGCTGCCCAGCGCGCGGAATGGAGCCGCCATTCAGTCCTTCCTTTCAACCGACTTCCGGAGAAGCCTCCCGCGAGGCAACACGCCAAGCCATAGGATTCTTCTGCTGGCTTACGTCCGTTTGCTTCAATTTATCCTAACGGCAACCCGCAATAGCCACGCTATTCGGACAAAATTAGGCCCGCTTTGAGAAGCGATTATGTCTCGCGTCCCCGAGGAATTTTCTGCATGAACAAAGTGCTAGCAACCGGCGCCTGTTTTTACGCATCCCTCGCTCTATTAGCGGCGCTGCCTGCTACAGCGGAGGTATTGGGTTCGCCCCAAGGAGTGTTTCCGATGAACGACCCGACAAAGATTGCTCAAGCACGCTCCGAGCCCTTGCCGTTGCCGAGAGATCCCGATGTCGCCGTGCAGGAGGAATTCGATGCCGCACGGGCCGCCGGGACAGCAAAAGGCTGGGAGCTTTTCATCGCGCGGCATGGCGACCATCGCCTCGCGGCAGAAGCCGTAAAAGAACTCGGAAAACTGAAACAGAAGTCCGGCGGCTAATACGTCCGGCCTAAGGCGCCGCCGGTTTCGGAGCGGTTTCAGCCATCACCCAAGCGAGATAGGTCTCGTCCATGCTGTCGATCGGCAGCACCACGATGGCCGGCGTATCGTAGGAATGCCGGACTTTGACCTCGGTGCTGACAGCCTGCGCCAGTGAAGCCCGGGTCTTGATCAGCATCACCACTTCCTCGGCACGCTCGACCGCCTCCTGCCAGCGATAATGCGATATCATGCCGGGGATAATGTTGACGCAGGCCGCCAGGCGCTGCTCAACCAGTGCCCGCCCGGCCTCCTCCGCCTCGACAATCGAGGGGTAGGTCGTATAGACGAAAACCGCGCTTTCCATGTCGTTGTCCTGCGGCTGGGCCTGCGCAACCGACGTCGGGTTTACCCGATATCGGCATCGGAGCCCTTTGTTATACTAAGCGATTTACAAGGTTCGAGCATGGCCCGCCCTGCCCCAAATTATGAGCGGATTGCTTTTGTCGCCAGCTCCAGTCCGGAGGCAAGCGAGGCGCGCGAAGCGCTGATCCGCCGCTACGGCAATGTCGATCCGGACACGGCCGATGTGGTTGTGGCGCTCGGCGGCGACGGCCTGATGCTGCAAACCCTGCATCGCTTCATGAAGGCCGGCAAGCCGATCTATGGCATGCACCGCGGCACGGTCGGCTTCCTGATGAACGAGTTCTCCGAGGATAAATTGCAGGAGCGGCTGACGGCGGCGCAGAATGCCGTGATCCATCCGCTTTTGATGTGCGCACGCGACGTGAACGGCCAGCAGCACGAGTCCTATGCCATCAACGAGGTCTCCTTGTACCGCCAGAGCTATCAGGCGGCGCGGCTGCGGATCCTGATCGACGGCAAGGAGCGCCTGCCTGAACTCGTCGCCGACGGCGTACTGGTATCGACCCCCGCAGGCTCGACCGCTTACAACCTGTCCGCGCAGGGCCCGATCATTCCGATCGACGCACCGCTGCTGGCGCTGACGCCTATCAGCCCGTTTCGCCCGCGGCGCTGGCGCGGCGCGCTGCTGCCGAACAAGGCGAAGGTCACGGTCGAAGTGCTTGAAGCCGACAAGCGGCCCTGTGCGGCGGTCGCCGACCACAAAGAGGTGTGCGCAGTGAAGTCGGTCGATATCGGCATGGACCACGATATCTCGATGCACATGCTGTTTGACCCCGGCCACAGCCTGGACGAGCGGATCCTGCGCGAGCAATTCGGTTATTGAGCCGCCAATCACGCGGCTAACGTGTTGATTTTCCTCAATTCACCGGCCGCATACTTAACCCGGCGTTAACGGCAAATGACTACCTTGGATCGAAGGGTCGAGAGCCCACGAGCCACGGCCGCTTATGATCCGGATCGACTTCAACCGACTGCGTTTCCTCGTGATCGACGACAACGCGCACATGCGCCGCATCCTGCGGACGCTGTTGCATGGTTTCGGCACGCGCGAAGTCTATGAGGCGGAAGACGGCGCGGCCGGCCTCGAAGCCTTCACCCATTACATGCCCGACATTGTGCTGACGGATTGGGCGATGCCGATTTTCGACGGCCTCGAACTGACCCAGATGATCAGGCAACCCGGCGCCAACGGTAATCCTTACGCGCCGATCATCATGCTGACAGGCCATTCCGAAAAGAAACGCGTCGTTGCGGCGCGCGATGCCGGCGTCACCGAATTCCTGGCCAAGCCGATCTCGGCCAAATCGCTCTACCAGCGCATCATCAATGTGGTCGCTAACCCCCGCCCCTTCATCAAGACGAAGACCTATTTCGGGCCGGACCGCCGCCGCAACGCCAATCCCAATTATGTTGGACCGGAACGCCGCCGCGGCGGAAAGTCCGATGTCATCCGCCAGCAGCCGCTGCTGGACAAAGCCAAGATCCTCGGCTGAGCATCAGGAGCGCTCCCGCAATGCCTCCCAAGATTCAAAAACCTACCGTCACCACCTATGGCGACTACGAGAAGATCATGCCGCACAATCCGCTGCGAAAGATGATCTCGGACGTGCCGTTCGACCCCAATGACGATCCGGTGACGCGCGCGGAGCGCGCGTTGGCCGAGCTACAGCCGCAATTCGCCGAATGGATGGATGAGGAATGCGAACGCCTCGACCGCGCACGCCAGGCGGTGAAGGCCGAGGGCTTTGACCACAAGTTGCACTCCGACCTGTTCCACGCCGCCCATGACATCAAGGGCGAAGCCGCAACCCTCGGCTTTCCACTGGTCGCAGCCGCCGCCGACAGTCTCTGCCGCCTTCTCGAACACACACCCGACATGACCAGGATCCCGATGGCGCTGGTCGATCAGCATGTGGATTCGGTGCGCGCGATCTATCGGGAATATGCGCGGTCCGATGCCAAGGAGATTGCGGCGGTGCTGACCAAGCGGCTGCGCGAAGTCACCGACGAATTCCTGATCAGCCAGAACGCCCACCGGCCGGAATATCTGGACGGCATTTCCGGCCCACCGCTCGTGCCAACCGACGGCGCATAGGCGCGCTTTTTGGCGCTTGCGGGCGGTAAATAAGTCCGCCCGACCGGGAACACACGGGGGGCGCAACGCATTAGCGCGTTGCCGATCCCACGTCTGGTCCTCCATGCCGCAAATGAAGCCTACCCGGGTTGCCGTGCTGCTCAATCAGGCGGCAGGAACCATCGTATGCGCCGACGGGAGGACGCTGGGTGAGACCATTACCGCGGCTTTCACCCAACATGGCATCGCCGCGTCGCTGGAATTTCTGGATGGCCCTGAGCTGAAAGCGGGCGCCGAACGGACTGTGCGCGAGGCGAAAGCCGGCAAGCTCGATGCGGTTGCGATCGGCGGCGGCGACGGCAGCATCGCCACCGTAGCGAATGTCATTTCAGGCACGGATATCCCGCTCGGGATTTTGCCGCTCGGCACCTTCAATCATTTCGCCAAGGACCTCGATATTCCATTGCAGATCGAGAAGGCCATTGATGCAGTAGCGGCGGGCCATGTTCGCAGTGTCGATCTCGGCGAGGTCAATGGCGAAGTCTTCATCAACAATTCCTCGATCGGCATTTACCCCTATCTCGTGGTGAGCCGCGATCGGCTGCGCGAACAGCGCGGCATGCGGAAGTGGACCGCGATGGTGCTGGCCACGTGGCGCACATTTCGGCATTTCCCGCTGCGGCGTCTGCATATCCGCAGCGGCGGAATGACAGAGCCCTGTCGCAGCCCCTGTGTCTTCATCGGCAACAACGAATATTCCCTGACCGGGCGCGTGGCTGGAAAACGCGACCGGCTCGATGGCGGTGAACTATGCGTCTATGTCGCCAAGCGGGAGAGCCGTTCGGCGCTATTCTGGCTGGCCTGCCGTTCACTTGCCGGCTTCATGGATCAATCGGAAGACCTGCGTGCGGTGAAGGCGACCGAGGTAGAGATTACGTCCCGCACCAGCCGGCTGCTGGTCGCGCTTGACGGCGAAGTTGCGATGCTGCGCACGCCGCTGCGCTATCGCATCAGGCCGAATGCATTGAAGGTTTTTGCACCGGAGAAAGCCTGAGACCGCGACCGGCCGGTTACCCACCGAAAGCAATGAAGGGCTGTTTGCGCCCCCTGGCGATTCAGATAGACCCGCCTCTGACAATCGGCCGGGCGCGCCATTACCTAAGATATGCAGCCTGACATCATCAAAAAGGAACGGGTCTTTATGGCTACAAAGAAAATCAATATGCCGCCCAAGGAAGCCGCCATCGAAGAGGCGCCGGCGCGAAAGGGTCAGCAACGTCCCACGCAGGAGCGCTACCTGCTCCAGGTCGACCGGCAGACCAAAAGAAGTTTTTCCGATGTTGATGAGGCGACCAAGGCCGGCGAAGCCGTGAAGAAGGCTTACCCGATGGTCATGGTCAGCATTTATGATACGGCGGAATCGGAAAGCACGGCGATCACGTAAGCCGACCTAAGCCGCCACCAACCTGTCGCCCGGGACGAAGTCGTAGTCCTCAAGCAGGTCCGGCTCGGGCTCCATCTCCACGAGTTCATCGCAGAACATGCGCGCCTCTTCCCGCGCCGCCTCGGTGGCGAAGCGCCGGAGCAATGTCATTAGTAGTTCGACGTCGCCGAGCGCGCTGCGTTCGCAGCGGGTGAGCACGCGCTCCACCATGCGGCGTTTCAGCCTGGTGGCATCGCCGGTTTCACCCAGCAGCACATCCTCATGCATGGCTTCGATGGCTTCGCGGAAGGCGGGATAGGTGGAAGGCGGCAAGCCCGCCTTGTGATAGAGCGCGCGGAAACCTGAGCTGCCCTTGCCGTGCACCAGGCCATAAACGCGATCCAGACTCATCCCGGAAAGCTCGGCAAGCGCCTCCTCGAACAAGCTGCAATTTCCGCAGAGCAGCGCGCGTAACACCAACCCGGCCGTCAGCTGCCCGGTTTCGCGCAGATGGCGCACCAGCGGGCGCACTTCCATCGTTTCTGCAGCAAGCGTCACCGTCGCCTTCTCACAGGCTTCCGTGACGATGCGGAGCGCACGATCCTTGGCGAGCCAGGACCGTGACGTGACAAATTGCGCAAGCGTCTGCGACAGCTTTGCCACCAACGCCTGACGGATTTCCACCGGCAGGTCGTCGATCGCCAGCAATGCCTCGCGGATCGCGGAGAGGTGTCCATGGCGCGCGACAATGCGGTCGATGGAGAATGGCGCAATATCGGCTTCGAGATTTTCGATCAATTCGAGACAAGCCTCGGCGCAACCGACCTCGGCGATGGCGGCAGCAACCGCGCGTTGCAACATGGGGCGGCGTGCGATAGCGACAACAATATCGCGATGGCCCGTGGCGACCATGTCGACCAGATCGGCATCGACGAACAGCGGAGAGCGCGAAACAATGGGGATTGCGACAAAAGGCTGGTCCGCGGCAAGGCCATGCACTACGGCCGGCGGCGCGGATTGGCTCGCTGCGAAAGCTTCGGCCAGCGCGCGGCGCACCAGCGGCGATGGATCGTCGAGCAGCATCAACATCGCGCCTTCGGCGGCGGCGCGATCATCCAGGGATAAGGGAGAGAAAAGATAGGCTCGCGCCAACGCGGTGGTGCCATCGGCACGTTCGCCGGCGGACGCAGTACGCAGCCATTGCAAGAACTCGCGAACAATCATGAGTTCACTTACGCGCTATACATTACAAGCCGCGAAGGGCGGCGCTGACGTGACACGCCAGCACAGTCATCCTAGCGCGCGCGGCTTAACAAAGGGTTCAGCATAACCCTTTACGTGTGTTGAGAAGTTGTTAACGCGCCGGCGCGATCAGGCAGGTCAGTTACCGCCGGTGAAAAGCCCGCGAATGTTCGGCGCCATATCCTGGAAAAGGCCGAACGAACCGTCATTTTTCGCCGCCTGGACCACCGGCGTTTCGGTGGGGCTTGCAGCCCCAACAGCAGGCGGTGAATTCCAAAGCTGATTAACACGCGGGGAGACCGCCTCGCGGCGCTCACCGCTGTGAAACAGCGCAAAGAAGACCGGCCCGGTTTCACCCTGCAACCTGCCGACCGGTTGATGATCCGCGTAAGCCATCGCCGTGCCCGCGGGATCCGACACGGCGGCAACGGCCGATGGGGGAGCCGTAACGGCGGCAACGGTTGCAACGCGTACCGGCTCCGCAATGGTGGAACGCAACGCGACAGCTGGCGGCGCTTCGGCATTCGCAAGCGCCGTCGTGCCCGCGCGTGCGGTTTCATACCGGCCGGTCAGGTTCGCATAGACTTCCGAGGCCAGCCGCGCGCGTCCCGCCTTATCGTAAAACACAGAACGATTGGCGGCTGCCGCGCCGGGAAACAGAATGGTGGCCGGCGGATTTGTGGTGCGGGCGGCATCGATCAGCTTGTTGGCCCCGCCCGGCCCGAGGAAATGCGCGATGTAGAGCTCGCCGTCGGTTGGCGAGCGTCCGAGGTTCGATCGCAGGATCGACGCGTTCTTGTTGGTGAAGGCGCCGGCCATCGCAGCATTGATTTTAGGATCCTGCCGCAGGCCGAGGATCTGGCTTTTCACCGCCGGGTCGGCAACGTCCATCCGCCCGTCGGGGCTCTGCGTGATCGCGTTGGCATAGTTGCCGAGACCAAGCTTGGGTCCGGCCTCCTTCATGGTGGTCAGCCAGGTCTGGTCGATGAACTGAAACAGTCCCTTCGCCGAAGACGTCGTCGCATTGGCATCGGGATTGAGATTCGATTCCACCTTGGCAGTGGCCAACAGGTAGGAGAAGCTGGTGCCGACTTTCTGCGCTGCCTGGCGGATCGCACCTGTGATGTGCGAAACGGCGGAATTGGCGGTGCTGATCGGGTCGGCCATAGGCGCAGTATCTTGGGCGCTGAAATGTTGGGCTACGTGGCCCTTTCCGCGCACATGCGACGGCTGACTCGGCCTGCACCACCATGGGGCTTTTATGGTAAACGAGGTATTAACGCACCAATAGGTGCGACGTCACGATACGTTAGCGGGAGCGGGAGCGAACATGCAGCAGCAGGATACGGCACAGCGGCACCACCGAGGTGGGATCTACTTCGAAGACTTCGTTGTGGGGCGCAAATACGAGCACAGGCTCACCCGCACTGTGACGCAGATGGACAACATGCTGTTCTCCAACATGACGCTGAACCCCCAGCCGCTGCATATCGATCGGCATTTCTGCGAAACCGAAACCGAGTGGGGCCAGCCGTTGATGAACTCGCTGTTCACGCTTGGCCTGATGATCGGAATTTCGGTCAACGATCTCACCGTCGGCACCACCATTGCCAATCTCGGCATGACCGAGGTGAAGTTCCCGCACCCGCTGTTCGAAAACGACACCGTGCATTGCACCACCGAGATCGTCGGCAAGCGGGAATCGAAGTCGCATCCTGGCGCGGGCATCGTTGAGCTGCATCACCGCGCCTTCAAGCAGGACGGCACCATGGTGGCGGAATGCCGCCGTCAGGCCTTCATGCGGATGCGGGTGCAGCCGTAATGCGGTCTCTTCTGTTCGTTCCGGCCGACAGCCCCCGCAAGCTGGAGAAATCCCTGACCAGCGGCGCGGATGCCGTGATCATCGACCTGGAGGACGCCATTGCGGCCGGCCAGAAGGCCGCCGCGCGCGCCAATGCGGCGGCTTTCATCAAGGAGGCCTCGGCAGTTCCTTCGCATCCGCCGTTGTTCGTGCGCGTCAACGGACTCGAAAGCGGGCTGACCGATACCGACCTCGACGCGGTGCTGCCGTCGAAGCCTTCTGCCGTGGTCCTGCCGAAGGGTGAAGGCGGCGCTTCCATCATTCACCTCGATGCCAAAATCACCGCGCGCGAGGCAATGTTCGGGATCGATGACGGCGCCACCCGGATTTTCGCTTTCGCGATCGAGAGCGCGACTGCGTTGTTCCTCGCCGGGACCTACGCCGGATCAAGCCAGCGGTTGATCGGGCTAACCTGGGGTAGTGAGGATCTGAGTTATGAATTCGGCGGCATGAGCAGCCGCGACAAGGATGGCGGCTTCTTCGAACCCTATCGCTTCGCACGCACACTGTGTCTGGCCGCCTCCGCGGCATCGAAGGTGGCGGCCATCGATACCGTCTATGCGGATTTCCGAAACCCGGAAGGACTCCGCCGCGAAGCGGCAGAAGCCGCACGCCAGGGCTTCACCGGCAAGATGGCGATCCATCCGGCGCAGATCGCAATCATCAATGAGGTGTTCGCGCCATCGCCGGAGAAGATTGCGTGGGCGCGCGCGGTCTCCGACGCCTTTGCCGCAGCGCCCGACAAAGGCGCGGTCGCCGTCAACGGCGTAATGTATGACCGGCCGCATCTGCTGCATGCCGAGCAATTGCTGAAGCAGGCGACATAGTTGGTTGTCATCCCGGACGGCCGAAGGCCGATCCGGGACCCAGAAATTGCAAAAGATGGGTCCCGGCTCTCGCGCTGCTCGGCCGGTATGACAGTAAAGGGGTCAGGCTTTGTCGCCGTAAACCGCGCCGGGATCGAAGGCGCGGTCTTCATCGCGGAATTCCAGCGCGTTGCCGTCCTTGCCGACCGGGATAACGCGATAAAAACAGGAATGCCGCCCGGTGTGACAGGCGCCCGGCCCGGCCTGCTCGACCTTGAGCCAGAGCACGTCCTGATCGCAATCGACCCGCAACTCGACCACACGCTGGACGTGGCCGGAGCTTTCGCCCTTGCGCCACAGCGCCTGGCGCGAGCGGCTGAAATACCAGGCGTCGCCGCTCTCGATGGTTTTGCGCAGCGCCTCGGTATTCATGTGCGCCACCATCAGCAACTCGCCCGAGGTGACATCGGTGACGACAGCCGTGATCAGGCCATCCGCATCGAACTTCGGCTGGAACGTCAGCCCTTCTTCGATCTCGTCAGCCGAGCCGCGGGGCGCAAATGATTTCGTTGCATCTGGCACAGACAGATCCCGCTACCGTCGTTGCCGGCCCTGTGACCGGCAATCCTTCAATCACGCGTCTCTTATGCAAATTTGCCCGCCAGGAAGCCTTTTTGTCCGGGCGAGGCAGTCTATATAGTTGTTTGGGTGGGCGAAGCAAATCAACGTCCCCACCCCTGGATCGCAATGCTGAACGACATCTACAATAACCGCATTCTGGAATTGGCCGGGAATATCCCGCGGATCGGGCGTCTCGACGCCGCGGACGCGTCCGCAACCGCGCATTCCAAACTCTGCGGCTCGACCGTGACCATCGACCTGAAGATGGAAAACGACACCGTCACCGACTTTGCCCATGAGGTGAAGGCCTGCGCGCTCGGCCAGGCTTCCTCGTCGATCATGGCGCGCAACGTGGTCGGCGCCAAAGCCTCGGAATTGCGAGACCTGCGCGAAACCGTGCGGCGCATGCTGAAGGAAAATGGCGCGCCGCCATCAGGCAAATGGGCCGATGTGGCCGTGCTGGAGCCGGTCCGCGATTACAAGGCGCGCCACGCCTCAACCATGCTGACCTTCGATGCGGTGGTGTCTGCGATCGACGAAATCGAAAACAAGCGCAGCGGCGCCTGATTACTTTGCCGCTGGGAGCCCGGCTTCCGCTGCCTTGGCGGGCGCAAGCTCGGCGTGGGCGCCGGCGCGCGCGACCTGCTGGTCTCCACAGTTGGCTGCAAGCTGCGGCAAGTTCTGCGGCACGCCATTGTTTCCGACGCGGGTCGTCGTGTAATCGTCGTTGCCGCTTGTGGTCGTCACCATCAGCGCGCGGCTTCCGTTACGCCCCAGGGCATCGATCACATCTGCCGGGATGGTTCCCTTCGCAAGCGAGGCCAGTTCGGTTTGCTTGAATTCGGATGCGACGACCTTCAGCATCACGGAACGGCGGCCGACCGAGACCTCAACCTGCTTCAAGGGCTCTGCCTTGCGCTCGCCGTCGCGCCTACGCTCCCTGTAAGTGAGTTCGTAGCTATTCTTGCTCGCGGCACAGGCCAGAGTGATTTCAAAGCTGCCGATCTCGTCGCCTTCCACGGTCAGCGTATGCTGACGTCGCAGCGACGCCTGGCCGGCCTTTTCATTCACCATCCAACCGCGCTCGCCCACCGGCAAACGCGGCAACGGCGGAGAGAATTGCGAGGTCACAGGCGTCGAACCTGTGCTCTGCGTCCCGGTAGACGTGTCGAGACCCATGCTGCGCAACTCGGCAGGCTTCAGGCGCCGCATTGGTTCCCACGGAGGAATCCGCAGCGAGGTTTCAAGCAGATCGATGGAGCCGCCCATCTCAATGGTATATTGCGCGAGACGCCCGATATCGCGCTGGACCACCACGATGTCTTCGGCACTGTAGCTCGCCGCGGTGGCATCCTCGCGCCGGTCACCGAGCCAGATCTCATGCACCAGCACCTGGGCTTCAGCCGGAACGTAACGCTGTTTGCCGGCCAGCAGCAGGTAGGCGCACATCGACTCGCAATCCGCGCGCGGCGCCAGCGATACGCGATCGGTTCCCGCGGCGACCGGCAGCCGGGTGAGCTTGCCGACGGTGGTGTTGACGCCCAGGCGGCGGACGTTGCGGCCCAGCGAAAGCGTGCCGAGCACCGAACCACCGCTGGAGTCGAGCACCAGCGTCGCTCCCGTCAGATCGCGATCGCGCGCAAAATTGGCAAAATCGCCGAGTGTATCTTTGGTGATGGCGCCGACGGCGGAGATGAAAGTGCGGCAGGTATCGCCGCAAGCGCTGGCAGGACCTTCCTTCACCAGCTCAAACTGCATCGGGAGTATGCGAACGTCGGTTGCCGACGTAGCCGTAGTCGAACCGGCAAAGGCCAGGACGGTAAAAACAAACGCCGTTACGCCCGCGAGGCGTGGCAGCATCATCTCCCCCTCGCCGCCCCCGTGAGTTTTCTCACGTCGAAGCAGCATCAATAACCCCAAATGCAATTCTAGGGATCGTGGAGATTCGGTCTACAATAAAAACGTCACATCACCCATGCGCTTTGGAACTGTTGCACAATAACAACGAAATCCTCCCACCATACCTCTTTGCGACTGTTTTTCATGACCAGATGGAACTTCTCTACTGTTGCTCGGAAAATTCCCCGGCAGTTGGCGCGCGCAATGGTGACGGCGTACCGCTATACGCTTTCACCTTTGCTTGGACCGACTTGCCGCCATCTGCCCGGCTGCGCGGAATATTCCGAGGAGGCCTTCGGGCGCTTCGGCTTATGGGCGGGCGGATGGATGACGCTGGCGCGGTTGCTGCGCTGTCAGCCCTGGGGCACGTCAGGCCTGGATTTCGTGCCGCGCGCATTGCGTGGCGATGCACGGTGGTGGCTGCCGTGGCGTTATGGCGTCTGGCGCGGCACCAACGCCGGTCCACCGCCTGCTTCCTGATGGCAACGCAGCGTCAGTGACGTCAGCGCCGAAGCGACTCCCAGAGTCGAAAGCCGTGTGACACCCGGCTTGCCATCACCCATGTCGTCGGCGAGCTCCATCCAATCCTCCGCCGCCGCTGACTGGAAAACGCGCACCGGCACGAGGGCACGGCGCACGTCGTAGCGTTTCTTCGCATCGCTGCTGGTCATCGTCTCCGCCGGCGGGATCAGCTTGAACTCCTCATGCGCGGCAACGAACTTCAACGGCGGGAAGATGTCGTCCTTGGGACCGACCTCACGGGCATAACCGACCATGAACTTGTCTTCTCCGATACAACTGACCCGCAGCATGGTCTTACGATAACCGGCGCCATTGGCCTCGGTCATGTCGATCGATTTGAAAATGCCACTGCTGTCGGTCAGGCGCTCATCGTAGATCCAGCTGCTCTCAACGACCTTGCGGGTATCGATGTTGAAACGCACCATCTCGTCGCGGTTCAGCGCGCGGATCGACTCGTGCGGGATGCTTTCGGCTGCAGTAAGAAGGCTCGTTTGAATTCCCATATCGGCGAGATAGCGCCGGATTTTTTCCTGATTTTCCGCCTTGAAGCGCGCACGTGCAGCCAATGACACGCACATTCTTCGGCAGGCCGACGATGACGGTTTTGGACGCGTGGATGCCGAGATGAGCCTCCGGCGCGATCTCGCGCGTGCGCGCGCCCACGATCGCGTAGACGCAGGCGGAGTTGCATTGCGACAAGGTGCTGGTCAGCCTTGACGGCAGCTCACGGCCCGAACGCTTGGCGCTGGCGCACTCCTTCGACTCATTCGCACATTCCTCGGGAATGGTGCGCGCCACCCGTGCCGTCATCCCCCGTTCGCGCATCAGCCGTCCCATGGCGATGGATTCAGCTGTGATGCCACCCGGCGAATTGAAATAGATCGGCCGCTTGCCGCCTTCGCGCTTCAGGAATGCACGCATGCGTTCGGCAGTCCCGTTGGTCAGCTCACCTTCGGCGGCGATCCATTCATTGCAGCCGGGACCGCAGGCATTCGGCTCGCCTTTGGCGCGAAAGAAAACCATGGGGCTTTTGAGCGGATTGACGACGGCATTAGGCGGCGCAACCGGCCGCTTCGCCGGGGCAGCGGCGGCAGGCGCGGAGAACGCGAACAAAAGAAGAGACGCTGCGAGAAATGGGCCGGCGGGCTTCATGGATCACACCCCAGACCCCAGTCTAGGCAGAAAAGGAAGGGCGAGTCATGCGGTTTGGCCAGCCCTTTAGGCCCATGAAGTGCGGCAGGTTCCCGGGAGCGGCTGCAATGCCGCACTCAACATTGAGAAGACGAACGGCAAGCGGGCTTTTTTTTCGTTGCAGTCAGATCGGACGGGATCAAAGGTGTCATTGGAAACACCGTGGTCAGGGCGGGAATAATACAACGTCGCTGAAATTCTGACAGCCCCTGCTCCAAGCCTGAGCCGGAGAGTCTAATCTCGTTCAACGTCTCTCCAGTCTTTGAAATCTTTTCACTCACCGTCAAGAATTTGGCCTCGGCCATTTTCACCAAGGTGTCCTGCCAGATTTCACCAGTCACTCCGATCTCCAAACTGTTTTCACCTGGCTTGACATAGAACGGCAAGAAAACATCCTCTATCGTCAAGCTGATTTTGGTTACTTGCCCGCCTTCCCGCGCAATCTCCCGATGGAATCCAAAGAATGGGCGGCGGCCGGTATTCCCACAATGGAAAGCAAACTGGGTCTTCGAATATCGAATAGGTTCAAGGGACGTGCGGAGCGTGACGGATTTCATCAAAAGGAATTTTTCGGCAACGTATAGCTTCGCCCATGGAGTCTCGTAGCTTTCGTTGCGCGTTTCCAGGCCGAACCGCGCGACCTCATCACGGCCAAGCACATAAATGCGCTGCGAACTTGCCTTGAGAGAAAGATCGTGCAGCGCCGGATCAATACCCATTCCGATAAAATACTAGCGCGACGCCCGATCCAGCTGCGCCTGCTGGGCAGCATCTGGGGCGAAAGCGGTTCTGGCCTTGGGCCACCGCGACTGTCGCGGCAAAGATTCCTGCGCGATATGAGGCGAGTGAACCCCGATTTTCGCCGTTGAAGCCACAAATCTTATTGAACCTCCGACAAACGCCGTTACGCAAGCGGAGTGACATTGCCCCTCGCTCGCTATCAATCGGGCATCAACGCCTTGACCCGCGTTGATCAGTTTTTGACAGGCAGTGTCTTTCTTGTCGAACACGCGGCACTTTTTGGTTTCTGTCTTGCCTATTCCGGCTGTCATGTGCCGCGCGCGCAGGATAAAGCCGATTTCGGCACCCGGTTTGAGCCACCCACCGCGGGAATGAAAGAAAATCGGGAGATCGCGACCATTCAGTTTTTCGATGAAATCGCGGAACCGTTGCGTAGCGCCAATGTCAAAGGTTCCAACAGCAGCAATCCATTCGTTGCAACCACGCCCACAGGCATCAGCCGCACCTTTTGCAACAAAGAAAACGATTGGCCGATCGTCAACCTCCGCAAGCGCCCTGTTTTGCTCTCGTGGCGTAAGCAGACCGCTCGCCAAGGCCTGTGCGAAAATCAAAAAATTTGCGCATAAAAAGATGCTCGCGATTAATGACAGTCTGAGGCGCGCAATCATCAGCCTCAGCCCCTCGTGCCCTGGTCGGAAATGCCGTTGGGGTTCATGCATTTCTCGCGCAGTCTTCCGATAGCTTCACCCCAGCCCTTGGCAGAAAGCTTTACTGTATGCGTGGAAGAATCCGGGGAAGTTCCCGACGTCTCCAGAATTTCGACGACATTGCCCGAAACCCGAAGCCTGGAAAAATCGGTGGCGGCGAAGCGCACGTCAAAGGAGCGCTCGTTCTCGATCCAGGCGTATTGGCGCACACCGGTGGAGGCGACCGATAGGCCCTCTTCGCCGACGAGGAACTTGACCTGCGCTTTGTTAATCTCATCGGCAATCAGCCCGCGCGAATAGGCTACCGTCGCCTTGCCGCTGTTTCCGCAGGCGAGCCGGATGTAGCTTGTCGGGAAATCACGCTTTTCCTGTCCCCTCGGCTCCATGAAAAATTTCGTTATCGCGGGCGCGGTCGACGGATCGTCCACGAACTTCCAGGGTGTTTCGGCAAAACTGCGGCGATCGATGCCAAATTTCACAATCTCAGCGCGCGTCAAATACCGAAGATCTTCGTTAGGCACGGCCTCAGACACGTCGACCAGCGCGGTGTCGATCCCCATTTCGCGAACATAGGCGCGCAACTTGTCCTTTCTACGCTGGCTATCCTCCTTCAACTGACGGGGCGAAAACTTCTGTACTTGCTTGAGTTGTTTGGTATTGAGGCTCGCCACTTTCCCTGCATGAATGCCCAAGTGTGCTCCCGGCGCCAACACGCGCGTCTTTCCGCCGAGCACGGCATAGACGCAAGCCGAGGCGCAAAGTCCCTCGCTGACGAGCAAGTCAGCCTCCAGCTTCTTGCCCGACTTTTTCAGATCGATGCATTCTTTTGTTTTTTCCGCTTCCTTGCCACCGCAATCGGCCGGGATCGTGCGACCGAGAGCGGACTCCAGTCCCTTAGCTCGCATCAGGCGCCCGATCGCAATAGCCTCATTGCCTAATCCGCCAAGCGAGTTGAAGAAGACCGGGAGTTTCTGTTTGCCGAGGCGTGCAAGCATCGCGCGAAACTTGTCGGCCGATCCCTCGCCAAAGCGCCCCTCGGCGACAATCCATTCACTGCAACCCGGACCGCAAATATCGGGGGTACCTCTGGCGACATAGAATGTGAGCGGGGCCGCAGTATACAGAGTGTTAGCCGGCTCTGCGCGCGCATCCGGGATGGCTGCCGATGTCAGCAACCCCACCGCGGCGGCAAGGCGAAACCGCCACCCGCGCTTCGGCATCATGGATTGCCCGTTCATCCCCAGTCCCCCGACTTCCATTATTTGTACAACGTCGGAAATATGTTAGCCACGGGTTCGCGGGGCTACGCCCCCGTTTTTAATGAATCACGCTTACCCACATGGCGCGCAATCAGGCCGAGTGGGCACCGGTCAACCGCTCGGATTGCCGCGCCCACTAAAATTAGTCGGTGCGGCCGGACGTAAAACCGGTTCCCACTTTTACTGGCCACGCCGACGTTCGTGGGAGTGAGCAACAGGAGAGAAGACCATGGTCGCCTTGACCTTTCCAGACGGCGCGCGCCGCGAATTCCCCGATAACATCACCGGCCTCGACATCGCCAAGGGCATTTCCCCCTCCCTGGCCAAGCGGACGGTCGCAATGGCGATCGACGGCGTTGTCACCGACCTCGGCGACGCCATCGGACGCGATGCCAAGATCGAATTCCTTACCCGGGAAGACCCGCGCAGCCTGGAACTGATCCGCCACGACGCCGCGCATGTGCTGGCGGAAGCGGTGCAGAGCCTGTGGCCGGGCACGCAGGTGACCATCGGCCCGGTGATCGATACCGGCTTCTTTTACGATTTCGCGCGCAACGAACCGTTCACGCCCGAAGATCTGCCCGTCATCGAAAAGAAGATGCGCGAGATCATCGCGCGCGACAAACCTTTCACCAAGGAAATCTGGTCGCGCGACGAGGCCAAGCGCGTGTTCCGCGACAAGGGCGAGAATTTCAAGGTCGAGCTGGTCGATGCCATTACGGAAGACCAGACGCTCAAAATCTACAAGCAGGGTGACTGGTTCGATCTCTGCCGCGGCCCGCACATGACCTCGACCGGCAAGGTCGGCAACGCTTTCAAATTGACAAAGGTGGCCGGCGCCTATTGGCGCGGCGACAGCAACAACCCGATGCTCACCCGCATCTACGGCACTGCGTTTGCCAAGCAGGACGAGCTCGATCTCTATCTGAAGCAAATCGAAGAGGCCGAGAAGCGCGACCACCGCAAACTTGGCCGCGAGATGGACCTGTTCCACTTCCAGGAAGAAGGCCCGGGCACGGTGTTCTGGCACGCCAACGGCTGGACCATTTTCCAGGAGATCGTTGCCTACATGCGCAGGCGTCTGCGCGACGACTACAAGGAAGTGAATGCGCCACAGCTGCTCGACAAGTCACTGTGGGAGACATCCGGCCACTGGGGCTGGTTCCGCGAGAACATGTTCAAGGCGCAGTCGGCAGGCGATGAGACCAAGGATGAGCGCGTCTTCGCCATCAAGCCGATGAACTGCCCCGGCCATATCCAGATCTTCAAGCACGGCCTGCGCTCTTACCGCGAACTGCCATTGCGCATGGCCGAGTTCGGCATGGTGCACCGCTATGAACCGTCCGGCGCGCTGCACGGACTCTTGCGCGTGCGCGCCTTCACCCAGGACGACGCGCATGTGTTCTGCACGCAGGAGCAGATGGCGGAAGAGTGTCTGAAGATCAACGACCTGATCCTGTCGACCTATACGGATTTCGGCTTCGAGGGCGATCTCACCGTCAAGCTCTCGACCCGGCCGGAAAGGCGTGTGGGATCCGAGGAAGCCTGGGACCATGCCGAAGGCATCATGCACGACGTGCTCAAGCAGATTGCCGGAAGCAGCAACCGCATCAAGACAGCGATCAACCCGGGCGAAGGCGCCTTCTACGGGCCGAAGTTCGAATATGTGCTGCGCGACGCCATCGGCCGCGACTGGCAATGCGGCACCACGCAGGTCGATTTCAACCTGCCGGAACGTTTCCAGGCCTTCTACATCGCGCCGGACGGCTCGAAACAGACACCGGTGATGATCCATCGCGCGATCTGCGGATCGATGGAGCGCTTCCTCGGCGTGGTGCTCGAACATTATGCCGGCCACCTTCCGCTCTGGCTGTCGCCGACACAGGCGATGGTGACGACCATCACGTCCGATGCCGACGACTACGCCAGCGAAGTCATGGCGGCCTTGCGGCGCGCGGGGCTGCGCACCGAGATCGATCTTCGGAACGAGAAGATAAACTACAAGGTGCGCGAGCATTCGCTCGCCAAGATCCCGGTGCTGATGGTGGCGGGGAAGAAGGAATCCGCGGAACGCACGATCTCGATCCGCCGCCTCGGCAGCGATGGCCAGACGGTGATGGGGCTCGATGAGGCGATTGCTGCGCTGGTGGATGAGGCAACGCCGCCGGACGTGAAGCGGATGAAGAAGGCGCAGTAATCAACGCGCGATGAGTTTTTAGGTGGTCGATCTTCGCGCAGGCGCGTGATCGACTATCGCGCCATCACTTCGACTTCGCCATCGACGCCGGTGATCACCTTGAAGCCGCGCTCATAGACCTTGCCCTCGTTGCGGGCGATGGCGCGGTAGTCGCCTTCCGCCAGGATGTAACGCGGGAAGGCGCCGATGGATTCCTTGATCATGTCGCCGGACGGCGTCATCACCGACCAGGCGGTGTTGGCCAGCGCCTCACCGCCCTCCGTGCTGACAAGCTTCAACGTCACGATCGCCGCGCGGTGATTGACCGAAACATCGGTGAGCTTTCCGGGCTGCACGCGAATGTCCGATCGCACCGTGGCGTTGGCATCGCCGTAATTGGAAACGATATAATAGGTGCCTTCAGGCAACGGCACGACATCGCCGGTCTGAACGTTCTGCGCAATCGGACGCCGGTCGGTCGGTTCGAACTGGCTGCCTTTATAGATGTCGAAGGAAATCTGTGTCGGTGGAATTTTCGTGTCCCCGACTTTGCCTTCAACCCGCAAGCCACCGGCCTTGATCTCGAAAACTTCGCGCACGGGCTCGGAGCGCAACTGAACCGTCTTTACGGCAGTGGCAAGCCCGAAGCTTGCATGCACGACATAACCTCCTGCGGGCAGCATCAGCGTTGGCGACGGTGACTTCTCTTCCTTCACCAGTTTGAACTGGCCGCCCTGCTCGGGCTTGTCGTTGTAGATCCGCCATATCACGCCTGCGGTGATGGCTTGCGGATCCGGACCAAAGCGCGCCGTCAAAACCAGCGGCACATGACCGGGGGGAATAACCGGCGCGGCTTGAGCCGGCGACATTCCCGGGGGCGGCGCCAGCACAGCCGCGGGTGCGCTGACCGCGGGACTGGTCACGCCTCCACTTGGCGGTGCGAGGCTAACGGCAGGCGGCGGCGGAACGGACGGTATCGGTGCGGACGGGATGGGCGGACCGAAAATCGAGTTGCCCCATTGCGCCGAGGCCGGCTGCGGAATGGCCAGCGCGCAAATACACAATGCAGCCTGCAAAATGCGGCAGGCACCGGCAGAGATCCCCGTCCTCGTCATGCCCGCCATCTCGACTGTAATCGCGGCTATTTCAAGCCATTAGCGGGTTTGTCACCCGCGGCGGCCTATGTTACCCGAACCTACCGTCAGTCCCCTGCTTCCGCAGTTCGCAATACACCGCAGCATTCTCTGACACGAACTTCGGAAGCAAAAGGGGCACTGGCAACTTAATGATTCAGTGCCGCTTTTCGATTTGAAGTTCCTAACAGAATTTGCCGCGGGTGGTGTAGGAACTTCAAATCGGCGGCACTGGTGGAGCACAAAATGCCGGAAGCCCTCGATCTGCTCAAGACCCGACGTTCCGTTAAGCCTATCGAGCTTGCAGGACCGGGGCCGACCGCGGCGGAGCTGGATACTCTTCTAACCATTGCCTCACGCGTGCCGGACCACGGCAAGTTGACCCCCTGGCGCTTTATTGTGTTTGAAGGCGATGCGCGCCTCAAGGCCGGAGACAAGATCGCGGCAGCTTTTGCCGCGAAATATCCCGACGCCACGCAGGAACAGACCGATAAGGAACGCGAGCGGCTGGCGCGCGCGCCGCTGGTCATCGCCGTGGTCAGCAGCGCCGCCGAACACAAGAAAATCCCGGAATGGGAGCAGGTTCTCTCTGCAGGCGCTGCTGCGATGAGCCTGGTGATGGCGGCCCACGCGCTGGGCTATGCCGCCAACTGGATAACCGAATGGTACGCCTATGACCGGGGCGCCCTGGATGCCTTCGGCGTCAGCCAGCACGAGCGCATCGCAGGCTTTATTCATATCGGCCGCCCGCAACAGCCCGCGGAAGACCGCCCCCGCCCGCCGTTAAGTGACATCGTTACCCGCTATAATGGCTAGCCAGCCCGGATTTTCACCATAGTTTCGTGATGCGCTTGTTTGCTGGCCGTTAGGGCAGGATCATCGCCGCCGGGAGAGGGTGTTATCTTTGTTTGAAGTTTTCACACGACGCGCACCGACCGGCGATCAGATGGGCGGCGAAGCTTCCGCGCCCGCCATGGCCAAGCGGCCGAGCGTTGCGCTCGCGCTGGGCGGCGGTGCTGCGCGCGGCTTTGCGCATATCGGCGTGCTCCGCGCGCTGGCCGCCAAAGGCATCACGCCCGATATCATCGTCGGCACTTCGATCGGCGCAGTCGTGGGCGGCTGTTTCGCCGGCGGCGTGCTCGACACGCTGGAGGAGTGGGCACGCAGCCTCACCGTGCGTGGCGTGCTCGGCTATCTCGATGTCAGTTTGTCGGGCTCAGGCCTGATCGGCGGCAACAGGCTCGCAAGCCATCTTGAAGGCGCGTTGGCCAAGACGATGATCGAGAATCTTCCGATCCGCTTTGCCGCCATCGCCACCGAAGTCCGCACCGGTCACGAAATCTGGCTCACCCATGGCCGGGTGGTCGATGCGCTGCGTGCGTCCTATGCGCTGCCAGGCATTTTCGCGCCAGTGCGCATCGGCGGCCGCTGGCTTGTGGACGGCGCGTTGGTCAATCCGGTGCCGGTGTCGGCCGCCCGCGCGCTCGGCGCGCGCGTTGTGATTGCCGTCAATCTCAATGCCGACCAGTTCGGACGCGGCATCACCATTTCCAACCACGGCTCGGATGAAAGCGATGAGACGCCGGCAGAACCGCCGAAGCCGCAGAGCCGCATCGGCGCCTTCTTCAGCACCGAGCGCGCGCTGAAGCGGCAATTCCTCGGCGACGCGCTGCGCCCTGGCCTCTCGACGGTGATGGTCGATGCATTCAACGTGATGCAGGACAGGATCACGCGCTCGCGGCTTGCGGGCGATCCGCCGGACGTGTCGATCAATCCCCGCCTCGGCCGCGTCGGCTGGTTCGACTTCCATCGCGCCGACGAAGCCATCAGGCTCGGCGAGGAAGCCGCCAACAAGGCGTTCGACACCGTCAGCGAAGCGATCACCGCGCTCGCCTGATCACAAGTCACTTGTTAGCGGCGCATGATCTTGTCGGCGAACCGGTTTCTATCCCGGATCAAGTCCGGGACAGGCTTTCGCCGGATCATGCGCTCTGGATGTAGCTCTTCAGCGCGTCGGACTCCTGCTCGATCTCGACGATGCGATGTTTCACCACGTCGCCGATCGAAATGATGCCCGAGAGTTTGCCCTGCTCGATCACCGGCACATGGCGGAATTTGCCCGCGGTCATGCGTTCCATGATCGCGTGAAGCGTTTCGTCGAGCGTGCATGTAACGACTTTGCGGGTCATCACCTGCGAAACCTGCTCCTGCATCGCGCCGGTACCGCGTTCCGCAATCGCGCGCACGATATCGCGCTCGGACAGAATACCGACAACACGATCGTCGGCTCCCAATACCACCACTGCACCGATGCGCCGCCCGGCCAGAAGTTTCGCAGCAATATCCAGCGTTGCCCCGGGCTCCATGGTGACAACGTCACGGCCTTTGATCTCAATAATAGTTTTTACAATCATGTGTCGCCTCCCCTTGCCGCAAGCCCGTGCATGCACGGGATGTATAGTGCCAAGCAAGAACTCCGGATCTGGTTCCACGATCGCGAAGCAGACGGAAGGATGATCCACCCGGGGACAGGCAGCCGCAAGCGATTCCTTATTGCGGTAGGTCGTCGCTGTCTTCCACCAAAGGCGTATGGCGCGGCACCGGATCGAACAGTGAGAACAGCAGCAGCCCGGCGAGGAAGCCGCCGATGTGCGCCTCCCATGCTACCGTTTGTCCCTCGCCCACCAGCGGCGCCGATCCCAATCCAAACAGCAGATTCAATCCGAACCAGACCGCCAGAAAGGCGAGGATGCGGGGATCGCGCAAAGCCGTCAGGAGCGGCAAGGCCGGAATGTGATAGGCGCTCTCGTCCTTCTGCTGCCACAGGGCGATCGGTCCACGCGGCTGGAAAGCGAAGCGCGTGGCCGCGGCCATCAGTCCAGACACTGAGGCCGAAGCGCCTATCACCGGGAACACTTCACCCGCGTGAGCGATCAGATGCGCGCAAGCACCCGCTGCCGCCGTGACGGCAAAAAACATCAGGAAGCGTGCGGGGCCGAAGCGGCGTGCGACCGCGCTGCCGAACGGAAGAAACCACAGCGAGTTCATTCCGATATGCGCGAGATCGGCGTGGATCGGCGCATAAGTGACGAACGTCCAGACCTGGGCGCCGAACCCGCCGGGCAAGCCGCCCTGCAACAGCACCGTCGTGTCGTAGCGTGCGGGAATAAAGGCGAACCACAGCAGGAAATCGAGATCCTGCTCATCCGTGAGCAAGAAGGCACGCAACACATACACGGCCGCAAACACCGCAAGGGCGCCGATGACGACCGCCGGAATATTGAAGATGGGCTCACGGGGCTGGGTCACGAAGGGTCCTTTGCGCCGGCCCACATAGGCTGAAGCGATGCTCAAGGGCAAGCGACGCAGCGCGCAAAAAAAAGAGGGAGGGTATGGAGCCCCCTCCCTCTTGCAGTCCCCCTCTGGTGGTCAGTGTCGGACCACATTCATGGTACCGGTCACGTCCTCACCCCTTCCCCAAAACTTGTGCAACCAACCTAGCCGAACACGCGCTGTCTGCAAGCAGACAGCGGAATTAATGCTAACACGCAAAGGCCTCAAACATTAACGCGCGTAGCGCTGTCGCGGCACGTCCCGTGCTCACCTTCGATGATGGTGCGTTCGCGCAGTTTCAGATGTCCCGGCGAGGGACACCACAATCTGAAACATGCGCGAAAATAAGACAGGGGCGGGATATGAAACACACTTCGAGCCGGCAGGTGTTCGAATACTGGAATGAACGGCGCGGCTTTCGCGTGGCTCCCGAGCGCGGCGATATCGAACCCGGACCGATCCGGCGCGCGCTGGGAGACACTTTCATTCTCGCTCAGGACGCGGAAGGTGTTTTTCGGTTTCGACTTTCAGGCACGCGGATCTGCGCCCTGTTCTGTGGCGAACTGAAAGGCACAGACTTCATCGATCTCTGGGCCGAGGCGGAAAAGCCGAGCATGCTTGAACTGGTTGCCGCGGTCGCCGATGAATGCGCGGGTTTCATTGCCGGCGCGAGCGCCCATAATGCAGATGGCGCGACGCTCGAACTCGAAATGCTCCTGCTGCCCCTCAAGCACCGCGATCCGCTGCAGACCCGGCTCCTGGGTGTGCTCGCCCCCGCCGAGCCGCCCTACTGGCTGGGCGTGACGCCAGTCAAAGACCTGACCTGCGGCACTGTTCGCCACCTTGGTGCGGACTCCGGACACATCGCGGCGCCGCGGCTCGTTCCCGGCACCGAGACCGGCCGTATCCGGCGCGGCCTTATTGTTTATGAAGGTGGCCGATCACTATGAGGGTCAGGTCATACGTTCGCCCCGGGAGCGCGGTGAACGAACCGTTAAGGATAGCTGCCTACTCTCGGCAACGAACCGAGATCGTGCGGAAAAGGCCTGTTTCGAATGTTAAACGCGCAGACAAGAGCGAGGATTCTGCCGCTTAACGAAGAACGCCGCCGTCACCAGCGCGTCCGCATAGACTTGCTGGGCCGCCTGATGCTGGAAAACCGCCAAGAATACCCCTGCCGCATCGTCAATATGTCACCGGGCGGCGCAGCCGTCATTGCGATGACTCCCGGCCAGATTGGCGAACGCGTTATCGCTTATATCGACCATCTGGGCCGGCTCGAGGGCAGGATTGCCCGGGAAATCGAAGGCGGTTTCGGGATGTCGATTGGGGCGACGCCCCGCAAGCGTGAAAAGCTTGCCGCCCAGCTAACCTGGCTCGCCAACCGCCAAATCCTGAACCTGCCGGAAGATCGCCGCCACGGCCGCGTCGCGCCACGCAATCCGATGGCCCGGCTGATCCTGCCGAACGGCGTCAACATCTCCTGCCGCGTGATCGACGTCTCTGCGTCCGGCGCAGCCATTTCCGTGCCGCCGGCTCAATTGCCGGCCGTCGGTGCTGCGATCACCGTCGGCAAGACCTCCGGACGCGTGGTCCGCCACATCGAAAATGGCTTCGCGATAGAGTTCACGCGGCTGCTCCATCCGGACTTCCTGGAAGAGAGCGTAACCGGGGAGTAAACGCCACGGCCGCCGTTTCGGCCCGCGCGACAACTTTTCCCGATCATTTCCGCGCTTCCGTTCCCCAGACGTCACTACCACCACGGTTAAAACACGCGTCGCGACAGCGCGATAACGCGGCCGTTGCTGTGCGCAACGGTTAAAGTTCAAATTTTACACAAATTGTATTTGATAGAATTTTACGCGACTTTGAATAGAATAAGCACAGTATTCATTTCGATCTTTAGTTGGCTTGTCTTCAAATGTACTTGCCTGATTTAGCGCCGATACAAAGGCTTTGTGGGAAATGTGTCCCTGTCAAGACGGACAGGGGCTACAGGGATGTTCTCAAAAACAATAGCTGCGGTCAGCATTGCACTGACCGGAATGGCGATGCTTTCGACGCCGCCCGCACTCGCGGCGTCCGAGCGGCCGGTTTTCATTTCCATCGGAGCTGATGCGCGGGCTCCGATTGGCTGGATCCAGTTCTGCAACGACAATGCCCGCGACTGCGAAGCTCAAGGCGGCGGCGCGCGCGACGTCGTGCTCAATGCGAAAGCCTGGAGCGATCTCGTCCGCATCAATCGCTGGGCCAACGAACACATCAAGCCGGTGACCGATATGGAGCACTGGGGCGTGGTAGAGCGCTGGGATTATCCCAAGGACGGCTACGGCGACTGCGAAGACTACGTGTTGCTGAAGCGGCAGATGCTGATGAAGGCCGGATGGCCCGCAAGCGCGCTGCTCATCACTGTGGTGCGCGACAAGAAGGGCGAAGGCCACGCCGTGCTGACGGTGAAGACCGACAAAGGCGAGTTCATTCTCGATAACCAGGCTGAGAACGTCGTGCTGTGGTCGGACAGTGGCTATCGCTTCGTGAAGCGGCAGTCGCAGCAGGATCCTAACGTGTGGGTTTCGCTCGGCGACCCGCCGCCATCCGTCACCACCGCCAGCGCGCGCTGATCAACAACAGGAGATTCGCGGTCCGGTCACGTCCCCACCCCTCCCCGTCCCAGACCGGGTCGCGAGCGGCCAGCCCTTCCCCAGGGGCTGGCCGCACCCCTTTTCGGGTATGGGAATTCAATCGATCCGCGTGAGACCTTTGGCGTAACGCTGCCATCGCTTCACATAGATATCGGCGCCGTCCTGAATCATCTTCGCGATCTTGTCGTCGATGGTGCGAATGACGCGCGCGGGCGAGCCGACGATCAGCGAGTTGTCGGAAAAGCTTTTCCCTTCCGTCACCAGCGCACCGGCGCCGACCAATGAGTTCTTCCCGATCTTGACGCCGTTGAGCAGGATCGCGCCCATGCCGATCAGGCTGTTATCGCCCACCGTGCAGCCATGCATGATGACGTTGTGGCCGATCACACAATTGCTGCCGATGATCATCGGAAATCCAGGATCGGTGTGCAGCGTGGCGTTGTCCTGGATCTGCGATCGCTCGCCAAGCTCGATCCATTCGTTATCGCCGCGCACCACGGCACCGAACCAGACGCTGGCTTCGTGCTTCAGCCGCACCTTGCCGATCAGCACCGCGGTGTCAGCGACCCAGTATTTACCCGATTGTGGAAATTCCGGCGCCTGGCCATCGAGCGCGTAGATCGTCATGCGTTGTCTCCGATTTGCGGAGCAACTTTGCCATGCTGAAACGGGATTGGCGAGCGGAGCGCTTACGCGCCGAGGAAACCGACCGCGTGCAGCGCCATCACCACCACGGTGCCGGACATCAGGCTCCAGAAACCCGCGAGGATAGTGGAGAGCATCACGAATTCAAAGCGCCGGCTGACGAGGCGGCGGGCGCGCATGGTGTTGCGCATGATGATGAAGGGCGCGGCGAACACCAGAAACGGTACGGCAGCGATTGTCGCAGGCCGCGGGCCGTTCTTCAGCAGACGGAAGCTCGCCGGACGCCTAGTGAGGAATTGATAGCCGGTGGCGATCAGCCCGGCGAAGGCAAAGCCCAGCACCAGGGCAAGAAGGGACTCGATCTGGTCGGGTGTCACGCTGTTCTCACGCAGTACCAAAGGGATGATGCGGATTTTCGCCCGTCCGGCCCCGCAACGCCAGCGTATCGTTAACTGAGGGTTAACGCCTGCGGGGTCTTACTGCCCATTGATTGGATTGCATTTTCCCAGCGGAGGACACATGAGCAGCTATGCGGTGGGCAGCCGATCCCCTCGCCACGCGCGCAAGATGGCGCGCAGCCTGCTCATGCTTCCGATCCTGATCTTCCTCGGCGTCGGCATGCTCGCAGCCAGCTATATCGGCTATGTGCTGTGGCCACGCTGGCCCGGACCCGCGGTAGCCCCGAACGCGCCGCCCCTTCCGATCACTGTCGGCGGCACCGCCTTCAACATCCCGCCCGCCGCCATTCGCCGGACGGTGCAGCGGAAGCCCGGCACGCAGCAACGCGTCGATCTGGTTTTCATCTGGCCCTCGCTCACGCCGCCCGCGAGCAATGCGGAAGCTGCCCCGACTGGCTCGGCTGCCAGCGAGGAAGTCGAACACCCCCTCGCGCGCATTTTCGTGACGATTGCCGCAAGCGACGGCGGCCCCTCGCCGCTCGACCGGATGCAGACGATCTACCGGCGTTACCTCGCGCCGGAAACGATGTCAGCGCCGGACGGCCTGATCATGCTCGCCTTCAAAAATGACACACCCTACAAGGGCGAGGACATGCTCTACACGCCCGATATGATCGAGCGTTTCCTCTTGCGCTGCACGCGCGACGGCATGGGCCCGACACCCGGCACTTGCCTGCATGAGCGGCGGCTGGGCGGCGCCGACATCACGGTGCGCTTTCCGCGCGTATGGCTGGAAGACTGGAGCAGCGTGGCGTACAGCATCGACCGGCTGATTTCCCGGATGCAGCAGCACGCGCAGCAGTAACCAAAGCGTTTTCTAGCGAAGTGGAATCCGGTTCGCGTGAAGAAAACGCGTCCGTAAAAATCTTTTAGCCGGCGTTGGGCTCGAGATCCATGCCGAGGATCGGCATCTCGAAAATGTAGGAGCGCCCGGCCCGTTGGTCGTCGAGAAACAACACGCCGATGAATTCCTCACCGAGATAAGCCTCGACGGAATCCAGCTTCCTCGGCCGTGCGGTAACCCGAAGCTTCTCGTTGTCGAACTTGCGCTTGAGATAGACGTCGAGCCGCTTGGCATCCTCGACTACGCCGGTGGATTCACCGATCGGAACTTCCATGCGCAGGTTGTACGAACGCTCATCGTCATCATCGTCGGCGGTGAGATCGCCGATGGGCTCCTCGCCCAGGAATACCGTGGCGGCATCGCCCTTCTGCGGCGCTACACGGATGCGCATATTGCCGAACAGCTTCTTGAGATAAGCCTCGACTTGCTGGGTTTCTTTGACGTCCACGCCTGATGCTCCGTGTGATGGGGGCGGTCCTGCCGCTCATTTAAGAGCGGCACATGCACTGTCTTGGCGGCGCGGTCAAATGCCCGGATCGTAGAGCATCTGGTCCATGAAACGCGACGGTTCGGCGCAGCCTGCGGTGCCGACCACCTTGGCCGGAACGCCAGCGACGGTGACATTGTTCGGCACCGGTTTCACAACGACGGAACCCGCCGCCACGCGGGCGCAATGGCCCACTTCGATATTGCCGAGAACCTTGGCGCCGGCGCCGAGCATCACGCCGCGGCGGATTTTCGGATGACGGTCCTCGTGTTCCTTGCCGGTGCCCCCGAGGGTAACGCCATGCAGGATAGAAACGTCGTCTTCGATCACGGCGGTTTCACCGACAACCACGCCGGTCGCATGATCGAGGAAGATGCCGCGGCCGATGACGGCATGCGGATGAATATCGACCTGGAACACGGACGATGAGCGACTCTGCAGATAGAGCGCGAAATCCTTGCGGCCCTTGCTCCAGAGCCAATGCGCCAGACGATGGGTCTGGATGGCGTGGAAGCCTTTGTAATAGAGCACCGGCTCGAGCAGACGATGCGTCGCGGGATCGCGATCCATCACCGCGGCAATGTCGGCACGGAAAGCGTCGCCGATCGCAGGATCGTCCTTGAGCGCTTCCGCATAGGCCTGACGGATCACGTCACCCGAAACGTCGGCATGCGCGAGACGCTCCGACAGGCGATGAACGATGGCCGTTTCCAGCGTGTCGTGATGCAGGACGGTCAGATAGATGAAGGTCGCGAGCTCAGGCTCGCGCCGCACCACCTCTTCAGCCTCGCGGCGCATACGCGCCCAGACCGGATCGACTTTCTCGACGACGGTCGGCTTCAGCTGCTGGGCCATGCTGGTCTCCACTCGAGCCTGATTCAACGTGGTTGAATCAGGCTCATCGCTTTCTTTTAGCCGGGCATGATCTTATCCGAAAACCGGTACCCACTTTTCGGGATCATGCCCTGAACCCGGGGTGGGCTTCTAACACAGATCGGGAGCCGGGAAGACCCCGGCAAGGGCAGGATCAGGGACGGGCGTTAAGAAATCCGAGCGCCGCCGCCTTGAACACCTTTTCCCCGACCGCAACCATGTGATCCCGATCAGGAATTTCCAGCGCCTCACCTTTGGGCAAAAGGTCGGCCAGGGGCTGGGGCTTGCCTGCGACAGTGTCTCTCGTTCCCACGGCAACAAGGGCGGGAACGTCAATCCTCGCTACCTCCTCCCGGCTGAGGACTTGCCGCGAACCACGGATGCAGGCGGCCAGCGCCCGGCGGTCCGACTTCGTTTGCTCGGCAAAGGCGCGGAACATGTGTCCGACGGGATCGGTCACATCGTCGAGGCTTGGGGCTTCCAGCGCCAGCGCAATGGACTCGGGCAACCCCACACCTTCCACCAGCTTGATGCCGAGCCCGCCAAGAATAATCGAGCGCACGCGGTCCGGATATTTGGCCGCGAGAAACGCCGTAATGCGCGCACCCATGGAATAACCCATCACATCGGCGCGTTCGATATGCAGATGGTCGAGCAACGCGCGAACATCTTCGGCCATCAGGTCGGTGTGATAATCCGCCGGCTCATACAGCTTGGTGGACTCGCCATGGCCACGGTCGTCGAGCGCGATGACGCGGCGGCCCGCGGTTGTCAGTGTCGTGGTCCAGCCGGGGCGCACCCAGTTCACTTCCTTGTTGGAACCGAACCCGTGCACCAGCACGATCGGCTCGCCCTCCCCCTCGTCTAGAAACGCGATCTCGATCGCGCCATGTCGAAATGCCGGCATTGAAAATCGTCCAAGAGAAAAATGAGAAAAATGAGAAAATCAGAAACCAACGTGGGCGGCTGCCACGCGTTGTTGAAGCTGCAGCGCGCGGAGTTTGCGTTTCTGCAGATGCCGCCAGGTCACCCGTTCGACCGCGCCCTTGCAGGACGCCACGAAGCCGAACAGCGTGAATATGGCGCCCAAAATCCACAAAGACAAATTCAGCGTGGTGAGGCTGAGCGCAATCGCGCCGCGGCCAAGCAATTTCAGCGTCGCGCGCGTCTTGCTGCCCTGCTTCTCGGCAAGTTGCGCCACGCGCGCCATCTCACGCGGATTCTCCGCGATCTTCAGCCCATCGAGCGCCGCCTGTGTCCCGGCCTTGCTCTGCACCCGGCCGGTGCTACGCATCAGCTGCAGCAGGCCGCCTGCCTTCTCCACCTTGACCGCCTCGCGCGCCGCGCGGATCGCAATGGCAGGCTCGGTAATGCTCGCACCGGCGATAGCGCGCTTGAGGGCATCGCTATCGACCACGCCGCGGAGCGAACGCCCAATCGATTCCGCCATCCCCGCGCTGAGCTTGCCTGCCTTGCGCGCGGCCTTAGCGACCGAAACGCCGACGCGGGCCGGCGCGGCCGTGCCCAAGCTCGCATACGTCCCGGCGGTGATCGCAAGACCGACGCAGGCGAGACCGAGAACGAGTTCGTCGGCATTTTGCCCATTCACGAGTCGCGAACCCTCACGTACGGCGTCGCGCACGTCGCCGAAGACGAACAGATCGCCGAGCGTGGTCCCCGCCAGCCCGACGACATCATCGGGTTCGCCGGTGATGAAACCGCGCGCGAAATTCCCGGCCATGTGCTGGGTCGAATTGGCTTCGGTTTCGGCCGCCGTGACTTGCTCCGCCAAACTAGGATCGACCGGAATCTTGCGGTCTTTGGCGAGGTCGACAAAACTTCTGGCGAGGTCGGAATCCTTGGCCGCGAGCGCAGCCTCGATCTCGCGCCGGATCACCTCGGGATTGACAGTCTGATCGAGCGCCCGGTCCGCGATCTGGCCGGGATCGTTTTCCATGGCGAGGAGCGATTTGGCCTCGATGCCGTGCGGCACCACCAGCAGCGCAGCGGTGCCGCAGCCGATCATTGCCAACAAAGTAAGCACGACCGGAAGCCGCGCCGGGCGGAATGTCACCGGCCGCAGCTCGCACGCAATCGCATCATCGGCTCGGATGACCATGGAATCAGCCCCGGCACGTTTCAATTTATCCACTCAAAAACGCTTGAGATTCAAGGCAGTTCCGTAAATACATCGGAGCTATGCGCCAGCCTTAACGCACTAGGAATCGTCACAGGGCGCCGTTATGGTGCGATGCATTACGCAAGCAGATAGGCTGAACCATGGCGGATAAATACGTCCCTCATTTTCACAATCAGGCCGGCGCCCCGATGATCGAAGTCGGCGCACGAGAATTCATGTGCATCGGCGCGCTGCCCCCGTTCGATCACCCGCACATCTTCCTCGACATGGGAACTGAGTCCGAAATCATCTGCTCTTATTGCTCGACGCATTACCGGCATAATCCCGCACTCGACTCGCATTCGGCACAGCCCGAAGAAAGTGCCTGGCGCGAGGCAGCAGCGACCTGATCCGTGGCGTCTTCACGCACAGTTCTGATCGCAGGCGGCGGCATCGGGGGCCTCGCCGCCGCCCTGTCGCTGGTCAAACGAGGATTTCGCGCGGTCGTCTTCGAGCAATCGCAGAAGCTTGAGCCGATCGGCGCCGGCATTCAGTTATCGCCCAACGCGATGCATGTGCTGCTGGACCTCGGCCTGGGCGAGGCGCTGAAGCCGCATATTGTTGCTCCCGAGCATGTCCGCATCCGCAAGGCCAGCACTGGCGGGGACATTGTCCGCGTGCCGCTGGGCAAGTTTGTCGAGGAACGCTACGGCGCGCCTTACTGGCTCATTCATCGCGGCGACCTTCAATCGGTGCTGTTGGACGCCGTGCGCGCCCAACCGGACATCACGCTGGCGCTCGGCAGCAAGGTTCATGACTACGTCCTGCACGCCAATGGCGTCACCGCACAGGTGCTGCGTCAGGGCGTGGGTGGCGGTGAAGAACGCTGCGTCGGACTGATTGGCGCCGACGGGCTCTGGTCCACCATTCGCGAGCGGCTGGGCTTTACCGACGCGCCGCATTTTCGCAAACGCACTGCCTGGCGAGCGGTGGTGCCGGCCGAAGCCGTTTCTGACGAGCATCGCGAGCCTGCCGTCAGTCTCTGGCTCGGACGTCATGCGCATCTGGTGCATTACCCCATCCGTGGAGGCCGCGCGATCAACATCGTCGCGATCCTGCGCGACCTGTCGCCAAAGCTGGGCTGGAACAACGCGGGCGATCGCGCCGAGCTCCAGGCGGTGTTTCACAAATGGGCGGCACCGGCACGCGACATCATCGCGGCGCCGGAGAGCTGGACGACCTGGACGCTTTACGACCGTCCCCGTATGCACCGATGGGGCGAAGGCGCCGTCACCATGATCGGCGACGCCGCCCATCCGATCCTGCCATTTCTCGCGCAAGGCGCGGGCATGGCGATCGAGGACGGCACGGTGCTGGCGGATTGCCTCGCCAAGACACCCGATAATCCGGCAGGTGCGATGCGGCGCTATGAAGCGTTGCGCAACGACCGCACCACGCGCGCGCAGAAGACGGCTTCACGCAATGGCATGCGCTATCAGGCGTCCGGTGTCGAAGCCGCCGTGCGCAACACCGTGCTCCGGACGATGGGTGGCGCCGGCCTGCTCAAGCGCTACGACTGGCTTTACAATTGGCGTCAAAATCCAACCGCAGAAAGCCGATCGAGCATGACCGCACGCTTTACCGCCAACGCCACAAAATCGAGAATATGTTTGGCAGGCTCAAGGACTGGCGGCGCATTCATACCCGTTACGACCGATGCGCCCACACCTTCATGTCAGC
>CANKHA010000028.1 GCA_947481685.1 Bradyrhizobiaceae bacterium
CGGTGTTGAAGATGTCCGGCTTGCCGTGACGAGCCAAGGCATCCTCCAGCGTTGCGACGCAGAATGCCGCCTCCATCGTGATCGACAACCGCCACGACAGTACACGGCGGGTCGCCCAGTCGAGCACCACGGCGAGATAGACGAAGCCGAAAAACTTGACCTACTGCCGCTTGCATTTCGGAGTTCGTAGCGGCTCCGGTGACGCAGCGTTTTAGAGTTTCAATCTGATTTTCGTCCGGATATCCCGCCGTCGCATAGCGGGGATCGCTATTGCGAAGCTCAAGATCAAAGGCGTCCTGATCGCGGTAATGCACTTGAGCCATTTCTGGAATCGTCATGCGCCGCCCCTTACGCGCCGGTAGGCGCGCGCCTTCGGTCTGCTTCTGGGCTTCCTTAGTTCCGTCAATGAGCGCTTGCATTCGCGCGACCGCTCCGGGAAGTGCCCGAAGAGCTTTAGTGCGGTCCGCGCCCAAAGGTTCGGCCAATTCCCGCTTGCCAAGGAGGCCGCGAAGGGCTTCCGGCACCGACATCCGGGCGTAGTAGCGGCCATTGCGATTGAGAAGGTGACGAACTTTTCCAGACATGGTTTTCGCTCCTGCTTCCCCAGTTATAGCGCCCGCGTTCTGGGATACGTTTTGTAGCAAGAGACTGGGAATAACCACCTGAAAGTGCTGAGATTTAAGCGAACTCAGTCGCTTGAGGAGGGCACCCCACGACCTCCTCTTGGCCGCACCAGCTGTGAAATTCCGGAATCGACCGGCTTCGCGGCAAAAGTCTCTTCCTCAGACCTGAATTGACGGCGGGCAACCGCCAGCGGAAACTGCCCGCAAGGGCGGCGGCTGCATGTCAGCATGACAAGCCCAGGGGAGGGACGAGCATCGATGGCTCCGCTCACGCGATGGGCATTTCTGGCATCTCTAATGTGGAGCACAGCCGCGGCGGCGCAGGGCGCGCCCGCAAGCTGGGACGATCTCATTGCGGCGGCGCGGCGCGAAGGCACTGTCGTTGTCACGGGTCCGGCGCATCCCGAGGTGAGGCAGGCGCTGCCGGCCGCGTTCAAGGCGCGCTTCGGCATCAACATGGAATATATCGGTGGTCCCGCGAGCGCGATGGTGGCCAAGATGAAGGCCGAACGCGCGGCGGGGGTTTACAGTTTCGACGTGACGCTCGCCGGCATTCAGAGCATGGCGCAGATATTCCACCGCGAAGCCTTGCTGGAGCCGATCAGGCCGCTGCTGATGCTGCCCGAGGTGCTGGACGGCTCGAAATGGAAGCGCGGTTCGCTCTGGTTCATGGATCCCGAGCAGCAATATGTGTTGCGGCTGTTCTCCAGCGAGTCCGAAGAGTTCTCCATCAACACCCAAGATATAAAGCCGGATGAATTGCGCTCGGCGCAGGATCTGCTCGACCCCAAATGGAAGGGCAAAATCGCCACCCACGATCCGACCGTGCCGGGGACGGGCAGCAATCAGGCCGCGCGCTTCTATGAGCAGTTCGGCGAAGACTTTGTGAAAAAGCTGTTTGTCGATCAGCAACCTGCGATCAGTCGCGATGAGCGGCAGCTCACCGACTGGCTGTTGCGCGGCACCTATCCCATCGTGTTCGGCGCCAACGACGCGCGCGTCGAGGAGATGCGCAAGGAAGGGATGCCGCTGGTTTCAATCCATGGACTGCCCGATCTGCCGGGCACCGTCGCTGTCGGCAACGGACTGGTGGGCATGTTCAAGAATGCGCCGCATCCGAACGCCGCCAGGCTGTTCGTCAACTGGCTGGCTTCGAAGGAGGGGCTGGAAGTCTATGCGCGCGCAGTGAAATGGTCGCCTACCCGTAATGATATCGATGAAAAGAGTTTTGTCCCGGAAGATTCTATACCGGAGCAGGGCGTAAATTATTTTGATCTCTCGGACTGGGAATTCACCGTGACGAAAAAAGAAAAGACGCGTTTGCGCGTCAAGGAAATGCTCGGCCGTTAATGATGGAAAGCATTCTCTATATCGGAACAGATAAAGGCATTGTCACCGCGCGCAGCCGCGACAACGCCACGTGGCAGATCGCCGACCGCGGCTTGCGGAAGTGGGAAGTCACGGAGATCGCCGTGTCTCCGCTAAGCCTCAACAGGATTTTTGCCGGCACCCGTGGCGATGGCGTCTGGGTCAGCGAGGATTTCGGAGCGACCTGGATCAAGCCGTGTTACGGCCGGCGTGGGCCGGGGAAAGTCCGCAGCGTCACCATCGATCCTCGTGAGCCGAAGCGGATCTACGCGGGCTGCGAGCCGATTGATGTTTTTGTCAGTGAGGATGAAGGCAAGAACTGGCGACGTCTCGACAGCGTGCGTGCGTTGCCGTTCATCGATGGGATCACTTATCCGCTGGCGCGGGTCGAGCCTCATGTCCGCGATGTCACGGTCGATCCGAAAAATTCCGACGTGCTCTATGTCGCCTTGCAGCTTGGCTTCATCATCAAGAGCATCGATCGCGGCGTGAGCTGGACCTTGCTCGACAATAATCTCGATTGCGATGTGCATGTGGTGCTGGTGGACCCGAAAGACTCTCGCCGTCTTACGGTCGCCACCGGCGGCCATGGCGCGCGCCGTGGCGAGGCCCCGGGCCGTGCGCTGTATGCCAGCGAGGATGCCGGGGCGAGCTGGATGCCCACGGCAATGAATTTTGCACAGGACTATTGCGTGCCGCTGGTTCGCGATCCGCATAATTCAAGCCGGATCTATTCGGCGCTTGCGAGCGGCACCGCCGGCCGCTGGCACAAGCGTGAGAGTGGCGCCGAAGCGATTATCGTGCGCTCGCAGGACGGCGGCAAAAGCTGGCAAGGGATTGGCGCGGGGATCGATGGCCGGGAGTTTCCCGAGACGATCGTCGCCGATGCGCAGCATCCCGGCCGCGTTCATACCGGGTGCCGCAATGGCGATTTTTACACCAGCGACGATGCGGGTGACTCCTGGCGGCGGCTCGATCTGGGCCTGAAGATCGACGATCTTTCCAGCCTGACGCTTGGCCATACATAACGTCGCGCCCGGTTGACTGGCCCGGGCGGTCGGCGGAAACTCCCGGAATCGGCGCAGAACAACAGAAAAACGCGCCTTGGTGTTACCGGGAGGAACGGTGCGATGCGCAATCAATTTCTTGCGTCTGTTGTGGCTGCTGGACTGGCCGCGCTGACGCCATCATTTGCACAGGCGCAACAGGTCGGCGCAAAGGACATCGGTGGTGTCATCACGGGTGCGAGCGGTCCGGAGGCCGGCGTCTGGGTGATCGCCGAAACCAGCGATCTCGGCACGCGCTTCGCCCGGATCGTGGTGACGGACGATCAGGGACGCTATCTCATTCCCGATCTGCCGAAGGCGAATTACCGCGTCTGGGTGCGCGGCTATGGCCTTGCGGATTCCGACAAGACCGCGAGCGAGCCTGGCAAGACCGTCAATATCAAGGCCGCGCCCGCGCCGAACGCCACCGTAGAGGCGAAGGTTTATCCCGCGGCCTATTGGTTCGCGATGATGAAGCTGCCCGGCAAGGACGAGTTGCCGGAGAAGGTCACTATCGAGCGTTATCTCAACGCGATGAAGAATAACGGCTGCGTCGGCTGTCATCAGCTCGGCAATCTCGCGACCCGCACCATCCCGTCATCCTTTGGCGAGTTCAAGTCTTCGGAGGAAGCCTGGATGCGCCGGGTTTCCTCCGGCCAGGCCGGCGCGCAGATGATCAACCAGCTTGCAGGCGAACTCGGCGGCGTTCCGTTTCGCTTCTTCGGCGACTGGACGGACCGTATTGCCGCAGGCGAGGTGCCGGACACCAAACCGCAGCGCCCGCAAGGCCTGGAGCGCAACGTTGTCGCCACCGTGCGCGACTGGCTTGATGACAAGCATTATCTGCATGACCTGACCGGCACCGATCGCCGCAAGCCGACGGTCAACGGTTATGGCCTGATCTACGGCGCGACCGAATTGTCGACCGACAACATGCCGATCCTCGATCCGAAGGCGAATACCAGCGCGGTGTTCAAGATGCCGGTGCGCGATGCCGACACGCCAAGCGAAAACAAAACCGCGGCGGCTCAACCATCGGCTTATTGGGGCGAAGAACGGATATGGGACAGCAAGGCGAATAATCATAACTCGATGATGGATGACGTGGGCCGGGTCTGGCTCGCGGCACGTATTCGCGCCCCGAAGAATCCGGAGTTCTGCCAGAAGGGCTCGGAGCATCCGTCTGCGAAGCTGACACCAACCGAAAGCTCAAGCCGCCATCTGGCTGTGTTTGATCCGAAGACGAAAGAATACAAATTCGTCGATACCTGCTTCTCCACGCATCATCTGCAGTTTGCCTATAACGATCCCAACAACACGCTGTGGACCAGCGGCGGCGGACCGGTTGTCGGCTGGCTCAATACCAAGATGTTCCTGGAGACCGGAGACGCGGCCAAGTCGCAAGGCTGGACGGCGCTCATTCTCGATACCAACGGCAACGGCAAGCGCGATGAAGACTATGTGGCATCCGGTGCGCCGGTCGATCCGGCGAAAGACAAGCTGATCAACGCAGGCTTTTATGCGGTGATGCCGAGCCCGATCGATAATTCGGTTTGGGGATCTTATCGCTCCATGCCGGGCGCGGTGGTGCGGCTCAATCCCGGCTCCAATCCGCCGGCAACGGCGCTTGCGGAAATCTACAACGTTCCGAAGCCGGGCTTCGGCATTCGCGGCGCCGATATCGACCGCAAGGGCGTTGTCTGGTCGTCGCTGGCGAGCGGCCATCTCGGCAGTTTCGACCGCAGCAAATGCAAGGCGCCGCTGAACGGACCGAAGGCGACCGGCGATCATTGCCCGGAAGGCTGGACGTTCTACAAATTCCCGGGACCGGGGTTTAAAGGCATCGGCGATAACAGCGTGGAGTCGAGCTACTACACCTGGGTCGATCAGTGGAATACGTCAGGACTCGGCGAAGATGTGCCCGTTGCCACCGGCAATCTGTTCGACGGCGTGCATGCGCTGGTCGGCGGCAAGTTCGTCACGTTGCGCATTCCTTATCCGCTCGGTTTCTATGCCAAGGGTCTGGAAGGCCGCATCGATGACGAAAAGGCCGGCTGGAAGGGCAGAGGCCTTTGGGTGACAAGCGGCGACCGCACGCCCTGGCATCACGAAGGCGGCAAAGGCTCGAAGCCGATGGTGGTACAATTCCAGGTCCGGCCGGACCCGCTCGCGAACTAGAACGAATATTGCGAACGCAGCCTGTCCGGCGGCAGCGTGCCGGTGAGGCTCAGCTGGTGGCCGCCCGGTGGCTTTTTGCAAAGCGCTCCGAGATTGTTTGCGCCCGGACGTTCCTTGCATGCTGTCGTGCTGGACCGCACATGTTGCTTGCCGGTCGTCGCCGGTGCAGTTTTTTTCTTGTTGGTGTCTTTCTTCGGCTGTTCCGCGGCGATTACAGGCTTGACCACTGGCCACTTCGCATCGCCGGTTTCATAGAGCGCCGCCACGCGTTCTTGCTGCGGCCAGTCGATCGCCTCCGAACCGGGCGCCGGTGACGCCATCTTCACCGGGATGGTCGGTTGATCGTGGTTCGACCAGGCGCCGCGGTTCGGCAAGCGGAAATCTTCTCCCGCTACAGCCATCACATGCCGCTCGGTCGGCGGGGGTAGAAACGCCGCAATCGATATGGCGCCGACATCCATGCTCGCGCGGCTCGGAACCGGCCGCAGGGGATCGATGACGGCGGCAGCGTCCGCAACGACGGTGCGCGGGCGTTTGCCGCCACGAGACGCCCAGTATTGCGGCTCGGTCGCCGTCTTCGGCTGGCCAGGGCCGGCAGGTACGACATGTACGATGCGGTATCCGCGGTCCTTCAATCCTTTCAGGATCGTCGGCATCGCGAGCGCTGTGGCCGGATGAATATCGTGGAGCAACAGGATGCCGCGGCCCCGGGCTTCGATCCTGCGCAGGGCGCGCTTGGCGATCTCGTCGGCGGTGATGTGGCGGAACCAGTCATCAGCCACGAGATCGACGCTCCAGGTCACCAACTGACGCTGGGCCAGCAAACCTTCGAGCGTGTTCGAACGCGCCAGGCCCGGGATGCGGAAGAAAGGCGCAAGCTTGTTTTGATCGCCGAGTGCGGCTTGCACTAACGAAATACCGCTGTCGATCTGCCGCTCCATTTCCGGCAAAGGCAAACGCTCCATCGCGAGCGGGTGGGCCAGGCTGTGGGTGCCAATGGTATGACCTTCCCGCTGGATACGCTTCACCAGAGCCGGATCGGCCTTGGCCATGGTGCCAACGAGGAAATAGGTCGCCTTGACGCATTCGGCTGCGAGGAGATCGAGGATGCGCGTCGTGTAAGGCCCGAGCGGGCCATCATCGAAGGTGAGCACCACTTCGTGGTCAGCAAGCGGCAGGGTCTCGTTATATTGCTGGGCGCCAAGCTTCGGATGCGACGTGTTGTCGATCACCAGCGTGCGGCTGGTTCCCAAGGCTTTCGGATTGGTGCATTCGCCTGCGAGGGCGGGTGACGCCAACGCACTCAGTGCAAACGCAATGGCCGCGACACGCCGCATGGAACGTCAACTCCCGCTACAAACGGATTTGGTTTCCCGCACCCAGAGCGCGTTCAGTAAAAGTGGATACCGGTTTTACGTCCGAACGCGCTCTAGCTTACACATGAGCGCGTTTTCTTAACGCGAACCGGAGGTCACTTCGCTTGAAAACGCTCCTGCCCCCGAAAATACGTACTAGCATGTTAAAGCTGCGTTAGGCCCGGGGATTTCCCCCAGCCTTTTGATTAACCAGCAACTTTTGGCTGCCGGTGTTGCAAATAAGTCAGTTAATTGTGGCCCGCCGGAACCGCATGCACCACCCGATACCCCTGCCGTTTTAGCTCCCGGAGGAAAGCCGGGATCATCGCTGCCGTTTGCGATTTCGTATCGTGAAACAACACGATGCCACCACCGGCCGCGTTGAGCCGTCCCATCACGAGAGCGAGTTCGTCCGACGGCGACATGGGATTCCAGTCGCTGGCCCACAGGTCCGCTCCGAAAACCACAATCCCGCGCTGCGCCAGCCGGTCGAGCAGGGCGGGCGACGAGGCGAAGCCCGGAAACCGGAAAAATGGCGTCTTGGGCGTGGATCCGGTGCCGCCGGTGGCCGCGGTTTCGACCGCTGCGATCCCGCGGTCGATCTCGGCCTCGGCGGCTGCGAACGAAAGCCTGGCGAGCAGTGGATGGGAAAAGCTGTGATGCGCGATGGTGTGGCCTTCGGCCGCTTCACGCCGGACCAGGTTGGGATGGTTCATCGCGTTTTGCCCCAGCAGGAAAAAGCTGGCCCTCACGCATTCATGCTTGAGCGCATCGAGCACGCGATCGGTAGTGCCTGGCCATGGACCGTCGTCGAAGGTCAGCACGACTTCCTTGCGTGCCAACGGAAGGGTGGTCGGGAAATGCTTTCTTCCGACGCGCGGTGTCGTGGCTGCGTTCACGGCCAGCACGCGCTCGGTGCCAAGCGCATCGGGATTGCCGGGACATTCCGCGGCATGACCCGTCGCGTTGGCCGCGACCAACAACATCAATCCCAGAAGCCATCGGACCATGTTTTCCGCTCCGTTATCGTGCCGCTAATTGAGCGCGCGCCATGTGCTCACGCAAGCGCGCATTCCTGATTGCACCCATGCAGGCCCGGGCGTACAAGCGGCCAGGGTCTTCCTGATTTTTGGGACGTGTGCGGCATGAGCGACCAGCCTGACACCGTCATGCCGGCAGACGAGTTGCGCGACGAACGCGGCGAGATCCGCCGCGAATTCGTCGAACAGGTTTCGGCAGCAATCGAAGCGGATGATGCAGCGGCGCTCCGCGCTCTGGCCGGCGATCTGCACGAATCCGACATGGGTGCTTTGCTCGAAGCCCTTGACGCGGAAAAGCGTCCGCAACTCATCGAATTGATGGGCTCGGAATTCGACTTCACCGCGCTTACGGAAGTCGATGTCACCGTTCGCGAAGACATCCTCGACGAATTGCCCTCGGAGACCGTCGCTGAGGGTGTGCGCGAGCTCGATTCCGACGACGCCGTCGAAATCCTCAAGGATCTGAACGAGGAAGATCAGGCCGAAATCCTCGATCAGTTGCCGGCGCCGGAACGCGTCGCGATCGCGCGCAGCCTCGACTACCCGGAGGATTCCGCAGGCCGTCTGATGCAGACGGAGATCATCGCGGTGCCGCCGATCTGGACGGTTGGTCTTGCCATCGACTACATGCGCGAAACTGTCGATCTGCCGGATCGTTTCTTCGAAATCTACGTGGTGGATGCGGCACAACGCTTCCTCGGCGCAGTTCCCCTGGATTTGTTATTGCGCACAAAGCGGCCTGTCGCCGTTGCCGAACTCATGGAAGAAGACCGCCACCGCGTCCATGCCACCGACGACCAGGAGGAGGTCGCTCGCGTGTTCGAGCGCTACAACCTTGTCGCTATCCCGGTGGTGGATTCCGAAGAACGTCTGGTCGGCGTCATTACCTATGACGACATGGCCGACGTTATTTCGGAAGAGGCGGAAGAAGACATCAAGGCGCTCGGTGGCGTCAGCGGCGAGGAAGAATTGTCCGACACCGTGGTGACCATCGCCCGCAGCCGCTTTCTCTGGCTGGCCGCCAATCTGGTGACGGCGCTGGCTTCGGCCTGGGTCATTTCGCGTTTTCAGGAGTCGATCGAAAAAATGGTGGCGCTCGCCGTCTTGATGCCGATCGTGGCCAGCATGGGCGGCAATGCGGGGACGCAAACCATGACGGTCGCGGTGCGCGCGCTCGCTACCCGCGATCTCTCAACAGGGAATGCCGGGCGCGTGGTACGGCGCGAATTGCTGGTCGGGCTGATCAACGGCTGCTTCTTTGCCGTGATCATGGGCATCATTGCCATTGCCTGGTTCCACGTCACCGATCTGGGGCTGGTGATCGGCCTTGCGATGATCTGCGTCCTGACGGCCGCGGGGCTTGGCGGAATTGTCATCCCGCTGGCATTGTCCAGGCTCGGCGTCGATCCCGCGGTCTCATCCGGCCCGTTTGTCACCACAATTACCGACGTGGTCGCATTCTTTTCCTTCCTGGGCATCGCGACCCTCTGGTTTGGCCTGCAATAGTCCGATCGACGCGACCATACCGAAGTCCTGTAACCATTCGTTAACCGTGTTTCCCGACCAGGTATTAACCACTCGCCCTTAATTTCACGCTGCGGGTTTTACGCTACGCGTGCGTGTGTTGCGGGTGTGTTGCATGGGCCTTGGCCCCAACGACAAGTATCTGGAAAATTCGGGCTATCTTTCGTCGGTCGTGGTTGAGCCAGTGGTGGCCTTGCCCGGCGCGCTGAAGATAGCATCCCGATTCATTCCGCCGTTGTCGATTGGCTTGCTGGCCGCGCTGCTCATAGCGGGCCTCGTATTCTGGACTCACGCCAAAAATACCGACGACCGCCTGGAGATGCAGCAGCGCACGGCTCTTCGCAACGGCGTGGAACAGCTGCACATCATGCCCGCCTCGGGGGTGATGGACGCGCAAAGTTTGCGCATGCTGGAAGAGATGTCCGGGGTCAAGAAGCTGAAGTGGAACGGCGATCCCGGCGAACCTGGTCGTGAGATGCAATCCCTGCAGGATGCGAACGGCCGCATCCTCGGATGGTTTAGCTGGGACAGCGATCGCCCCGTTACTGCGGCCGCGATGCGCTTCATGCCGTTGATGACGGCCATTGCCGCCGGCCTCCTGCTGTTGGCGGCGTTGTCTCACTGGTATGCGCGCGAACTGGCGCAAGAACTGAAAGCCGCCAATGAGCGCACGCGCCGGGCTATGCTTGACGATCCGGTCACCGGATTGCCTGGCGCCAGCGCCATTCTGGATACGCTCGAACAAACACTGGCGCGGCGCGAGCCGGATGAATTCGTGACCATGTGCTACATCGATTTGACCGGCTTTCGCGAGTTGAGCGATGCCTTCGGAAGGCCTTGGAGCCATCAACTCGCGCTCGCCGCCGCGGAGCGTCTGCGGGAGCTGGATGCGCCCGACACGTATCTCGGCCGGCTCGGCCGTCATCGCTTCATCCTGATGTTGAGCGACAAGGACCCGGAAGCTGGAATGCGCTTGGCACATGCGGCGGCCAGGCTGGTCAGCAAGCCGATGAACGTGCAAGGGCAAATCGTGCAGGTGAGCCCGAATATCGGCGTCAGTTTTGCGCCGCGCGACGGTCTGACCTCCGACGATCTGTTCCGGCATTCGACGATGGCCATGCGCGCGGCCAAACGCGAGGGGTACGGCGCCATCGTTGCTTACGAGTCCGCGATGGAAATCGATCTGCACGAACGTCGCTACCTGGAGCGCGAGCTCAAGCGCGCGCTCGATGAGGACGCCCTCGATCTGCACTATCAGCCGATCGTTTCAAGCGAGGGCTCCCGCATCATCGGGGTCGAAGCTTTGCTGCGCTGGTCGCATCCGACCCGAGGCAATATTCCTCCGATGGTTTTTGTCCCGGTGGCGGAACACACCGGCATGATGAGCCGGCTTGGGGAATATGTGCTGTACCGGGCGCTCAACGACGCCAAGAGCTGGCCGCAGCTTTTCATCTCGGTGAACCTGTCCCCGATCCAGGTGAAGGACCACGCCTTGTTCACCCTGGTCTCGTCCATGCTGGAAGAGACGGGGGTAGAACCGTCGCGGCTGGTGCTTGAGATCACGGAAGGCGTGCTGATCGACGATCCGGAAGAAACCCGCGAGCGACTCGAGGAAATCCGCGAGCTTGGCGTGCGCATCGCGCTTGACGATTTCGGCTCTGGCTATTCGAGCCTCAGCTATTTGCAACGCTTCCCGTTCGACAAGTTGAAGATCGACGGCAGCTTTGTCACGCCCCTCGGCAAGTCCGAAAACAGCGGTTTCATCATTCAGGCGATCGTGGCGCTGGGGCGGGCGTTGAATCTCAGCGTGCTGGTCGAGGGCGTCGAGACCGAAGACCAGCGGATACTGCTGCGGCTCGCCGGCTGCGACGAGATGCAAGGCTTCCTGTTCGCGCGTCCCGGTCCGCGGCACACGATCGATGCGCTGCTGCTGGAGGAGAAGCTTGGACGCGGTGTTAATGCCGCGGCACAGGCCTCCTGAAAGTGCCCGTTCCCACCGTTACGTTGCCACCTCAAATTCACAAGCCGCGCGCAGCGCGGTCGGTCAATGGCTGAGTGGGCCATTGGCGGCTCTGATGTTGTTAACCTTTTATTAACCAGAGCACCGCACGCTGGGCCAATGAACGATAGCGGAGGATCGATTCCATGCGCGTAAGGCTGAAAGCGGACGGGCGCCTGGTCGAGGTGATGGCGGATGGCAGCGAGCGCGCCATTTCTGCCGAGGTTTCTCCGACCCCCGAAGAAAGCCAGGCCGACTATGCGCGGCGCGTGCGTGCCGCGACCCATCTGACGCAGGCGGATTTTGCCTCGCGGCTGGGCGTGCCGGTGGAAACAGTCCGTAACTGGGAGCAGGGCAAGCGCGCCCCGCGAGGACCCGCGCGGGCATTGCTCAAACTGATCGAACGCGCGCCGGACGCAGCTTTTGCCGCGCTCGCCCACTGACCGGTTAGGGCAGCAGTACGGCTGATCCTTGGCAAGCAACGCCGCTCCCGGCATTGTGCAGATGCAAGGGAGCGATCATGTCGGCCGTGACGGCACAAACACCTGCCATACCCTCCATCGGTCTTGGAACCTGGGATCTGCGCGGTCGTGTCTGCGCCCGTATTGTGGAGCAGGCGCTGCGGCTGGGCTATCGCCACATCGATACCGCGGAAATGTACGATAACGAGCGCGAAGTGGGGGAAGGGCTGCGTGCATCCGGCCTCCGCCGCGACGATGTCTTCGTCACCACCAAGATCTGGCCCACGCATTTTTCCCCGCCGGAGCTTGAGCGCGCGGCCAAGGACAGTCTCGCCAAGCTGCGCCTGACCGACGTCGATCTTCTGTTGTTGCATTGGCCAAGCCCCAAGATCCCGCTGGTCGAAACGATTAGTGCTTTGTGCAAGGTGAAGCGCGCCGGGATGGCACGGAATATCGGGCTATCGAATTTCACCGGCGAGCTTCTGGACGAGGCCGTGAAGCTTTCTACCGAGCGGTTGATCTGCAACCAGATCGAAATTCATCCCTTCCTCGACCAATCGGAAGCAATTGCCGCCAGCAAGGCTCATGGCATGACGGTCGTGGCCTATAGTCCGATTGCCAAGGGTGCGGCGAAAAAAGACGCGGTGTTGACCGGCATCGGTAAGGCTCACGGCAAGACCGCGGCGCAGGTGAGCTTGCGCTTTCTGCTGCAACAGGACCTTGTGGTGATCCCGCGTACAAGCAAGGTCGAGCGTCTGTCGGAAAACTTCGCTGTGTTCGATTTTGCGTTGTCGCCGCAGGACATGGCCGACATAACAAAGCTCGCGCATTCCGGCGGCGCCGCGTAACCTGACTGACCCATGACCGATCATCACAATTCCAACGACAGCGCGCTGGTTCTGTTTTCCGGCGGGCAGGACTCCACAGTCTGCCTTGCCTGGGCGCTTGAACGCTTTGGGCGGGTCGAGACGATTGGCTTCGATTACGGCCAGCGCCATGCGGTCGAGTTGCAGGTGCGTCCACAGGTTCTGGCGAAGATTACTGCGTTGAAGATGGAATGGGCTGCGCGTCTTGGCGAAGACCATGTGGTGAAGCTCGATGCGCTGGGCGCTATTTCCGAGACGGCGCTGACCCGCGAAACAACCATCGAGATGGCCACATCCGGGCTGCCAACAACCTTCGTTCCAGGCCGTAATCTTGTTTTTCTCACCTTTGCCGGCGCGCTCGCCTACCGGCGCGGTTTGCGCCACATCGTGGCCGGCATGTGCGAGACGGATTATTCCGGCTATCCGGATTGCCGCGATGACACGATCAAGGCGATGCAGGTTGCGCTCGGTCTCGGCATGGACCGGCGTTTCGTCATCGACACACCGCTGATGTGGATCGACAAGGCCGCGACGTTTGCGTTGGCCGAAGAGATCGGAGGCCGGCCGTTCCTCGATCTGGTGATTGAAGAGACCCATACCTGTTATCTCGGTGATCGTTCCCACCGGCATCCCTGGGGTTACGGTTGCGGCGAATGCCCCGCCTGCAAGCTGCGTGCTGAGGGCTTTGCGCGCTTTTCGTCGACCAGGCGTTGACCGCGGTGTTCTTCTCGCTCTCCAAGGTTCTCGGCTTCTTCGCATTGCCCTCCAATTTTATTGTTCTCATCGGCATTGTAGGCGTCGCGCTGTTGTTGACGCGCCGCAGGCGGTTGGGGCAGGGGGTAATGATCGTCAGCCTGTTGGCGCTCGCGGCCGCAGGGCTGGTCGCCGGTCGGCAACCTGCTCATCAGTGGCCTCGAGGACCGGTTTCCGCCATGGGATGCATCCCGCGGCGCGCCGGATGGCATCGTGGTGCTGGGTGGTGCGATATCGCCCGAACTGTCGAAAGAGCGGGGAAGTATCGCGCTTAACGAATCCGCAGAGCGCATGACCATCGTTGCCGAACTCGCGCGGCGTTATCCGGCAGCGCGCATCGCTTTCACCGGCGGCAACGGAAATCTGAGGGGCGGTGCCGCCGAAGCGGATTTCGTTTTGCCGCTGTTCGAAAGCTTCGGCATCGCGCGCGAGCGCGTGACGCTTGAGGCGAAGTCGCGCAACACCGCCGAGAACGCGCGGTTCACGAAAGAGCTTATTCAGCCCAAGGCGGACGAGCGCTGGCTGTTGGTCACCTCGGCCTATCACATGCCCCGTGCGATCGGTTTGTTCCGGGCTGCCGGGTTTGACGTCGAGGCTTATCCGGTCGATTGGCGAACCGGAGAGGATGACGTCACGGCGTCGTTCTCATCCCTGTCGGCGGGTCTTGCCCGCACCGATGCGGCCTTGCGCGAATGGGTTGGACTTGTTGCCTATTGGGCTACGGGCCAGAGCAGTGCGCTCTGGCCCGGTCCAGGCAATCAGTGACTTCGAAATTCGCGGCTAGCGGTATGCCGAGATGGCGACGTACGTCTCGCCCAGGCGCTTGCTGTTGTCTTGTCCGCCGGCGCCAATCTTGACGTTGCCGGTAGCCTTGATCTTGGCGGAACTGAACCAGTTGATGCGTGTGCAGTTGAAGCCTTTGGACACGCACTCATTGTTGTAGGCCATGACTGTCCGCATCTTTGCTTTTAAATTGGAATAGCCGTGATTGTAGTTCTTGGAGCCCTTGCCTGTAGGATCGACGTAGTTATCGTGCCGCAGGCCCATGTTATGGCCCATCTCGTGATGGAAGCTAAGGTTCATAACACACTCCCAGTTCATCACTGAGTATCCTGTGCTCGCTGTTGCGGCGCTCGGCACAGGCATGTTACCGCCGCCCGGAAAGTTGGCGATGCCGCAGAGGTTGACATCGTTCTTGCGGAACAAGGACACCAAGTCTGCGGAGTTTGTGTCGCGTGCATTGTGTATAGCCGCAAACACGCCGGTGCCCGTTGTCAGTGCGTTGAGATCTACAGCCGGATTGGCGCTTTCGCTGTAGGCAATGCTTATCGGTGTGGCCGCCAGCGTCAGCGTGATCGGAACACCGGCGCGGCCGTACGCTTCATTGGCCAAGCCAACTGCGACATCAATTTGCGAAAGAAGATTGGCAGCGCCGCCGGCTTCGGTCGCAGCATTCACCGTATAGGCGACAAGTACGGTGATGGTTTTTGGCTGCAGCGGAGCGGGCTTTTTCTGCGCCTGTATATCAGGCTGCGCCGGTGGAGCCATCCGAGGCTGGAGTTGCGACCTGTTTGCTGGCTGCGACACCGGAGGGGCCTCCGGCGGGAAGCTGTTCGCATCGATTTCGACGATGCGATGCACCTGACCGGAAACATGTTCGATCTTGAACAGCCGGTGCTCCAACTGGATTCGGCCAGTGACAGCGCCGTTGTTGATGAGTAGGAGGGCTTCGTGAACAACCTTTCCACGCACTTCGCCTTGATAGATATAGCCGCCATTGGGGCCGGCCTTCACGGCCGTGCGGTTGAAGGTTTCCGCGACATCGGGAAACAGCTCCAGGCGAACCACGCCATCAAGCATTTGCGCGCGTGCCTGGCGATCCATCGCCTGATCCGAACCGACGGGTGCCATATGGCGGCCAAGCACGTTGTTGTCGATACGCACAAGCCGTTCGCGGATATTGCGCGTGCCTGCGGCTGATTCACGATTGGCATTTGCTGCGGCATCGGGGCCGGTCAGCGGCTGAAACAAAGTCTGTGCTTCCGCGGCGTCAACTGCCATGAAAAGCGAAACCACACCCATCATCGCGCCAGCAACAATAGCCGCGCTGCGGTTGTGCAAGTTGAATATCGTCATGAGCTCCCCAGTCGATGTCATGTCGAACAAGCTGCAATATATATCGCAGCCCGAGCTTGAGTCAGCCAAAATCGAGCGGGAACTTTGGAGGCTTTTTATCTCATTCTAATGAAACGACGAGGTTCCGCCCGTTTTTCTTGTGCCGGGCCGTCGATGCCAGGTCACTCCTTGGCCACAGCGCGCTGGGCAGCGGAGTCGAACTGCCGTCGCCACATCACGATCACAACGCCTGCGGTGGTGACGATGAAGGGTAGCGGGCCAACGAACCAGCCAAGATATCCGAGCGCGAAAAAGAAGGCGCGCTGTCCGCGATTGAATTGCCGGCCGGCATCGGCCAGCACGCTTGCGGCGACGCGGATATATTCCTGAGCCTCTTCGGTGTCTTTTTCCGAAGCTGGCGGTGCCGCCCCGAGCATGATCGCGACGTAATTGAACAACCGGTAGGACCAGGCAAACTTGAAGAAGGCATAGACCAGGATAATGCACAGCCCGATGGTTTTGGCTTCCCACTGCAGCTTGGTCGGCACGGTGCCGAAAGGCAAAGCTTCGACCAGCAAAAGCACATCGCCGCTGGAATGGAATAGTGTGAGCGCGCCGCCGATGGCGAGCAGCGAGGTCGAAGCGAAGAAAGCCGTGCCGTTTTGAAGTGAGGCCGACACCTGGCCGTCGATCATCCGCATTTCCCGGCGCAGCATCTGCTGCATCCAGCCCTCGCGGAAGTGGTTCATCCGCTGGTTCAGCCCGCGCTTACCATAAAGCGTTCGGTCCAGCGCCAGAGCATAAATGCCCCACGCGCAGACAAACACGACGATGGCAATGAGATCGAGATTGGAAAATCCGAGCATCGATTCGTTTCCGTGAACGGGATGGCATGCTGCATCCGCAGCCGATCACGGGCAATAGCAACTGTCAGTTTACCCGGTCGTCAGGTGTCACGCTGGAACTGGCCTTGCGGTTGGCCATTTCGGCGCCGACGTCCTTGTCGAGCTTCAGGAAGATGAAAAACGAACAAGCTGAGATGAAGCCAACGAACAGGAAGGCAGGGCGGAAGTCGTCGACCGTCAGGATGGCGCTATCATTGAAATGGTTGGTCACCTCGACAGCCAGTGCGCCGACCGCGACGCCACAAGAGATGGAGACCTGTTGCAGGACGCTGACCACCGACGTTGCCTGGCTCATGCGCTGGATCGGAATGTCCGCGTAGGCGAGCGTATTCACAGCCGTGAATTGCAACGATCGGAAGAACCCGGCCACGGTCAGAATAAAGAACATCAGGGCGATCGGCGTGGCTTCGGTGAACGTGGCGCAAGCCGCCAGGAGGGCGCTGCTGATGAGGGCATTCGGAACCAGCAAGTTCTTGAAGCCGAACGTCCGGAGCAGCGGCGCGATCACAGGCTTCATCAACAGGGCGCCGAACGAGCCGGCGAAGGTGATGAGGCCGGAGTGGAAGGGATTCATCCCAAGGCCGAGCTGCAGCATCAGCGGCATCAGGAAAGGCCATGCGCCGATGCCCATCCTGAACAGAAATCCGCCGGTGATGGTGGCCCGGAAACTCGGGATCGATAGCAGCGTGAGATCCAGCACGGGCGCCGGCGTGCGTTTCGCGTGACGCACATACAGCATCAGGAAAACTGCGCCGAGGGCGGTCAGCGCAAGGACGGGCGGTAACGGCAGGAGGTCGAGGCCCGCCACAGACAGTCCGAACGCTACGCCGCCGAGGCCAAGTCCCACGAGGAGCATGCCAATGAAATCGAAGCGTTCCTGCTTCTCAGCCTTGATCTCGGCGATGTAGCGGGTGACCAGGTAAATGCCGATGATCCCGATTGGCACGTTGATCAGGAAAATCCAGTGCCATGTGGCGTAGGTCGTGATGAAGCCGCCGACGGGCGGGCCGACCATCGGACCGATCAACGCCGGCATCGTGACCCAGGCCATGGCGCTCAACAGCGCGCGCCGGTCGATAGTGCGCAGGAGAATGAGGCGGCCCACCGGGGTCATCATCGCGCCGCCGACGCCTTGCACCATCCGCGCAATCACGAAATCGGTCAGGGAGTGAGACAGCGCACAGCCAATCGAACCGAGGATGAAAACCAGAATCGCAGCACGAAAGACGGTGCGGGTGCCAAAACGGTCGGCAACCCAGCCACTCGCGGGAATGAAGATCGCGAGCGAGAGAAGATAAGACGTTACGGCCAGTTTCAATGCCAGCGGATTGGTGCCGATGTCCTTGGCAATCGCCGGCAGAGCGGTGGCGATGACGGTCGAGTCCATGTTCTCCATGAACAGGGCGACGGCCACGATCAGCGAAATAAGACGGGTATGAGTCATCGTTTTGCGCGCGCCCCGACGCCGAGGCGGATCAGTCCATCCGCCGGCTCTTTCAGGTTCGGCTCAAGCGCGACAGCCTTGTGAAAATCGGCGATGGCTTTGTCCTTGTCGCCAAGCTTTTCATAAATCAGCCCGCGGGTGCTGAAGGCCGGTGCTTTCTTGCCGTCAAGCTGGATCGATTTGTTGATGTCGGCAAGCGCATCCTTGTCGCGGCCTGCGAAATGCAGCGCCGAGGCGCGATTGAACAGGGGCAGGGCTGTTTCGGGGGAAAGGTTGCTGGCTTTGGTGTAGTCGGCAATCGCGCGGTCGTAGTTTTTCTTTTCGAGCCAGGCATTGCCGCGGTTGTTGAGGGCCTGGAAATAATCCGGATCGATTTTCAATGCCTGATCGAAGTCGGCAATGGCTCGGTCATGGTTGCTTTGCTCGGCAAACGCATTGCCGCGGTTGTTGAAGAAGGCGGCATTCTTCGGCTCCAATGCGATAGCGCGGTCGAAATCGGCGATGGCCTTTTCGAGATCGCCGCGCCGACGGAGTGCAGTGCCGCGATTGAAATAGGCTGCGGCATATTTCGGATCGAGGCGGATCGCCTGGGTATAGTCGGCGATGGCGCGTCCGCGATCGCCCTTCTCGTCATGGGCATTGCCGCGGTTATTGTAGGCGCTGGCCCGTTTGGGATCGCCCTTGATCACCTCGCTGAAGTCCAGAATGGCGCGGATGTAGTCGCCTTTGCGGTAGAGCAGCAGCCCGCGCTGTTCCCGCGCCGGCACGTTCGAGGGTTCGGCTTTGATCGCCCGCTCGAAGTCCGCAAGCGCCTTATCGTCATCGCCTTGCCGCCGAAAGGCGATGCCGCGGCCGACATAGGCCAGCGCATCGTCGGGATCGAGGCGGATCGCCTCGGCATAATCCGACATCGCGCGTTTTTGGTCGCTGCTCTCGTCATAAGCGTTGCCGCGATTGGCGAAGGCTTGCGCAAAGGTGGCGCTCTTCCGGATCGCTTCATCGAAGGCGGCGATGGCGCGTGCGTAATCCTTCTTGTCGAAATAAGTGAGGCCGCGGTTGTTATGGGCCGGAGCAAAGCCCGGGTCGATCTGGATAGCCTTGTCAAAATCCGCCAGTGCACGATCCGCCGCACCACGATCGCGCAGGAGGCTGCCCCGGTTGTTGTAGCTGGCGGCATCCTTTGGATTGATGTCGATGGCGCGGTCAAAATCAGCCAACGCCTTGTCGCGGTCGCCTTTCGCGGCATAGGCGAGGCCACGGTGGGTGAGCGCCTCGAGATTCTTGGCATCGGCCTTCAAGGCGAGGCCGTAGTCTGCGATCGCTGCGTCGTATTGATGCTTTTCTTGCCGGGCATCGCCGCGCCCGACATAGAGGTCAGGCAGATCGTCTTTTGGCGTGCCGGATTTGCCGATCAGCGCTGAGCAGGCCTCGATCCGCTTGTCGGCGCTGGTGGCGATTTCGCCGAGGCAGCGCTGCTTGTCGGATGTCTCTTGTGCCAGGGCAGGCAGGCAGGCGAGCAGCGCCCCATAGACCACAATCGCCCCTGCCAGACAGGCAAGCGGGCGAGCGGCCGGAGAGGGCATGAGCATCGGGGGAGACGGCATTAATCGCAATCTATGCGGCGGGGGGCGATGGCGCCAGTTATGGCAGTTGGTGCTGGAAAACATGGCGAATTCCCACTCTGGCGAGGGAACGCTCTAGGAATCACCGCCCGGCCATGCTAACGACCTCCGCCAACCCAAAAGCGGGTCTTTGACGGGGCGGGAATTCGGTTTCCGCCGCAAGAAGGTATTATCCTTCGGCGTTTGAAGCCTGCACATCGGGCGCCTGTTTGAGGCGCGGAAGCGGAGTTGGCCATGGCCGCAATTTCCAGAGAACCACCGCGCGAAGCGCTGACCTTCGACGACGTGCTGTTGAAGCCAGGCTTGTCGGTAACGCTTCCGTCCGAAGCCGACATCCGCTCGCGCATTACCCGCACGATCTCGCTCAACATCCCGATCGTCGCATCGGCGATGGACACCGTGACCGAAGCGCAAATGGCGATCGCCATGGCGCAGGCGGGCGGGCTTGGTGTACTTCACCGCAACATGGACCCAGAACTGCAGGCCGCGCAGGTACGGCAGGTCAAGAAATTCGAATCCGGCATGGTGGTGAACCCGGTCACCATCCACCCCGAGGCGACTCTCGCCGACGCGCAGTCGCTGATGAAGGAATACCGCATCTCCGGCATTCCTGTGGTTGAGCATGGCAGCGCCTCGGCACCAGGCAAGCTGGTTGGCATCCTCACAAACCGCGACGTGCGTTTCGCCACCGATCCGCGGCAGAAGATCTCCGAACTGATGACCAAGGACGGGCTCATCACCGTGCGCGAAGGCGTCAGCCAGGACGAAGCCAAGCGGCTGTTGCATCAGCACCGGATCGAGAAGTTGCTGGTGGTGGATTCACAATACCGCTGCGTCGGCCTCGTGACCGTCAAGGACATGGAAAAGGCGGTCGCCAATCCGAATGCCTGCAAGGACGATCAGGGCCGCTTGCGTGTCGCTGCCGCCACGACCGTGGGCGACAATGGATTTGCGCGCACCGAGCAGCTGATCGACGCCGGTGTGGATCTGGTTGTCGTCGATACCGCCCATGGCCATTCCCAGCACGTGCTGAACGCGGTCAACCGCATCAAGAAACTGTCCAATGCCGTGCAAGTGGTCGCCGGCAACATCGCCACCAAAGAGGGCGCGCAGGCGCTGATCGATTCCGGTGCGGACGCCATCAAGGTCGGCATCGGCCCGGGCTCGATTTGCACCACGCGGATCGTTGCCGGCGTCGGCGTGCCACAGCTCACGGCGGTGATGGACGCGGTGGAAGCCGCGCACGCCAGCAACACGCCGGTGATCGCCGATGGCGGCATCAAATATTCCGGCGATCTCGCCAAGGCGCTCGCCGCCGGTGCCGACTGCGCCATGATCGGTTCGCTGCTGGCGGGTACCGATGAGACGCCGGGCGAGGTGTTTCTCTATCAGGGCCGCTCCTACAAGACCTATCGCGGCATGGGCTCGGTCGGCGCCATGGCGCGCGGTTCCGCGGATCGTTACTTCCAGCAGGACATCAAGGACGCGCTGAAACTGGTGCCGGAAGGCGTGGAAGGGCAGGTGCCGTACAAGGGCGCGGCTTCCACCGTGCTGCATCAGCTGGCCGGTGGCCTGCGCGCGGCCATGGGCTATGTCGGCGCCAAGGACCTCGACGAATTGCACAAGAAGGCGGAGTTCGTTCGCATCTCCAGCGCGGGCTTGCGCGAAAGCCACGTACACGATGTGACGATCACCCGCGAGACGCCGAATTATCCCGGGCGTGGCTAGCGATGATCGGCTCGATCCTCTGGCCGATGCTGGCGCAGATCGGGCTGACGTTCTTTCTCTATGCGTGGCTGACAGTTGCGCGAACAATCGCTGTCAGAAATGGCGAAACGGAATATGCCTGCTTCGTGCGGGGCCGTGACAAGCCACTCCATGTCGCGCGGATTACGCGCAATCTCGCAAACCAGTTCGAGCTGCCGGCCATATTTTACGCGCTTGTTGTGCTCTTGATAGCAACAGGGCGGGTGACGTGGATCGACGTGGCTGCCGCCTGGGTCTTTGTCGCCGGGCGGCTGATCCATACTCTTGTACAGACCTTGACTGACAATGTGCCGTTGCGCGGGCGGGTGTTCATGATCAATTTTCTGGCGGTTGCTGTGCTCGCCGGCCACGTTGTTCTGCTCGCCTGGGAGGGCGTTGGCCGCTAGTGATAACTTCTGAGAGCGCGTATCGTATTAAGAGGTAACATCCGCAGAGCCGGCAAACGGACTGCCAAGCAACAAACAGAGAGGAACCGTTCATGCACGGAGGCGACCAGCACTGGCACGAGCCGACCGGACTGACGCAGAAATCCGGCCTTGGCACTTTCACCAAACAGACGATGCCCTACGACACCTTCATGGAGGAGCAGGAGATTCCCATCGTGCGCGCCGTCGGCGTGAGCAAGGTGCAGAATCTTCCGCTCAAGCCGTGGAAGCGGATGGGCGGCAAGGGCACCTTCATCCAGCTGTGGGGCACCGAAGGTCTCTGGGGCTCATACGTGATCGAGGTGCCGGGAAGCGGCGCGCTCAATGTCGAAAAGCATATGTATGAGGAACAGTTTCTTGTGGTCGAAGGCCGCGGATCGACCGAGGTTTGGACCGAAGAAGGCGGACCGAAGCATATCTTCGAATGGCAGAAGGGCTCGCTGTTCTCGGTTCCGCTGAACACCTATCATCGCATCGTGAACGCGTCGTCGTCGCCCGCGCTGTTGCTCGCCGGCACCTCCGCGCCGAATGCGATGAACCTGTACGGCAACCAGTCATTCATCTTCAACAACCCATTCGTCTTCGACGACCGCTTCGACGGCAAGAAGAACTATTTCAAGCCACAGGACGACATCGCCTCCGATCCGGTGCGCGGACTCGCGATGCGCCGCACGAACTTTATTCCCGATGTCGTGGAGTGCGAGCTGCCGCTCGATAACCGTCGCTCGCCGGGCTATCGCCGTATCGAGCCGCACATGGCGGGCAACCGGTTCTATATGTGGATCGGGCAGCACGAGACCGGGCGCTATTCCAAAGCGCATAAGCACGGTTCAGCCGCGGTGCTGATCTGCCTGAAAGGTAAAGGCTACACTTACACATGGCCGTCCGAGCTCGGCACGCACCCGTTCTCAAGCGGGAAGGCGGATCAGGTGTTCCGGGTGGATTACGAGCCTGTCGGCATGGTCAGCGCAGCGCCGATGAGCGGCGACTGGTTCCACCAGCACTTCGGCATCAGCAAGGATACGCTGCGGATGTCGGCCTGGTTCGGGCCGAACAATGCGCGCGGCCGGCGCCCGGGCCGTCCCGGTGAAAAGGAAAAGGACCTCGGCGCAATCGACATCCGTGACGGCGGCAATGCGATCCCTTACGACGAGGAAGATCCTTATATCCGCAAGGAGTTCGAGGAGACGTTGAAGAGTGAAGGCGCGACAATGCGGATGGAGCCGTACCTTTACGAGAAGCCCAAGGAAGGGGAAGAGCGGCCGATGACGGAATTCGTCGGTATGTGAAGCCCGCGCCGCTGCGTTGCAGATGAATTTGTCGAAGGACAATCGCATGACACAGCATTCGAGAATTGATCACGGTCAGGTCCAGAGGCTCGAAACGTTTAGCGCGGAGGAATGCGAAGTCCGGGTGGATTTGGCGGCCTGCTATCGGTTGATCGCGCATTACGGGATGGATGATCTGATCGCGACGCATATTTCAGCGCGCGTGCCGGGCGAGCAGGAGCATTTCCTGGTCAATCCCTATGGGCTGCTCTTTTCGCAGGTCACCGCGTCAAATCTGGTCAAGGTGGATCTCGACGGCAATATTGTTCAGGACACACCGTACAAGATCAATCCGGCCGGCTTCGTCATCCATTCAGCCGTGCACGGAGCTCGTCCGGACGCGAAATGCGTCATTCACACGCATACCGTCGCGGGCATGGCGGTGTCATGCTTTGAGGCGGGCCTGCTGCCGCTGTCGCAGAAGTCGCTGCGATTTTACAACCGCGTCGCCTATCACGACTACGAAGGCAAGTCCGACAACATCGATGAACGCGAGCGCTTGGTCGCCGATCTTGGCGCCATGAATGTCATGATCTTGCGTAACCATGGGCTGCTCGTGTGCGGCCCGTCGATCAAATGGGCATTCAAGGCGATGATGAGCCTCGAAAAGAGCTGCAAGGTTCAACTCGCGGTGATGGCGGCCGGCGCCAAAACCATCCAGCTGACGCATGACGTGATGGAGCACGCGGCAAAGCAATTCGATCGTGATGAAACCCCCGGCCAGAGAAATCGGCCCGACGGCTGGCCCGCGCTCCTGCAGATGCTCGAAGGTATCGATCCGAGCTTCAAGGATTAGGAGTGCGCCCTCGGGCGCGCTCCCACAAAAATGGCAGGTCACAAGACCTCGTTTCGCATAGGGGAGGACTGGATGAAGACCTTTGCTTTGGGCCTGGTGATGACGGGTCTTGCATCACTGACGGTAGGTCAGGCGCGTGCTGACGCCGTTGCCGATTTCTACAAGGGAAAGCAGCTCACTATGGTCATCGGTTATAGCCCCGGCGGTGGCTATGACATCTACGGGCGCATCATGGCCAAGTACATCGGTCGCCATCTTCCCGGCAATCCGACGGTCGTCGTTCAGAATATGCCCGGGGCAGGGTCGCTGCGCGCGGCGAACTATCTGTATGAAGTTGCGCCAAAGGACGGCACGCAGATCGGCACATTCGGCCGCGACGTCCCGCTCGTCGGCATCCTCGAACACAACAGCAATGTCAGGTTCGATCCCCGGAAATTCACCTGGCTGGGTTCTCCGTCGAGCTATGGCAACGACGCCTATTTTCTCTGGATACGCAAAGACTCGCGCTTCAAGACGATGGAAGACATTCTCAAGCCCGGCGAAAACAAAGTCGTGATAGGAGGCACCGCCGAAGGCGGCACCAGCAACGATGTTGCCTTGCTGTTGCGCGACACGCTCGGGCTGAATCTGAAGCTCATAAACGGGTACGCGGATAGCGCAGGCCTGAACCTGGCCGTCGAGCGGGGCGAAGTGGACGGCAGGTTTGTCGGGCTGTCATCGCTCAGTTCCACCAAGGCCGACTGGTTGACGCCGAACGCTATCGTCAAGCCATTGTTGCAGTTTGCGCGCACGACGCGTCATCCGGATTATCCCGATATTCCGACGGCGCGAGAACTTGCTCCTAATGACAAGGCGCGGGCACTGATCGAAATCGCGGAAATGCCTTACATCCTGTCCAAACCTTTTGCCGCGCCTCCCGGGGTGCCGGAAGATCGGGCCAGGGCGCTTCAGGCGGCATTCATGGCCGCCAATGCCGACCCCGAATATATCGAGGAGGCCAAAAAGCTCGGCATCGACATCAGCCCGATAGATGGGAAGGTGGTTCTGCAGATTCTCGACCAGATCGCGCAGTCGCCACCGGAACTCCTGGATTTGCTCAGAAGCAAACAGAAGAATCACGAAGGCGGCGGTTAGATCCAAACCGAGGACATGCGAGACGGACGCTGGGTGCGCTTAATCCTCTCCCGGCCATTCCGTGCGGTAGCGGATTTCATAATTGTCGTCTGGTGTCGCGCGGCGCGGCTGATCCTTTCCCGGATCGGCGATGTATTCCGCGCGCTGCCACGGACTGAATTCCCGGGAATGCTTCGGCGCGCTGCCGAGCTTGAGATTGAATATGAGGTCGGTCTTGTCCGGCATGGTCATGGTCAAGAGGCGCGATGAGGTGCGGTAATACATCTCCACCGTGCCGACCAACACAGGGCGCCCGCCATCGTCGCGTGTGGCTGCGCGATCCATTAAAGCCGGCATCCGGTTCTTGCTGGTCTCGAGCTGGATCGGGCGCTCGTTATCCGTAGGCAGCGCAACGCCCGCCGGAAGTCTTATTTCGAAGACAAGCCGCGGCGCTCCACCGTTCGGGTTCAGGATGTCCTGAGACAGATAGAAATAGCCGACCACAGCCGCGGCCACGAGTGCGAGGCCGATCGCCACCACGCCGAGGCGGCCTGCGATTGCGCCAAAGCCGCGATGACCGCGCGAGCGCAGCACCAGCACCGCGCCAAGGATCACGCCCAGCAAGCCACCGATTGGCCCGCCGATGAACACGGCGAAATATCCCGACGCGCCCTCGAAACTCGTAATCCCGAGGAATGGTGCCAGCATCGCGGCAATGCCAAATCCAACGGCAGCCCCAACGGAACCGCAAACGATAGCGGCGATGAGTGCGTAAAGGATTGTCACAGCGAAATCTCTGCTGGCGGTCCGGAACGCATTGTCACTTCCTGTTCAGGAATTCGACAATCGCCGTCACTGTCTGGGCCGGCTGTTCTTCCATGATCCAGTGGCCGGATTTGATGATGATGCCGCCTTCAACATTGCTGCCGACGACGCGCATGATGTCGGCCTGTTGCGTGCCGAAGGATTTCTCTGCGCCCAGCGCAAGGATCGGCATCGGCAGTTTGCCCTTCGCTGCGAGGACTTGATTGTCCTTGGCGTCCTGACTGAACGCCGCGAACTGGTTAAAGGCCGCATGCATCGCGCCCGGTCGCGCGTAGAGCTTCGCATAGTGGCGGCGGGTTTCCTCGTCGATTGCTTTCGGGTCGGCGGATAGCTCATTCCAGAAACGGTCGAGATAGATGCGTTCGCGGCCTTTCACCAGACGATCGACGTCCGGGCCGTGGAAGTTGAAATGCCAGAGCAACGGGCTCTTGAGAATTTCATCCCATGGGCCGATGCCGGGCAGCGGTGCATCGATAATCACCCAGCGGGTGATGCGATCGGGATTCTGCGCGGCGAGTGCATAGCCGACCATGTTGCCGATGTCGTGGGTGACAAGGTCAGCTTTTGGGATCTTCAGCGCATCGAGCACGCGGGTCATGTCGTCCGCTTGCTTTGTCTTCTCATAGCCGGTGTCCGGATAGGAGGAGAGCCCCATACCGCGGAGGTCCGGCACGATCACGGTGTGGTCCTTGATCAGAGCTTTCGCGACCGGCGCCCACATGTCGCCGGTGTCGCCAAAGCCGTGCAGCAGCAGAACGGCAGGGCCTTGCCCGCCAATGCGCACATAAATCGTCGCGCCGTCGGTCTTGATGCGCTCAATCCGCATGCCGGCAGGGAACTTTTCGATCTTTGCCGCGGCCGGTGCGGCTGCAATGAAAAAGGGAACAAGAGCCGTCAAAATCGGAAGAAAACGCATTCTATGGCCTTTCACGTAAACTGGTTCGCTCTGCTAGCAGAGCCCGCAGGGCCCATGAAACCAATTGGCTGGCGGATCATCGAAAAGTGTGACTATCTGCGCCGACATTCACTGAAGGGTTCGCCTTAATGTCCTACCAGATGATTCTGGCGCCGGTTTTCGTCCAGGTTTTGCTCACGCTCATTGTGCTTTTCACGCTTGCCGGCCGTCGCTATGGCGCGGTGAAAGGCAAGCAGCTCACCGGGCCAGTGGGATTGCGCGAGGCTAACTGGCCGCCGCGCGCCCGGCAGGCGGAATTCAATTATCAAAACCAGTTTGAACTGCCGGTCCTGTTTTATCTACTGGCGGTGCTGTCAATCATCACGCGCCACGCGGATCTGTTTTTTGTGCTGATGGCCTGGGTGTTCGTGGCGCTGCGCGTGATCCATGCCATCGTCCATCTCACCAACAACAAACTGGCTTTCCGCGGCGGCTTCTTCATCGCCAGCGCGATCGTCCTCACCGTCATGTGGGTCGTGTTCATCGTTCGCATCATGGCGGCACTGTCATGACACCTTCCGCACGGCTTTCCGCCGCCATTGAAATTCTCGCCGATATCGAAGCGCGCCGCCGTCCTGCCGGCGATGCGCTGAAGGATTGGGGCCTGTCGCATCGCTTCGCCGGCTCGGGCGATCGCGCCGGCATCGCCGGGCTGGTCTATGACGCGCTCCGCCGCCGCGCCTCCAGCGCTTATGTGATGGGCGAGGCGACGCCGCGCGCAGTCCTGCTCGGCATGTTGATGCGCGAACGCGGGCTCGACCGCGAAGGCATTGCGAAACTTCTCGACGGCTCGCGCTTTGCGCCCGAGCCGCTAACGGATGCCGAAGCCGCGGCGCTGGACGGCGCGTCGCTCGATGCTGCGCCGGCGCATATCGTTGGCGACTATCCGGAATGGCTCGATCCGCATTTTGCAACAGTGTTCGGCGACGAGCGCGCGGACGAGGGCGCCGCATTGGCGGCCCGCGCCCCGGTCGACCTGCGCGTCAACACGTTGAAGGGTAATCGCGATCAGGCGCTCGCCGATCTCTCCGATCTCGCTCCCGAGCCGACGCGGTGGTCGCCGCTCGGGCTTCGCATCAAGCTTGATGCCGGAGCCAAGAGCCCGCCGATCCATGCCGAGCACGCCTTCATCAAGGGGTGGATCGAAATCCAGGACGAAGGCTCGCAGCTCGCAGCATTGCTGGCCGGTGCGAAGCCGGGCGAGCAGGTGGTCGATCTTTGCGCAGGTGCAGGTGGCAAGACGCTGGCGCTGGCTGCGGCGATGGAAAACCAGGGGCAGATTTACGCCACCGACACCGACAAGCGCCGCCTCGCGCCGATCCATGAGCGGCTCGACCGCTCCGGTGCGCGCAATGTGCAGATCAGGCCGCCGAAATCGGTCGGCAACCAGCTTGCCGATCTCGAAGGCCGGATGGATTTGGTACTCATTGACGCTCCATGTACTGGCACGGGGTCCTGGCGGCGTAACCCGGACGCCAAATGGCGCATGCGCCCGGGCGCACTAGAGCAACGCATGAAGGATCAGACGGAGATTCTGGACCGTGCTGTGAGCCTCCTGAAGCCCAACGGGCGCATCGCTTATGTGACCTGTTCGGTGCTGGACGAGGAGAATAGCGGCCAGATACGCGCCTTCCTGGGCCGCCAGACCGGCTTCAAGCCGATCCCCCCGGCTGACGTGATGGGTGCGGCCCTGGGCGAGCGCGCTTTCATGTTCCGCCAGGCGGTTTTGGCCTCCGACGAGGGGCTTTTGATGACCCCGCGCCGGACCGATACCGACGGGTTTTTTGTGAGTATTCTGGCCCGATCGGCCTGATTTTCTCGACAGAATCCGCCTGACGGTTTAGAAGCCGCCATGACCCCCCACGACAAAATTCTGATCGTCGATTTCGGCTCGCAAGTCACCCAGCTCATCGCGCGGCGGGTGCGCGAGGAGAAGGTCTATTCCGAGATCGTGCCGTATCAGAAGGCGGAAGAAGCCTTCGCGGCGATGAAGCCGAAGGGCGTCATCCTCTCCGGCGGTCCTTGTTCGGTGCTCGATGCGGACGCGCCGCTGGCGCCGATGTCGATCTTCAACTCTGGCGTGCCGGTGCTCGGCATCTGTTACGGCGAGCAGGCGATGGCGCATCAGCTTGGCGGCACGGTGGAGAGCGGGCACCATCGCGAGTTCGGCCGCGCCGACGTCACCGTCACCGAAAACACGCCGCTGTTCGAAGGCGTGTGGAAGAAGGGCGAGACATATCCGGTCTGGATGAGCCACGGCGACCGCGTGACGAAATTGCCGGAAGGCTTCCGCGTCGTCGGCACCTCGCCGAATGCGCCGATTGCGCTCATTGCCGATGAGAAACGCAAGTTCTACGCTACGCAATTCCATCTTGAGGTCGTGCACACGCCGCAAGGCGCACAGCTGCTGCGCAATTTCGTGCGCAACATTGTCGGCGCCAAAGGCGACTGGACCATGGGCGCCTTCAAACAGGAGGCGATGGAGAAGATCCGCAAGCAGGTGGGCCCAGGCCGGGTGATCTGCGGGTTGTCCGGCGGCGTCGATTCATCCGTGGCCGCGGTGCTGCTGCACGAAGCCATCGGCGATCAGTTGACTTGCGTATTCGTGGATCACGGACTGCTGCGTCTCAACGAGGGCGAACAGGTCGCAACGATGTTCCGCGAGCACTACAACATCCCGCTGGTGCATGTGCAGGCCGAGAAGCTGTTCCTCGATGCACTCGCTGGCGTCGAGGACCCGGAGGTCAAGCGCAAGACCATCGGCAAACTGTTCATCGATGTGTTCGAGGCCGAAGCCAAGAAAGTGGGCGGTGCGGATTTCCTCGCGCAGGGCACGCTCTATCCCGACGTGATCGAAAGCGTCTCCTTCACCGGCGGGCCGTCAGTCACGATCAAGTCGCATCACAATGTCGGCGGCTTGCCGGCGCGCATGAACATGCAACTGGTCGAGCCGCTGCGTGAATTGTTCAAGGACGAGGTGAGGGCGCTCGGCCGCGAGCTTGGCCTGCCCAATACGTTCGTAGGCCGTCATCCATTTCCGGGGCCGGGCCTCGCGATCCGCTGCCCGGGCGAGATCACCAAGGAGAAGCTCGATATCCTGCGCCTCGCCGACGCCGTCTATATCGACGAGATCCGCAAGGCAGGGCTCTACGACATCATCTGGCAGGCCTTTGCCGTGATCCTGCCGGTGAAGACCGTTGGCGTGATGGGCGACCAACGCACCTACGAACATGTCGTCGGCCTGCGCGCTGTCACATCGACCGACGGCATGACGGCGGATTTCTATCCCTACGACATGGCCTTCCTCGGCCGCGTCGCGACGCGCATCATCAACGAGGTGAAGGGCGTCAACCGCGTGGTCTACGATGTGACCAGCAAGCCGCCGGGCACGATTGAGTGGGAGTGACGCGATACTGGTTACTGAATACGAGACGTTCCGGATGATGGGCATTTCGTCGTGAGCCACAAGGACAGCACGTCAGCCGTTGAGCGGCGTATTCGTCGCATCGCGGTGCGTTTCGGGCTGCACATCCTTAAGCCACAGAAGCCTGACCCCAGGGCGGAGCGGCACGGCGGCTATATGTTGCGTGACGTGGAGAGCGCCAAGATCGTCTTTGGTGACCAGCCATATCCCTTCGCCGCCAGCCTCGAGGAGATCGAAGCGTATATAGAGAAGCTGTGACCACGACTTCGTTTCCTGACATGGCCTTCCTCGGCCGCGTGGCAACGCGCATCATCAACGAGGTGAAGGGCGTCAACCGTGTGGTTTATGCTGTGATCAGCAAGCTTACCGGAACGATCGAATGGGGTAGGGTAGGCGGCGTAAGCCCACTCGGAAAAGGCCTGAGCTTGTCAAACGAACAGCGTGACGGCAATCTTGGCGTAGTGGAGTGTTGCGTAGGTGTATGATGAGTGAGAGAGCTTTGCTTGGGAGCCGCCCGAAGCTGCTTAACCGCCGATCTTTTCTGATCGGTACCGCCGTCAGTCTGGGCGGACTGGGCCTCGCCGGTTGCGCGTCGCATGAAGGCATGAGCCTCGCCGAGGCGCAGGTGCTGTACGGGCCGGTGCCGCGGGAGAAATTCCCGATCCCGGCCGCCGATATCAACAAGCTCGATCCGAAATATTTTCGCCGTACAGTTCGCTACGAGACCGAGGAGGCGCCCGGCACGATCATCGTCGATCCTGGCAATTATTACGTCTACCGTGTCGAGGGCGAGGGCAACGCCACCCGCTACGGCGCCAATGTCGGACGCGACGGCTTCCGCTGGAGCGGCGACGCCTATGTCGGGCGCAAGGCCGAATGGGCCACCTGGACTTCGCCCAAGGAAATGATTCAGCGCCAGCCCGAGGCAGCCAAATACGCGCGCGGCATGCCCGGTGGACTCGAAAACCCGCTCGGAGCCCGCACGCTCTATCTCTATCAGAACAACCGTTACACACTTTACACGATCTACGCGTCGAGCGATCCCGAGACGATTGGCTCGGGCATCACCAGCGGCTGCGTCGGGCTTCTCAGCCAGGACATGCTGCACCTCTACGCGCAAACGCCGGTGAATACGAAGGTGGTAGTACTACCGGCGTAGTGGCGGCTTTCCCGCGTAGGGTGGCGCAAGCCGCTAACGTGGGCTAAGCACCAAGCAACGCTTCCAACTGCTCGAACTGTTCGCCAAACCCACTCGTGCTTCCGGACTCAATGGCCTCGTCGAGAGCTTCCTTCGAGGCATAGAGATCGCGCAAGACGACCAGTGTTTTGCCGTCTCTTTCTTCGAACGTCACCGTGGTAACGGCGCCGCCTTCGCCACCTTCGTCGTTCGTCCAGACGAGGCGGGAGGGCGGGGTCACTTCGATGTACCTGCCGAAGAATGCCATAGGTTCCTCGAAGGCAGGGTGGGCGAAGACCAAACGGTAAGTGCCCCCGGTGCGAATATCCATTTCGCAGGACAGCATGGTCATGCCAGACGACTTCGGGACCCACCATTGTTTGAACAGATCAGGCTTGGTCCATGCCTCGAACACGATGCGCGCCGGGGCGTTGAAGGTGCGCGTGACGACGAGTTCGCGCTCGGACTCCCGTTCAATCGTCGTGCGGCTGTTGTCCGTGCGATCACTTTTTTCGTTTGCGC
>CANKHA010000029.1 GCA_947481685.1 Bradyrhizobiaceae bacterium
ACCGCCGCCGGCCGCATTCGAGCCTTGACGACGCCACACCCGATCAAGCCTACTTCAACCCGCTGCCAATCCGCTTGGCAGCCTAACCCCGGCAGACGCTCCACTTATCGACGCGGAGAATATGTTCAGACAACCGGGACCAGCTCTGTCGGGAAGGTCGGCGCTGCGACGGTAACCACGGCGGTGATCTCCAAATGCGGTCAGGCCGGCGTAAATCCCAGAGGGGAATGGCTCTCGGCGACGAATTACCTCGTAAACGACCTTGTCACGCGGCAAGGCTCTAGCTGGCTCGCTACGCAAAACAGCACGAACCATGCGCCTTCAGACGGCTCGCAGTTCTGGGAGAAGTTCGCGTCAAAGAGTGACGCCGGTGCGGCTGGCCCTGCCGGTCCGCCAGGCGCCAGCGGAGCTGCTGGCGCCGCCGGAGCGACGGGAGCAACCGGCGCTGCTGGCGCAACCGGCTCTACCGGAGCAACCGGCGCGACTGGGGCAACCGGGGCTACTGGCCCATCGGGACCGGCTTTGGCCTTCGCAGACTTCTTTGCATTAATGCCGCCTGACAATGCGGCGACAGTAGCTCCGGGCACGGATGTTTCTTTTCCGCAGGATGCTCCCACGTCGGGGTCTGACATAGCCCGCACGGACGCTTCGTCTTTTAACCTCCAGGCCATCGGCGTCTACACCGTGACGTATCAGGTGAGCGTGAGCGAGGCCGGGCAGTTGATCCTGACCCTCAATGGGGCTGACCTTGCCTATACGGTCGCCGGACGTGCAACAGGTACAAGCCAGATCTCTGGAACGTTTCTCGTGGAAACGACGAGCATCAATTCCATTCTCACGGTGCGCAATCCGGCCGGGAATTCCACGGCGTTGAGCATTACGCCGTTGGCGGGGGGAACGCGCCCGGTTTCAGCCCACCTCACGATTGTGCGCCTGCAGTAAGGGACTGAACAGCCGTTTGAGAATTGCAACACGCCGACCGCGTTGAGGCCGGCGCCGCAGCTTGGTCGAGCGTTTACGGATACGCCCGCAGCAACAGCTTGTCGCCGCGCACTTCCCAGCTTTCCAGCCGGTTGAGAAACGTCATCCCCAAAAGATTGCTCTTGAGCTGGCCGGGCTGCGCGATCAGCGCCGGCACCGAGCGTTCGACAATGTTGCCGATGGTGAGGCGGTCGAGCGTTACCGGCGCAGCGCGCGTCCGTCCGTTCGCGGTTTCTACGCTGGTTGTGTATTGCAGCACTTCGAGCGGCAGTCCCGCGGCTTTCGCCGCTTCCTGAGTCAGCACCACGGTGCTCGCGCCGCTGTCGAGCATCATGGACACCCGTGCACCGTTGACCTGGGCGCGCACCGAGAAATCGCCGCCACGGCTGCGCGCGATCTCTACTGTTTGCCCTTTGCTGGATGCCCAGCCCGGCACCACTTCCGCCATCACACGATCGGCGACCGTGCGTAGCTCCATGCGGTAGGTGTAGCCAACCAGCAGCGCGAGCGCGATGGCGAGCCACAAGGCTGCCGCCTTCAGCGCCTGGGAGAACTGCTCTCGAAACATAACGATCATCGCGACGCCGACAACGACAGCTATCACGACATTGATGGTCATCGACGAGAAGTCGTAGGAGGTCAGGCGCTCGAGCAGTTCGCCATCCTGCCCGAAGAAGACAAATGCCAGCGCGAACAGAATCGCGAGGAGAACAACCCAGGGCAGACTGTTGCGCATCGGTGTCCTAGGACGCCCTCAGGGGCTGGGCCGGGTTTGGCAGCACGGTGGCGAGCCGCCGCGGCAAGTCGGCCATCAAGCGGCTGCGATCCTGGCCGCTCAGGCTGCTCCATGCCGCGATCTCGCGCAGGCTACGCCCGCAGCCAAGGCACAGGCCTTTCTCGGCATGGATGATGCAAACTTTGGTGCAGGGGGTCTCAATAGCGGCCATTGCCGTCTCCGGTGAATCAATGGCCAAGATAGTGACCGCCGACCGGAAGGCAATGTGTCGCAAAACGCAGCTCTGTTACCGGCTGAATCCGAAGATTTTCCGCTTGCGCAGGCCAGTATCCTGCGACGTTTCCGCAGCCGGTTGAGTCGGCGGTGCTTCCGCCACCGGCGCGAGTGCCGACACGACGCGCTCGGGTGGGAAGGTGACAATCACCTCGGTGCCGATGCGAAGCTTCGACTTCAGCGTAAAGGTGCCGCCATGCAGATCGACCAGGCTTTTGGCGATCGGCAGGCCCAACCCCGCGCCTTGCTCGGCCGACTTGATGGAATTCGAGCCCTGGCCGAAAGACGCCAGCACGATCGGAATTTCCTCTTCGGGAATGCCCGGGCCGGTGTCCTTCACCGTCATGTATTGCCCGCCCGACGCCGTCCAGCCGACCTTGAGCCAGATCTCGCCGCCCTGGGGCGTGAACTTGATCGCGTTCGACAGGAGGTTAAGGCAGATCTGGCGGATGGCGCGCTCGTCGGCCCAAAGCCGCGGCAGGTCGGCCTCGAACACTTCATGGATGGCGATGCCGCGATTCTTCGCGCGCAGCGTCAGCAGGTGATTGCAGTCTTCCACCACCGCAAGCAGGGATACCGGCTCTTCGTTGAGCTCAAGGCGGCCCGCTTCGATGCGCGACAGATCGAGAATCTCGTTGATCAGGTTGAGCAGGTGCACGCCGGAATTATGGATGTCGTTGCAGTATTCCTTGTAGGTCGGCACCGCGTGCGGGCCGAAGATCTCGTTGTTCATCACTTCCGAGAAACCGAGGATGGCGTTGAGCGGCGTCCGAAGCTCATGGCTCATCTGCGCGAGGAAGCGCGACTTCGCGATATTGGCGGCTTCGGCGCGGCTGCGCGCCTCATCGGAAATTGCCTTCGATTGCTCAAGCTCGCCGATCAGCGCATCCTTTTCCGCGCGCGCCTCCATGGTGGCCAGCGTCGTGGTGTAGAGGCGATGCGCAAGCAGAACGAAATAACCTTGCGCAGTCACGGCCATGGCCGCGAGGATATATTCGCGCACCGTGCCGCCGAGCAGGAAGTTGAGCGCGAGCGCTGCCGTCACCTGCGTGGTCGCCGCAAATACCGCGATTGGCAGGCTCGAGGCCAGCATGCTCGACATCGCCACCACCAGCAGCATGACAAACAGCATGAAGGTGCGCGAGGACTCGTCGCTGCCGACATTCATCAGCAGCAGGAACATCCAGGCCAATCCGAACATCAGGTCGAGCGTAATGAAGCACATGCGCCAGCTGCGGATGTCGGCCTTGCCGGGTCCCTCACTGAGGAACTGGCTGCACTTCGCCACGAACACCGCGTGGACGATGAGGATGGACGCAGTCCAGAGGCCGGCCATCAGTGCGCCCGTCCACACGGCGGACAGGAAGCCGATCGATCCGACCAGCAGCAGGATGATGCGCGATGCTTAAAGGCGGTTCTGCGCGTATTGCCGCAGCAGTTCGTAATCGAAAGCGGGGCGGGTGCCGGTCGTGGAAGTCAGGCGGTCGCGGGCCTCGCGCACTTGCTGCGCGGCCTTCCGGCGCTTCTTTTTTGACGCGTCCGAGTTCGCGGTCAGATCGCGTGCTTCCATCGACATGTTTACTGAACGCTACTGGTGAAAAGGGCCTATCAAATCGGTGTGAAATTGGGCCAAAATTCTTAAGACTGCGCTTAAGGGAGCGCGCAAAAACGGGCCTATCTCCCACCGGAAACATCTGCGTTATGGTGCACGAAACGTTAATGACCGGTTTTTGGTAGGTATAATCGCTGCGTCTTTGGAGATCCGATGAAGCTTTACGATGGGGGCCGGGCGCCCAACCCGCGGCGGGTGCGGATTTTTCTGGCGGAAAAGGGCATCGCGGTGCCGCTCGAGCCGGTCGATCTCGGCAGCTTGCAGCACAAGTCCGCGGCCTACAGCGCGGTCAATCCGCTGCAGCGGCTGCCGGCGCTCGAACTCGACGATGGGACGGTGCTGACGGAATCCATCGCCATCTGCCGCTATTTCGAGGAGTTGCAGCCCGAACCGCCGTTGTTCGGGCAGGGGCCGCTGGAAAAAGCGCAGGTCGAGATGTGGAACCGGCGGCTGGAGTTTCATCTGTTCGCGCTCGTGGCCCATGTCTTTCGCAACACCCATCCGGCGATGAAGGAATGGGAAGTGCCGCAGGTGCCCGCTTGGGCGGAGGCTAACAAACCACGGATCGCGGAATTCCTCCGCCTGCTCGATCGCGAATTGCAGGGTCGGCGTTTTGTCGCCGGTGACGGCTACAGCGTCGCCGATATCACCGGGCTGGTTGCGGTCGATTTCATGAAACCGGCGAAGCTCATCGTGCCGGACGAACTGACCAACGTGCATCGCTGGCACGCGGAGGTATCAGCGCGGCCGAGTGCAAAGGCTTAGCGCTCTAACCTTGCGATCAGGCTCGACGTATCCCAGCGCTTGCCGCCCATCTTCTGCACTTCCGAATAGAACTGGTCGACCAGCGCCGTGACCGGCAGGTTTGCGCCGTTGCGTTTGGCTTCGGCGAGGCAGATGCCCAGATCCTTGCGCATCCAGTCCACCGCGAAACCGAAATCGAACTTGCCGTCGTTCATCGTCTTGTAGCGGTTCTCCATCTGCCAGCTCTGGGCCGCGCCCTTGGAGATCGTCGCGATCAGCTTTTCGACATCGAGACCGGCGCGCCTGGCGAAGTGCAATCCTTCGGCGAGACCTTCGACCAGACCCGCGATGCAAATCTGGTTGACCATCTTGGCCAATTGCCCCGAGCCGACCGCGCCAAGCAGGTTGCAGGCCTTGGCATAGGACATGATCACCGGCTCGGAGCGTTTGAATGGCGCTTCCTCGCCGCCGCACATCACCGTCAGTGCGCCGTTCTCGGCGCCTGCTTGCCCGCCGGATACCGGCGCATCGATGAAATCGAAGCCGGCTTTGCCCGCCGCGGCAGAAAGCGCGCGCGCGATTTCCGCGGACGCTGTGGTGTGATCGACGAAGATCGCGCCTTTCTTCATGCCCGCGAAGGCGCCGTCTTTTCCAAGCGCCACGTCGTGCAAATCGGCATCGTTGCCGACGCAGGCCATGACGAAGTCCTGGCCTTCGGCTGCGGCGCGCGGTGTCACGGCGTGCTTTCCGCCATGCTGGGCCACCCACTTTTCCGCCTTCGCGGTTGTGCGGTTGTAGACGGTCACATCATGACCGCCCTTGTTCTTGAGATGGCCGGCCATCGGATAACCCATGACCCCAAGTCCGAGAAAAGCCACCTTCGCCATTGTTTCCTCCCAGAACTGTCCAATTGCGGATTCAATGCGATGGGAGCGCCGATGGCGTCAACCCATCCGTTCGGACGCTGACAGCCGTCAGGGTGCAGCGTATGGTGCGGCAAAAGCAGTGACTCCCAGTGAGGATACGTAATGGCCGTCAGTAAAGAGCAGATTCTGGAGAGCCTGGGCCGGGTGCCGGGGCCTGATGGCCGGCCATTGCCGCAGACCGGCACGCTTTCCGAGATCGTGATCAGCGACGGCAAGGTTTTCATGTCGATGACGGTCGATGCCGCGGCGGTCAAAGCCTGGGAGCCGGTGCGCAAGCGTGCGGAAGATGCCGTGCGTGCCGTTCCCGGCGTGCAATCGGTGCTGATCGCGCTGACGGCGGAAAAGGCGGGCGGTGGCGCTGCGCCGAAACCTGCTGCGGCACCGCATGCACATGGCCCACGTCCCGGCGGTCCGGCTCCGCAGGGGCAGGGATCTCACCTGCCTCCCGGCGTGAAGTCGATCATCGCTGTCGCTTCCGGCAAGGGCGGCGTCGGCAAATCGACGACGGCGGTCAATATTGCGCTGGGGTTGCAGGCGCTCGGGCTGAAAGTCGGCTTGCTCGATGCCGACATTTACGGCCCCTCGATCCCGAAGCTGCTTGCGATCCGGGAAAAGCCGGAGCCGCTCGGCGGCACACGCCTCAAGCCGATCATGCGTCATGGCATGGCGGTGATGTCGATCGGTTTCCTGATCGAGGAAGAAACGCCGATGATCTGGCGTGGCCCGATGGTGATGTCGGCGCTCACCCAGATGCTGCGCGAAGTGGAATGGGGTGAGCTCGATATCATGGTGGTGGATATGCCGCCCGGTACCGGCGACGCGCAGCTCACCATGGCGCAGGCAGTGCCGCTTCGGGGCGCTATCATCGTTTCCACGCCGCAGGATCTTGCACTGATCGATGCGCGCCGCGGCGTCGCGATGTTCAAGCGCGTGAACGTGCCGATCCTTGGCATCGTCGAGAACATGAGCTTCTTCCTGTGCCCGCATTGCGGCGAGCGCTCGGATATCTTCAGCCATGGTGGCGCGCGGCATGAGGCAGAACGCATGGGCGTGCCGTTCCTCGGCGAAATTCCGTTGCATATGTCCATCCGCGAGAAATCCGACGCCGGCATGCCGGTGGTCGCGAGCGATCCGGACGGACCGCATGCGAAAATGTACAAGGAAATCGCGGCCAAGATTCGCGACCAGATCGGCCAACCCGGCGGCAGCGGCCGCGCGGCACCAAAAATTGTCATTGAGGCATAGCGGGCTCGGCTTGCAGCCCATGCAGCCGCCAATTAGCTTGGCGCCAGAAAATTCCAGGGGAGAGTGGTTATGAAGCGTCGTCAGTTCCTGCAAGCGGCTGGTGTTGGGCTGGCTGCCTCTGCGATTGCCAAGCCTGCAATCGCCCAGTCCTCGCCCACGATCACCTGGCGCCTGACCTCGAGCTTTCCGAAATCGCTGGAAACGCTGTATGGCGCCGCCGAGACGCTGTCGAAATACGTGGCCGAAGCGAGCGACAACAAATTCCAGATTCAGGTTTTTGCCGGCGGCGAGATCGTGCCGGCGCTGCAGGCGGTCGATGCCGTGCAAAGCGGTACCGTCGAGATGTGCCACACCGCCGGCTATTATTTCGTCGGCAAGGACCCGACCTTCTGCCTGTATTGCGCGGTGCCCTTCGGGCTGAATTCACGCCAGCAGAATGCGTGGTTCTATGACGGCGACGGCATGAAGCTGCTTAACGAGTTCGGGCAGAAGTTCAATCTCTATGGGTTGGTCGGCGGCAACACCGGCACCCAGATGGGCGGCTGGTTCCGCAAGGAGATCAAGGACCCGTCCGATTTCAAGGGACTCAAATTCCGCATCGGCGGTTGGGCCGGCAAGGTGATAGAGCGCCTCGGCGGCGTGCCGCAGCAGATCGCCGGTGGCGACATCTATCAGGCGCTGGAAAAGGGCACGATCGACGCGGCCGAATGGGTCGGTCCGCACGACGACGAGAAGCTCGGGCTTAATCGCGTCGCGAAGTATTATTACTATCCCGGCTGGTGGGAAGGCGGCGCGGCGCTGCACTTCTACATCAACACCGCCAAATGGAATGCACTGCCGAAGACCTATCAGGCCATGCTCACGGCCGCGGCCGGTCTCGCCAATGTCGAGATGCAGGCGAAATACGACGCGCGCAATCCGGTGGCGCTGCGCAAACTGCTCAAAGCCGGTGCGGAGCTGCGGCCTTTCACCGACGCCACCATGGATGCCTGCCTGAAAGCCTCGAATGAGGTGAATGCGGAAGCGGCGGCCGCGAATCCCGACTTCAAGAAGATCTATGAGAACATGATCGCCTTCCGCAACGAGGAATACATCTGGTGGCAGGTCGGCGAATATAGCTACGACAACTTCATGATCCGGTCGCGCCGGCGCGGCTGATATTTAGAACAATGCGGAGTCGCGGATGAAACGGCGGCAATTTCTCACTGCGGCCGGGGCGGGTCTTGCTGCCGGCGCCATCGCGAAACCGGCGATCGCCCAGTCGTCGCCGGCGCTGAAGTGGCGGCTGACGTCGAGCTATCCGAAATCGCTCGACACGCTTTACGGCGCGGCGGATATTTTCGCGAAGGCGGTCGCGGAAGCTACCGACAACAAATTCCAGATTCAGGTTTTTGCCGGTGGTGAAATCGTGCCGGGCCTGCAGGCGCTCGACGCGGTGCAAAGCGGCAATGTCGAGATGTGCCACACCGCATCTTATTATTACGTCGGCAAGGATCCGACCTTCGCGTTCGGCACCGCCGTGCCGTTCGGTCTCAATGCCCGCATGCAGAACGCCTGGATGTTCTTCGGCGGCGGCATGGACCTGATGAACGATTTCTACAAGAAATATAACGTCTATGGCATTCCCTGCGGCAACACTGGTTGTCAGATGGGTGGATGGTTTCGCAAGGAGATCAAGGAGCCCGCCGATCTCAACGGTTTGAAGATGCGTATCGGCGGCTATGCCGGGCTGGTGATGAAGAAGCTTGGCGTCATTGCGCAACAGGTTGCTGGCGGCGACCTTTACGCCGCGCTGGAGAAGGGCACCATCGACGCGGCCGAGTGGTCCGGCCCTTACGATGACGAGAAGCTCGGGCTGAGCAAGGTCGCGCCTTACTATTACTTCCCTGGCTGGTGGGAAGGCGGCGCCATGATCCACAACCTCATCAACCTGAAGAGCTGGGAGGCTTTGACGCCGACCTACAAGGCGGTCGTGCGGCAGGCTTCCGAGATGGCCAATGGCTGGATGCTGGCGAAGTATGATGCCTTCAATCCGCCCGCGCTGAAGCGATTGCTGGCGCAAGGCACGCAGATGCGCCCATTCCCGCCGTCGGTGATGGATGTTTCGCTCAAAGCATCGCTGGAATTATATGAGGAAGTATCGAAGACCAATGCGTCGTTCAAGACGGCATGGGAATCGTTGCTCGCCTTCCGCAACGATCAATATCTGTGGTGGCAGGTCGCGGAATATTCCTACGACAACTACATGATCCGCACGCGCCCGCGCGGCTGATACTGGCTTTTTGCTTGAGCATGATCTTTTCCGAAAACCGGTTCCCACCCCGGATCAACTCCGGGGCAAGCTTTTCGGGATCATGCTCTATTACCGAAAATCGAGTGGTGGCGGCAGGTCCGGCTGCTGCAATTCGAACACCTTGTTCGGATCGACCGTCGTCGGGTTGCTGATCCAGTAGGTGACCGATCCCGGCCATAAGATCAGGATCAGCACCAGGATGAGCTGCAGGAAGACCCACGGCACGGCGCCCCAGTAAATGTCCGAGCTTTTGATTGTGGGCGGTGCGATCCCGCGCAGATAGAACAGCGCGTAGCCAAACGGCGGATGCATAAAGCTGGTCTGGATATTCGCGCAGATCAAAACACCGAACCAGACGAGATCGATGCCAAGTTTGGCGGCCACCGGCGCCAGCAACGGGATGATGATGAAGGCGATCTCGAAGAAATCGAGAAAGAATGCGATGATGAAGATGAAGAAGTTGACGAACAGCAGGAAGCCGATCTGGCCACCAGGCAGCGCCGTCAGCAGATGTTCGATCCAGACTTTACCGCCGACGCCCTGAAACACCAGGCTGAAGACGCGCGCGCCCATCAGGATGAACACCACCATCGCGGTGATACGCATGGTGGTCGCCATCGCCTGATAGAGCAGTCCATAGGTCAGCGTGCGATTGAAGAGCGCGATTGCGATGGCGCCGATCGCGCCCATGGCGCCGGCTTCAGTTGGCGTTGCAAGGCCGAAGAAGAGTGTTCCCAGCACCAGGAAGATCAATCCGAGTGACGGAATGATGCCGCGCAGGCATTTTTCGGCGAGCGCCCAGCCGTGCAGCGTCCGCTCCGTGATCGGCAGCGCAGGAACGGTCTCGGGCCGGAAGATGCTCAGGATGAAAACCCACCCGCAGAACAGCGCTATCTGGATCAGGCTCGGGCCGATGGCGCCGGCATACATATCGCCAACGGAACGCCCAAGCTGGTCGGCCAGAACGATCAGGACCAGCGATGGCGGGATAAGCTGGGTGATGGTGCCGGAGGCTGCCATCACGCCCATGGTGTGCCGCACCGAATAGCCGTTCTTGAGCATCGGCTGCATCGCGATCACGCCCATGGCGATGACCGAAGCGGCGACTGTGCCGGTGATCGCGCCGAGAATGGCGCCGACGATGATCACCGCGTAGGACAAGCCGCCCCGCATCGGGCCGAACAACTGGCCGATGGAATCCAGAAGGTCCTCGGCGAGCCGGCTGCGTTCGAGGATCGCACCCATGAAAGTGAAGAACGGAATTGCCAGCAACAAATCGTTCGAGATCACGCCAAACAATTGATAGGTGAGGTTGCCGAGGAAGTCGGGCCGGATCAGGCCGAGTTCAATGCCGATGAAGCCGAAGAACAGACCGGTGGCGGCGAGCGAAAAGGCTGCCGGATAGCCGATCAACATGAACAGCACCATCCCCCCGAACATCAGGGGCGCCATGTTGTCGCGAATGACACTCATTGCAGCGGTTTCTCGTAAGCGAAATCCTCGTCGATCACGTTCAGAAGCGCCGCGATGCGTTTGATGATTTCCGAGACGCCTTGCAGGATCATCAGGCCAAATCCGACGGGGAGCAGCAGCTTCACCGGCCAGCGCACGAGCCCGCCGGCATTGGATGAAATCTCATGGATATTCCAGGACTGCACGAACCAGCCCCAAGTGAAATACATCAGGATGGTGCAGATCGGGATCAGGAAGAACAGGCCGCCGAGGATGTCGATCCAGAGGCGTGTGGTTTCGCTGACTGAGCCGTAGATCAGATCGACGCGCACATGCTCGTTCATGCGCAACGTATAGGGCGCGCCGAGCAACACGATGGCGGCGAACATGTACCACTGCGCTTCCAGCCAGCCGTTGGAGCTCTCGCTGAACAGATAGCGGCTGAAGGCATTGCCGGCGCTGACAACGCACGCAATCAGGACCAGCCAGGTGGCGATCACGCCAAACCGGCCGTTGATCCAGTCGATGCCGTGGCTGAGCTTGAGAAGCCCCTTCAACCCCATTCCCCGATGGCGGGCGCAACATATGCGCCCGTTTTTCGATATCCTTATCGGATTCTGCCGTGGGGTGAGCAAGCCCTACAGGGGTAGAGACGATAAATTTAACCGCCGGTCACGCTCATATGGCGCGGCAGGGCAGGCCGCTGGTGGCGGCGGTCGATAATGAAGTCATGACCCTTTGGCTTGCGCAGGATCGCATCGTCGATGGCGCGATAAATCAGTTCGTTGCCTTCGGAGGCGCGCAAGGGGGCACGCAGATCGGCGGCATCTTCCTGCCCGAGGCACATGAACAACGTGCCGGTGCAGGTGATGCGGACGCGGTTGCAGCTTTCGCAGAAATTATGCGTCATCGGCGTGATGAAGCCGAGCCGCCCGCCAGTTTCCTTCACACGCGAGTAGCGCGCCGGGCCGCCGGTCTTGTAGTCGATGTCTTCAAGGCTGAAATGCTCATTCAGTTTGGCGCGCACCATCGAGAGCGGCAGATACTGGTCGAGGCGGCCTTCGCCCACGTCGCCCAGCGGCATCACCTCGATCAGCGTGAGATCCATGCCGCGGCCATGGGCCCATTCGACCATCGCCGGGATCTCGTCCTCGTTGACGCCCTTCAACGCCACTGCATTGATCTTCACGTCCATGCCGGCGGCTTGCGCCGCGTCGATGCCGCCAATCACCTTGTCCAGCTCGCCCCATCGCGTGATGGCGCGGAACTTGTCCGGATCGAGCGTATCGACCGATACGTTGATGCGTTTCACGCCGTAATCCCGCAACTCGCTGGCATATTTGGCGAGCTGCGAACCATTGGTCGTCAGCGTGAGTTCGTCGAGCGTGCCCGCTTCCAGATGCCGCGAGAGCGATGAGAACAGCGTCATGATCCCGCGCCGCACCAGTGGCTCGCCGCCGGTCAGACGCAGCTTGCGCACGCCTTTCACGATGAAGGCGGTGCAGAGACGATCCAGTTCTTCCAGCGTGAGGAGATCGGCCTTGGGCAGGAAGGCCATGTTTTCCGACATGCAATAGACGCAGCGGAAGTCACAGCGGTCGGTCACCGAGACGCGCAGATAGGAGATCGCCCGCCCGAAGGGGTCGATCATCGACTGGGTTGCGGGATTGCCGCGGTCACCAAAATCCCGAATCTGCAAGCCGTCGGCCATGCCTTTTGTTCTCGGTGCTCGTTTGGAGAGCTTAGGAGATGGGGACTCTGGCCGATAAGCGCCATAGCGTCCAGTCGCTTATCCAAATGCAAAGGCCGCCTTGCGGCGGCCTGCATCAGCGGATTCTGGAACCTGTTTCCTAGCGAACGTTTGGCCAGGGATCGGCCGCCGGTGCAACTCCGGCAGGCACGGCCTGCTGTGGTGCGGCTGCGGTAGGGCGGACGGCAGCCGGCCGAGGAGCCGGTTTTGTGGCCGAGGCGGTCGCCGGCTTGCGCGGTGCACGCTTGGCAGGGGTTCTGGCGGCGAGAGCGAGCTGCACCTCAACGGGATTGGGCTGCAGGGTTGTTTCAGCCCAGCCCTCGGACGAGTCCGGCTTGGTCGGCTGCACGGAAATGGTTTGTGGCTGATAGCCGGCGAGCGCGAAGGTCACCGAGAAATCCTTGTCTGGAGCCACGGCAAGCGCACAGGGGGTCTGGCAGGCTTGCCCCGTGGAGGTCCTGGCTTCCGCACCCGCTGGTTGCGACGTGAATTGGATATCGACGGGCTTCGGCTGGAACGTTGGAAACCAGTCCGTCCCGCCGCCAGTAGCACAACCGGCGAGGGTCAAGCCAGAGGCCAGAATTACGATGAATCGGTTCATGTTACTACCGTCTATTGAGCGGCAACGGCCGCTTTTCCCAAGCTTAAGGCGAATGAAAGGGTGGGTCGTCCTATGGGCTGACCAAACTTTGGCCAGTTTCGCCAGCGTCTCGCTAGTAAAACACAGGTTAAGGCCGCCCGAACCCGAATTAGACAATTTTAGTTAACGCCCGGAGAAGGCGTTTTCGTGGGCAGTTACCACCTCGATATCTGGCTAAATCAAGGCCGAGGTCAGTTTCGAAGGGCAAAAATCCTGTCCACGGCTGCTGGCAATCCGGCGAAATCGCCGATCACGAGGTCCGGATTCAGGGCAGATACGGGCGTTTCGGTATAGCCGAAATCGACCGCGATCACGGGTACCCTGGCGGCCCGGGCGACCTCAATATCGCTGATACTGTCCCCGACCATGACCGCACGGGTGGCATCTCCACCGGCCTTCAGGATGGTCCGCAGCAGGATCTGTGGATCGGGTTTCTGGACGCCAAAGGTGTCCTGGCCGCAGATCGCGGCGAAATGTCCTGAGATGCCCAGCGCTTCGAGCAGCTTTACCGAAAGCCATTCCAGCTTGTTGGTGCAGACGGCGAAGCGGCAGCCGCGCGCGGCGAGCTGTTCGATCGCCGCGATGGCATTGGGGAAGGGCTGAGAGCGATCGGCGAGATGATCTGCGTAATGAGAGACGAAATCCGTGTAGAGGCGATCGACTTCCGGCGTGCCGCCCGCCCGTCCGTCCGCCTGCAAGCCGCGCTCGATAAGAGTTCTCGCGCCGCCGCCGATCATCGTGCGCGCGATATCGAATGGCACAGGTGGCAAGCCCTCGCGCGCCAGAATGATGTTGAGCGTATCGACCAGGTCGGGCGCTGTATCGACCAGCGTGCCGTCCAGATCGAACACAACAATCGGGGCTGAATGCGCAGTGGACATGATCGCTGACCGCTATCTGCTGCCCGCGTTTAAGGCAAGCAGAACGGCTACGTTTCCTCCGTTATATCCATCAACATGGTGACCGCTAAAGCCGTTGCTTTTCGACTATGACAGGGCCTGGAACACCGGTAGATAGGGGCACCTCAGTGTCATCCGAGAGCGCCATGGCCACGACGGATCCCGAAGCACAGAAACGCGAAGCCGCCGCACGCGCCGTGCAGTTCGTGCAAACCGGAATGAGGCTTGGGCTTGGCACCGGCTCGACCGTCAAACACTTCCTGGATTTGTTGGCAGTGCGCATGCGCGAAGGCTGCAAGGTGATAGGGGTGCCGACCTCGGAAGCCACGCGCGCACAAGCCGAAAGTCTTGGTATTCCGCTCACGACCCTGGACGAAACGCCGGAGCTCGATCTTACGGTGGACGGCGCCGACGAGATCGGTCCCGATCTCACGCTGATCAAGGGCGGCGGTGGTGCGCTGCTGCGCGAGAAGATTGTTGCCGCTGCTTCCGCGCGCATGATTGTCATCGCCGACGAGAGCAAGTGGGTGACTACGCTGGGCCGTTTTCCGCTGCCGATCGAAGTGGTGCCGTTCGGGCTTGCGGCAACACGGAAAAAGATCGAAGCGGCCGCCATAGCCGTCGGTTCCCCCGGTCCGGTGCTCTTGCGCCGGGACAAGGCGGGCAACACATACCGGACCGATAGCGGCAACTGGATCCTCGATGCCTCGCTGGAACGCATTGCCAATCCGCAGGCACTGGCGGCGCGGCTCTCGGTGATTCCGGGCATTGTGGAACACGGTCTCTTCTTGGGGCTGGCGCAAACCGCGATTCTGGCAGGCCCCGGCGGCACACGCGTCGTCGAACTTTAGCAGGCGACGCATGGCTGATTACGACGTTGATCTTTTCGTCATTGGTGCGGGTTCGGGCGGCGTGCGTGCAGCGCGTATCGCAGCGGGTTACGGCGCCAAGGTGGTGATCGCGGAAGAAAACCGTGTTGGCGGCACGTGTGTGATCCGCGGCTGCGTTCCGAAGAAGCTCCTCGTCTATGCATCGCGCTATGCCGACGACTTCATCGATGCCGCAGGTTACGGCTGGACCGTGCCCAAGCCAACCTTTCACTGGCCGACGCTGATCGCCAACAAAGATAACGAGATCGCGCGATTGGAACGCGCCTACATCAGCAATCTCGAGCGTGCGGGCGCAAAGCTCGTGAAGCAGCGTGCGGTGCTGACCGACGCGCATACTGTGCGTCTCGCCGACGACAGCAAAGTCACGGCCAAATATATCCTGATAGCGACCGGTGGCGGCACGACCATGGGCGATGCCATTCCCGGTATCGAGCACGTCATTTCATCGAACGCAGCATTCGACCTCCCGGAATTGCCCAATAGCATCCTGATCCAGGGCGGTGGCTATATCGCGGTGGAATTCGCGGGCCTGTTTGCCGCGCTCGGTTCCAAGGTCACCTTGGTATATCGTGGCGAGAATATTCTGCGCGGCTTTGACGATGATGTGCGCGGACACCTGCGCATGGAAATGGAAAAGCGCGGCATCACCATCATCACCGGCCAGACTGTGAAGGCGGTCGAGAAAGACGTGCGTGGCCGGCATTCAAGGCTGTCGGGCGGAAGCACTATCGAAACCGATCTCGTGATGTTCGCCTTGGGCCGCAAACCTTATGTCAAAGGTCTCGGGCTGGAAGAGACGGGCGTCAAACTGAAGAACAACGGTGCCATCGCCGTGGATAAATTCTCCCAGACGTCCGTGCCGAATATTTATGCGGTGGGCGATGTCACCGATCGTGTGAACCTCACTCCCGTTGCAATCCGCGATGGCCATTACTTTGCCGACAACGTCTTCGGTCACATGTCGAAGGCAATCGATCACGAGGATGTTCCGAGCGCCGTGTTCTCGACTCCCGAGGTCGGCGTCATCGGGATGACCGAGGCTGAAGCTGCCGCGCAGTTTGACAAGGTCGATATTTACAAGACGTCTTTCCGGACGATGAAGGCGGTCATGGCGGCGCGCGATATGCGCAGTTTCATGAAGCTTGTGGTCGATGCAGCCACCGACCGTGTCGTAGGCGTGCATATTGTTGGACCGGACGCCGGTGAGATGATTCAGCTGGTCGGGATCGCTGTGAAGATGAAGGCCACCAAAGCCCAGTTCGATGCCGTCATGGCCGTCCATCCGACGGCGGCCGAGGAATTGGTGACCATGCGCGAAAAGGCGGTAACGATCGAAAAAGGCGCGAAATAGCGCCGATTTCAGGCCAACCCGGCCCGCGCCGCCGGCTGGCCTGCCTAACGAAGCTTCTGGCTTTTTGAGGTTCCGGGCGTATATAACCCGTATCCCCGCGCGCGATCAGCAAAAGTGGAAACCGGTTTTGCGTAGATCGCGCGCTAACTTATCATGTGGGCGCATGATCTCGTCGGCGAACCGGATGCCACTTCGCCGGATCATGCGCTGAAAGGCAGCCGTTACGGCGCCTTAGATGACTGGAGTGTCGGCTCATGGCCGAGCGTTGGACGCCGGATAGCTGGCGCAAAAAGCCTATCGTGCAGGTTCCGGATTATCCGGACCAGGCGAAGCTTGCGGAAGTCGAGAAGCGACTCTCGACCTTTCCTCCGCTGGTTTTCGCGGGTGAGGCACGCAGTCTGAAGCGCACGCTTGGCAAGGTTTCCGCCGGCGAGGCTTTCCTGCTGCAAGGCGGAGACTGCGCCGAAAGCTTCAAGGAACATCATCCGGACAACATCCGCGATTTCTTCCGCGTCTTCCTGCAGATGGCGGTGGTGCTGACGTTTGCTGCCGCTTTGCCGGTGGTGAAGGTCGGGCGTATCGCCGGCCAGTTCGCGAAGCCGCGTACGTCGCCGACCGAGAAGCAGGGCGGTGTCGAGTTGCCGTCCTATCGCGGCGACATCATCAACGACAACGAGTTCACCGAGGCCGCGCGCACACCGGATCCGCGCCGGCAGATCGAGGCCTATCGCCAGTCGGCGGCGACGCTCAACCTGTTGCGCGCCTTCGCGCAGGGCGGCTACGCCAACCTGTTGAGCGTGCAGCAATGGATGCTGGGCTTTGTGAAGGATTCGCCGCAGTCACGCCGCTACACGGAAATCTCCAACCGGATTTCCGAGGCGCTCGGCTTCATGCAGGCCTGCGGACTCGATCTCGAACGCCATCCTGAATTGCGTACGACCGATTTCTACACCAGCCATGAGGCGCTGCTGCTGCCTTACGAGCAGGCGATGACGCGCATCGATTCCACCTCGGGTGACTGGTACTGCACCTCCGGTCACATGCTCTGGATCGGCGACCGCACGCGCCAGCTCGATCACGCGCATGTGGAGTTCTGCCGCGGCATCAAGAATCCGCTCGGGTTGAAATGCGGGCCGTCCAGCACACCGGACGGTTTGCTGAAGCTGATCGACATTCTCAATCCGGAAAACGAAGCGGGCCGGCTTACGCTGATCTGCCGCATGGGAGCCGACGCCGTTGGCGATCATTTGCCGACGTTGATCCGCGCGGTGCAACGCGAAGGCCGCAAGGTGGTGTGGTCGAGCGACCCGATGCACGGCAACACCATCACCGCGGCGAGCGGCTACAAGACCCGGCCGTTCGAAAGCATCCTGAAGGAAGTGAAGAACTTCTTCCAGATCCATGCGGCGGAAGGCACCTATGCCGGCGGCGTGCATCTGGAGATGACCGGCACCAACGTGACCGAGTGCACCGGTGGCGCCCGTGCCATCAGCGATGCCGACCTCAACGACCGCTATCACACCTTCTGCGATCCGCGGCTCAATGCGGAGCAGGCGATCGAGATGGCGTTCCTGCTGGCCGAATTGCTGAAGGAAGAGCGGATCGCGAATGCCAAGCCATTTGCGGCAGCGGCGGGGCTTTAGCGCGCGAACCGCGCGCTAATTTGTTGGTCTGGCGCATGATCTTATCGGCGAACCGGTATCCACTTCGCCGGATCATGCGCTGCCCCATCGCTTCGGCATTGCCCGCCACGCGGCATCCGCTTACATCTTTGACATGAGCGCGCCTCCTGCCAACCGGCTGGCTATCACCCTCGCACAGCTGAATCCCGTCGTCGGCGATGTTTCCGGCAACGCGGACAAGGTTCGAGCCGCACGGAAGCGTGCGGCTGCCGACGGCGCCGATCTGGTTATTTTCCCTGAGTTGTTCATCGCCGGTTACTCGCCTGAGGATCTGGTGCTCAAGCCGGCCTTCCAGGCGGCCTGCAGGTCCGCGGTGGAGGAACTCGCGCGCGAGACTGCGGACGGCGGTCCCGCGCTCGTTCTCGGCACGCCCTGGGCCGAGGGCGGCAAATTGCACAACGCGGTGGTGCTGCTCGACGGTGGCGTCATCGCGGCGATCCGCTTCAAGGTCGATCTTCCGAACTACGGTGTCTTCGATGAGAAACGCGTGTTCGTGCCCGGCCCGATGCCCGGTCCAGTGAATTTCCGGGGCGTGCGTCTCGGCATTCCGATCTGCGAGGACATCTGGCGCGAGGAAGTGGTCGAGTGTCTGGCCGAGACTGGCGCCGAAATCCTGATCGTGCCGAACGGCTCGCCTTACTGGGGCGATAAGGACGACATCCGGATCAACATTGCCGTGGCCCGCGTCACCGAACATGGATTGCCACTGGTCTATCTGAACGTGGTGGGCGGGCAGGATGAACTGGTGTTCGACGGTGCCTCGTTTGCCCTGCACGCCGACCGTTCCATTGGCTTTCAGCTTCAGGCATTTCGCGAAGCCGTCGTTACGGTACATTGGGAACGCGTCGGCGATACCTGGCGCTGCATCGACGGGCCGATGGAACAGCTCGGAGATCGCGACCAGTCGGATTACGCCGCCTGCGTTCTGGGGCTGCGCGACTACGTCAACAAGAACGGGTTCAAGGGTATTGTGCTGGGTCTCTCCGGCGGCGTCGATTCGGCGATCTGCGCTGCCATTGCTGTCGATGCGCTCGGCGCCGATCGCGTCCGCTGCGTGATGCTGCCATATCGCTTCACCGCACAGGAATCCCTCGACGATGCCGCTGCCGCCGCCAGAATTCTAGGCGTCAAATATGAGGTCGTACCGATAGCCTCGGCGGTCGAAGGGTTGCAGGCGGCGCTGAAGCCGTTGTTTGCCGGGTTACCGAGTGACGTGACGGAAGAAAATCTCCAGTCGCGCGCCCGCGGCGTCATCCTGATGGCGATCTCCAACAAATTTGGATTGATGGTTGTCACCACCGGCAACAAGTCGGAGATGTCGGTCGGCTATGCCACGCTTTACGGCGACATGAACGGTGGCTTCAACCCCATCAAGGACCTCTACAAGACCCAGGTCTATCGTTTGTCGCATTTGCGCAATCGCTGGAAACCGGAAGGCGCGCTTGGACCGGACGGCATGGTGATCCCGGAAAATATCCTGGTGCGTGCGCCGTCGGCGGAATTGCGTGAGGACCAGAAGGATCAGGATACGCTTCCGCCCTATGATATGCTTGATGCCATCCTCTATCGCCTGATCGAGCTGGAGGAGCCGGTCGCTGCCATTGTTGCCGCGGGCTTCGACAGCGATGTGGTGAAGAAGGTGGACCGCATGGTCAATCTTGCGGAATACAAGCGCCGGCAGGCCGCGCCGGGCGTAAAGGTGACTTTGAAGAATTTTGGACGCGACCGCCGCTATCCGATCACCAACCGCTTCCGCGATTCCGGTGCGCCATTGCCCGCACCCGATGCATCACTGCTGAAGCAGGACGTCATCGCCAAGGGCGAAGCCTTCGATTTCTAGAGCGCAATCAGGCGAAGTGGGAACCGGTTCGCCGCAAGATTGCGCGACAACTAACAAAATCTTAGCGGATTATTGCGCGGGGACGAAGGTCGGGCCTACGGTCCGTACCGTCTTCTTCTCGCCGGTGGCTGCTGGCGTGCTGCTGGTTGTTGCAGGCGCCGTCGTTTGAGCGGGACGGGCAGGGCGCGGCGCAATGCGTTTGCCTTGCGCATCTACTGAAGGTTGCGACATCTGCTTGGCGCGCTCGTCGGTAACAACGATGTCGCCCTGTTCAACGGTGTCGTCGGTAGTAGCCTTCATCGCATCATTCCACGTCTGGCCCGGGCGCTTGCAGCTGCACGCCTTGTTGACCCCCTTTCGATAGCTGAAAGCCGTGGGCAGATCCTTGTAGGGATATCCATTGACCGAAACGGCCTGCGATATTTCCTCGCTGCCGTTGCGATAGGTGAAAAGCTGGACCTCCGCCGACGGGCACAGGCGCTGGCAGGTTTGTTGATCCGCTGAGAAGCGGTCCGGCGAGGCCGAATAGGAAATCGGAAAATAGAAGCCGTCGCAGGTGCGCACGCAGACCGTTTTGTAGCCTCCCTGCGAGGGATCGGCAGGCTGTTCTGGCGACACGATGTTCCCGGGTCCAAACAACGTATCGAAGAAGCCGCCCTGCTGCGGGGCTGCCGCCTGGCGGTATTGCGGGCCGCAATCGTTCTGAGCGAGCGCTACGATGACCGAGCGGCGCTGGCCTTCGCGGCCGGCGCTGTTGCCCTGCAACTGCTGCAACGTGCCGGTGATCTGGTCCAGGTTCGACCGCATCTGCTGGATCTGGTTGTTGATCTGGACGCATTGCGCGGGTTGTCCGCTGAACAGCGAGAAGAAGCCGGAGCCCTGGCAGCCTGCGCGACGCGATTGGTTGAGTAGCTTGTCGAGTTCAGCCTGCTGCTTGGCGGACGCATCTTCGTAGCGCCGGACCTGGTCCGATTTGCCGGGATCGACGCCGCGGTCGATCGCGCCAAGCTGCGCTTCGAGGCGCGTGCAGGCCGGATTGCGCCCGGCCCCTCCCGGCGGCACCGAGAAATTCTGGGCCAGCGCGGGCAAGGCTGTGGCTATCAGCAGCAGCACCCCAAAGGCGTTGGAATGGAATGTTCGCATCGCTCTCTTCTTCAGCAAGGTCATCTTCAGCAAGGTCATCGAATTTCGGCCCCTGTCTGGGCGCAGATGGTGGCGAAATCACGGATAGCGGGGCGACTTATAGGAGATTCCTGGACCCTGTGCGAGCGCCCCGGGCCTATTCCGCGTCCGGCTGGTTTTCCGGCCGAGCCTTGTCGAAGGCCGGCAGTTTCAGGCAGGCCTCATTCGCCGCCAGGATTTTGGGAAAAGCGTCGAGCGGGACTTTCAGGTTGCGCGCATTGAAGACCTGCGGGACCAGACAGATATCGCCCAGGCCGGGTTGTGCGCCGAAGGCATAGGGTCCCGGCTTGAGCATCTGTTCGATCACCTCGAATCCAGCCGTGACCCAGTGATGATACCAGGCATCGATGACGGGCTGTTCCTGACCCATGGTGTTTTTGATATATTGCAGCGTGCCGAGATTGTTCAGCGGATGGATATCGCAGGCGACGATCTGCGACACCGCGCGCACCTGCGCGCGCGCGACCGGATCGGCCGGCAGCAGCGGTGGCTGCGGATAGATCTCGTTGAGATAACCGATGATAGCGAGAGACTGCACGATCACGTCACCGCTCGGCAGCTCAAGCGATGGCACCCGCATCTGCGGGTTGACCATCTTATATTCCGCGCTGCGATGTTGCCCGCCATCCTTGCGCAGATGGATAGGAATGATCTCGTAGGGAATATTCTTGAGATTGAGCGCGATCCGCACCCGGTAGGACGCGGACGAGCGGAAGAAAGAATAAAGTTTCACCTGTCGGGCCTCCTGTGACCCGAGCAAATGCCTGGGCGCGTTCGTCAAAATCATGACGCATGTTTTCGCGCGGGGCAATGGCAGGTCAATACGACCGGCGACCTGACCGGTCGTTATCGCTCTGAAGCGCTAGGCCGGCATCCGCAGCGTCGACAGCATCTGGATGCAGGCTTCGGCGCAACTCGTGCAGGCCTCGGCGCACACCTGGCAATGCCGATGTTTGTCTGCGTGCCGTCCGCACTCGGCGGCGCAGGCGCGGCAGAAGGCGATGCAGGTGGTGAGCTGCGCTTCCAGCGGCTGCCGGTTACCGGCCTTGTTGGCCCGTGCCATCACGCTGCCGGTGGCAGCGCATACCGCAGCGCAATCCAGATTGAGCCGGATGCAGGCAATCATGTTCTCGAGATGCTTTTCCGAGAGACATGCATCCGCGCAGGCGGTGCAGGTTTCAACGCAGAGCGAGCAGGCGTCGATGCAGGCCGTGATGGCATCGGAATGAGCAGGACGCTCAGGATGAGATCGGAACATGGCGCTGACGACAGACATTGCGTCTCTCTTTCTTTTGCTTCCCTACCTCCCAAGCGGTTGTTGAACGGCGATGTCGCCGGTTGGTTCCGCACTTTCTGAGGTTCCATCGGGTTCCATCACGCGCGCAAAGTTTCCACGCCATCCGATGAGTAAAAACGAATCGCAGGCGAGCCAATGCAACGCGCGATAAAACCGATCAAAAATTAGACAGAGAGGAGAGAGTCGCGGTTAGCGCGAGCACTCGATGGCGACATATTCGTCGCAGGTGCTGCCGAGGCAGGCTCCGGCGCCGGTGCTGGTCGGCACGGCTCCCGTGATGTCGTCTTTGTCGACCTTGCGGTAGGAGGTCGCCTGGGCAAATTCGCGCGACTGGCAATAAGCCGTCGCGATCGCAGCCCCACAGGTTGCGCCGCTGGCAAGGCATCGGTCCACGCCGTAGCCGCTCGCGTTATTGGCGATAATGAACATGCGCCGTTCCGCCGAGGCTGAGGTCGCGCTCAGGAGGGCGGTGGCCAAAGCCACAATCGCAAAGATGGACCGCATGGAATGACTCGCTCGCAGACAGACTGCTACGATTAAGAAGAATGGAAGGAAACCGTTAACAGTGTGTTAACCGAACCGCGTGCAGCCGGTTAATGCCTCAAATCAGCCGCCTGACATGCAAAAAACGCGAAAAATCGTCGTAGCGGCGGCCTTGACGGCACCGGTTCGCTTGACCATTCTCCCGGCCATGAAGCGCGGTTGCCTCCAGATCGGCATTTGCCGGGACATTATTAGCTAGCTCACCGCTGGCTGAGGCCGCCTTTTCTCTCCCCTTCGAAGAAAATGGATGCCCGGCCAGCAGGCCAGGCGGGCAGTTTTGGCGTTTTCGTCAGAGCTGCTTCGGGAACACGACAAGGGAACGATGGAACTCAAGCTCTACGATACGCTGACGCGAGAGAAGCGCGTGTTCACGCCGATCGATCCTGCGCGCGTGCGCATGTATGTGTGCGGGCCGACGGTCTATGACTTCGCCCATATCGGCAATGCGCGGCCGGTCATCGTGTTCGACGTGCTGTACCGCCTGCTCCGGCATCTCTATCCGGGCGAGGGCCGCGTCAAATACGTGCGCAACATCACCGACGTCGATGACAAGATCAACGCGCGGGCTGCCGAGCGCGGCATTTCGATCCGCGAACTGACCGAAACCACCTACAACAATTTCAAGGACGACGTGGCGGCGCTCGGCTGCCTGCCGCCGACCATTGAGCCGCGCGCGACCGAACACATCGAAGAGATGAAGGTGTTGATCGACCGTCTGGTGCAATCTGGCCACGCCTACGCCGCCGAAGAGCATGTGCTGTTCAGCGTGCCGTCGATGAAGGATTACGGTGAGCTTTCGAAACGGCCGCTCAACGAGATGATCGCCGGTGCGCGCGTCGAAGTCGCGCCCTACAAGCGCGACGCGATGGACTTCGTGCTGTGGAAGCCCTCGAAGGATGGCGAGCCGTCATGGGCATCGCCCGCCGGCATCAAGACACAAGGGCGTCCGGGCTGGCACATCGAATGCTCCGCGATGTCGTGGAAGCATCTCGGCGAGACCTTCGACATTCACGGCGGCGGCATCGATCTGGTGTTCCCGCATCATGAAAACGAAATCGCGCAATCGCGCTGCGCCTTTCATACCGGTGTGATGGCCAACACCTGGATGCACAACGGCTTCTTGCAGGTGGAAGGCGAGAAGATGGCGAAGTCTTCGGGCAACTTCATCACCATCCGCGAGTTGCTGGCCGACTGGCCGGGCGACATCCTTCGTGTTGCAATGCTTGGTACCCATTATCGCCAGCCGATCAACTGGACGCTGAAGAATCTGGAAGCCGCCGAGAAGGCACTGGCGAGCTGGCTCGATGCGGCGGCGGATGAGGCGGAAGACCGCCCCGCGCCAGCGATTGTCGAGGCGCTGACCGACGATCTCAATACGCCGAAGGTGATCGCGGAAATGCATGCACTGCGCAGCCGGGCAGGGCACAAGGCCCTGGCCGGCACACTGAGCTTCCTCGGAGTGCGTGGCGATGCTTACGCTGCCTGGAAAGCGCAACACGCGCGCAAGCCGGAAGTCTCCGAAGCGGAGATCGAGCGGCTTGTCGCCGCGCGTCTCGCGGCGCGTCAGGCCAAAAACTTCGCCGAGTCCGATCTCATCCGCGACCAACTCGCCGCGATGGGCGTTGCGCTCAAGGATTCGAAGGACGGCACCACCTGGGAGATCGCCTCATGATGGCCGTCGCCCACCCAAAGCCCGGCTTGCGTCCTTATCTTGCGGAAGACGCACCGTTGCTTGCGCAGATCTTCCGCGCCAGCATCGAAGAGCTGACGACCGAAGATTACAGCGAGGCGCAGCAACAGGCCTGGGCTGCCGCTTCCGACGACGAAGCAGCTTTTACCGCGCGCCTCGGCAAGCAGTTGACGTTGGTCGGCACGCTCAACGGTTCGCCAATTGGTTTCATCACGCTGGAAGGCCCTGAGCATATCGACATGCTCTATGTGCATCCGGCGGCGGTCGGGCAGGGCGTCGGCACGCTTCTGTTTGGTGCGGTGGAGAAACTTGCAACGGCGCGCGGAGCGTCCAAGTTGATCGTGGAAGCCAGTGACAGCGCGACCGGCTTCTTTGAGCAGAAAGGTTTCGTCGCGCAGAAGCGCAATACGGTGTTGCGCGGCGACGAATGGCTCGCCAACACCACGATGGAAAAGAAATTGACGGCCAAAGGGAGCAACCCATGAAACCGCCAGAGACGCCGTTTCCCCGGCATTGGGCCTATTACATCGCGGTGAAGATCGTGCTGCTAATCATCGCAGCCGGCGTCGCGTTGTATGTCTTTAAAGTATTGTGAAGCGTGATGGCGAAGGAAAGGCTCTATCTGTTCGATACCACGCTGCGTGACGGCGCGCAGACCAACGGCGTCGACTTCACGCTGGCCGACAAGATGACGATTGCCGTCATGCTGGACGAGCTTGGCATCGATTATGTCGAAGGCGGCTATCCCGGTGCCAATCCGACCGACACGCAATTCTTCAGCCAGGACCGCAAGCTCTCCGCTGCCTTCACGGCCTTCGGGATGACGCGGCGGCCGGGCCGCTCGACTTCGAACGATCCAGGTCTTGCAATTTTGCTTGAAGCCAAGGCCGACGCGATCTGCTTCGTCGCGAAGTCGTGGGACTATCATGTGCGTGTGGCCCTGCAGACCACGGAGGAAGAGAACCTCGCGTCGATCCGCGACAGCGTGAAAGCCGCCAAGGCCAGGGGTCGGGAGGTGCTGCTCGACTGCGAACACTTCTTCGACGGCTACAAGGCCAATCCGGCTTATGCACTGAGTTGCGCCAAGGCGGCTTATGACTCGGGTGCCCGTTGGGTCGTGCTCTGCGACACCAATGGCGGCACGCTGCCGCATGAAGTCGAAACCATTGTCACCGAAGTGATCAAGCATATCCCCGGAGACCATGTCGGCATCCATGCGCACAACGACACCGAACAGGCAGTGGCGAATTCCTTCGCGGCGGTGCGTGCGGGCGTGCGCCAGATTCAGGGCACGCTGAACGGCTTGGGCGAGCGTTGCGGCAACGCCAATCTCGTTTCCATCATCCCGACGCTGAAGCTGAAGCCCGATTATGCGGATCGCTTCGAAATCGGCGTGTCCGACCAGCAGCTCAAGAACCTCACCAGGGTTTCCCACGCGCTCGACGAGCTGCTCAACCGTGCGCCGAACCGGCACGCGCCCTATGTGGGTGAAAGTGCTTTCGCCACCAAGGCGGGCATCCATGCGTCGGCCATCGTCAAGGAGCTGGAAAGCGATCTCGCCAGTGCCGAGCATGTCGAGAACGGCAGCCCGCGCGAACTGGCGCGTGCCAAAAGTTATGAGCACGTCGCGCCGGACAGCATCGGCAATCGCCGCAAGCTGCTGGTGTCGGATCAGGCCGGCCGCGCCAATGTGCTGGCCGAGCTCGAACGCCTCGGCATCAAGGTCGACAAGGACGATCCGCGCATCGGGCGGCTGCTCGATGAGGTGAAGAACCGTCAGGCCATCGGCTACGCTTACGAAGCGGCCGATGCGTCCTTCGACGTGCTGGCGCGGCGCGTGATGGGCAAGGTGCCGGATTTCTTCGCGGTCGAACAATTCGACGTCAATGTCGAGCATCGCATCAACGCCAAGGGCGAGCACATCGCGGTGTCGCGGGCCACGGTGAAGGTGAAGCTCGGCGGCGAAACGCTGATCTCGGCGGGCGAGGGCAATGGTCCGGTGAACGCGCTCGACGTCGCGCTGCGCAAGGATCTCGGAAAATACCAGCGCTACATCGAGAACATGGAACTGACCGATTACCGCGTGCGTATCCTGAATTCCGGCACGGAAGCGGTGACGCGCGTTCTGATCGAGAGCCGGGATGAAAATGGCGACAGCTGGACCACGGTCGGCGTCTCGCCCAACATCATCGATGCATCATTTCAGGCGTTGATGGACTCGATCATCTTCAAGCTGATCAAGAGCGGCGCGGACACTTAGTCCGCCTGCAGCATCGGCAGGATGTCCTCGACGCGCGTGGCGACGAGATAACGCACCGGCCACACCGCAGGGATGAAGTCGCTTTTGCGCATCTGCTCCATTAGCGCCAGCAGCGGCTGCCAGTACTCTTTCAAGTTGGCGATCAGGATGGGCTTGCGGTGATGGCCGAGCTGTTCCCAGGTCAGTTGCTCGACGAGTTCCTCCAGGGTCCCGACGCCGCCGGGCAGGGCGACGAACGCATCGGACAGCTCAAACATCTTGCGCTTCCGCTCATGCAGGTCGCGCGTCACAATCATCTCCTGAGCGGTTTTCAGCATCCGCTCCTGGCTTGTCAGCGACTCAGGAATAACCCCGGTCACGGTTCCGCCATGAGCCAGCACCGACCGGGCGAGTTCTCCCATCAGCCCGATCGAGCCGCCGCCATAGACCAGCCCGACTTTATTTTCGGCCAGAATCTTCCCAAATTGGCGGGCGGCCCCTGCAAAGTCCGGATCGGCGCCCGGCTGGGAGCCGCAATAGACGCAAAGGGTGCGAAGTGGCCTCATGGGCGGATGTGGCATCGCTCCTCCTGAAGCGTCAAGATTGGGTATTTGGCGGGGAAACGGTAAAAGGCCTGAACTTCGGCCGGCGCGCACTGGAAATGGCCGGACAAAGGCTTTTATAAGCGGTCAGCCCCGTTCGTGGGCTCGGCGCAATCAGGAATAGAATGAGCGATATCCAGGTACGATCCGTCCGCTCGATGAAGCACGACGTCTCCGGGGAAAGCCCTGACAGCACCCTGTTGCAGACCGTGCGACGGCTTTGGCCTTATATCTGGCCGAATGACCGCGCGGATCTCAAGGCGCGGATCATGATATCGATGGCTCTGTTGTTGGTCGCCAAGCTGGCGACAATGGCAACACCCTTTACCTTCAAATGGGCAACGGACGCGCTGACGGGAACCCCGAGCGCACCATTCAGTCCATCCTGGACGGGTTGGGTCGTCGTTGCAGGCGTGGTCTGGACCATCACCTACGGTTTGAGCCGGGTGGTGATGGCGCTGACCACGCAGGCGCGCGACGGCATGTTTGCCAAAGTGGCGATGAATGCCGTGCGTAATCTTGCGCTGCGCACCTTCAAACATATGCACGAGCTGTCACTGCGTTTCCACCTCGAACGCAAGACCGGCGGTTTGACCCGCGTGCTGGAGCGCGGCCGCAACGGCATCGAAACTATCGTGCGCATGGTGATCCTGCAGGCGATACCGACGATCGTCGAACTACTGATGATCGTGGGTGTGCTGCTCTATCAATTCGACTGGCGCTACGTGGCCGTGATCTTCGCCACCGTTGTGGCCTACACGTCCTACACCTACTTCGCGACGGAATGGCGTATCGGAATTCGCCGCAAGATGAATGACAGCGATACCGATGCCAACACCAAGGCGATCGACTCGTTGCTCAATTACGAAACGGTGAAATATTTCAGCGCGGAAAAGCGCGAGGCCCAGCGCTACGACAGGTCGATGGAGATTTACGAAACAGCGAGCGTGAATTCCTACGTCTCGCTCGCGGTGCTCAACGCCGGCCAAGCCACGATCTTTGCGCTTGGATTGATGGCGGCGATGGTGCTGTGCGCTTACGGCATCGCCAACGGCACCAACACCATCGGCGATTTCGTCATGATCAACGCCATGATGATTCAGCTCTACCAGCCGCTGAACTTCATGGGCATGATCTATCGCGAGATCAAGCAGGGCGTCATTGACATCGAGACGATGTTCTCGATTCTCGAGCGCCCGGCCGAGATCAAGGACAAGCCGAACGCGCCACCGCTCAAGGTCACGAACGGCGTCATCCGTTTCGACAATGTCGTGTTTTCCTACGAACCCGACCGCACCATTCTGAAGGGTCTGAGCTTCGAGGTGCCCGCAGGGCGCACCATTGCAATCGTTGGCCCCTCCGGCGCCGGCAAATCGACAATCTCGCGGCTGTTGTTTCGTTTCTATGAAGTCAGCGGCGGGCGCATCCTGATCGACGATCAGGATATCCGTGACGTGGCGCAGACGTCATTGCGCGAGGCCATCGGCATGGTGCCGCAGGACACCGTGCTGTTCAACGACACCATCCGCTACAACATCCGCTATGGACGCTGGGAAGCGACCAATGCCGAGGTAGAAGAAGCGGCGCGCCTGGCGCAGATCGATGGCTTCATTCGCCTGGCGCCGAAGGGTTACGAGACCGAGGTCGGTGAACGCGGACTTAAACTGTCCGGCGGCGAGAAGCAGCGGGTCGCCATCGCGCGCACGATTTTGAAGGCGCCGCCCATCCTGGTGCTCGACGAAGCGACCTCTGCGCTCGACAGCCATACCGAAAGAGACATCCAGGACGCTCTCGACCGTGTGTCGAAAAACCGCACCACTCTTGTGATCGCGCATCGGCTCTCCACCATCGTTGCCGCCGACGAGATCATCGTTCTCGACAAAGGCGTGATTGTTGAGCGCGGTACGCACTACCAGTTGCTTGCGGCCGGCGGTCTCTATGCCAGTATGTGGAATCGCCAGCGCGAAGCCGAGGAAGCGCGGGAGAAACTGGCGCTTGCGGATGAAGACGGCGACGCGTCGAAGGAATCCAAGCACAAGTTATCCGACGATCTGCCTGCCGACGCGGCGGAATAAACCAACAAGGTATTCAATTTTATGTCGATCGCCGCTTCAATTCGCTCGCAAATGGTTCCTGTCCATCGCGAGGGCTATCCCTTCATTGGCATTTTTGCCGTCGTCACCCTGATCCTGTTCTGGTTTTGGCAACCGCTCGGCTGGCTTGGTCTCGCGCTGACCATCTGGTGCGCGCTGTTCTTTCGCGACCCACCGCGGGTGACGGCCGTGCGAGAAGGCCTGCTGGTGTCGCCGGCCGACGGGATGGTGAGCATGGTGACGCAGGCAGCGCCACCGGCCGAACTCGGCATGGGCGATGCGCCATTGCCACGCGTCTCGATTTTCATGAGCGTGTTCGATTGTCACATCAACCGCAGCCCGCTCGCGGGCCGTATCGAGCGTATCGCCTATCGCGCTGGAATTTTTCTCAACGCCGATCTCGACAAGGCGAGCGAAGACAACGAGCGCAATTCGTTTTTGATCGACGCGCAGGGCGTTCGCATTGCGGTGGTGCAGATCGCTGGATTGGTGGCGCGCCGCATCGTGCCATTCACGACCGAAGGCCAAAGTGTCGAAGCCGGGCAACGGATCGGAATGATACGCTTTGGTTCCCGCGTCGATGTCTATCTGCCGGCTGGCGGCACCTTCCAGGTGGCGGTCGGGCAAAAGGCGGTCGCGGGCGAAACGGTAATTGCTGACCTCCGCGCGGCTCCGAACGACCGCAACTTCCGCCTGGATTAATTGCTTAACGCTGTTAGGGCGCAATCCGGCGAAGTGGAGCCGGTTCGCCGCAAGATTGCGCGACAAACTAACGTATCTGGAACCTGCTGTGGCTAAGCCGCGCAAAAACCGCTATATTGCACCCATGCCATTTAGCCCTTTCGATCCTGAGCCGCCCGAAGCGAAACGCAGCCGTTTTCGCCCGATCCCGATTCGGATGTTGGTGCCGAACCTCATCACCTTGCTCGCGCTCTGCGCGGGACTGACCGCCATCCGGATTGCAGTTGAAAACAAATTCGAATGGGCTCTCGCGGCCATTGTCTTTGCCGCTGCACTTGACGGTATCGATGGCCGCGTCGCGCGTGCGTTGAAGGGCACGTCGCGCTTCGGCGCCGAACTCGACAGCCTTGCGGACTTCGTGAATTTCGGCGTAGCGCCAGCGCTCATCCTGTATTTCTGGGGCCTTCACGACCTCAAATCAGTAGGCTGGATCGCCGCGATGTTCTTCGCCATCTGCGCGGGTCTTCGGCTGGCGCGCTTCAACGTGATGATCGACGACCCCAACAAACCCGCCTGGGCCGGCAATTATTTCACCGGCATGCCGGCACCGATGGGTGCCATCACGGTGTTGTTGCCGATCTACCTGACATTCCTTGGTGTTGAGCAGGGCTCCGTCGTCATCTGGTTTTCCCTTCTCTACACGCTGGCGATGGCGTTCCTGATGGTGTCGTGCTTGCCGGTGTTCTCCGGCAAGAAAATGGGGCCGCGCGTCTCTCCGGAAATGGTGCTGCCGATCTTCGTGGTGACGGTACTGTTTTTCGCGCTGCTGATCAGCTTCCCGTGGGAACTGCTTACGATCTGCACGCTGCTCTACCTGGCCTCGTTGCCGTTCGGATGGCTGTCGTGGCGCAGCCACGAACGCAAGGCGGCTGCCGAGAAAACCGGTGGCGTGCCTGCATCGGTCGCGCCTCCAGGGACCGGGACAGAGGACGCGCCGGTTGCCGATGCACCTCAACCTCCCGTCGAAGGTCAGCCGAATACCCGTCACTAGTTGAATGGGGAGGGCGCAGCCAGGCCCCGGCCGGTCGGGCTCGTCCTGACAATCCCAATGTACTGCAGCAAATAGCGAATTTGGCGCAGCCGCTCCGCGGCCTCCCACTCGCGCTATGTCCCGGAAATTTAACGGTAACGGAGCCTTAATGCCGCAAAGGCTAGGGAGAGCCGGTCCCGCAAATCTGCACAGGACGCTAAGTGGAGTTTCTGCCTGACGGCGGGCACGCTGTTGCCTGCGAATCAGGAGAGACCATGAGCAGACGACCGCGCCGGAACCACACACCGGGCTTCAAGGCTAAGGTGGCGCTTGCC
>CANKHA010000030.1 GCA_947481685.1 Bradyrhizobiaceae bacterium
AACCGCCGCCGGCCGCATTCGAGCCTTGACGACGCCACACCCGATCAAGCCTACTTCAACCCGCTGCCAATCCGCTTGGCAGCCTAACCCCGGCAGACGCTCCACTTATCGACGCGGAGAATCTGTTCAGACAACCGGGACCAGCTCTATCCATCAACCAGATTCGGACACTAGTAGCCATTTTACTTTCCGGGGCAGAGGTGGAATCGGCTGGCCCGTGGCTAATTTGCGTCCTTCCGCGCCGAACTCGTTTATGGCCTTCGATGTGAGTCCAAACGGATCACCAGAACCGCACAAAAAAGCAGGCTTTACCTGGACAGACTGGACAAATGCAGACATCGACAACCCTGATGCGATACTCGGAGCTGCCCGAGTCGGCATCAAGCCGGAAGGGGCATATTTCGGTTCTTGGAAACAGGCTGCTCATCGGACTGTGCCTGTCTTGCTTCAAGTGGATGGCTTGGAAGTATCGCGGCTTACCACGAGAGGTTTCAGTACCAGCAGCAAGTTCCTAAATTTTGGTGCTTCCATTAGAAGGCCGATTATTTCCGGCGCCGTCACGGCTCCTGGAACATTTTTCTTGATTGACACGGAAGCCTTTGCCGCTAACGACGATCTCGAAACGATCAGCGGCGGTAGCGAGGGTGACCTTATTATTTTTCGAACTGTAAGCAACGACAGAGCAGTTGTTATCGAAAATGCTAAGGGAAACATCTTAAACAGCTCTGGAGAAAGCGTGAGCTTAAACTCCGTAAATCAGGTCGCTGTCTATATTTTTTCCGAGCAGTTTTGGCGCGGAGGACTACTAACGTGAAGTATGTGCGCAATTTATTGCGTTGAACCTCACGCGCTTGCACGGTTGCACTGAGGGACTTTGCGGCCTTAACAACACTTTTCCCCACGGGTCACATGGCTGATTTCTTTGGCATCATCGGCGGCTTTCATAATGTCTTCTTGATCCTGCCCGAAACCGCAGCCACAGCACTGACACCAGCCGCCGCTCCTGCGCCGAGGAACCGGCGTCTGCTGACAATCGCATGCGAATCGACAGATTTGTCCTTCCTGGAGCCTTCCGACATTACTTCCTCCCTTGAGAGTTTTCTTGTGAGGCGAAGAACCGGGCTTTCGGCCAAACTATTGTTGTAAGGGCGTCACCAGCTCGGAAGTGCTCAGGTCTCTCTATCGGCACTCGTTATAATTGTGGCTCCGTTCCGGTGGTTGTGACAAGGACTTCGCGCCCAACCACCGGCACTTTGGCCGCCAAACCCGGGGGGCTGGAGGACGAGGCCGGGGGCTGACAGCCGCATTGGCTTGCGCTAGGGTTGTGCTGTGCCCGTTCGAAGGCGCTATGAACATGCGAGGAAACGTTATGGCCTGGTCGACCCCGGTTCTCGTTGAAATCTGCATCGGCATGGAAATCAACGGCTATCTGCCGGCTGAATTCTAATCGTCCTTTGAGAGCGGCAATCCCGTGGGCCTGAAAGCCCTCGTCCTCGGATCTGCCGCCGGCGGTTCGTTCCCGCAGTGGAATTGCCAGTGCCCTGTTTGCCGTCTGGCATGGGCCGGCGATCCACGCGTTTCCTTTCGTACGCAGGCCAGTCTTGCCGTCACAAGTGGTGATGGCCGGTGGACGCTGCTGAATGCTTCTCCCGATCTCGCAAGCCAGATCCGCGCAACGCCGGCGCTGCATCCCCGCGGCCCGCAACGCGGCAGTCCCATCGCAGCGATGGTACTGAGCGGCGCGGAAATCGATCAGATCACCGGCCTGCTGCATGCGCGCGAAAGCACGGCTTTCAGCGTGTTTGCGACGGAAGAAACGCACGCTGCGATCAAGCGCAATCAGATGTTCAGCGCGCTTACGTCGGTAACCTGGGACACGATCATCGCCGGGAAGACATTTGCGCTGCCCGGCGGCATCGCAGCGGAGTTGTTCATGGTGCCCGGCAAAGTGCCGCTCTATCTGGAAGCCGCCAAACCGGAGACGGCAGCCGTGAGCGGCAGCAATGTGGGCATTGAGCTGCGTTATGATGGCAAGACGCTGTTGTTCGTGCCCGGCGCCGCAGATGTGAATGCTGCATTGCAGGCACGGCTTTCAAAAGCGGATGTGGTCCTGTTCGATGGCACGCTCTTTACCGACGATGAGATGATCCGCACAGATGCTGGGGCTAAAACCGGCCGCCGCATGGGCCATATGCCGATTGAAGGCGAGGGTGGTACCCTGCAAAAACTGGCTGGGCTGAAGGCGCGGAAAGTCTTTATCCATATCAACAACACCAACCCGATCCTGATTGAGGGTTCCCCGGAACGCATGCGCGTTACCGCCGCGGGATGGGAAATCGCCGAGGACGGGATGGAAATCGCGCTGTGATCATGACACCCGAACAGCTCGAAGCGGCGCTGCGCAACATCGGCGCGCGGCGCTATCACAATCTGCATCCGTTTCACCGGCTGTTGCATGGCGGCAAGCTGACAAAAGGTCAGGTGCAGGCCTGGGCGCTTAATCGCTATTACTATCAAGCCATGATCCCGCAGAAGGATGCGAGCCTGATCGCACGCTGCGACGATCCTGCGATACGGCGGGAATGGCGCTCGCGCCTGGTCGATCACGACGGCGAGTCGGAGAATGACGGCGGCGTCGCGCGTTGGCTCGCGCTGACGGATGCCCTGGGCCTTAAGCGGGAGGATGTGACGTCCTTGCGCGGCCTGCTTCCTGCAACACGCTTTGCCGTCGATGCCTATGTGCATTTTGTGCGCGAAAAAAGCCTGCTGGAAGCGATAGCCTCGTCGCTGACGGAATTGTTTTCGCCTGCAATCATCAGCGAGCGCGTCTCCGGAATGCTGGCGAGCTATGATTTCGTGACCCCGGAAACACTGGCCTATTTTTCGAAGCGGCCGCCGCAGGCGCAGCGCGATTCCGACTTCGCGCTTGCCTATGTGAAGCAGCATGCCACCTCTGTGGAGAGCCAGCGCGCGGTCATGGCGGCGCTGGAATTCAAGTGTAGCGTGCTGTGGTCCATGCTTGACGCGCTTTATCATGCTTATGTCGAACCCAAGCATGTGCCGCCGGGGTGCTTTGATGCTGGATAATGCAAAAGCCTCTATCCCTCGCTTTCCGCGCGGCGTCCGCCTCGTGAACAGCGAAGCGCATGGCGGCTGGGTGCTGCTGGCGCCCGAGCGGATGTTCAAGGCCGATGCGATCTCGGCTGAAATCCTCAAGCGCTGCACCGGTGAAGCGACCCTCGACGAGATCATTGACGATCTTGCAAAAACTTTTAACGCGCCACGCGAACGAATTTCCAACGATGTCACCAAACTGCTGACCGACCTGTCGCACAAAAGACTGCTGGAGCTGTGAAAGCGCCGGTCCCAGTCGGGCTTCTGGCTGAGCTGACGCACCGCTGTCCGCTCGGTTGTCCTTACTGCTCCAATCCGCTGGCGTTGGAGAAAGTCACGGATGAACTCGACACCGCGACCTGAGCGCGGGTATTCCGCGAAGCCGCGGCGCTTGGAATTTTGCAAGTACATCTTTCCGGTGGCGAGCCGGGCGCGCGGCGTGATCTTGTTGAGATCTGCGCGGCCGCGCATGACGCAGGGCTCTACACCAACCTGATCACATCGGCAGTCGGCATTACCGATCAAAAGCTCGGCGCGCTATCCGATGCCGGGCTCGATCATGTGCAGATTTCCATCCAGGATAGCGCGCCGGAGAGCGCCGATCATATCGCCGGTTATCGCGGAGCCTTTGCTCGCAAGCAGACCCTCGCTGCGGAGGTCGTGCGGCTCGGTATTTTGTTGACCGTCAACGTCGTCGTGCACCGCGCCAATATCGAGCGCGTTGAAAATATGATCGATCTGGCTTTGGCGTTGGGCGCTACCCGGGTCGAGATCGCGCATGCTCAATATTATGGCTGGGCGTTGAAGAACCGGGGCGCGCTGATGCCGAGCCGCGAACAGGCGGCAGCAGCGATAGTCCAGGTCGAGGCGCTGCGGAAGCATCATCACGGCCGCATCGTCATTGATGCCGTGATCCCGGACTACTACGCGCGCTTTCCCAAGGCCTGTGTCGGCGGTTGGGGCCAGCGATCACTGAATGTCACGCCGTCAGGCCGGGTGCTGCCATGTCATGCTGCGGAATCCATCCCGGAACTGGAATTCTGGAATGTGCGCGAGCATGCACTCGCCGATATCTGGCAAAATGCTCCAGCCTTCGAGGCCTTCCGTGGCGATGCCTGGATGCAGGAGCCTTGTCGAAGCTGCGTGCGCAAGGATCAGGATTTCGGTGGCTGCCGGTGTCAGGCGTTCATGGTCACCGGCGATGCGCGTGCAACGGATCCCGTCTGCCAGTTGTCACCACACCATGAGGACATGGAGATGTTGGCAGCCCAGCAGACGGAAATTGCTTACGAATATCGCAGGCTGCCGAAGAGCCAGCAGACTGGATGACGCACTAGGGGTTATCCATCAAATTGAATGGATCAGACCCTAGATTTTGTTAGTTTGTCGCGCACTCTTGCGGCGAACCGGTTTCCAGTTCGCCGGATTGCGCTCTAGTGCGTTTCCATTGTCACGGCGACGTCGCCATTCGCTGACAACCGGACCTTGTTACCCTCGATATCGGCCACGAGGCCCGCGTCGATGTAGTGATGATGGCCGGGTTGATGACCCTGGCCGCTATCGTTCTTGGTCATCTTGATACGGCCTTTTTCGACCCCATCAACGGTTCCGACATGTACGCCGTCGGCTCCGATAATCTCCATATGCGGCTTGATTTTACTGGTATCCATGGCGGTCGTCCTCCTGTGAGGAGATAACCCGCTGTGGATATTTTGGTTCATCCGAAAGTCTGTGCGAAGGGGGCTATGGACCGTAAAAGGGCGGGCACTTATTACGCCACTCTCCTACAGTCCGCACGCTGCGCGCGCTTTACGTTTACTAGGGAATGACGACGGTAATGGAGGCGTTCGACGTCATCATCCTGGGCGCGGGTGCAGCGGGCCTCATGTGTGCCCTGACTGCCGGCCAGCGGGGCCGGAAAGTCCTGTTGCTTGATCATGCTGACAGGGTCGGCGCCAAGATCCTGATCTCCGGCGGCGGGCGTTGTAATTTCACCAACCTCGACAGTGCGCCAGACCGCTTTCTGTCCGGCAACCCGGATTTCTGCCGGTCAGCGCTGGGCCGCTACACGCAGGCCGATTTCATTGCCCTGGTTGAGCGCCATTCCATCCCCTATCATGAGAAGACACTCGGCCAATTGTTCTGCGACGGTTCGGCGCGCGAGATCGTCGCCATGCTGCTCGCCGAATGTCGAGAAGGCAGTGTCGATGTCAGGGTCGGCCACGCCATCACCGATATTTCCCGCGGCGAATATTTTCGCGTGGAGACCAGCGGCGGTTCTTTTACCGCCCCGGCGCTGGTGTTGGCGACGGGTGGCATGTCGATCCCGAAAATGGGGGCGACCGGTTTCGCCTATGACGTTGCCCGCCGTTTTGGCTTGGGCGTGACTGAACCGCTGCCTGGGCTGGTGCCTTTGCAGGCCACGCCGGAGGCGCTGGGGTTTGAGCCGCTTCTCGCCGGCGTTTCCCTGGAGGCGGTCGTGTCATGCGCAGGACGAAGCTTCCGCGAAAACATCCTGTTCACGCACCGCGGCCTCTCGGGCCCGGCGATTCTTCAAATCTCTTCCTATTGGCGGCAAGGCGACAAGATCGCGCTCGACTTGCAGCCGGCGCAGGACGTCATGGCCTTTCTGCGCGATCGCAAAAACTCCCGTCCCAAGGCCGAAGCCAAGACAGTGCTCGCCGAAATACTACCCGGCCGCCTCGCACATGCGCTGGCCGAGGCGTGGTTGCCGGCGGGGTCGATGGCCAATATTGCGGATCGCTTGCTCGCCGCCTTTGGCGCTCGGCTCAAATGCTGGGAGGTTAAGCCGACAGGCTCGGAAGGCTGGCCCAAAGCTGAGGTGACGCTCGGAGGGATCGATACCCGAGGCCTCTCATCCAAGACGATGGAAGCGCGGGACGTTTCCGGGCTCTACGCGATCGGTGAAGCGGTTGACGTCACCGGCTGGCTGGGCGGCTACAATTTTCAATGGGCCTGGTCGAGTGGCTGGTGCGCAGGCCAGGCTGTTCCGTAGGGCGGCGCCGCAAACAACACACCAATCGTAACCATCGGCCGGCAGCAAAAAATCGGGCCGCCCTCGCGGACGGCCCGGAATTTCCTAGAGTTCTTATTCCTAGAGTTCTTTAGTTGCCGGCCTTGCCTTCAGTGCCGCCCTTGACTGGTTTGTTTCCCGTAAGGAACCAGCCACCCCTGATGGCATCGTCCCAGACCTTGAACACTGCGGGACCGATGCCGAGATCGAGACCGTCGTCATCCTCACCCGACATGTAGCCGTGCTTGCCGGCATCGAACTGGACCAGCGCCGTTTTGGGAGCCGGGTTCATTTTCTTGTAAAGCGGGATGATCACCTCTTCATAGACTTCCTTGCTGTGATCGCGGCTATGGGCAGAGATCATGAAGAGGTTCGGCGGTACAGGCTTGACGTTGGGGCCTTCAAGCTCGCGCGTGTAACCGATGTAGCGAGCTATCAGCGCCTTGGTGTCGGCTTCATTGAGCTTCATGCGCTCGGCAGTGATCTTTGCGGCTTTCTCTAGCGAGCCGTCAATGGAATGGGTGACGAGATACTCGGCCTTGAATTGCGCCCGCTTCTGCGACCTGTCCCAGGTGTCCAGCACGTCTTCCATAACCATGGGCAAACGCATCAGGGCTTGCGGGCCTTCCTTGCCAAGGACCTCGGGTCCAACATAGCGCGCGAGGTCGCGCCAGCTGCGGATGTAGAGCTCTTCGAAGGGATCGGCGCGCGAGGGAAGCTGCTTGGCTGTCTCGACAAGCTCGAATCCTTTGATCTTTCCCATCTCGCCGCTCCAGGCATGCTTCGCCCGGTTGATGTAACCGAACGGCGAGTTCTCGATGGCAAGCACGCCGGCAACATTCGGCACGCGTTGCGACAGCATGTTGACGAAAGGTCCGCCGGTCGAATGCCCATGCACATAGACTGAGTATTCGCCTTCGGCGAAGTGGCGGCGCATCGCCTGCTTGCCACCTTCCTCGAAGGCGAGCGGCCAGGCCGCCATGCGATGGTAGAAATTGGTGCCGGGCTTCGCTTTGGCGAGCCGGCGCGTGCCGTACCGCGGACGCTTCGTCTTGTCCTCCACAACCTCGTATTGATCGCGGGTGATGAGTTCGTCTTTGAGCCAGATTGGCGTACGCACTGACCCGTCGCGTTCGACGGTGTTTCCGGGCCAATCGTGGATGGCATCCTGCAGGTAGTGCCTGCCAGGAAAACTCATCGTGATGACTTTGTAGCCAAATTTCTGCGAGAGCGCGGATGCTTGCAGATGCATCGACTTGTAGTCCCCGGATCCGCCGTGAAGCAGGAAGATGCCGATCTTCTTGCCGTCTGCACCCACGGCGACCTTGCCGGGATCAGTGGGGTTATAGACGCCGATACCAATGTCCCAATCCATCCCGGCCGTATTGATGCGGAAGACCTCGTCCACGTATCCGTTGGCGCCGGTGGTCGGAATGCTGGGTCGGCTCATAACTTCTTTGGTCGCCGCGACGAGGTCGTCGTAGGGCACGAGCTTCGGCGGCGTATAGTCGGCGAGAGCTGACATGGTTCCAAGACAAAGCGACGTTGCCAAGACGAGCGTGCTGATTAAAACCGGACCGCACGCGACTACAGGCGAAGATAACACCACGGCTTCCTCCCTCGTTATTATTGTGCGTTAGAGGTGAGAATTTCCAAGAAGCAGAGGGCTGTCAATCATGCAGGGCAACATCACGATTTCCAGCAGGACATCGCGCAAAGAAAAATCCTCCACCGACCGAAGTCAGCGGAGGGTCCCCATCCCCTACAAATAGCTTTGGTGGCAGATATTAGCGTATGGTCGCCTCAGAAGGCTGAGCCGGTGCTGCAACGGTCTGCGGTTTTGGCTTCGCGGCAGCCTGCGGCTTGGCGGCTGCGGGCTGCTTTTTCTTCGCCGCGGCCTGCAGGTAAGGATGCGTGGCCACGCCGCCATTCATCTTTGCCAGTTCCGAAATGTATTCCTCCGGATACTGCAGGGTGTTGCCGGGCTTCTTCAGCCCCATGAAAACAGCGACGTCGCCGACCCAGGCGTTGCAATTGTAAAGAACCGCATGCCACAGCGGCGAGTTCTTCTGATGCTCGCGGATATAGGCTGAGACGCGGGCGTATTCCTGCTCGGTCAACAGGATCTTGTAAGCTGCGGTGGTGTATTCGTCCTCGGTGTCACCATCGCTGGCGCCAGTCTCAGAGACGACCGGAACGAGGTGCCCGATCATCCACGGAACCGAGCTCTCGGTGGCGGGATGCAGACCGGCGACCTGATTCTTCGTCACTTGCCCGATCTGGCCGTTGGCATTGAGCTTCCCGTGCACCAGGAACGTGTGACCATAGCTCAGGGCGCTGCGTGAGCGGAACTCCACATAGTAGCGCTTCCCGGCGGATGTTTTTTGATTGAGCGTGATCGGCGCCGAACTTGCTGCCAGTCCCCGTGGATTGTCATCCTGCGCTTTGGCCTGGGGAAGCGTGAATCCCAACGACAAAGCGACGGCGCAAAGGCCGGCCAAGATTTTGATTTTTAAGGTATTTTTCTTGTTCGCCTGCATGCCGATGCTTCACTAGCGGGTATCGGCGGCCGCATCGGCGTCAGCGGTGCGCAACACGCGCTCTACGAACTATATGTAAAACGAACTGTACGTAAACGAAGTCGTTGCGAGCCAACTGAGCTCGCCTGGAAACAAGAATGGCGGACCGGATTTTACGCCGGTCCGCCAGTCAAGAGTAGCTTAGCCCTTGGTAACAACAGCCGCAGGCGCCTTGCCTTTGCCGATCGGGGCTTTGCCCTTACCAGCACATCCAGCCAGGCTCGCCGCTGCGAAGCAGGCGATCAGAGCAATTGCGATCTTTTTCATAGAGAAAACCCCTCTGCCACATCATGTTTGATAGTAAAAACCCACACTACCATATAAGAGAAATCCGCTCCTCATCGCTAGTGCAGAAAAGCCACAGTCGTCGTCAAATGGCCTTGCTTCCCACCAGAAATTTCCAGGATTCCCAAGGAACCAAGGGCTTTTTCAGCGCTCCACCACCACCGGGGTGCCGACCGCCACGCGGTCAAACAGGTCCAGGATGTCCGAATTCCGCATCCGGATGCAGCCGTAAGACACGAATCCGCCAATAGAACCCGGCTGATTCGTCCCATGGATGGCGTATTCCCCACCCGCAATCGTCATTGCCGCCGCCCCCATCGGATTGCTGGGGGAGCCACTTGGGATGACGCTGGGCAGGCCCGGCTTCTCGCGGCGGATTTCTTCAGGCGGCGACCAGGCCGGCCGGATGTATTTGCCGCTGATCGCCGATTGGCCGGACCATTGTTTGCCGGCACGGCCAACGCCAACCGTATAACGCAGCACCTGGCCGTTGCCGACGACGTAATAAAGCCGTCGCTCATTGGTTTTTACAACGATTGTGCCGGGCCGGTAGCTATCCAGACTTGCCAGGCTGCGCTCGGATTTATGCGATGTCTTGGCTTCGGCAATTGAAGGCTGCCAGGCGAGCGAGAGGCTGAGCGCGCCAATACCGGCCAAGGCACGAAAGCAATTTTTGCGGTTCATCACTGTCCCCCACATCACGCAACCAAACACAACTATTCGCCGGTCCTGCTGCCCGTGATTTTGCGGGCTCGACCGACATCTCGGAACCGTCCAATGTTAAGCGCGAAACGGGGAGGGGTGCGCAGCCTTCCGCCGGCTGGAACCTAGAATTTTTTTGAGTGAGGCAAATCCGCCACGCAGCAAAAGGCTAATAAATCCAAGGGATCAGACGTTTTGTGCGTCCCATATAGGAACGATACTGATCGCCGAAGGCATCGAGCATCATCCGCTCCTCGTGGCCGATGCGGAGGAAATAGAGCGTGCCAAAGCCGATAATACCGGACAGCCCGGCCACCCAATTCGGCAACAGCAGCGCCTGCGCCACCGCCCAAAGCCAGAAGGCCGTGTACATCGGGTGCCGCACCCACTGATAAACACCGCTCGTGATCAGCTTGTGGTCCTCGCGGAGGTCGAGGCTGACCGACCAGTAGCGGCCGAGTGCCCGATGCGTGGCAACGAACATCGCAAGCGATGCGATCGCCATCACGAGGCCAAGCCACGCCTGCAGCGGACGGAACGGGTAATCCGCAAATTGCGGGAAGCCGGTGAACACATAAACGAAGGGCAGGATGCCCATGCCGGTGAGCGAGATGATCAGCAGCACGATCTCGCGCGGTCCGCGGCGGCTCGTCTGCACCGGCGTTCGGTTTGCGCGCAGCTCATAAGGAAAGCGGATGACGTACCAGCCGACGGCGAGCAGCACATAAATGGCCTTGGCGATCATCGGTGTCATGCAGAAGCCTTTTCCAGAAGCGTGCCGTCTGCGCCGATCGCAGCCAGTGCGCCGTCGCCACGCACCTGACGTTCGGCGCTCAGCGGCCCACAGACCAGCATGAAATAATCATAGGCGTTGCGAATATTGTTGCCACTGACGAATTGCAGATGCATGCGCGGCGGCCGGTATTTGATGCGCTTGTAAATCTTGGGATCGAGCATGTGCCGGATCCGCACCATCCGGACCAGCGGAACGTCGTGGGTCGGCAGGCCCATCACCGAGAGGGGATCGCGTTTGTAGAAATTCATGATGTCGGAGATGGCCTGGTAATCGCCCCAGAAGATACCGCCCGACGATGCGACGCGCGTGGCGGAATCGCGAAAGCGCTTTGCGGCTGAATGCAATCCGACCTTCAGGATCGAAGAGCCGACGGAGATCAGCGCGATCCGCGGGCCTTTCTGGCCGAGCGTGGGATCAAGTTTCAGCGCGCGTTCCAGCAGGTCGATCGCCAGCACTGCGCCGAGGCTGTGGCCCACGACGACGATCTCGTCGATGTCGTTGTTGCGCGCGACATCGACCAGCTCGCGCGCCGCACGATCCAGCTTGGCGTCGATTGCGGGATTGCCGTGGCGCACATAGCTGCGGGAAAAAATCCAGTCATCGAACAGCAGGTGCAGAAAGATCCGTCGCCCCGGCCATCGCCACAGCAAGGCGAAAACAACGAGCGCAACCGCGATGCCGAGCAGGGTGTATCCGCTCGCATGGGCGGCGTAGCGCCCGGCGTAAAAGGCGAGCGTCGCCATCAGGGCAACGGCCACGAAGGGATAAAGGAAAAATCCGGCGTAGCGCCAGTTGGCACGCGCATAACGCGGCAAGGCGCTGATTGCGAAATCGAGGAAAGCGAGTAGTCCCTGCGGTATCCGTTGCCACATCGGCTTGCGGCCGTTGGCCTGAATCACGTCGCTCCAGTCCACGAGGCGGTATTGCGTTTCGACGTTCCAGTTCGGCCCCGAGGTGGTTACGCGCCAACGTTCGTCATCGGCGCCGTCGTGCACGGAAGCCTGTGTCGACCAGGTTTGTTCGAAACGTTTGATCTCGCGCGTGAAGCGGTTCTTCACATGAGGGGGCGATGCGGGATCGTAGCCCGGTACGTGGAAAACCCACCGCGTCCGGGTCACGCCATCGGTCATGCGGTGCGTCCGGCTTTCATCGTTATGCGCCGCTTCGTAGTTGCAGCTTCATCGACGGTGCGCCCAGTTTTGTCGATGACGACGCCATAGTCGCGCTCGGCCGCGGCCGCTGAGACAAAGCCCTGCTTCACGTCCAGCAACACTTGTTCGGGCGTGCGCGCGAGCGGGTCGCCGAAGCCGCCGCCGCCCGGCGTATCGAGCCGGAAGACATCGCCTTCCTTCAGGGGATAATCCGCGTAGCGTGTGGGCAAACGTTTGGCGGTGGCCTTGTTGTCCGGATTGATCCAGATGTCGCCCGTGCGGGCCTCACCGCCACCGTTGCTGCCGTGTGGCGCGATCGTGTGCTTCATCGAGCGGATCGAGAAACGCGCGTCGGCAAGATTGACGTATTCACGCCGAAGCCCGAGCCCGCCGCGGAATTCACCGGCGCCGCCAGAATCCTGAATCAACTCGAATTTGGTGATCCGGGTGGGGAATTCGCTCTCGATGATCTCGACGGAGGCGATCTTGGCGTTGCTCTGGTTGCTGGTGATGCCGGAATTGCCGTCCTTGGTAGCGCGCGCACCCGCACCGCCGGCGAGGATCTCGTATTGCACGTAACCCTTGCCGGTATAGGTGCTGCGGCCGCCGATGATGATCGAGCGGCTGCCGCTGCCGTCGGCGCGGGAACGGCCCGGCACCACATGGCTCAATGCGGCAAACATCGCATCGACCAGCGCGTGAACGGTCGGATTGTAGGTATTCACCGGGGCAGGGAAGCGCGGATTGATCACGCTGCCTTCACGCGCGGTGATGGTGAAGGCGTTGAGCGAGCCGCTGCAGATATACATGTGCGGGTCGATCAGCGAGATCAGCACATAAGCCGCGGCGGCCTGCGCCAGCGGCGGACGGATATTCGCGGGGCCTTTGGTCTGATCGGCGGACTTGCTGAAGTCGAAGTTGATGCTGTCGCCCTTTTTTGTGACGACGACATGGATGCGCACGGGCTTTTCCAGATCGATGCCGTCGTCATCGACAAGGCGCTCCGCTTCGAAGACGCCATCTTTCCATTCGGCAATGGCGCCGCGCAGGCGCTGCTCGGAGAGTTCAAACAGCCGTGCGTAACAGGCCTCGATTTTTTCCTTGCCGTATTTTTTGACGAGTTCCAGCAGGCGTTGCTCGCCGAGGCGGCCCGAACCGACCTGACCGCGGATGTCGCCGATCACCAGTTCCGGCGTACGGCTGTTGGCGGCGATGATGCGTTCGATATCGTGGGAGACGATGCCTTTGTGCTCGTAACGCACGGCGGGGAGGTGCAGGCCTTCGTTGAAGGTCTCGCGCGCCTGGCCGGAGCAACTTCCCGGGACCGGGCCACCGATGTCGCTCTTGTGCGCGATGCTGCCGCCGAAGCCGAACAGCTTGCCGTCGATGAATACGGACGTGATCACGCACATGTCCGGCGCATGCGGGCTGCCACCCTCATAAGGATGGTTGATCAGGAAGGCGTCGCCTTCGGCGATGTCGTTGCCGTAGGTCCGCAGCACTGCCGCGCAGCAGGCGGGGAAGGCGCCGATGTGCAGCGGCAGCACCACATGCTGCGCCACCACTTCGCCTTTGGCATTCATCAGCGCGCAGGAGGCGTCCTGCGATTCCCGCACGATAGTCGAGAAACCCGTACGGAATAAGGAGTTCTGCATCTCCTGCACGATGCCGGAGAGGCTTGCCTTGACGACTTCGAGATCGACCGCATCGATTTGCATTACGACTCCTGCGTCACGATCAGATTTTTCCATTCATCCACCCGCACCGCCTGGCCCGGGCAGATGACCGTGGTGCAGTCGAACTGGTCGAGCACCGCCGGGCCGGAGAAGGTCAGGCCGACATCGAGTTTCTCGCGCTGGTAGATCGGGCAATCGACGGTCTTGCCGTCGAAGCGCACCTTGCGCATTTCGCGGAGTGCGTCCTTCAGCGTGGTGCCGGCCTTCTTGAAGCGCGGCATTTCAACAGACGGCACCATACCAACGCCGCGCACGCGATAGGACACGATCTCCACCGGCTCGTCCGGCGCCATATGGCCGAACATGCCTTTGTGCACGTCATCGAAGGATTTGCGCAGCGCCTTGAGGCCTTCCGCTGTCATCATCTCAGGCTCGCAGGGGATGGTGATCTCGTAACCCTGGCCGGCATAACGCATGTCGAGCGAGCGCTGGATCTTGATGGTCTCTGCCGTGAAGCCGTCGGCGCGCAAATCTTCCAGCGCCTGCGAGGCGAGATGGTCGAACATGCTGGCCATATCCTTCGGCGCGATGTCCGACAGCGCGGTCATGCGCGACTGGATGTAGTCGTGCTTCACGTCCGACATCACGAGGCCAATGGCCGAATAGACGCCCGGATAAAGCGGCACGATCACGCCGGCCATGCCGAGGTCGCGCGCAATGCGGCAGGCGTGCACGGGACCCGCGCCGCCGAAGGCCAGCAGCATGAAATCGCGGAGGTCGTGGCCGCGCATGGTGGAGATGGCCTTGATTGCTTCCGCCATTTTCACGTCGATGATGCGGATGATGCCTTCGGCGGTATCTTCCATGCTCATCTTCAGCGGCTTGGCGACGCTCTCTACCGCCTTGCGGGCAGCGTCTGCATCCAGCCGCATCTTGCCGCCGAGGAAATTGTCCACGCTGAGATAACCCAGCGCGAGGTTGCAGTCGGTGATGGCAGGCGCCGTGCCGCCGCGCGAATAGCAGGCAGGCCCCGGCACCGCGCCGGCGCTCTCGGGGCCCACTTCCAGTGCGCCGAAGCGGTCCACTTTCGAGATCGTGCCGCCGCCTGCACTGACGGTGTTGATGTCCATCATCGGCACGGCGATGTCGCGGCCCTCGACCTTGCCGCGGCTCGAAAGCGCCGGCTCACCGTCCTTGATCAGCGCGACGTCGCAGGACGTGCCGCCCATGTCGAAGGTGATGATGTTCTGCATGCCGGTCATCCGGCAGGCATAGGCTCCGGCTGTGACGCCGCCTGCGGGACCTGACAGCACGGTCGTGACGGCCTTCTGCGCTGCCGCGGCGAAAGTCGACATGCCGCCGTTCGACTGCATGATGTATTTCTGTTTGGTGTGGATGCCGGCGCCGTTCAGCCGCTGCTCCAGCTGCGCGATGTAATGCGCCAGGATCGGCTGTAAATAGGCATTAATGACTGTCGTGCTGAGCCGGTAGTATTCGCGGATCTGCGGCAGGATTTCCGACGACAGCGAAATCGCAACCCCGGGCATCTCTTCCTTGATGATCTCGGCGACGCGCTGCTCGTGCCTCGGATAGAGGAACGAGAACAACAGGCACACGGCGATAGAAGCGATCTTCTGTTCCTTCAGCCCGCGCAATGTCTCGCGCAACGCCGCTTCATCCAGCTTGAGCAGTACGTCGCCGCGGAAATCGACGCGCTCTCTTACTTCGCCTGTCGCGCTGGCCGGAACCAGCATCGAAGGCTTGTCGAACATCACATCGAAAATGGCGGGACCGTAAGGCCGCGCCTGTTCGCCGACCGGATACATCGCACGGAAGCCTTCGGTGACCAGCAGGCCGGTTGAGACGCCTTTGCCTTCCAGCAGCGCGTTGGTGCCGACGGTGGTGCCATGACAGAAATAGGTGATCTCGTCGGCGCGTACGCCCTTGGCAAGCAGCACCTCGATGCCATGCAGGATCGCCCGCGAAGGATCGTCAGGCGTGGACGGCACCTTGCTGATCGACACCTCGTCGGTCTCTTCATTCAGATAGACGAAATCGGAAAAAGTCCCGCCGGTATCAACTGTTACGCGGTAACGACCCATTACTCGTGCCTTCTGGTTTTCCGATCAGTCCGGCTACTGCCGGGTTCTTTCCTAGCGCAGGCGGTGCGGCGAAGGAAAGTGGCGCGAATCCCCGCCATGGCACCCGCTCGACTCCGGCGCACCCCGGCGATAGGAATGCCCTCAAAATTTCCAGTAAAAGAAGGCGCCAAGGGATGAAGCTGAAAGGCAAGGTAGCGATCGTCACCGGCGGGGGCCGCAATATCGGCGAGGAAATCTCCAAGCTGTTCGTGAGCGAGGGCGCCAAGGTCGCGATCCTCGATATGGACAAGGCGCGCGGCGACAAGGTCGCAGCCGAGATCGTCGCGAAAGGCGGAGAAGCCGCTGCTTTCGTGGTCGATGTGTCCAAAGGCGCCGATGCGGAACGCGGCGTCGCCGAGGTCACCAAGCGCTTCGGCAAAATCGACATTCTCGTCAACAACGTCGCGATCTCCGACAACAAGACCATCCTGGAATGCACCGAGGAAGACTGGGACCGCGTCATGAACGTGACGCTGAAGGGCCCGTTTCTGATGGGGAAATACGTCGCCAAGCAGATGATTGCCCAGGGCACCGGCGGTGCGATGGTCAATATCGCCTCGACGTCGGGTTTCCGCGGGCGGCCACGCGCGATCGCTTACATCTCGGCCAAAAGCGGCGTCATCAACCTGACGCGCGGCATGGCGGTGCAACTCGCACAATACAATATCCGGGTGAATTCGGTTTCGCCCAACAAGGCTGGCTCCCCGGTGGGCCGTGATGAATTCAATACCGACCGGCCGATCACCAACTTGCTGAAGCGGCCGGTTGAGCCGCTTGATGTCGCCAAGGCGGTGCTCTTCCTTGTTTCTGACGATGCTACCTTCGTGATGGGCGAGAATATCTTTGTCGATGGCGGCGTGATGGCCGTCGATATTGCAAGCTAGACGGCAATACTGCCGAGTTTAAATTGTGCCTGAGATCACGGTGTAATGCGAACAAGAGGATTTCATGGGAAATAAAGCACACGATCCAAATGTAGAGCGCGTCTTCGTCCGCGCCATCACAGGCAACTACGGCCTGAAGGATGAGATGAAACGCCTTCGCTCGCTGCCGCGCGTCGTGAAGGGCAAGGACCTCAAGCTCGACGGCGGCCCCCAGCATTATAGCCGTCATTACATGGAGCCGGAGGACGGCCGCACGCAGACCCTGCATATCCACCTCGAGGAATATGCGCCGGGCGGCAAAACCTCCAAGCACGGACACGTCAACGAGGCGGCGTTCTACATTCTCGACGGCAACGGCTACGAGATTCACGACGGCATCCGTTACGACTGGGAAGCCGGCGATATCGTCGTCGTGCACAACAACTGCGTGCATCAGCATTTCAATCGCAGCGAAACCGAGCCTGCGCGCGCGCTGGTGCTGAAGACAAAACCGATGTTCCTCTTCATCAACATGCTGTTCCAGCAGACGGTGGAAAAGGAAGAAACAAAGCCGTCGCCGACGCAGGGCAATTTCGTGCCGCGCGACGACGAGGAAAATTACAACCACCCGGCCGAATAGGCTGTGGCGCGTTAACAGGACTGGATGAGGTTTGAGACATGGCGTGGACGGAATCGAAGGCCTGGAATCAGGGTGTGCTGAACGAGAAATTCTATCAGGCGCTTTTGGACGACGCGACGGAGCAGCCGGAGCGCAACGCGCGCCGCAAGAAGGTCGTGAAGCCGAGCGAAATGCCGTGGGAAATGTCGCGCCAGGGCCTGCTCAAGCATCTGCTCAATGAGCGCATGAACACCCGCATCGAGACGGTGGATTCTTTCATGATGTTCATCCCGCCGGGCAGCCGCTCGGGGCGTCATCGCCATCTGGCGGAAGAGTGCGTCTACGTGGTCGAAGGTAAGGGCTACGACATGCACCAGGACTGCGATGTCGAGATCACCGACACCTATCACTGGATGCCGGTGAGCGACGTGCAACGCTTCGAGTGGGAAGCCGGCGATCTGATCTACATTCCGCCGAACACCATCCATCAGCACTTTAACGCCGACCCGAAGCGTCCGGCCCGGCTGATCTCGATCATCAACCGCATCTATCAAGCCTGCGGCCTCAATGACCTCGAGCAATACGAGGACGCGCCGGAATACGATCCCAACGTCAAACTGACGGCTGAACTCGTGCGCCAATACATGACGGCGAAGTAGCAGCTTAAATCCGATTTAAGCTTCCTGCCGAAATGGAAAAACCCGGTCGCCTTGCGGCCGGGTTGTGTTATTCTTGCGCCCAACATTCAAGAACATGGAATCGGAGGCGGACTATGGGTGCTCAGGTTGCTGATATCGGCGGTGCAAAATCCGATCAGGAGCTCAAGGAGGCGATGGTCACCGCCTGCCAGATTCTGGGCAACGAGGGCGTGACGGAAGCCGCTTTTAACGTCAGTGTCCGGTTGCCCGGCGGTCGTATGATGGCCCACCCGATCACCAGCCCGACACTGGTCACGGTCGAAAACATCCTGACCTACGAGCCCGGCGCCAAAATGAACGACTACAAGGCGCATCCCGTGCTCTATGCCGCGCGGCCCGATATCGGCGCCATCGTCCACACCCATCCGCCGTATACGATCGCCTTCGGCACGTTGGGCGAAGAGTTCAAGCCGATCCATCACTACGGTGCGCCTTTCCACGGCAAGATCAGCACCTACGAAAGCCCCGGCCAGACCAAGTCGGAAGACCGCGCCGGCGACATCGCCCGCGCCCTCGGCACAGGTTGCGCGCTGCTGCAGCAGGGCCACGGTGTCATCACCGTCGGTAAGGACCTGAAGGAAGCCATGCTGCTCACGCTCTATCTCGAGGAATCGTTCAAGATCCTCGCGATCACGCGGCAGATGGGCGGCAAGCCGAAGGAACTCTCGCTGCAGGAATCGGAAATGATCAGCCAGCAGATCCTGAAGCAGCGCTCGCAGGACAAGGCCTGGGCGCACTACGCCGACAAGCTGCGCATCAACGCGGGCCGTCCGGCCTACGCGGACAGGATCAGTAGCTTGCGTTCGGTCACGGCGTAACGCCAAAAAGCAACAATCAGGGAGGATCGACATGGCGCCGTTTGAGAGAAAAGTGGAGCAGGCGCTGTTCGTTGACATCGCTGGCCAGGGTCAGCTCGGCGGCCACAGTACCAAGGGCACGCTGTTCTCGTCCGACCACTATCACGTCTGGGTGCATGTCGATCACGAGCCGGGGAAACAGGGCCCGATGCACAAGCATTCGGCCGACGAGATTTTCTATTGCGTGCAGGGCGAGTGCACCATCAAGTTTCCGAACGGCGACAGCGAGCAGCTGACTCCCGGACGGCTGGTGGTTATCCCGAAGAACCAGTTCTATCAATTGAATAACACTGGCAGCGAAATCATGGTGCTGCTCGGCAGCCGCGGTGAACCGTCGGGCAAAAAGCGTCATAGCGAAAGCGGCAATGTCATCAAGAACGTCGAAGGCAAATACGTCGTCGACGCAGACGCGTAACCGGTAACGCAGAAGTACCGGCGCGGAGGAACACGAGCAGGGGAGGATTTTGATGAGACGGCAAGCGTGGATGGTCGGCCTGTTGGCCGCGGGATTGATCTTCAGTGCGTTCAGCGGTTCGCCCGCGCGCGCTTCTGAAGCCTCGGATTTCTACAAAGGGAAAACGCTGACCTGGATAGTCTCGACAGGTCCCGGCGGCGGTCATGATTTCTATGCACGCCTGATCGTCAAGCACATGGCTAAATTAATGCCGGAGACGACGATCTTCGTGAAGAACGTGCCCGGTGCCGGCCACATCGTTGGCGCCAACACGCTCTACGCATCAAAGCCTGATGGTCTCACCATCGGTTCCTTCAGCACCGGGCTGGTCTACGCGCAGATCGTGCAGATGAACGGCATCCAGTTCGATCTCGCGAAGATGTCATGGATCGGCAAGGCGGCCTCGGATTCGCGCGTCCTGCTGGTGACCAACAGATCCGGGATCAAGTCCCTCGCCGATATGCGCGATCCAAAGCGGCAGATATTGTTTGCGACGTCCGGCATCGGCGGCGGGTCCAACATCGAATCCCACATGGTGACCCGCGCCTTCGGGCTGAACACCAAGATCCTCACGGGTTATGCCGGCAACGAAGGCACGATGAGCATGCTGCGCGGCGAAACGCAGGCCACGATGGATGGCGCTGAAACGTCGCTGCAGCTCGTCCACCAGGGCCAGGGCAAGCTCCTGTTGCAGTTCGGCAAAGAGTTGCCGGATGTTCCGGACGGCGCCGATCTCGCCGAAACCGAGGATGCGAAGAAAATCACCAGCCTGCTGGTAGCCCAGTCGGTTCTGGCGCGCATCGCCGCGGGCCCGCCCGGGGTTCCAGCAGACCGGCTCGCATATCTGCGCGAGATCTATCTTAAGACGTTGGCAAGCCCCGAGCTGCTGGAGGATGCGAAAAAAGCCAAGCGCACCATCAAGCCAATGTCCGGCGAAGAGGTCACCGTTGCCATCCAGCGGGCCATGAACCAGCCGGAAGACGTGGTGAATTTGTTGAAGGGGCTTGTGACAACGATTGAGTAGCGATCGAGCTATAGCAAATGAAAACGGCGCCCGCGGGCGCCGTTTTTTATTCGATGTCCCGTCTCTTAGCCGGGGATCATCTCTGCAAGCAGGCGGCCGAAGCCCTGCACCGGCTCGTTGATCGACAGGCGATGCTGGATTTCCCAGCAGCGCGCCGGCACCGGATGAATCACGGGCACGCCGAGATCGCGCTCCAGCATGTCGATCACCGGCAGCACGCGCCAGCCGGAGCCGAGCATGTAGATGGCGTCGGCGCCCTTGTTCTTCAGGAACAGCTTCTTGACGTGAGAGTAGACCTGCTCGGATGACAGGTTCTGGATCTGGTTGAAAGGCACATTCTGCACGCCTTCCATCGCCAGCACGTTGAAGCCCGCTTCCTTGAAGTAATTAGCGAAGAGCTTGTTGATCTCGCCAGTGAAGTAGGTCGCGCCGACGATCTTCTTGGCCTTCAGCGCCTTCAGCGCACGCACATGATTGGTGCCGGACGTGAACATCGGGATCTTGTATTTCTTTTCCCACTTCTTCAGCAGCTCGGCTTCGCCCTTGTAGCCGAGGAACATGAAGGGCGGCGCGCCTTCCGGATGGATCAGGTCGCATTCCAGCTCGGCCAGTTCCTTGACCATCGGTTCAAACGGCTCGACGGAGCGCTTGAATTCGTCGGTCGTGCCCTTGTTGATGCTGAGGTAAAGCGGGATCACGCCGATGCCTTCCGGCAGCATACGGATCAGTTCTTCGAGCGAGCCCGCCCGCTTGGTTGGCTTGATGCAGCCAAAAAGTCCACGCCAACTTTCAAACGCCATTAGCTTTCCCCCTTGTGGTTGAGGACGGCCGGCGCTGAAGGCGCCTCCGCCCGTTTCCGATGATCCGTGTCCGCGTGCCAACCGAGGACCGCGAGCATGATAAAGAACCCAATGACATAGGCCACGGCAACATGCCAGCCGTGGCGCAGCCAGAGCCCGACGGATTTTGCTTCGGGATACTGTCCCGCCAGCGCGACGCCCGCCGACGACCCGAACCAGATCATCGAGCCGCCGAAGCCGACCGCGTAGGCCAGGAAGCCCCAATCATAACCGCCCTGCTTCAGGGCGAGCGCCGTAAGAGGAATATTATCGAAGACAGCGGAGACGAAGCCGAGACCAAGCGCGGTCTGCCAGGAGGCGAGCGGAAGTTTCTCGACCGGCATCAGGGATGCCGAGGTAACCAGCGAGAGCAGGAAGATCGTCCCCTTGAAGGTCTCCGGCAGGACCTCCCAATCCGGCCGGCGCAGCAGAGCGGTGACGAGGATCACAAGCCACACTGCGAGGCCGATCACGGGAAGGGTATCGAGCAGTTCCGGAAACCTCAGGTTAGCGATGACATTGGCCAGGATCGCAACCACCAGGATAGCGCCGACAATGGCAATGCGGGTCCATTCGACGGTCAGGCCGCGCTGCGCATTCTTCACGATCGGCGAATAGCGGTGCTGTTGCAAAGCCGCCGGGATCCCGAAAATGACAACGGCGATCGACGCCGCGACATAGGCTTCCGCGACTGCCAGCGGACTGATGCCATCGATCCACATCATCGTGGTGGTGGTATCTCCGACCACGCTGCCCGAACCGCCGGCGTTCGATGCGGCAACAATCGCTGCAAGATAGCCGATATGAACTTTGCCCCGGAATACATGGCGCGCCATCGTGCCGCCGATCAGGGCTGCTGCGATATTGTCCAGAAAGGCTGACAGCATGAAGACCAGAACCAGCAGCACGAAGCTGCCCTTCCAGTCATCAGGCAGATAGGCGGGCATCGCGTCCGGCACGCGGCTTTTCTCGAAATGCCGCGACAGCAGCGCGAAGCCCATCAGCAGCAGGAACAGATTGGCCAGGATCACCCATTCGTGCTGCATGTGCAGCGCGAGGCCAGTCATACCGGCACCGAACTTGAATCCGGTGAATGTCAGTTTGTAGGCAACAATCGCGGCAAGGCCCGCCAACGCCACCTTGAGCGTATGGTGGTGAAACAGCGCCACGCCCAGCAGCGTGAGCGCGAACATAATGAAATCGACGGGAATGCCGAAGAGCGAAAGCGGCTCGATCATGCGGCGACTCTAGCGCATCATTGTCGGAAAGAAATAGCCGCAGCGCCGCAGTCCTGTGGACTTGACCCGCAGCTTTCTTCTCCCACAATGCGCCCGCCGCTTCCGGCAGTGAAATCACGGAATTAAAAACTATGGCGCAGAAAGCCGACGAACTGGCTCTGGATATCGAAGACCTCGTTACGGCCAACCACATCCTGCATGCGCAAGGAGTGGTGGACTCCTTCGGCCATGTGAGCTTCCGCAGCCCGGAGCGGCCGGACCGCTTCTTCATGGCGCGCGCCATGGGCCCGAAACTGGTGACGGCGTCCGATATCCTCGAATTCGATGCCGAAGGCGAAGCGCTCGATCGTCAGGGCCGCAGCGTATACAGCGAACGCTTCATCCATTCCGAGATTTACAAGAAGCGCCCGGACGTCAATGCCGTCATTCACAGCCATTCGCCTGGCGTCATTCCTTTCAGCATGACGGACGTGCCCTTGCGCGCGGTGATGCCGCCGGCGGCCTTTCTGCATACCGGTGTTCCGGTGTTCGAAATCCGCGAAGCCGCGGGCATGAGCGACATGCTGGTGACCAATGCCAAGCGCGGCCATGCACTGGCGCAGAGCCTCGGCAGCCATTCCGTCGCGCTGATGCGCGGGCATGGCGACGTCGTCGTGGGTTCCGACATGCGCCTTGCCGTCGCGCGCGCGGTCTATACCGAGGTCAATGCGCGCATCCAGATGCAGGCCATCATGCTGGCGTCCGGTGGACGCATCGAGTACATGGCGCCGGAAGAATGCACCTTGCGCGAAGCCAATACCGCGTTACACAAGCGCGGCTCGGGAATGGGCCAGGACCGCGTCTGGGAAGCGTTGAAAAACGAACTGACCGACAAATAAAGCCGGCTTTGAAAGCCGCGGCGAACAGGGAGTGATTACGATGACCGGGTACAAGCTCGCGACCTATCAATCCATGCAGGGCCCGCGCGCCGGTATCGTGGTGGACGAGACCGTCTTCGATGCCGCGGAGCTGACCGGCGAACACGCCTATGCCAGCGTGCTCGGGATGCTGGAAGCATGGCAAAAGGCAGATGCCGCCGTGCGCGCGGCGCTGGACAAGCGTGCGTCACAGACCAAAGCGATGCCGCTGGTGCAGACGCGGCTGCGCGCGCCGGTGCTGTGGCCGTCGGCGATCTACTGTGCCGGCGCCAATTACAGCGATCACGCCGCCGAAATGGCGAAGCGCGCCAACCGGCCGGAAGAGCCCAATCCGAAAACGCTGGGCCTGAAGCCCTGGCACTTCATCAAGGCGTCGCGCACGCTCGCGGATCCGGGCGCTACGGTCACGGCCACCAGCTACACCCAGAAGCTCGATTGGGAAGTCGAGCTGGCGGCGGTGATCGGCAAAGCGGCGAAGAATGTGTCGGTCGAGAATGCGCTCGATTACGTCGCGGGTTACACTGCGGCAAACGATCTCTCCGCGCGCGATCTGTCGCGCCGCCCGCATATTCCGGACACTTCCACGTTCAAGTCGGACTGGATCGGGCAGAAGAGCTTCGACGGCGCCTGTCCGCTTGGGCCGTGGATCGTCCCGGCGCAGGATATTCCCGATCCGGACAATCTGGCGATCAAGCTGTGGGTCAACGACGTCATCAAGCAGGATTCAAACACCAGCAAGATGATCTACAACATCGCCGAGCAGATCGCCCATATCTCGTCAGGCATCACGCTCCATCCGGGCGATATCATTTTAACCGGCACGCCGGCGGGCGTGGGCTCCGCGCGCAACGAGTTCCTCAAGGCCGGCGATGTGGTGAAGATCGAGATCGAGCGCATTGGCACGCTGACCAATACGATAGCCTGATACAGTAGCGGCCGGCCATACCGGCCGAAAAACCTTGCCGATACGTTCTGCCTAGCTTTTCTTCAGCAGCTTGCTGGTGTTGCCGGACAGGATCTTGTCGCCGTCGGTGCCAAGCGCGCGCAGCTGCTGCACGAAGTCCTTCACCACATGCCGCTCGCGGACTTCCTGCGGATAGTCGGTGGCGAACACGATGCGCGAGGACGGGATTTCGACCAGCGCGGTTTTGATTGCGGAGATTTCGCAGCAGAAGCCCGCGGTATCGAACATGATGTTGTTGCGGATGTAATAGTCGAAATCCTTGTCCGCCTTCATGCCGTGCTTAGGGTCGCCCTGGGTGCCCCAGAATTCCTTGTCCCGGAAACCGCGGATGCGGCCCAGCATCGACGAGATGCCGCCGCCGAGATGCGCCATGTGGACCGTGAGCTTGGGATGCCGGTCGAACACGCCGGAATCGACAAGGCGGATGGTCGCGCCGACCAGCGAGAATTCGCGGCCGACCGCACGGGCCAGGTCGAGCGTGTCGAATTGCTTGGTCTGGTTCAGCTTCAGCGCGGGATGGACGAAAACAAAGATGCCGAGCCGCTCGGCTTCGGTCCAGAAATCCTCGTAAGCCGGATCGTCGAGATATTTTCCGTCGGTCTCCGACGTGATGACCACGCCTTGAAAGCCAAGGTCGTTCACGCAGCGCGACAATTCCTTGAAGTGGTCCTTGCCGCCGAGCGGATGGGCATGCGCGGCACCAAGGAAGCGGCCAGGGTAATCCCTCTCGGCCTTCTTGGCATTGTCGTTGACGATCTTCGAGGTTTCGAGGTCGGCGCACATGCCGGCGGCGCTGGTGAGGAAGGCCGCGTCGATGCCGGCGGCGTCCATCATCGCGACGTGCTCGTCGAGATCGTAGAGCAGCGCATGGATCGTGTAGCTCGGCGCACCGTTTTCGTCATACCGCAGGATACGCCGGTTGCCCGAGTCTTCCTTGATCAGCTCGCGCGGGGTGAAGTGATGCTGGAAATCGACGATCATGGTGGCCTGCTTTTTGAGTATGGAAACTATCTGCCTTTCCCTCCCATGTAAATCAAGCGGGTCTTCGCCAAAACCGGGCTTGACGCCCTGCCGCCAGTCGCTACTTTGCCCGCTGATGTCTCTTCGTCTCGCCAGTTTCCGCGTGAATGGCCGTAACAGCTATGGTGCCGTGACCGACAAGGGTATTGTCGATATCGGCCGCAAGCTTTCCGCCAAATATCCCACGCTTCTCGACGTGTTCCGCGCCAATGCGATTGGCGAGGCGCGCGCGGCCGCTGCTGGCCAGCCCGACCATCAGATGGGCGATGTCGAGATGCTGATCCCCATCGTGGGGGGCGAAAAGATCATATGCGTCGGCATCAATTATCCCGAACGCAACGAAGAATACAAAGATGGCCGGCCGACACCGAAATATCCGAACCTGTTTGTTCGCTTTCCGTCCTCCTTTGTCGGGCACGACCAGCCGATCGTGCGGCCTAAGGTCTCGGACAAATTTGACTACGAAGGCGAGATCGTCCTCGTGATCGGCCGCGAGGGCCGCAATATTCCCAAGGATCAGGCGCTAAAACACATCGGCGGCCTGACTCTGGGCAACGAGGGCAGCGTCCGCGACTGGATCCGCCACGGCACCCTGAACGTCACCCAGGGCAAGAATTTCGACCGCTCCGGCAGCCTCGGTCCATGGATCGTGCCGTCCGACGAGCTCGATCCCGGCAAGGGCCTGCAACTCACGACCAAGGTCAACGGCGAGCTTCGGCAGGAAGACAATACCGCGCGCCTGACCTGGGACTTTGCCTGGCTGGTGAATTACATCAGTACCTTCACGACGCTGCGCCCCGGCGACATGATCATGACCGGAACGCCGACCGGCGCTGGCGGGCATTTCAATCCGCCGAAGTGGCTGGTACCGGGGGATGTCGTGGAAGTCGGCGTCCCGGAAATCGGCGCGCTGCGGAATTCCGTGATCGACGAAGCTTAACCTACTTCAGACCCTGCGCCTGTGGGGTTTCTACGTGCGCTGCCTCATGGTAGCGATAACGCCAATCGGATTATCGGGGGTTATCAATGGCCGCTCTGAAGCTGAATTTCGCAGCCTCGCTGTATGACCGTCTGCAGCCGCTCTACACCGGCGAGATCAAGCCGGAAGGCATCGACCTCAATTTCATTCCGATCGAACTGCCGCGCCCGATCTTCGACCGCATGTCGGGCGGCGAGGAGTTCGATGTCGCCGAGTATTCCAGCTCCGAATACATTCAGCGGCACGGTGCTGGAAAATCCAATTTCATCGCGCTGCCGGTGTTTCTGTCACGCTCGTTCCGTCATGACGTCATTGGCATCAACAAGCACGCTGGCATCAAGACCCCGAAGGATATCGAGGGCAAGAAGATCGGTGTCGCGCTCTATACGATGACGGCGGCGATTTTCGTCCGCGGTCTGCTGAGCGACGAATACGGCGTCGACTTCTCGAACTGCCAGTGGGTGCAGGGCGCGATCAACACTGCCGGATCGCATGGGGACCCCCATGTGCTGCCGCTGCTCAAGCAGCCCAACCTTGTTCATGGCGATCCCAAGAAGTCGCTCGATGAGATGCTGGTGGCGGGCGACGTCGCCTGTACCATGGGCACCAGCATTCCCCGTTCCGTTCTGAGCAATCCGAATGTCGGCCGCCTGCTGCCCAATTATTACGAAGACGAGAAGGCCTACTACAAGAAGACCAAAATCTTCCCGATCATGCATCTCGTTGCGATCCGCAGGGACATCTACGAGAAGCATCCCTTCGTCGCGACCAGCCTGTACAACGCTTTCGTGCAGTCGAAAGTCCTGGCGCTGAAGAAGATGTTTTCCACCCGCGCGCTACGCTACATGATGCCATTCCTGCCGGCGCAGCTCGACGAGATCCGCGAAGTGTTCGGCGACGATCCGTGGGCCTACGGCGTCGAGGAAAGCCGCCCGACGCTGGAAGCGCTGGTGCGCTACATGCATGAGCAGCATTTCATCGCGAAGAAAATGCCGATCGAAGAGCTGTTCGCTAAGACCTACGGGCACACTGAACCCGCGTTCTGATCTCGGAGACCACAGCCATGGATAAAATCGACGCGATCATGGACGATCTCGTGATCGCCAATCGTATTCTTGCCCGTGAAGACGTGGTGGATGCCTATGGCCACGTCAGCATCCGCCATCCCGACAAGCCAAACCATTTCTTCCTTGCGCGCTCGCTCGCACCGGAAATGGTGACCCGCGACGACATCGTCGAATTCGGCATGGATGGCCAGCCGGTGAAGGACGAAAAGCGCCCGCTTTATCTGGAGCGGTTCATCCATGCTGGCATTCTTGCGGCGCGCCCGGACGTCATGGCGGTGGTGCATGCCCATGCGGAAGATATCCTTCCGTTCGGTATTGCGACCGACACGCCGCTGCGTCCGGTGATCCACGCCGGCAGCTTCATCGGCGCCAATGTTCCGGTGTGGGATATCGCGGAGAAATTCGGCGACACCAATGTGCTCGTGTCCAACATGGATCAGGCACATGACCTTGCGAAAAAGCTCGGGGGTAACAACGTCGCGCTGATGAGAGGCCATGGTTTTGCGTCGGCTGCGAAGTCACTGATCGAAGTCGTGCGCATGTCGGTTTACCTGCCGCGCAATGCCCGCATCCTGCAGAATGCCAAGGTGCTCGGCGGCAAGATCCGCTATCTCTCGCAGGGCGAGATCGACGCGCGCAACAAGGGCTACAGCCCTTATTCGACCGAGACCTGGCGCACCTGGGAATACTGGGCGAACAAGGCCGGTTGCGGCCACCTGCTGAACCGGCCGGACGGCGGTGCGATCTACGTCCACGACCACAAACACGATCATAAGTAAGCGCCGCCTTCGGCGCGCGGAGACAATCAATGAAGCTCGCGAGCTATGTGGCGAACGGTAATCCCGCTTTCGGTGCGGTGGTCGGTGACGGTGTCGTCACGCTGAACGAACGTCTCAAGGGCGCCTATCGTAATCTGCGTCAGGCCCTGAATGCCGGCGCCATCGATGACATGCGCAAGGCGATCGAGGGCGCGAAGCCGGACCATAAGCTGGCTGACATTCGTTTCCTGCCGGTTATTCCCAATCCGCGGAAAATCCTTTGCATCGGCATCAACTACAAATCCCATGCCGCGGAATCCGGCCACGAAGCTCCGACGCTGCCGAATATCTTCACGCGCTTCACCGACACGCTGGCTGCGCATGACGGCGAGATGGTGAAGCCAAAGGCATCGAACACTTACGACTACGAGGGCGAACTTGCAGTGGTGATCGGCCGTAAGGGCCGCGCGATTGATCCCAGCAAGGCGCTCGACTATGTCGCCGGCTATACCTGCTTCTGCGACGGCAGCGCCCGCGACTTCTTCAAATACTCGCTGATCGCGAGCAAGAATTTCCCGCATACCGGGCCGCTGGGTCCGTGGATGGTGACGGCCGATGAAATTCCCGATCCCACCAAGCTGGTGCTCAAGACGCGCCTGAACGGTCAGGAGATGCAGAAGTCGGGTCTCGACATGCTGATCCACGACATCCCGGCGATCATCGCCTTCTGCTCCAAGTTCACCACGCTGTCGCCGGGCGACATCATTGCCACCGGCACGCCGGAAGGCATCGGCGGCAAGCGCACGCCGCCGGTCTGGATGAAGGCGGGCGATGTGCTGGAGGTCGAGATCTCCAACATCGGCACGCTGCGCAGCCACGTGGTTGACGAGAAGTAGGCTCCCTTAATCGCCGGAGCGGAAACGAGCATAAAAAAACGCCGCCCATTGGGCGGCGTTTTTCGTTTCACGATCGAGAACGTCTAGCTGACGATCTGTTCAATCTTGCCGTCGGCGGTTTTGCCCTGAGCGCGATACTGGCCGATGTTGCGGAGCAATGCCGCATCGGACACGGTGTAAAGGATAGCATCGGACTTGCCGGTGTTGACGTGGCGGCGCCACTGGAAGTTCGGCACCACCAGGATGTCGTTCTCTTCCCAGTCGTAGCGCTTGCCACCGATTTCCGAGTAGCCCGAACCGCCCATCACTACGATGAAGGTGGCACTGGTTTCGCGCTTGAACCGGGGCTCTTCGCCGGGGCGCAGCAGCTGCACATTGTAGTCCAGTGTCGAATATACCGGCTTGCCGGTCACCGGATTGACCAGCTGCATCTGGATGCCTTCATAGGCATCGCCCTTTTCCTTGCGCAGCTTATCGAGCGAAGCGAGCAGGTCGGCGCCCTTGTAATGGAACATCGGGGTCGGATCGTTGCCCCAGCCGCGCTGATGGTTGATGAAGGTCGGCTTCAGGCCGCCGTTGCCGTAGAGCCGCGCCGAATGACCGTCGGCGTAGATGGTCGGCTGGCTTTTCTCGTTGGTGCCGTCCGAGGCGCCAGTATATTCCTGGTCGACCCAGGCGCAATCGAGGAATTCCATCAACGGCCAGTCGAGCATGTCGATCCAGACCACCGGCGAAGAAGCGTCGTTGGCATGGTCATGCCACGTGCCGTTCGGCGTCAGGATGATGTCGCCGCGCGAAGCCTCGCAACGCTCGCCTTCCACGTTGGTGTAACCGCCCTTGTCGGACAGGATGGTACGGCTGGCGTTCGGGCTGTGAATGTGCGCCGGGGCCACGTCGCCCGGGTTGTAGATCGAGATCGCGCAACGGATGGTGTTGGTCACCTGCAGGCGGCCGCCGAGCCCCGGGTTGGTGAGCAGGATGCTCTGACGGTCGGTGAATTCGATCGGGGAGACTTCGGCGGCGCTCGCGATGCCGGCGATGCGGTTGAGGAAGGGGCTGTATTCTTTCCATTTCCAGCGGTAAGCCGCCGTCTTCATCTGGTTGGCGGCGACACGTCCGCTCGCCATCGGCGCAATGCCGGTGTCGCCCCCGGTATTGGTGAACCATGGCAACTGGGCCGGTGCGTTCATCTGGGTGCGAACCCAGATGTTGTGGCTGGCAGCGTCCTGATTGAGTTGCTCAAGCAACTGGCGTGCTTTTTGGATCGACGCCGGCGGATCCTTAACCTGAGTGGCAACGGACATAACACTGCTCCTTGAGAGAACGACGTGGCCCGGGGTGCCGGGCATTAAAATCAATTATAGGCCTCGTTTGCCATTTGCAACGAACTGATATCAAACGCATTCCGCGCGCGCATTGCACCCGCGCGAAATGCGATAGCTC
>CANKHA010000031.1 GCA_947481685.1 Bradyrhizobiaceae bacterium
GGCAAGCGCCACCTTAGCCTTGAAGCCCGGTGTGTGGTTCCGGCGCGGTCGTCTGCTCATGGTCTCTCCTGATTCGCAGGCAACAGCGTGCCCGCCGTCAGGCAGAAACTCCACTTAGCGTCCTGTGCAGATTTGCGGGACCGGCTCTTTTGCCTGCCGAGCCCTTACCGCCTCCACCACCCATGCGGTCGCTGGTGTTCGACTTGGTGCCTTTATTGGTCCGGGCTGAAAATTCATCTGGATGGTTACGCTGGTATTGTGAAGTTGGTGTCCCGGCAGCCGCCTTCGAACCTGCCGATTTTGGCAGTTCGTCCTTGGCCACAACTAGACCTGAACTCGCACATAGGAAGCCGACAGCGCAGAGCAGCGCTCCTGTTGCACGGATTGTCATGATGGAATCCTGACGGATACTCGGCACCGCATAAGCGCCGATCCGCCAGCTTAACGGGAACTGCGTCAGCAAAACAGGCCAGTGCGTATTTCAACTTAGGCCACTAGGGGTCGAAACAGGCCAGCACCCAGGTTCCGAAAAGAACATATTGCGAACTGAGAACAAATAGTGTACAGTCCAATTTCCCTCGGGACAGGCAGGGCTGGGCTCACCCCCGCGTTGTTGCTCCCGCGATTACCGGCCATAAGGAGCGGAAGATGGGTTCAGCTGCGCTGCGAGTCGTTGAAGGAAATTCCATGGATAAAACGAAGGCCCTTGATGCCGCGCTCTCGCAAATCGAGCGCGCTTTCGGCAAGGGCTCGATCATGCGGCTCGGCAAGAGCAAGCTTTCGATCGAAATAGACACCGTCTCTACCGGCTCACTGGGATTAGACATCGCGCTCGGCATCGGCGGCCTGCCCCGCGGGCGCGTCGTCGAGATTTATGGCCCTGAATCCTCCGGCAAGACCACGCTCGCCACCCATTGCATCGCCGAAGCCCAGAAGAAGGGCGGCACCTGCGCCTTCATTGACGCGGAACACGCTTTCGACCCGGGTTACGCCCGCAAGCTCGGCGTCAACATCGACGACCTCCTGATCTCGCAGCCCGACACCGGCGAACAGGCGCTGGAAATCTGCGACACCCTGGTGCGCTCCGGCTCGATCGACGTGCTGGTGGTCGATTCGGTGGCCGCGCTGGTTCCGCGCGCCGAACTGGAAGGCGAGATGGGCGACAGCCTGCCCGGCCTGCAAGCCCGGCTGATGAGCCAGGCGCTGCGGAAACTGACCGCTTCGATCTCGCGCTCCCAGACCATGGTTATCTTCATCAACCAGATCCGCATGAAGATCGGCGTGATGTATGGCTCGCCGGAAACCACCACCGGCGGCAATGCGCTCAAATTCTACGCCTCGGTACGGCTCGATATCCGCCGCATCGGCGCGATCAAGGACCGCGAGGAAGTGGTCGGCAACCAGACCCGCGTCAAGGTGGTGAAGAACAAGCTGGCGCCTCCGTTCAAGCAGGTCGAATTCGACATCATGTATGGCGAGGGCATCTCCAAGATGGGCGAACTCGTCGACCTCGGGGTCAAGGCGGGCGTGGTCGAGAAGTCCGGCTCCTGGTTCTCCTATGACAGCGTGCGCATCGGCCAGGGCCGCGAAAATGCCAAGACCTTCCTGCGCGCCAATCCGGAAATGGCCGCCAAGATCGAAGCGGCGGTGCGCGCCAATTCCGGCGTCATCGCCGAAAAGATCCTGGCCGGCGACAAGGAAGAAGACGCCGACGACGACGAATAGACCTGAGAACTTTGAGAGTGTGTCTGTAGCGTAACTGGTGCGTATGCGTGCTTTCCAAACCCCCAGGCCGGATTTATCCGACCTGGGGGTTTTTCATTTCCAGAACCCGGGTGAACCCGAGGTCTGGCGGTTTGCCTTTTTGAGGCTTGATTCCCGCTATTTCCGCACGGGAGAAGGCCGCCGCCGCGCATGGACTTAAGGTCCCCCCGCCGCTAAAATCGACGCCTGAAACCTCAATCCGGACCGGCGCTTAAGCGATACCGGGTCCAGCGCGGGATGACATGAGCGGCGTCAACGAAATTCGGTCGAGCTTCCTCGATTACTTTGCCAAAGCCGGCCACGAGCCCGTGGCCTCCTCTCCGCTGGTGCCGCGCAACGACCCGACCTTGATGTTCACCAACGCGGGCATGGTGCAGTTCAAGAACGTCTTCACCGGCATCGAGAAGCGGCCCTACCAGCGCGCGGCGAGCTCGCAGAAATGCGTCCGCGCGGGCGGCAAGCACAACGACCTCGACAATGTCGGCTACACCGCGCGCCATCTCACCTTTTTCGAGATGCTCGGCAATTTCTCGTTCGGCGATTACTTCAAGGAGCGCGCGATCGAGCTCGCCTGGAACCTGATCACCAAGGAGTTCGGGCTGAAGAAAGACAAGCTGCTCATCACCGTCTACCACACCGACGACGAGGCGGCCACGTTCTGGAAAAAGATCGCAGGCTTGCCCGAAGAGCGCATCATTCGCATTGCGACCTCGGACAATTTCTGGGCGATGGGTGAAACCGGGCCGTGCGGTCCTTGTTCGGAAATCTTCATCGATCGCGGCGATCACATCTGGGGCGGCCCTCCCGGCAGCCCGGAAGAGGACGGCGACCGTTTTCTCGAATTCTGGAACCTCGTGTTCATGCAGTTCGAGCAGCTGACGAAAGAAGAGCGTGTTCCGCTACCGCGCCCTTCGATCGATACCGGCATGGGTCTGGAGCGGATGGCCTGCATCCTGCAGGGCGTCGATAGCGTGTTCGAGACTGACCTGTTCCGTCATCTGATCGACTCGACCGCTTCCGCGCTCGGCCACGGACCGGATGAGAAGACCGTCGGCTCGTTCCGGGTCATCGCGGACCATCTGCGCTCCTGCTCCTTCCTGGTCGCCGACGGCGTGCTGCCCTCGAACGAAGGCCGGGGCTATGTGCTTCGCCGCATCATGCGCCGCGCCATGCGTCATGCCGAACTGCTCGGCGCGCGCGACCCGCTGATGTGGAAGCTCGTGCCTTCCCTGACACAACAAATGGGCCAGGCCTTTCCGGAACTGGTGCGCGCGCAGTCGCTGATCACCGAGACGCTGAAGCTGGAAGAGACCCGCTTCCGCAACACGCTGGAGCGCGGGCTCACGCTCCTCGACGACGCCTCGAAGTCGCTGAAGAAGGGCGACATGTTCGATGGCGAAACCGCTTTCACGCTCTACGACACCTACGGCTTCCCGCTTGACCTGACGCAGGATGCACTCCGCAACCGCGGCATTGGCGTCGACCTCGCTTCTTTCACCGATGCGATGGATCGTCAGCGCGCGAAGGCCCGCGCCTCATGGTCGGGCTCGGGTGACGCCACGCAGGAGGCGGTATGGTTTGGCGTGCGCGAGCGCGTCGGCGCTACCGAATTCCTGGGCTATGAAACCGAAAATGCCGAAGGCGTCGTCACCACGCTGGTGCGCGACGGCAAGGAAGTGCCCGAACTGAAAAAAGGCGAGTCCGGCGCGGTGGTGTTGAGCCAGACGCCGTTCTACGGCGAATCCGGCGGCCAGGTCGGCGACATTGGCGTGCTTCACGCGGACGGCATCCGCTTCCGCGTCACCGACACGCAGAAGAAACTGGGCGACATCTTCGTGCATCTCGGCACGGTGGAAGAAGGCACGCTGAAAACCGGCGCCCCGCTCGCGCTCGAAGTCGATCACGCACGCCGCACCACCATCCGGTCCAACCATTCCGCCACCCACCTGCTGCATGAAGCCTTGCGCCAAGTGCTGGGCGATCACGTCGCGCAGAAGGGTTCATTGGTGTCACCCGACCGGCTGCGCTTCGACTTCTCGCATCCGAAGCCGATGAGCGCCGAAGAACTCGAACGGGTCGAAGACATCGCCAACGACTACGTGCTGCAGAATTCCGAAGTCACGACGCGGCTGATGGGCCTCGACGATGCCCGCGCCTCCGGCGCCCGCGCGCTGTTCGGCGAGAAATACGGCGACGAAGTGCGCGTGGTTGCGATGGGCAACAGCACCGGCAACACGCTCGGCTGGTCGGTCGAGCTCTGCGGCGGCACGCATGTCAAACGCACGGGCGACATCGGCTTGATCACAGTGGTCGCGGACAGCGGCGTGGCCGCTGGCGTGCGCCGTCTTGAGGCGCTGACCGGACGCGGCGCGCGCAAGAGCGCCAACAGCATGATGCAAGCGGCGAAATCGGCGGCGGCCGAATTGCGCGCCCCGCTGGAAGACATGCCGCAACGCCTTGCCGGCCTGCTCGATGAGCGCAAACGGCTGGAGCGCGAGCTGGGCGATGCCAGGAAGAAGCTCGCGATGGGCGGCGGCGGTTCAGGCGCGGCTGCAGCCGACAGCGTTCGCACCGTGGGCGACATCAAGCTGCTGGCGCGCTCCGTCAGCGGCATCGAGATCAAGGATCTCAAGAGCCTGGTCGATGAAGGCAAGAAACAGGTCGGCTCCGGCGTGGTCGCGATTGTCGGAACGACGGAGGACGGCAAGGCCGGGATCGTGGTCGGCGTCACGCCCGATCTCACCGCGCGCTACAGCGCCGTCGATCTGGTGCGCAAGGGCGCGGAGGCGCTCGGGGGCAAAGGCGGCGGCGGACGGCCCGACATGGCGCAGGCCGGCGGCCCCGATGGCTCCAAGGCCGACGCCGCGCTCGCGGCGGTGGAAGCGGCGCTCGGCGGCTGACACCCTTATGGCGAAAGCTTCGCCGCGGATGGGACAATGACCCCTCACGAAAAGCATCCGCGGCTGCGCCGGAGATTTTACGAGATCCTCGAGCAAGGGCCCCATGGCGACCTTGTCAGCGCCATGGTCAGCCGTGGCCTCACCCTTCTCGTCTGCATCAACCTGCTTGCGGTCATCCTTGAATCGGTTCCGAGCCTGGAAGCGCGTTATGCGCGGCTGTTCGACTGGATCGAGTTTATCTCGCTGATCGTCTTCACGCTGGAATATGCCGCGCGGCTCTGGGCAGCAGCCGAACAAGGCGCTTTCATGAAGCTGAGCCCGAACAAGGCGCGGCTGAAATATGCCCTGAGCCCCAGCGGCATCGTCGATCTGCTCGCGATTTTTCCGTTCTGGCTCGATCTGTTTCTGCCGGCGGATCTCCGCTTCATTCTGGTGTTTCGCATCCTGCGGTTCTTCAAGCTGGGCCGCTATTCGGCCGGCATGGGCTCGCTGCTGGACGCGATCTATTCCGAGCGCCGCGCGTTGCTGGGCTGCCTGGTGCTGCTGTTCGGCGCCACGCTGCTGTCCGGCTCGCTGATGTATCTGGCGGAAGGCAGCGTGCAGCCCGAGAAGATGGGCACCATTCCCGATGCCATGTGGTGGGCTATCGTGACGCTCGGCACCATCGGCTACGGCGACGTGACGCCGGTGACAACGGCAGGCCGCTTCGTGGCCTCGTTCACCATCGTCACCGGCATCATGATGATCGCCCTTCCCGCCGGCATCATCGCGACGGCTTTCTCCAACGAGATCCACCGGCGCGACTTCGTCATCACCTGGGCGATGGTGGCGCGCATCCCAATCTTCAGCGAGTTGCACGCGGTGGAGGTTGCCGAGATCATGCGGCTGCTGCGCGCGCAGGTGCTGGAGCCCGGCGCCATCATCACGCTGCGCGGCGAGGTGGCGCAATCGATGTATGTGATTGCCGCGGGCGATGTGGAAATCGCCCTGCCCGACAAGCGCGTGCAACTCGGCGCAGGTCAGTTCTTCGGCGAGATCGCGGTGCTGCGCCGGGCGCGCCGCTCTGCCACTGCGACGGCACTCACCCGCGTGCGGCTTCTGGTGCTCGACGCGCACGATCTTCAGGCGCTGATGGAACGCTCACCGCAGATTGCCGCGCATATCCGCAAGGTCGCGCGCGAGCGCCTTGGCGATGAAATGGTCACCAAGGACGGCGACCTGATCACCGAAGAGCTCGAAGAAGAGCCGCGCTAGAGTCTGATCCGATTCAATCGGATCAGACTCTGAATTCGTTAGTTTGTCGCGTAATCTTGCGGCGAACCGGTTCCTATCCCGGATCAAGTCCGGGACAGGCTTTCGCCGGATTGCGCTCTAGACCGTCGGCGGCCGCGAACCTGGGTCCGGGATCGCGCGCGCTGCCACCAGCCGGTTCCAGATAAACAGCACCGCCACCGCACCAACTGTTGCAGTAATGAAGCCCGCGCCCTGATCGGGCCGGTACCAGCCGATCAGTTGACCAATGAACGTCGCAAGGAATGCGCCCGCGATGCCGAGAACTACGGTGAGAAGAAATCCCATCGCGTTGTTCGGTCCCGGCGCAAACTAGCGGGCAACGAATCCCGCCACCACTCCAATAATCAAAATCCAGAGCATGTGATGTCCACCCTTCAAATCATCCGTGACATTTCGTGCTCGTCCGGCACGCGCCCTTGCGGCGTGAGCTGATCGACCAAATGCGGCATCTGCTGGCTCAGGCCATTGAGCAAGTCCATCTTCGACAGCCCAGCCTGTTCGGCCAGCGAAGTCACCGTGTCATCGCCCAGCGCAGCGCCGAGATCGTTGGGTGAAATCGCCTTGTTCGCCCCGGTGCCAACCCAGGACTTCGCCACATCGCCATGGCCGCTTTGCGAGAGCTGATTGAGCAGATCGTTGAGACCGCCGCTCAGCAGGCCGCCGGCCGCGCCGCCCGCGAGCAGGCCACCCAGGCCGCCCGGCAGCATACTGGCGAGACCGCCAAGACCGCCAGCGCCTGCTCCGGCAGGTGAAGCACCACCACCCAGCAATCCGCCGAGCAGACCACCCAGCCCGCCGCTATCATTCGCGGCCGGAGGCAGGTGCGCTTGCGGTTGCGGCGCGCTTCCCGTCTGTGGGGCGCTCATTTTACTGTAGGCCTTGTAGGCAAGCAGCGCGAGCATCGCCATGGTGATCGGCGACATGCCGCCCTTGCCGGGCTAGGTCTGGCCGCGCGGCCCGTTTTGCATTCCATTCAGGATGTCCATGAGTCCCATAGCTGTCTCCTCTGCGAGGGCCTCGTTACGTTGCCCCATGCTACCCCAATCGCGGCGGCAAAGAGAGTCCTATCCGAATGTGACAACGGGATCGTGACCGGCGAAAAATAAGGCAATGCACTGTCAAATTCCGGCAATAAAAAAACGGCGCGGTTTCCCGCGCCGTTTTCCGTAACGATTGAAGCCCGCCGCTAAGCCATCGCCTTCTTCAAGTTTTCGTCGATCTTGTCGAGGAAGCCCGTGGTCGAGAGCCACTTCTGGTCCGCGCCTACGAGCAGCGCGAGATCCTTGGTCATGAAGCCGGACTCGACAGTATCGACGCAGACTTTCTCCAGCGTGGCGGAGAACTTGGCCAGCGCCGCATTGTTGTCGAGTTTGGCGCGATGCGCGAGACCACGGGTCCAGGCGAAGATCGAGGCGATGGAGTTGGTCGAAGTCTCGTTGCCCTTCTGATGTTCGCGGAAGTGGCGGGTCACGGTGCCGTGCGCAGCTTCCGCTTCCACCGTCTTGCCGTCCGGTGTCATCAGCACCGAGGTCATGAGGCCGAGTGAGCCAAAGCCCTGCGCGACGGTGTCGGACTGCACGTCGCCGTCGTAGTTCTTGCAGGCCCAGACATAGCCGCCGGACCACTTCATCGCGGAAGCCACCATGTCGTCGATCAGGCGGTGCTCGTAGACGATCTTCTTGGCCGCGAACTGGTCCTTGAACTCCTTGTCGAACACTTCCTGGAACAGCTCCTTGAAGCGGCCGTCATACTGCTTGAGGATGGTGTCCTTGGTGGAGAGATAGACCGAGTAGCCGCGGTTGAGGCCGTAGTTGAACGACGCCTTGGCGAAATCGCGGATCGACGAGTCGAGGTTGTACATCGCAAGCGTCACGCCGCTTTCGGGCGCCTTGAAGACTTCCTTCTCGATGACCTTGCCGTCGATGCCAGTGAATTTCAGCGTGATGGTTCCCGCGGTCGGGAACTTGAAATCGGTGGCGCGATACTGGTCGCCATAAGCGTGACGGCCGATGATGATCGGCTTGGTCCAGCCCGGGACGAGGCGGGGCACGTTCTTGCAGATGATCGGCTCGCGGAAAATGGTGCCGCCCAGGATGTTGCGGATGGTGCCGTTCGGCGATTTCCACATTTCCTTGAGGTTGAATTCCTTCATGCGGCCGGCATCGGCGGTGATGGTGGCGCATTTCACGGCCACGCCGACTTCCCTGGTCTTTTCGGCGGCGTCGATGGTGATCTGGTCGTTGGTCTTGTCGCGGGCTTCGATCCCGAGGTCGTAATAGAGCAGGTTCACGTCGAGATAGGGATGGATCAGTTTGTCCTTGATGAACTGCCAGATGATGCGGGTCATCTCGTCGCCGTCCATTTCGACGACCGGGTTTGCCACCTTGATTTTCGCCATAGCGTTTCGAACCTTTGCCGGCAGATGCGTCGGGGAAAGCCCAAGCGGGCCAGAGCGGCAAAACCTATGCGCCCGGCGGGGGCTGTCCTGCAAGGTGGCCACGGGCATGGGACCTGTGACGCTTCCGCCCGGCCCGCTGCGCGGTTATAGGAAGGCGCGGGCTGGCCCGCCAAAGGATTGAATCCGTGGATTTTCCGCTCTTTGCCAAGGCGCGCGGCGCCATGGGCCGTTTCCGCCGCGACCTGCGCCGGCGGATTCTGAAGCCCGTCGTGCTTGGCAGCCGCTCCATGCGGGAGACCGTGCTCAACGGTCTCGCGGAGCGCGGGCATCTGATTTACTGCCAGGGGCCGCAGGGCAATTTCTTCGTCGATCCCGGCGACCGGGTGGTGGCGCACTGGCTGATGTGGCGTGACGGCTGGCAGCGCGAGGAGATCGCGCAGATGACCAGGATCCTCAGCGACACGGGGCGGCTCCCGGCCGATGCGGTATTCGTCGATGCCGGTGCGAATATCGGCACCCACACCGCCTATGCGCTGGGAAGCGGCCGCTTCGCACGGGCGATTTCCTGCGAGCCCGAGCCGAAAAACCTGCGGCTGCTCACCATGAATATCGCGGCCAATGGGTTGACCGATCGTGTCCGCATCGTGCCGAAGGCTTTGGGCGCGGTGGCGGGCACGGCCATTTTGCATTTGCATCCCCGTAACAAGGGCGGACATTCGTTGCGCGCCAACCCCTCCTACGACGGACTGGAAAAGCTGGACGTGCCGGTCACGCGCCTCGACGACCTTTTGCGCACGGAAGGCGTTTCCGCCGAACAGGTGGGCGTGATCTGGATCGATACCGAAGGCTTTGAGCCGCAGGTGGTCGAAGGGCTCGGCGACCTGCTCGGCCGCGTGCCACTGTCGATCGAGTATGCGCCGAAGCGCTACACGGCGGAGGACGCAGCAAAGCTGCGCGGGCTGCTGGAGAAGAATTACAAGACGCTGTATCGCCTCGGGACCAACACGCAGCAGGCAGAGCCGATCTCTGCCCTCGCCTCCATCGGTGGCATCACCGACATTCTGGTGCTGTAAACGATGCCGGGCTCGGGAACCGACAAGACCAAGGACTGGGCGGAAATACCTGGGCCGATCATCATTCTGGTCGAGCCGCAGCTCGGCGAGAATATCGGCGCGACCGCGCGCGCGATGGGAAATTTCGGCCTTGGCCAACTCCGCATCGTCAAGCCGCGGCAAGGCTGGCCCAATCCCAAGGCGAAGATGATGGCGGCGGGTGCCGACAATATCCTCGACGCCGCACGGATATTCGAAACGGTTGAGGAGGCCATCGCCGATTGCACCATGGTGCTGGCCGCAACCGCGCGCGCACACGATCAGGCAAAGCCCGTGGCCGGCGCCGATGAAGCCGCCAAGCTGATGTTTGACGATCTCGCGGGTGGCGAAAAGGTCGCCATCCTGTTCGGGCGCGAGCGCAACGGGCTGGAGAACGACGAGATCGCGCTCGCCGACCGCATCATCACGCTCCCGGTCAATCCGGCATTCGCATCGCTGAACCTTTCGCAGGCGGTGAATGTGATCGCCTACGAATATTACAAATACGCCACCGGCGGCGCGCTGCCGTTCAGGATGCCGGCGCGCTCCCCGCAAGCGCGCAAGGAGCAGCTAGGCGCTTTCTTCGCCACGCTCGAACGCGAACTGGAACGGGTGGAATTTTTCCGCCCGCCGGAAAAGCGCGAGACCATGGTCATCAATCTGCGCAACGTCTTCAATCGCATGAACCCGACGCAGCAGGATATCCAGACGCTTCACGGCGTGATCACCGCGCTGGTGGAAGGCCGCAAGGGTCCGGCGTCGGGCGGCATCCTCACCAGCGACGAAGCGCAGACGCTGCGGAGCCTGCTGGCCGAGCGCGGCACGCAGCCGGGACCGATCGAAGGCGGCCCGGCGCGCGGGCTGGCGCGCCTGCTGCGCAGAAATCCGACCGATACCGAACGCACTTTCTGGAACGCACTGAAGAAGGATCGCCGCTTCGCCGGCCACGGCTTCAAACGGCAGACTCCGGTCGGCCCGCATATCTGCGATTTCGTCTCCTTCCCCGCGCGGTCGGTAGTGGAGCTGGTGCCGAAGGATGAGACCGACGAAGCCAAAGCAACACGCGTCGAGCGCGCAGCCTGGCTCGCAAAGCGCGACTATCGGGTGGTCGGGATCTCCACCGCTGACGCGGAAGCCGATCTCGCCGCGACGCTCGACCGGCTGACGGATGCTTTGCCGAAGTGCTGACAGCGCGCGGCTGATGTCCGCGTCCCGGCGGCCGCAGCCGCCGATACCTTTAATCATTGGTAACGAAAAGCCGCTTAATCTCGTCGAGAGAGCGCTTCCCCTTCGTTACGCAGCTTCCAGCCTATGATCAAAGACAAGCGCAAAAAACAACGCCGCGCGCTGCATTACACCGCCTGGATCGGAACCGGCGCGAGTGCGCAGCTGCGCAACTGTACCATGTCGGACATTTCCGACACCGGCGCAAAACTCGACGTCAAAAATGCTGAAGACGTGCCGGAAGAATTCCAGCTGCATCTGTCAGGCCGCGGCGGCATCTACCGCAAATGCCGCACGGTGTGGCGAACAGGCGAACAGGTCGGCGTGCTGTTCGAAAAGGCGCTCGAGCAGCCTCCGCGCCCGAAGATCGCGCGGCCCGCGAGCGCCTGACGCGCGCTGCGGAATGTCCACAATCTGTCGCGAAATGGCCATGGAGCGGCATCGAAGTTCCATTGCCGCATAATGACCTTGTGATTGCCCGCCGTCCGACACCGCGCGCCGGAACGACCCAGCGCGCAATCCATTGGCTCCGTGCGACCAACGAAGAAAATGGAGGTTCCAAATGGTAAAAACAATCGCAGCATTGACCGTGGCCGGTGTGATCGCCGCAACGACGCTGACAGTTCCGAACAAGGCCGAGGCTTACCCGGTATGGGTCATCCCCGCGATTGCGGCAGGCGTTTTCGGTGGCGTCATTGTCGGAGCGGCGGCGAATGCCGACACCTACCCTTCTGACCGGCGTGGCACGGTGACCGTGCAGCCCCGTCTCGCAGAGAACTGCCACATGGTGCGTGAACGCACGGCCGAGGGTTGGCGGCGGATTGAGGTCTGCGGCTAAGCCGCAATACGCGTCCTCTCTGGAAGCCAAGGAAACGCCCCGCGGGATGTTCCCACGGGGCGTTTCCTTATTCAGCAGAAGCGGATTTGTCAGCTCGCCATGGTTTCTTTCACCGCCGCCACCAGCTGCTTCAGCGTGAATGGCTTGGCGAGGAAGGCGAACTGCTCGTTTTCCGGAAGGCTTTTCTGGAACGCCTCTTCGGCATAACCGGACACGAAGATAATCTTGAGCTCCGGATTGCGCACCCGCATTTCCTTCAGCAGGGTCGGCCCATCCATCTCAGGCATCACCACGTCCGAGACAACGAGATCGACGGCGCCATCCTTCTTCTCAAGGATTTCCATCGCCTCAACGCCGTTCGCGGCTTCCAGCACCGTGTAGCCCCGTGACATGAGCCCCCGCGCATTGAGCGAGCGCAGCCCGTCTTCGTCCTCCACCAGCAGAATAGTGCCCTGCCCGGTGTGATCGGTTGCGCGCGCACGAACGACTTCGTCGGTCGCTGCCAGCGCACCGGCGATTGCCGGAGGCGCTTCCGCCTGTTCAAGCTCCTCTGCGCCCGGAATGTGACGCGGCAGAAAAATACGAAAAGTGGTGCCGCGGCCTATCTCCGAGTCGACATAAACAAAGCCGCCGGTCTGCTTGACGATGCCATAAACGGTCGAGAGCCCAAGGCCGGTGCCTTTGCCGACGTCTTTTGTCGAGAAGAACGGCTCGAAAATTTTCTCGATGATCTCCGGCGAAATACCGGTGCCGCTGTCGGACACTTCCACCAGCACATAGTCCGCCGACGGCATGCCCTTGGTTTCGTAGGTCCTGCTCTCGTCGGCAGCCAGATTGCTCGTGCGCACGACGAGCTTGCCGCCTTCCGGCATGGCATCGCGCGCATTGACCGCGAGATTCACAATCACCTGTTCGAACTGCGAGATATCCACCTTCACCGGCCAGAGATCGCGGCCGTGCACGACCTCAAGCTGCACCTTCTCGCCGATCAAACGGCGCAGCAGCATGGTGAGATCGGACAGAGCTTCGCCAAGGCTCAGCACTTGCGGGCGCAGCGTCTGCCGCCGCGAGAAGGCCAGCAGCTGCCGCACCAGGCTCGCGGCCCGGTTGGCGTTCTGTTTGATCTGCATGATGTCCTGGAAGGACGGATCGGTCGGCTTGTGTGCGTTCAGCAGGAAGTCCGTCGCCATCATGATAGCGGACAGCACGTTGTTGAAATCGTGGGCGATGCCGCCGGCGAGCTTGCCGACCATCTCCATCTTCTGCGACTGGGCGAACTGGGTTTCCAGCTTGCGGCGGTCGGTGGTTTCCAGCGCATAGACGATGGCCGCTTCGCCGTCGCGCTCTTCCTTCTCCTCGATGGCGGAGATGAAGAAATGCGCGAAGCGTTCCTGATCGCCTTCAAACGCGGCCTCGACCGGCGCGATCTCGCCCTGCCCTTGTGCAGCCTGGCTGAACGCGGCTTCCAGCGTCGCGCGGTCGCGCTCGCCCACGATAGAGATCACCGAAACCGGTTCGCCCTGCGCGCCCTGTCCCTTCAGTACATTGTGGAACATGCGCGCGAACAGCGCATTGGTGCGCGCGATCTTGCCTGCTTTATCGACGGTGGCGATGGCCATCGGCGTATTGTTGAAGAAGCGCATGAAGCGCACTTCCGCCGCGCGCTGCGGATCGGTGCCGTCATCCTGCGAACGGTTCAGAACCAGCGTGCGTGAAGCGCCGGCCGCGCCGTCGGCGCCGAAGGCGACCTTGTGGAACAGGCGTACCGGCAGCGTGCGGCCGCTGCGGGTTTTGAGATCGAGATCGAAGGTTTCGCTCTTCACATCGCCCGGCGCCGCCGACAGCATCGTGATCAGCGCCGCGCCATCGCCCGACACGATGTCCGAGAGCTTCAGGCCGCCATTGCCGACTTCCGCCAGATCGTGGTCGAGCCAGTTCGCCAGCGTCGCGTTGAGATAGACGATGTCGCCCTGCGCGTCGGCGGAGAAGAAGCCCGCCGGAGCATGATCGAGATAATCGATGGCATGCTGCAGTTCCTGGAAGACATTTTCCTGCCGCTCGCGGTCGCGCGTCACATCGGCAATGGTCCAGACTGCCAGCTTGCCGTCGCCGAGCGGGCGCACCCGCAGACGCAACCAGCGCGCGGGCGCGTCGTTGAGGCCGGGGATGCGGACTTCTTCCTGCAGCTTGCGGCCTTCGCGCGCGGCCTTCAGCAGGCGATAGACGGATTCAGATACCTCCGGGTCGCCGACAAAGACGCGCTCCACCGGACGCACATCATTGGCATCGACCGCATCGGTAAGATCGAGATAGGCACCGTTGGCATAAACGACATGACCGCTCTGGTCGGTGACCAGCAGGCCGTCGGCGGCGCCATCCATCGCTGCCTTGGCGAGCGGGCTCCCCGCGCTATTGCCCGGAAAGCGCAGGATGCCTGAGGCGATGGCGAAGAGCGAAAACACGCCGACGCTGGCAAGCAACGCCAGCAAGGCGGTGATGTATTGACCGGCAACCTTCTGTTCGACGAAGAGGAGCCCGGTGGCCGCGCCAACCAGGGTGATCGCAACCACAATCACCAGCCCGACGCTGCCGCCGCGGGCGGTGCCCGGGCTGCGATCGACCGCCGCGCGCTCCGAACGTACGCCTGTATCCTGCGTGGCCATAATCGGCTCGGATCCCGTCCCATGCGCGGCAAAGCAGCGCCCACTTAATGTGCGCGCGAAGCAGCGCACTCCCTGAGTGCCCCAGCCGGGGTGGGTCGCGCAAGCGGTTTCCCCCGCAAAACCACTGAAAGTTAACGCGAAACCGCCTTTCGCAGCTTCATGACGTAGCCGATGACTTCGGCCACCGCCTTGTAATGCTCCGTCGGTATTTCGCGATCGATTTCCACCGTGGCATGGAGCGCGCGGGCGAGCGGCGGGTTCTCCACGATCGGGATGTTATGCTTGGCCGCAATCTCCCTGATCTTCAGCGCCACCGCGTCCATGCCCTTGGCCACGCAGAGCGGCGCGTTCATGCCGCGCTCGTATTGCAAGGCCACCGCGAAATGAGTCGGGTTGGTGATGATCACCGAAGCCTTCGGCACTTCGGCAATCATGCGTTTTTTCATGCGCGCGAGGCGCATCTGCCGGATGCGGCCCTTGATCATCGGGTCGCCTTCCGATTGCTTGAACTCGTCCTTGATCTCCTGCAGCGACATTTTCTGCCGCTCGTACCATTCCCGGTACTGGAACAGGTAATCGGCGGCGGCGATAATCGCCAGGATCGCGACCACAGTCCCCATCACGCCGAGCGCCAGCGTCCTGATCAGCGGCAGGAGTGCTGCCGGATCGATGGTGACCATCGTGTCGAGCCGGCGGCGCTCCGGCCACAGCATCATGGTCATCACAGTGCCGATCAGCGCGAGCTTGATCAGGCCCTTGGCAAAATTGGCAAGCGCCTGCTTGGAGAACATCCGCTTGAACCCGGCGCCGGGAGAAATCTTGCTGAATTTCAGCTTCAGCGATTCCATCGACCAGACCAGCCGGTGCTGAACCATGTTGCCGGCGATGGCGGCGAGGACGAGCACAAGGAACGGTATGCCGATCGCGGCCAGGAGTTCGAAGCCGAGCGTGGTCGTCATGCGCATGATGCCCCGGCCATCGACGGGGATATCGTGCGCGTTGGCGAGGAACCCGCGCAGCGACGTCTGCAATCCAGAGCTCATGCTTCCCGAGAACGACATCAGGATCAGCGTGGAGCCCGCGATGATGAACCAGGTATTGACCTCCTGACTCTTGGCGACGTCGCCGCGCTCAAGGGCCTCGTCCAATTTTTTCTGTGTCGGGTCCTCTGAGCGATCCGCACCATTCTCGTTCTCGGCCATTGTTGCCCCCGCTTCCCTATGACCTTGGCGTGAGCTGCATCAACACGCCTTCGACGTAGATGATGTAGGTGCTCATCATCGCGCCAAGCACGAGAACAAGGATGAGAAGACCGAGAAGAATGGAAAGCGGCAGACCAACAAAGAAGACCTGCATCTGCGGCATCAGCCGGGAAAGCACGCCAAGCCCGAGATTGAACAACAGGCCAAATACGATAAACGGCGCGGACAGCTGCACGCCAACCTTGAAGGCCATGCCAATCGTGTTGGTGAAATGTGAGGCGATGTCGCCAAAGAACGGCACTTCGCCGGGCTTGAAAAGATCGTAGCTGTCATTGAGCGCAGCGATCACGAGATAATGCATATCGGTGGCGAAAATCAGCGTAACGCCGAGGATGGCGAGGAAGTTTCCGATCAGTGCACCCTGCTGGCCCTGCGTCGGATCGACTGCGGTAACAAAACCAAGACCGAGTTGCTGGGCAACGATGCTGCCGGTCACCTGCACGGCGGAAATAGCCAGACGGACGGTGAGCCCCAGCACCGCGCCGACCAGCAATTCCTGAAACAGCAACGTCACCACCGGCCCTGGCGTTGCCAGATCGACAGGATAAGCAGCGCGGTGGAGCGGCAGCAGCATCGCGGCCAGCAGCAGCGCCATCGTGAGCCTGACACGAACCGGAACGCTCATTTCGCCGAGGCCAGGCAGCAACATCACCATCGTCCCGATGCGCGCAAAGACCAGCAGGAAAGCTGCTGCGAGGGCCGGCAGGAATGAGACGTCGATCTGCATCGCTTTGCGCGCTCACCCGCCCGTGATGATACGGGCGGCAAGCCGGGTCATATAACCTTGCAGGGTATCGGCCATGAACGGCAACGCGACCAGCATGCCCACGAAGATCGCCAGAATCTTCGGCACGAAAACAAGAGTCATTTCCTGAATCTGCGTCAGCGCCTGCAACAGCGAGATCGCGACGCCGACGATCAATCCGATCAGCATCAGCGGAGCTGACACCAGCACGAGCGTGAGGATCGCATCACGCGCGACGTCCATTACCTCGGGTCCTGTCATGCAATACCTTTTGGGATGCCTGTTATGCGTCCGACCAAAGCGGTCAGATCGGCATCCTCATGATTTCTTCGTAAGCCTGCACGACCTTGTCGCGCACCGAAACCATCGCGCTGACCGCGGTTTCGGTTTCCGCCACCGCTGTGACGACATCGACGATGTTGGATTTGCCCGTCGCCAGTGTCTGCGTTTGCGCGTCCGAGTTGCGTCCGGTTTCAGCCACCGCACCGATGGCCTGCTTGAGCATATCGCTGAAGCCGCCGGACTCGCCGCCTCCCGCGATTTTGCCGAGGCCACCACCGGCTCCCGGGTCGGTCAGACGCGCGAGACTGGAATAGGCATTGGCGGCAATAGCGGGGGTAGACATCATTCACCTCAAGGTTGATCAGGCTTTCAGGATTCCGATGGTGCGCTGGAGCATGCGGCGCGTGGCAGTGATGACGTTGACGTTCGCTTCGTAGGAACGTTGCGCATCGCGCATGTCGGTCATTTCCACCAGCGAGTTGACGTTGGGATATTTCACGTTGCCGTTGGCGTCGGCGGCGGGATGGCCCGGCTGATATTTGGTGCGGAAGGCGCTCTGATCGGTCGCGACCTTGCCCAGATCGACAACGGTCGCGCCTATGGCGCGGTCGACTTCGGCGCGGAAGGTTGGAATCTTGCGGCGATAGGGATCGGACGCCGAACTCGTTGAGGTCGAATCCGCGTTGGCGATGTTCTCGGAGATGATGCGCATACGACCGGCCTGCGCGCGCAAACCGGAAGCAGCGATGCTGATTGATTTCAGAAAATCCAAGACCCTCTCCTATCCTCTGCCAATGGCGGTTTTGATCAGGCCAAGGCTGCGGCTGTAGATGGCCGTCGCCGCCTGATAGTCCATCTGGTTGGCGGCAACCTTGATCATTTCTTCTTCGAGGCTGACGGCGTTGCCCGCCGGACGGATCTGCTGGCCGGTGTTGCGCGCACTGGCGAATGACGAACTGCCGGCGGCCCCTCCACCGCTCAACGCCTGATGACCGGGATCGGTGCGCACCAGCGTGACGCCCGACGTGGAACCTGCCGCGGGTGTCATCCGGTCGAATTTCGGCGGCACGAGATCGCGCGGCCGGAAGCCCGGCGTATCGGCATTGGCCACGTTTTCGGACAGCACGCGCTGGCGTTCCTGATGCCATTGCATACGTGTGCGCAGCATGGCGAAAAGCGGGATGTTGGAAATCGGCATGGACCATGTCCCCTTGGCCAGTATGGGAATTACGCCCCTTACCATGGTAGGCAGACATTGCCGGGTGTATGGTTAACGCAGAGTTAACGGGTATATACAGAGTGCCGGACCGTTAATGGGCCGTTTACCATGGAAGTGCTTTTGCCATCGGCATCCCCGCCAAAAAGCGGCCAAAATCTTAATGATTTGTTAGTATCCAGTTAGGCAAATATTGCCCCACGCGTTAACACTCGGGCGATCTTCGCCGCACCGTGATCTAAACGCAGAAAGACGCAGAGCCGATGTTTGACTCATTGCCCGAGATGACGACTGCCGTGAAGGCATTGATCTTTGTCTTGTTCCTGTTCGTCGCGGTTGTCGGTGTCTTTTGGGCGCTGCAACGCTACTCAGGCGGCAGCGGCAACGCTGGCGCGCGCGGACGTCAGCCCCGGCTTGGGCAGGTCGATTCCGTTGACCTTCCCGACGGGCGGCGCAAGCTCATCATCGTCCGGCGGGACAACGTCGAGCATCTGGTGATGATCGGCGGTCCGACCGATGTGGTGATCGAGCAGAACATCGTGCGCGCTTCCGGCGCGCCACGCGTGAAGATCGAGCCGACGCTTGGCCGCGGCCTGTCGACTTCGGAGACATTGCCGCGTCCGGTGCCGCTCGGCGAACCCACGCCCTTCCCGCTGCAGCCGCAGGCTGAAAACAACGGCCGCACGCCGCGCATCCCCGACGAACCGGCGCAATGGACCTGGCCCACGCAAGCCGAACCGGAGCGAGCACCTGAGCAATCTGCGCGCCCTGAGCCACGGCTCGAAACGCGGCCCGCGCCCCGCTCCGAGGCGATCAACAATCCTTCAAGCGATTTGTCCGCGCGCCCCGCAGCGCCGCGTGAGCCAACCTTCACCCGCCCGGTAACGCCGCCGGTCAGCCGCCCTGTTCCGACGCCACCCGCTCCTGTCGCGCCGACAATAGCAGCGCCCGCGCCGGTGATTCCGCAGGCTCCAGCACCGACGCCCAAGCCGATCGTGAAAGTCGATATCGACGAGAAGATCATGGCCAACACGAGCCCGGATCAAAACCTCTCGGACATGGCCAACATGCTGGAAGCTTCGTTGCGCCGTGGAAGCGAACCACGCTTCACCGAAGCGTCGATGTCGATGAGGACCGAACCAATGGCGCCACCGGCGCCCCGCTTCGCGCCTCCGGAGCCGAAGCTACAGGCAAAGGCCGAACCAAAGCCCGCCGCTCCAAAAGCGGTTTATGACAACCTCGAAGAAGAGATGGCGAATTTGCTCGGCCGTCCCCCAGGAAAGCCCTGATGGCGCTTCATTCCGACTGCCGCGTTCGTCTGGTGACGGTGGCAGTTGGAGTAGCAGGGTTCCTCGCAGCGAGCGTTGTTTCCGCCGCCGCGCAAGATGTCAGCATCAATTTCGGCGGTCAGGGCACCGGTGGCCTCACCGAGCGCGTGATCCAGCTGATCGCGCTGCTCACGGTGCTGTCGCTCGCACCGTCCATCCTCGTGATGATGACGTCCTTCACCCGCATCGTTGTGGTGCTGTCGTTGCTGCGCACCGCGCTCGGCACCGCGACCGCGCCCCCCAACGCAGTGATCGTCGCGCTGGCGCTCTTCCTCACGGCCTTCGTGATGGGACCGGCGCTTCAGACATCTTACGACACCGGCATCCGGCCGCTGCTCAACAACGAAATCACCACCGAGCAGGCTTTCGAACGCAGTGTCGGCCCATTGCGCGCTTTCATGCAGAAGAATGTACGCGAGAAAGACCTGAAGCTGTTCTCGGATATGTCGCGCGAACCTGCTCCGGCCAGCCCGGAGAACATGTCGCTGCGGATTCTTGTGCCGGCTTTCATGATCTCGGAGCTGAAACGCGCCTTCGAGATCGGTTTCCTGCTGTTCCTGCCATTCCTGATCATCGACCTGGTGGTGGCATCGGTGCTGATGGCCATGGGCATGATGATGCTGCCACCGGTCGTGGTGTCGCTGCCGTTCAAGCTGATTTTCTTCGTGCTGGTGGACGGCTGGGCTTTGGTGGCGGGAAGCCTCATCCAGAGTTACGGCTCATAGCGCCGCAAGGCTTGCCGAAGCATCTAAGACAATGAGCGTCTAGCGGGACGCCTGTCTGGCGACCGGCACGGCTTTCGCCTGACTTTGCTTGCCGGTCACGCTTGCGGCGCCCGTGTCCGGAAAGCGCGTGCGCATGGCCCGCAAGAAACCGTCCAGCGTATCGACCGATGCCACAGCCTTTGCAACGTCGCGAAATTCGGCGCCGCCGCTGCCGGCCGGCGTGGTGACGACCTCAAAGGCGCGGCTATCGGGCCCTTCGGACATCTTGCCCACGTATTTCTCCCGGAAGCGCGTAAGCCCGATGGAATCCTCACCGATGGCAAAGCCGATGGCGGCGCGCAGCATATCGGAGCGCTCGGTGTCCGCCAGCGGCGCCCATTCCTGCCAGCGCGCGCCGTAAAGCAGCTCAATCTGCTCCGCCGCCTGCGACCAGCGCTGCGCCGCCCACAGGATGTCCGCGCGCAACCGGATGGCCTCCTTGCCCGGAATATTAGCGATGACTTCAAGCGCCACGTCGTGGCGCTTCATATCCAGGTTAAAGGCTATGCCGCGCAGACGGCGACTTCACCCGTTGCCCCCTTCAATTTCGATCGGCGAGATCCCGGTCCGCACGATGTGCAAATCGACATCCTCTATAGCGGCGTGTGCCATTCGGACCTGCATCAGGCGCGGGACGACTGGGGCGGCTCGCTCTATCCCATGGTGCCCGGCCACGAAATCGTCGGCCGCGTCGTCAAGGTTGGCGAGCATGTCACCAAGCTGAAGGTCGGCGATATCGCAGGCGTCGGCACGGTCGTGGACTCCTGCCGCCACTGCGACCCGTGCAACGCGGGCCTCGAGATTTACTGCGAAGAGGGTTGTACGCCGACCTATAACGGCAAGGAGCGCGGCTCCGACAAGCTGACCTTCGGTGGTTATTCGGACCAGATCGTCACTGACGAGCGCTTCGTTGTGACAATTCCAAACACGCTGGATCTGAAAGCCGTGGCGCCTCTGCTGTGCGCCGGCATCACCACCTATTCTCCCCTGCGGCACTGGAAGGTCGGCAAGGGCCAGAAGGTCGGCATTATCGGGCTCGGAGGTCTCGGCCATCTCGGCGTGAAATTCGCCAAGGCGCTGGACGCGCATGTGGTGATGATCACGACATCCCCCGATAAGGGCAAGGATGCTCTCCGGCTTGGCGCCGATGAGGTACTGGTTTCAAAAGATAAGGCCGCGATGGCAAAGGCCAAAGCGACGTTTCATTTTCTACTGAACACCATTCCCGTGAGCCACGACGTGAATCCCTATCTCGAGCTGCTCAAGCTCGACGGCGCAATGGCGCTGGTTGGCGCCTTGACGCCGCTCGAACCGATTGTCGGTTTCAACCTGATGCTGCCGCGCAGATCGATCGGCGGATCGGCGACTGGCAGCATGAAGGAAACGCAGGAGATGATCGACTTCTGCGCCATGCACAACATCGTCAGCGATGTGGAGATGATCCAAATGCAGGACATCAACACCGCATGGGAACGTATGCGGAAGAACGACGTGCGCTATCGCTTCGTGATCGATATGGCGTCGCTGAAATCCGCGGCCTAGGCCTGCGGGCAAGACAAGAGCTGCGCCTTACCCGGGCGCAGCTCGCTCCGCGACTTTATTCGTCGCGATAGACGCGCTCGCGGCGCTCATGCCGCTCTTGCGCTTCCACCGAAAGCGTTGCGATCGGGCGGGCTTCGAGCCGCTTCAACGAAATTGGCTCGCCGGTTTCTTCGCAATAGCCGTAAGTGCCGTCGTCGATCCGCGAGATCGCAGCATCGATCTTGGCAATCAGCTTGCGCTGACGGTCCCGTGACCGCAGCTCGATGGCGCGGTCGGTTTCGGACGATGCGCGATCGGCGAGATCGGGATGATTGACGTTTTCGTCCTGCAAATGCTGCAGGGTCTCTTTGGCTTCGTTCAGAATTTCTTCCTTCCAGTCGAGCAGCTTGTTGCGGAAATACTCCCGCTGCCGCTCGTTCATGAAAGGCTCTTTGTCGGACGGCCGGTAATTTTTGGTCTTGTCCGCCTTTTCCGCGGTCACCTGCACCTTAGTCACTCCGTGCATCAGGTATTTCCCCCGGCGAGCTTCCCCCTCGCGCGGTCGCTTATATAGCGGTGCCGATGGTGGGACAATGACAGAATGCGGCCATAAACCGCTTCCCCCATCCCCTCAAATTGCTGATTTTGCTTTGGATTTTTGAAATGCCGCCGGAATGACCGGGGAACGGCGTTACCAAGTCCGCCCGTCTGGAGCGCGACCTGGTCCATCGTCTTGCGGATGTACCCGGGCGTTTGCGCATTCGCGACGTTCGACGCAACAAGCGCCAGCCCGGCCTGCGTAACACGCAGGCCGGACACGGAGGTTGCAAGCGCCTGGGAAAGACTCATGAACGAAGACCGTTCTTAGGGTACGTTATGCGCCCGAAGATCGGGCGCAGCGGCCTCAGCGCAGCATGTTCAGGAGATCCTGAACCATCGTGTTGGCGGTCGAGATGACGCGGGTGTTGGCCGAGTAGGCCTGCTGCGTCACGATCAGCTTGGTGAACTCGTCCGCGATATCGGTGTTGGAGCCTTCCAGCGAAGATCCGACAACGTTGCCGGATGCGCCGTAAATGGCGGGGCCGGATTCGTCGGTCACCTCAAAGGCGCCGCCGTCAATGCGCTTGAGATTGTTCGGGCCGTTGAAGTTCGCCAGCGTGATTTCGGCGAGATCGATGGTGCGCCCGTTGGAATAGCTGCCCACCACGCGTCCCTTGTCATTGACGCCGACCGTCTGCAACTCTCCGGCGGGGAAGCCGTTTTGCTGCAGCAGATTGACCTGGGCGTTGCCGTTCGGGTCAGCAAACTGGGTCATTCCGCCGGTGCCGTGCACAAGCTGGATATCGCCAAGCACCAAACCATCGACCTTCACGTTACTCAACGTGAGATTGGTGACCGCGGGATTCATCTGGCCATTGGCATTGAAGATATAATCGGTGCCGGCATTGATCCATGAAGCCTGCTGACCGGTGGCGGTGGAACTCGTCTGATAGAACAGGTTCCATTTGTCGACACCGCCGCTGGCACCGCTATCGATCTTCGCCCAGCGCAGCTGGATGTTCACGGGAGCACCGGACACGTCGTAAGCCGTGACCGCGCCGCCGCCGATCGAGGAATTCAGGAACGCCGTTTCGTCGTCGGCGATCACTGTCTGGGTCGATGGGATGGCGGACGCTGTCTGCATACCGAAGGTTTTCGGCAGGCCCGACGTACCGGTGAGCTGAATATCCTCGGTGGAGCTGGTCGCGATAATTGTAATGTTGCCGTTGGCAACGTTCACGCTGGCCGTGCCGCCGTTTACGCCGCCCAGGCCGTCGGGCGCGCTGTTGAGTTCGGCGAGCGTAGAGACTTCACCTGCGTTGACGCCGAAGGTGATGGTTTTGGTCGCGGCGCCGATCGTGACGGTGAGTGTATCGCCCTGCGCCACGGCGCTCTGCGTCAACAGGTTGACGGGCTTGGTGATGCCAACCGAGATACCGAGTTCTGCCATCAAGGACGTCGATGCACTGCTGACGTCGATCTGCGTGTCGGCATCGGTGCTGGTCAGAACCAGATGACCGCCGGAATCGATGGTCGGCGGGATCACGAGACCGGCCGGCGCCGCAGCGTTGATCGCGGCGACAACCTGTGCCTGTGTCATGCCGACAGTGATGTTGATGGCGGCGCTGCCGTTGATGGTGAGCGTGCCCGCATTCGCGATCGTGGTGGGTAGAACGGCGGTGCCTGTGACCTTTGCAGCAGCATCGGGCGACAGCGCTGCGCCGATACCGGTGATCTTGGCCGCCGAATTCGGACCAGCCACGGGATTGGCAATGAAGTTCGCCGGATTCAGCAGTTCAGAGCCGGGAATATCGGTGTCATGGTTGGGCGTGAGCGGATAGCTCGCCAGGTTGGCGCGATACTCGACCTGGGTTGTTTTCTGCGCCGGCAAGAGATCGTTCTGAAATTTCAGCACTTGCGGCACGCTGCCGACGAGGTTGCCGGTGGTGGGATCGACCGGAATACCCATCAGGAAGTAACCGGCGCCGTTGACCAGGTAACCGTTCTTGTCGGGCTGGAAGTCGCCGCGGCGGGTGAAGAGATTGATGCCGGGGAACACCGGCCGGTTATCGACTTCGCTCGCCGGTTTCTGCACGACGAAGAAACCGTCACCATTGATCGCCATGAAGGTGCCGACCGAGGCGGTCTGAATGTCACCCTGCACGGTATTGGTGGAGCGGGACTGCGCCGTGACGTTGCCGGCGAGTTGCTTGCTCGGGGGCTGGTCGGGCACCAGATCGACAAAGCTGGTATCCGTCCGCTTGTAGGCGGTGGTCTGCGAATTGGCGATGTTGCCGGAAATGTTCTCGAGCGCGAACGACTGCGCGCGCATGCCTGTCACCGAGGTGGTGAGTGCGCCGAAGATACCCATGACTTCATCTCCAACTTCGTTGACGGCCCGTCCCGGATGGACGCGTGAGGAAGCCGCAATGCTGGAGGATGCGGTGCAAGCGTCGCGCCACGAGATGAATAAAAGGAAGATCAAACACTTAAACGAAAAAGGCCGCCCCCGAGGAGCGGCCTTGTCCAGATATTTCCTGCCGCAAGCGGCAGATTTTGCCGGGAGGTTATGCCGGGCCCACGCCTTCCGCTGGCATGAACTTCAGCGAAACGCCGTTCATGCAGTAGCGCAGCCCGGTCGGCTTCGGCCCATCCTCGAACACATGGCCGAGATGGCCGCCACAACGGCGGCAATGCACTTCCACGCGCGTCATCAGGAAGGCCTTGTCGATCGCGGTGCCGATCGCGTTATCGAGCGGCTGCCAGAAACTCGGCCAGCCGGTCCCGCTCTCAAATTTGGTATCCGAGGAGAACAGCAACAGGTCGCAGCCGGCGCAGGCGAATGTGCCCTTGCGCTTCTCTTTATTCAGCGGGCTCGAGCCAGGATATTCGGTGCCCTGTTTGCGCAGCACGTCGAACTGCTCCTTGGTCAGGATCTTGCGCCATTCGATTTCGCTCTTTTCCACCTCGAAGGTGGCCGTCACCGCGCTTGCGGGACTTGGCCAGCGCACGAGGGCTAGAGCCGCAAGGCCGGCGCCTCCGAGGAGATAACGGCGGGTATAATTGACTGTCATGGCTTGCCTGCCTTTCGAAGCGGTCATCCGTAATGATTGATACGGATCGGAACCGGTTTCGGTTACATGCCTCAGCTCCCGGCGGAAATACGGCGGGATCGTGCAGGCGGCACGTCCGCCTCTGGAACGATATTAGCGTCTTTATCCGCCTCTTTCATGGACCCCGACCTTGGCTTTTTAGGGCCGGAGGCCCGTTTGGCGGGCGACTTTGCCGCCTTCGGAACTGACGGTTTCCTGGGGGGCCACCTGTTGCCCGGCTTCTGTTCGGCCGGCGCGGCTGCAAGCGGCTCGGACACCTCGGCGGCAACCGGCTCAGGCGTTGGAACAGCCGCGCTCTCCGCTATCGGCTCAACCGCAGGCGCAACAGGCATGGCATCGCCAGCTGACATAGCAATGGCTTCGATAAATGGCGCCGCTTCCTACGGCGCGTCGGGCGCATTATTGAACACCGCATGGAAGCGGTCGCGGAATCGGCAGGACCAATAATAAACCTGCATCGCGCTGCGGCCGGTTTTCCCTCCCGCCCAAACCAGGTCGTAAGACGAAAATGCCCGCCAGCTTTCGTCGCCCTCGACAATGCCAGCGGCGATCAGTTCTCCCGCCACCGCACTGGTGTTGTAGCCCTGCCCGCCATATCCGTTCGACACCCAGACGCCGGGCGCGATCTCACCGATCTGCGGCATCTTGTGAACGGGGCTGCCGGTGGTGCCCGACCAGACGTGATCGATAGCAACGCTGCCAAGCTGCGGAAAAGCACGGCGGATATCGCGGGCCAGCCGGCGTACAAAGCGTTTCGGATCGGATTGCCACGTCGTCAGGCCGCCGCTGCAAACCAGCCGGTCGCCGCCGGTGATGCGGTAGTGATTGTCCATGAAGTCGGTGTCACTGACGCCGCCCTGATAGGTGACTGCCTCCCTCAGCTTGTCGCCGAGCGGCACGGTCGTCACCACATAACTCGTCACCGGCAACAGACTGGCCGCAAGCCGCGGCATCAAGCCCTCCAGGCCGGTATTGCCCGCGAGCACGACCTGCGCGGCACGCACGCGCGCCGAAGGCGTGCCGATGCGCTTGCGGATGCCGGCGGGATCGAGGGAGAGCGCCGGCGTATGCTCAAAGATGCGAACGCCCGCCTGCTCGGCCGCAGCCGCCAGCCCCTGCACATAGTTCACCGGGTGAACGGTGAAGGCGCGCGGGAAATGCATGCCATTGCGGTAGAGCGGGCTCTTGAGCACCGCGCCCACCTGCTCCGCCGACCAGGACTCCACCTGCGCGCCGAATTGCTCCGACAACAGCGTGGCCGTTTTATTGAGCGCGGGATCGTGACGAAATTTCGCAACCTGCAGCCAGCCATCGGCCGGCGTCACGCCTGGCATGTTGGTGTCGCGAATGGTCTCGCGCACATACTCGACGCCGCGCTCGGACAATGTCCAAAGCTCTTTGGCCTGGTCCATTCCGACCCGCTCAATGATGCGGTCGATCGTCTCCAGGAAACCGGGCAGCACGAAACCGACATTGCGCCTGGAAGCGCCGGACGCCACCGTTTGCGCCTCCAGCAGCGCCACCGACCAGCCGCGCCGCGCGACCTCGCGCGCCACCGTCAGGCCAGCCAGCCCGCCGCCGATGACGCAGACATCCACGTCGAGATCGAAGGTCAGCCGGGGCCGCTCGGGGACCGGCGCCATCGGCTCCGCGTACCAGCTATGCCCGTCGGAGATCGGTTTGTGGGCTTGCATCACGTCCTGCGTTTGGGGGCTGCAAAGCAGCTTGCTCCCTATAATGTAGAACGCCTGAGACGGAAAATCGACCGGACCGCAACTTTCGTTCAACTGACGTATTGCCGTTGCATTCTGCGCCAAGGCAGACACAATCCTGTGACACTTCGCGCAAGGGCTGACATGCGCACTCTCATGCTGATACGGCACGCCAAAGCGGCCCGTCCCGACGGCCGGATCCGCGACCACGACCGTCCGCTCGTCGAGCGCGGACAGAGCGACGCTCCGAAAATAGCCGCTTACATGAGGGGGCACGGCCTCCTGCCCAGCCGGGTGGTGGTGTCACCGGCCAAACGGACCCGTGAAACCTGGGCGCTGCTGGCACCCGCCCTGGGCAAAGGCCTAAAGGCGACGTTTGATGAGCGTCTTTATGATGCCTCGCCGCAAACCGTTTTCGAGATCATCCAGGAACACGCCATCGATTGCCCGGCCCTGCTGATCATTGGTCACAATCCTAGCATGCACCGGCTGGCGACGGGACTGATCGCCACAGGCGACCTCGATAACCGCGAGAAGCTGCGTGAGAACCTGCCAACCAGCGGGCTGGTCACCATCGAATTCCCATTCGATGACTGGACCAGGCTGCATGCGCAGGCCGGCCGCCTTACCCACTTTGTGACGCCTAAACTGATCGCCGCAGCCGCCGATTAGGCCCGAAACGTCCATAAATCAGGCGTTCCGGCGTTAACCCTCTTCGGGCCTTCAGCTTTGAAGGCCCGGCCGTTAGCGTTACTGTTAATAATGTCTTAAAATGCTCTATAGCTTCGCCCATCGAGGGGGCCTGTCATGAGTAAGATTTCGGATTTCCTGGCGCGCAAGTCTCAAGCTGCCGACGAAAAGACCGCACACACTTCGGAGTCGAGCGAGGCGCTGCTTCCCGCGCTCAGCACCGAGCCCACCGCGGAAAGGGGCACTCGTCTCGGGGCGGAGAACGAAGCCCTGCGCAGCCTCGTGATCGATGCGGCGCGCAAGGTCGAAGAGCTGGACAACCTCAAGCTCGCATTCGGGCGGATCATCGATCCGCTGCACAAGACGCTGCACGCCCTTGAGCAGGAAAAATCCCACAACGCCAGCCTGCAGATCACGCTCGGCGAAACCCGCTCCGCCTACGAAGCGGGTCGTGCGCAACTGGGCCACACCGAAAGGAATGTGGCTTCCCTCTCCAAAGCAAACGACAAGCTGCAGGCCGAGATCGAAGAGGTCCGCCTGACGGTGTCGTCGCTGGAAAGCGCGCGCATCGAACTCGGGAAAGAAATTGCGCTCAAAAATTCCGAGGTCGCCGATCTGGAAAGCCGCCTGTCCGCCGAGACCATTTCGCGCCATGCGCTTGCGGACGAACACCGCATCATCAACGAACAGGCGCAGGCCGCCGGCAAGCGGCTCAGCACGCTGGAGAGGGAGATCGTCGCGGCCCGCCAGAAGATCGCGCTGTCGGACGACGAACGTCATTCGTTGCAATCGTCGCTCGGCCAGACCGTTGCAGAAGTCTCGCGCGTGTCGCGATTGCTCGCCGACAGCAACAATGCGCTTGCCACCGCGCAGGGCCGCCTCGGACAACTCGAAGCAAGCTTCGCAGAGACTGAAGCCGAGCATTCGCGGGTGGTGGCGGAGCTGGATGAAGCCAAGGAGCGTCATCGCGCCGAAAGCAGCACTCAGAACATTCGGCTCGATGCGTTGCAGTCGCGCGCGGCCACCGCGGAGAAAATGCTGGTCGAAGCCCGCACCAATCTGGCGGCGCGCGGCGACGAGCTTCGCGCTTTCGACCGCAAGATGACCGACGCGACCATTGCGAGGAACGCAGCGGAAAAGAAGCTGGCGCAGATCGAGGGCTCGCAACAGGCGCACGAGCGCCAGATCAAGGACCTCGAACAGGCACGTGCCGCGCTGGTCGAACGCAACACCGCGCTCGGCAAGAACATGCGTGCCCGCGAGACCGAACTGGCGCGCGCTGAAGAAAAAGTCAGCTCGAGCAACGACCTGATCGCCCGGCTTGAGGCGGACCTGTCAGCGAGCCGCGGCCGCATAGAAAAGCGCGTCGAGGAGCTGAACGCGATGCTCGAGCGCGAGCGCATGGACCGCGCCGTGGCCGAAGGTGCGCTGGAGGCAACCCGCAAGGACAATGCGCGGCTGCAACACGAGAATACCCAGCTGCTGTCGGGGAACCGCCAGGCGGACTATGCACCCGCCGGCAAGCACGCCAAGAGCAACATCGAGCCGATCATCAAACCGTAGGAGCTTCCGCCGCCGCGGCGAGGGCCTCTTCGTCGAGATCCGGATTCACGCTTTGCAAATGCCAGAGCTCCGGAAACAGCTTTATCGCCAGCAGTAAGACGGCGATGGCTGCGGCTCCGCCGATCAGCACCGATGGCACGACGCCGAATAGCGCCGCCATCGCACCGGATTCAAACTGCCCGAGTGTGCTGGCCGAGCTGGTGAACATCGTACTTACCAAGACCACCCGTCCCAGTTTTTCGTTGGGCGTGCGCGCCTGAATCATCGACTGCCGGACAATGCCGTTGATGGTATCCATCGCGCCGTAAACCATCAGCGCCGCACACGACAGCGGCAGCCAGGTGGAAATACCGAACAGCAAAACGGAAAAGCCATAGACAAAGAGTGCGCCGAAAATTATTTTCCCAGAGTTCGTGCGGAGCGTCGTCCGGGTCAGGAAAAACCCGCCAATCAATGCTCCCGGCGCCGACCGCAGGATGCCGAGGCCCCACGGCCCGGTTTCCAGGATGTCACGGGCATAGATGGGCAGCAGCGCGAGCACGCCACACAGCATGATGACGCTGAGGTCGAGCGAGATGGTGCCGACAATCAGGCGGTTTTGACGCAAATAGGTGAAGCCGGTGAAGATCTCCGCGAGACTGATCGGCTTTTTTTCGTGTGGCGGATACTGCAGACGGAGAAGGCCCACCATCACC
>CANKHA010000032.1 GCA_947481685.1 Bradyrhizobiaceae bacterium
GGCGCGGTCGTCTGCTCATGGTCTCTCCTGATTCGCAGGCAACAGCGTGCCCGCCGTCAGGCAGAAACTCCACTTAGCGTCCTGTGCAGATTTGCGGGACCGGCTCTCTTCTCAACTTGCATCGTCACGCATTCCGTCATTGCCATCGCTGTCGCCAAACGCTTGGGCTGTCCGATCAAACATCCCTCACCGAAGAATTCGTCTACTCCCAGGATTGCGACAACGGCTTCCTTGCCTTCGTGGGATAGGACGGTGACCTTGACCTTTCCCGACAGAATATAGTGGACAGAATCCGCAGCCTCGCCCTGCGCAAAGATGATTTGCTTCTGTGGATGCGTGGAAACCTTGCGGCCTTTGGCTGCGGTCTTTAAAAATGCAGTTGGGTCAAACTGCGCGCACCCCGCTGTTTTGCGGTTTGTGCTTCGCTTGATGGATCCTGATCTGGTTACACGAGACATAACGGCCTCCCCTTCAATTCAGGCGGGAGCTCAACGGTCTCTCAGTCGCCAATGGCTGAGCCATAGTACCTTTGCAGCCGCACAAAATCAAAAGAGCAATTTGGCTAGGGACGCACCCTAGGAAACTTATCGACTAAAGCCTAAGAAGGGTATCCAGCAATTGGAAATTGATCCGCGATACACGGTCAAGTGGCTTACTTTGTCTGATATCACTATACCCCCTCCCGGTTGGGGAGAGGGAAACTTGCGCAGGCCCTACCCGCGCTTGCCGAAGAAGCCGTGCTTGAGCGCCCACAGCCAGAGATAGACGAATCTCTCGTTGTGCAGCTCCATGAAGCCGAAATGGCCGTAGCGCGGGATAACGACGACCTGGTTGCGCGCCACGCCGCTCTTCTTGTAACGGCGCGCCATATACATCTCGCGCTTGTCGGCAATCTTGGCGCCGTTGCAGACCCAATGGCCCTTATCGTTCTCGCCGACCAGCGCCAGCACCGAGATGGTCTTGAGCCATTGCGGGTCGGGGTCTTCGAGATGATCGACATATTCCGCAAGTGGCAGGCCGGCCTGCTGCGGATACTGCTCCAGCATGATCGGGATCCCGCGATGCTGGTTATCGCAAAGCGAGGTCTTGATCTGCGATCGATGGGATGACTTCGCCCAGTCGAACAACTGCTCCGAGCCGCCCCATGGCATCAGGTCCGGCGGATCCTCATAGCCTGCCTCATGATAGGTCTTGGGTGAGCGGCGGGAGACCACATCGACGGCAAGCTCCTTGTATTCCTCGGCCTTGGTTTCATCGCGCCAGTTCTTGCGCCAGCCGTCCGGACCGCCGGTGCCGAAATTTGCAAGCCCGATCACCTTCAGCGGCGTGAAGCGATACAGCGCCGCCGCCATCGATCCGCCGGTGGAATGGCCCCACACAAGAAGATCGCAGCCTTTGAGGTTCTCCGTCGTCAGTTCGCCCGCGCCCTGCAGGATGGTGTTGAAGGTGCATTTGAGATTGCGGTCGAGCGTTTCCTTCAGCGGCAGCTCTTTGTCGAGCAGATAGATCGGCTGGCGCGTCTCGATCGGCTCTTTCCAGACATTGACCGGTGGGTAATGCCCCGGATAGGTGATGGCGAGCACCGTGAAGCCCTGCGAGGCCAGCACGCGCGCAACGCCGGGGCGGCCATCAGGCGTGAGATCGAACACGCTCTCGGAATCCGCGCCGCCGTGGAAGAACACAAACGCCAGCGACGGGTCGACTTCCCTGGCCGGCGTATAGAGCGAGCCGTGGATGTCCCAGTCATAGCCGTTGCGCCTGTAACGCTTCGTGACTTCCTTCTGGGTGAATTTTGTTTCCTGATAGGGCGGCGTGAGAACCAACCATTGCTCCCAGGGAATCCGAACGGGGCTCTCCGTGCCCGCCAGACCATCGATATAGGCCCGTATCGCGTCGTTCACACCATCCGCCATCATTCCTCCGCGTCTAGCTCGTTATGAGCCATCTGGTGACAAGCGCCACTGTCGCACGGACGTGCCAGTGGGCCAAATCGGCGCTACTTCCATTTCGACAGTGTTCCACCGTAACCCATGAATGCCCATGATTTCATCTCGTCTTCCGCTGTCGAAGATGAAGGGATCGCCGCGTCCGACACCGACATCCCTGACGCCTATTCCCGCGCCGTCATGCCGGTGTCGCGCCGCCATGCCCATGTTGCCGGCATCGATAACGTCTCGGGTGCAATGATCAATGCGCTGTAGCCGAGTGGCCCCGCATCGCTCGCGGGATTGATGAGTCTCAACACCGTCGTGCATGTCGATAGCGAAGCCGTGACCGGCGTCGACGACCTGATCCGGCTCCCCAACGGCGAACGCATCGCGCTCGATGTCACCATCGACGTGCTGCGGCGCGGGGCACTGCGAAGCTTCACGCTGATGCCGCTTGAGCGGCCCGCGGCGTCGGTAAGAAGTAGCCGCACTCACGGTCAACGCACAGCGGCTAACAGGGTCGTAGTGCGTTGAGCCTGTCCTTCCGATCCGGTATCCTGACTGTCCGCGCAACGCGTAGAGACGCGGCAATAAGATGCGTCGGGATTTCCGGGAGGCGGATTGATGAAATCAGGCACAGCGTCACTGGCGCTTCTTGTTGCAGCCCTTCTCCCAACGCCGCTCGCGGCCGATCCTGTCGAAGACTTTTACCGGGGCAAGCACCTCACGATGTATGTCGGCTCCGACGCCGGCGGCGGTTATGACACCTACGCGCGGCTTGTCGCACGGCATCTCGGCCGGTTCATCCCGGGTAAACCGGATCTCGTGGTGCAGAACATGCCCGGCGGAGGCGGTATCCGGGTCACCAATAACCTCTTCAACATCGCGCCCAAGGACGGCACCGCGCTCGGCACCGTGCAACGCGCCATCCTGACCACGCCGCTACTCGAAGCACCCAATGCGGAGTTGCACTACGATCCGCTGAAGTTCAAATGGCTCGGCAGCCTCAATACCGAGACCGGCCTGCTCGTTGTGTGGAACACCGCGCCACACAAGGACATGAAGGACCTGTTCGACAAGGAATTGCTTGTCGAGAGTTCCAACCCCACCACCGACTATATGCCGCTGTTCCTCAACAATGTGCTCGGCACCAAGTTCAAGATCGTCTCCGGCTACAAGGGCGCCAACGATGTCTATCTCGCGCTTGAGCGCGGCGAGGTGCAGGGCCGCGTGAGCAACAGCTGGGCCGGCTACAAGGGTGTGCTCAAGCCGTGGATCGACACCGACAAGGCGCGCGTGCTGGCGCAGCTTTCGACCGCGAAGAGTTCGATGTTTCCCGATGTGCCCTTGATCCTCGATCTCGCGAAAACCGACCGGCAGCGACAGGCCATGGAACTGATCCTCTTGGCGCAATTATGGGGACGCCCGTTCCTGATGCCGCCAGGCACGCCGGATGACCGCTTCTTGGCCGTACGTACGGCGTTCGCTGCGATGATGAAGGACCCCGAATTTATTGCCGACGCGACGCAATCCGGTATCGACATCGATAGTGTGACGGGTGAAGCCATCGAGGCCACGCTGCGCCGCATCTATGCGACACCTCCTGATATCGTCGAGGTGGTGCGCAAAGCAGTCAATGCCACCAACTAGTGGATCGCGTCTGACATTTGAATCCCGGAGGGGATTCCCATCTGACTGGATGCATGCGAGTCTGGCGCATGCGAACTGGAATTTTCATCACTCTCAAGCCCGCTGATCGCCGCCGTCTGAAGGCTCTCGCGCGGGATCGCAACGCCCCACACAAGCATGTCTGGCGAGCTGAGATCGTCCTTTTGAGCGCGGACGGTTTTGGCACCAATGAGATCATGCGCCGGACCGGCAAATCGAAGACCTGTGTGTGGCGTTGGCAGGAACGCTTCATGCAAGCGGGTTACGACAGCCTTCTGCACGATAAGACACGCCCCTCGCGCATCCGTCCGCTGGGATCGAACATCACCGAACGCGTCGTGGCGCTCACCCAGACCGAGCCACCAGCAGAGGCAACCCACTGGACCTCCGCCATGATGGCGAAGGTCGTCGATATCAGCGCGAGTTCCGTCCAACGCATCTGGCGTGCGCACGGCCTTCAACCGCACAGGGTGAAACAGTTCAAGCTCTCCACCGACCCGCAATTTGTCGACAAGCTGCGCGATATTGTAGGCCTCTATGTCGATCCACCAGCCCATGCCGTCGTCCTCTCGGTCGATGAGAAGAGCCAAATCCAGGCGCTCGACCGCACCCAGCCCGGTCTGCCGATGAAGCCGGGCCGTGCTGGAACGATGACCCACGACTACAAACGCCACGGTACGACCACGCTGTTCGCTGCTCTCAACGTCCTCGACGGTACCGTCATCGGCCGCAACATGCAGCGCCATCGGCACCAGGAGTTCATCCGCTTCCTCAATGCCATCGAGGCGCAGGTACCGGTCCAAAAGTCGATCCACGCCATCGTCGACAACTACGCTACCCACAAGCATCCGAAGGTGCGCCAATGGCTGGCACGGCATCCCCACTGGACCTTCCACTTCACCCCAACCTCGGCATCATGGCTCAATGCCGTCGAGGGCTTCTTCGCCAAGCTGACAAAGCGACGATTAAAACGCGGCGTCTTCGTATCGGTCGTCGACTTGCAAGAAGCAATCAATCGCTTCGTCGTCGAACACAACTCAGAACCAAAACCCTTCACATGGACCGCTGATCCCGACAAAATTATCCGGGCCGTCAGACGCGGGCACCAAGTGTTAGATTCCATCCACTAGCTCGCAAAAGCTAAACGCGCTGCGACCGACAGGTCGCAACGCGTTTAGCTGGCCGCGGGGCGTCGGTGCCGAATGCGCCAGCAGCAACGACGGCCGCGGTTGTGACACGGCCAATGCCGCCATTGAGTTGGCTGACGTCGACCGCCCTGCCCGCCAGGTCATTGAGGAATTCAAACGCAAGCAGCGCGACCGGCTCGTGGACCTCGCGCATCAGGCCGGCATCACCGATTTAGAATTGCTTGCCGACACTTTGATATTGTTGCTCGAAGGCGCGCGCGTCAGCCGCCAGAGTAGTGGGGCCTCCGGTCCCTTTGCCCACTTCATGATCAGCGCAGAAGCCGGGATCGCATCCTTCCTGCACAAGAGCGCGGGCGAACGCCTGCCGCTGGTGACGCCAGCAACAATCCACGCTTAAGTTTCGCTGTTGATAGAAGAAAAAGAGGCGGCTTATGCAGCCGCCTCTTTTTCTTCTTTGCTAACGAAACTGCGTCCCGTGCTACAAGTTTCCCGGGAAGGAAAAGGCTTATCGCCCGACTTGATTGATGTAGGCCGAATGGAAGATGGCCGTGTCGCTGTTCGACTTGCGCTGGATATCGACACGAACCCAGTAGATGAAGTTATCGAAGTCGAGGGTATTTGTGAAGGCCGTTTCCAATGAGTTGTTCGTTGTGGTTGCAGAAGTATCTGAGGTGACGACTGCAACCACCTCTGTCGCGGCTGCAGTCCGCGGCATACTGTAAAGCCGCGCCCGCACAACCGTCTGTGTATTCTTTCCAGTGGAGTCGCGGTACGTCATGCCAAGATTCAACGAACCCGCTTCGCTGCTGAACGGTGCAATGGGACAGTTCAATACGATCGGATCTGTAATCTTGTCCGCATGCTGAACGAAGGCAAGGTCGCCCTTATAACGGCTATACTTGACGGTCTGGTCGTCGGGAACGCAGGCTGTACCGGGCGAACTCCACAGAAGAATGACCTGAGCGTGAGCCGCGCTGGTAAAGCACATAGCCGCAGCCACGGCCAGAATCCGGATATTCATAGTTCCCTCCAGAATGTGACAATTCGTCCTGGCGGGACACTATATCTGACAGCATCCGCTCACAATGGGTCACAGCAAGATTTTCTGTTAATATGCTGATTTCATAAAGGAACAGCTGGCTAGTTCCAGCCGCTCCGGACGATGATGGCCGCACATAGCAGGATTAAGACGATCCCAGCCAACTCGATGTGCAGGATCATGCGCACGCGCCGGATCTTGCCCGGGGTCGGCGACGGCGCCTGCCCGGCTTTCACCGCCTTGCGCCATGACAAGAACTCGAGGGTCGGAACCATCGACATTCCGGCCAGGATCATGAACAGCGACAGCTTGGCGATGAAAACGTGGCTGGAGAAGTAATAACCGCGCCCTTCTCGAAATAGAACACCCGCAGCAAGCCGATCACAAGCAGCGCCGTCGCAGCGATGCCCAGAACCGTATCGACCGCGATGAGCCGTTTCGCCTCGGCATGCGTGATCTCCTGACGGATCACCGTGAATTCAATGGCGACGGCCGACACCAGGGTGAACGCCGCAAGATGATGGAGAAAGGCAAAGAGCGTGGATATTGCGGGCCTCGCTTGTTTGGTGACTGCGTGAGTTTGGCGGGGCATCCGCCGCCGATCAACCCGGCATATGCTACCGCAACGTCACACCCGCCACGCGCGCGTCTGTCGCACGGTAATGTTGGACGCCTCCGCCACCGAACGGATGCCGACATGCTGGAATTCGATTTTCAGCTCATCGGCAAACAGGTCGATTATATGACGCGGGCCGTCTTCTCCCAGCGCGCCGACCGCATAGAGATAGGGCCGACCGGCGAAAGTGCATTTCGCGCCAAGCGCCAGCGCCTTCACGATATCGAGGCCGCCGCGGATGCCGCTGTCGAGCATCACCGTCGTACGCGAGCCGACGGCGGAAACGATCGCAGGCAGGATGTCGAGCGACGCCGGGGCGCCATCGAAATGCCGGCCACCGTGGTTCGACACAATCAACCCATCGACTCCGAGCGCAACAAGGCGCTCCGCATCGGCGGGATGCAGCACGCCCTTCACCACGAACGGTTTCTTCCAGCGGTCGCGGAGCCGCGCAAGCTCATCGAAGGTGTGGCTGCCGGTGGAATTAACGCGCATCAGCTCGCCGGTGTTGTCGCGCGTCGCATAGCCCTCAATATACTTGGCGAGATTTTCCGTGCGCGGCTGGCCATGCTTGAGAAATCCCATCGCCCAGAACGGCGCGGCGGCAATCTGCGCCGCCACCATCGGCCCGATGCGGAAGGGCACCTTCACGCCCCAGCGGATATCGCGCGGACGCTTTGATTTTCCGGCGCTGTCGATGGTCGGCACCAGCACCTGCGCGCCGGCCTCCTCTGCGCGCCGCACCAGGTCATAGGTGATGGCGTGATCGTTGTCAGCGAAGCGATAGAGCTGGAACCAGAACACGTCCGGCGCGATCTTCGCGATCTCCTCGATCGAGGCGCTGGCCGGCGTCGCGAGGATATAAGGAATGTTGCGGCGCTGTGCCTCGCGCGCCAGCATCTGCTCGGCCTTCGGCCACATCAGTCCGCCTGAGCCCATCGGCGAGATGCCAAAGGGCGCGGCATATTTACGGCCGAACAGCTCCACTTCGGTGGAGACGCCTTTGGTCTCGACGCAATAATGCGGCAGGATTTCCACCGAGGCGAAAGCATCCGCATTACGCTGGCGGCAGATCTCGTCATTGGCCGCGCCATCGACGAAATCGAAGGCAAAGCGCGGCACGCGCATGCGTGCGCGCTTGCGCAACAAGGCGACGGTGGGGAATCGGCGGCGCAGGCGCGCGATCTTCGCCGCATCCTGCTTGTTCTGACTTGCCGCCCCGATCTCAGCCACAGGCCCCCCTGACACTCATTGTTGTTTCCGTTGCGCTTATTCGTGCCAGCCCCCGATACCGCTGACAAGCGCCTCCTTTTCCACATCTTCCCCGGTGCAATGCGGAACATTACGGGCACAAGCCGCTTCTCACTACAGGCTGCTTCTCATTTTTGACTCAGTTCGCCCTCACAGGGGGCGTTCGCAACCGTTGCGGCGGGCGCGACACACATCGTTTTGAAATTATTTGGAGGGCCGGTGATGGCAGTTGGCTTTCGTTCCGCAGTCTGTGGTGCTGCTTTGATGGTATTGGGATCGCCTGCCGCGCTGGCAGAATCCGGCACGGCATCGGTCTATGGCTATGCAGGCAGCAAGACGGCGAGCGGCGAACGCGCCAATCCTGGCGGCTTCACTGCTGCACATCGCACCCTGCCCTTCGGCACGCAGGTGCGCGTCACCAACAAGCGCAACGGCCAGAGCGTGATGGTTCGCATCAACGACCGTGGCCCCTTCGTGCGCGGGCGCGTCATCGATATCACCCCTGCCGCCGCGCGGGTGCTCGGCTTCTCCGGTCTCGCGCCGGTGAGCCTCGAAGCCTCCGGGGTCGCAGGCCTGACAGGAGCGTCGAGCTATGCCAGCGCGGAGCCGACATCGCGCGAGGAGCGCCGCAAGAGCACGTCCAGCGGGAAACCCATCACTTTCGTCGCCGCGCTGTCGCGCTTCTTCGGCGGGAAGTAGGCTCTAGCCTAGAGACGCCGCGAGCTTGCGCAGCGCCCCGCGCGGATCGTTCTCGATCGTAGACCCGTGCGATACCAAAATGCGCTTGAGCGACGGCAGCTCCGCCCATTGACGCAATTGCCGCGCGACCGCCGCCTTGTCCTTGATCAACGCGAACTTGATCGGCAGCGGCACGCGGGGCTCCTTTCCCGCGAAGCGCATCAGCCGCAAAATCCAACCGCCAAAGCCTGACGCGTTGCGCACATTGCCCACGATGTCGTTGAGCACCAGCGTCGTGCCGTTGGTGCGCCGCACCTCCAGCGCCAACTCGCGATTGCCGGTTCCCGGCACCACAATCAGCGTGACATTGGGATCGCCGAAGTCGGCACGGGTGGTATTGACGATCACCGCTTTCGCGATGTTCGCGCGTGCGCCCTCAGGCGCTATCACCTGGATATTCGGGTAGCGGTCCTTCCAGATCTTCGCATCCAGCCGGTGATGGTCATTCGGCACGATCAGATACGTAGGCTTTCCGAAATTCTCCAGGCTGTGCATTTCGTCTTCATCGAGCGCGATGGCGCTGAAGATGATCAGCCGCGCGTCCTGCAACCGCACCACCGTCATCCGGCGCTTCAGGTTGCCGACCGGCATCGGGATATCGACGGTGACGGTCAGCAGATCGCTGTCGAGCGCGATCAGCTTGCCATGCGGGAGAACCTTCCATTCCGTGAACGGCTGGGGCATTGCGGCACCTCAAAATGGGATGATCGGAAACAACGCGCGGTACGCGAAGAGGTTGCACCGCAGCGAAACTCTCCATATCCGCGCCCTTGCAGCGGAGCCCGCAAAACGGGCAAACTGAAGGCGATATCATGATCAAAACCGGAGGTTCGGGTGCCAGCGAAGCGGTATGGTCTCTTGCTCGCGATGGCCGTGCTCTCCGGAGCGATGCAGCCGGCCGCGGCGCAAGGAACGTCACAAGAGGACTTTTACAAGGGCAAACAGATCACGCTGATCATCGGGCTTGGTGCCGGGGAGACTTACGATCTTTATGCGCGCCTGCTGGCGCGGCATCTGTCAAAGCACATTCCCGGCGAACCGCTCATCATCCCCAGCAACAAGCCGGGCGCCGGCTCTCTCAATGCCGTGAACTCGCTTGCCAACACCGCGCCAAGGGATGGCACCGTGATCGGCACCGGCCACCGCTTCGTGCCGCTGATGCCGCTGCTTGGCCTGCCCGGCACGCAATTCGACGCACTGAAGCTCAACTACATCGGCTCGATGGCGCGCGAAACCGGGCTTTGCATTGCGCGCAAGGATTCCGGCTTCACGTCGATGAATGATGTGAAGACCCGGGAATTCATGGTCGGCACCACCGGCGCGGGTTCCGAGCTCACCACTTTCACCGCGACCATGGCGAAGATGCTGGACTCGAAGTTCAAGATTGTGCGCGGCTACCTGACCTCGGGCGAGATCGATCTTGCCATCGAGCGCAAGGAACTGCAGGGCCGCTGCGGCGTGTCCTACGGAAGCCTGCGCGTCAACAAGCCGGAATGGCTGCAGAGCGGCAGCATGACCGTGCTGATCCAGCTTGGCCTTACCAGGCAACCGGAGCTGCCGGATGTACCGTTGATAGTCGATCTGGTCACCAACAAGGATGACCGCGCAGCGCTCGAATTGATGCTGGCGCCCGCCAGCATGGCGCGGCCATTCTTCGCGCCGCCCGGCGTGCCCGCGGATCGCATCGAGATCCTGCGCAAGGCGTTCGACGAGACGATGAAAGACCCGGCGTTGATCGAGGACGCGCAGAAACAGAATCTCGATCTTGCGCCGACATCGGGCAGCGACATGCAGGCGGTGTTCAACCGGCTTTACGGCTTGCCTGCACCGGTGCTGGAACGCGCCCGCGCCTTGACCAACACGCAGGGGTGACTGAGCTCGCGTTTACTTCGCCAGCGGATCGGGCCGTAACTGGAACTTGACCACCTTGCTGGTCGTGCCCTTGCCGCCTTCGATGTGATACGGCGCGCGGCCCGCATAGGTCGACCACAGGCCTTTGCCCTTCCAGCCGATATTCGCATCGTCGATGCGGCCATCGAGTCCCTTGGAATGGAAGCCCATCGGGTAAGGCACCCGCAGCGTGACGAACTTGCCGTTCACCAGACCCTCAAGTGAGTCCGACATGTTGCCGGTGGCGAAGGGCACATTCTTGCCGAGTCCGAAAGTGTCGAACTGATCGACCCAGGTCTGGTAGCTCGACTGCACCGCGCCCTGCTCGTCCTTGATGTTCTCGAATTGCGGACCGGGGAACTGATAGAGCGTCCAGCCTTCCGGGCAATGCCGTCCGGTCGCCAGCGGCCCGTTGAGCGGGCCCTTGCATTTCTTGCGGTCGAAGCTCCCGAGATGGCCGCTCGCAAGCGGAATCCAGACGACGCCGTTGCGGTCGATATCCGCGCCGCGCGGGCCAAAGCCGTTCACCGGAGCTTTCGGCTCGTTGAACGGGACCTCGAAATATTCTGTGAGCGTGGTGGCCGGTGGATTATCGCCGGGAATGATGTGCACCACACCGCCCGGCATTGCCAGCGTCGAGCCCCAGATGGTGCCGTCGTTCGGATTGTAGCCGAGGCCGTAAAGGCCCGCGATGATGCGCTTGTCCTTGGTGGGATCGACCGGCTGGTTCGGCTCGGCATAGCCCTCGTCGCGCTTGCCGTTGCCGTTGGTGTCGAGAATCATCGGCGACCAGCCTTGCGACGCCGCCGCATCTCCCGTCTCGAAGAATTTCTTGGTGTTGATCCAGCCGAGAACCTGCTGGCGGTTGCCGCCGCCGGACGTCCACAGCGTATTGTTGGCATCCTCGGCAAAGACCAGATGATGGGTGGTGAAGCAGGTATCGATATAGGTCTGCTTCTCGGTCTTGGGGTCGTAGATCATGATGTGGCGTGACGCTTCCTTCACCGGGAAGAGCTTGGCCGCTGGATGATCCGATCCCTCCTTGCAGAAGGCGGGATTCGCCGCATTGCGGATTTTCGAGGTGAGCCAGACGCGCCCCTCACCATCGAACATCGGATTGTGGGTCCCGGTCTGGCTGTGCCAGATCTTTTCCTCGCCCCAATAAGGCGACGGCAGGCCGGAAGCACCGCGCTCGAGCCCCTGCTCGTTTTTCATGTCCTTGTCGCGGGGCAACGACTTCAGATAGGTGACCGTCGCCGTCTTCGGATCGAGCACCGGCAGGTTGTCGGTGGAATCCTCGGTCGAACTGTAGATCTTGCCCCAGGCATTGACGGTCGGATTGCGCTTGTCGGTTGCGATCTCGTCGTGGAGATAGGTCTTGGCATCGCCCCAATCCCACATGGTCACAACGATGTTGCGTTCCAGGCCTTGCGGCCGCGACGGTTTGGTCTTCGGCAATTCACCGGCGGCAATGCGGTCGGTCCATGCGGCAAAATTCGCGATCGCGCGCGGCGTATCGAGTTCGCCGATGCCGCGGATCATCGTGTCGGCAGCCGGGCCGACCTGCACACGATGCGTCCATGCCGCCTGTGAATTCTCGAAATGGCCAAGCGCAGGCTGGAAGGTGCGCGTCGGCTTGTTGCCGATCTGGTGACAGGAATTGCATGAATGCGTCTTGAGGGTCGCAAGCCACTGGCCCTGGCTCTTCAGCTTCACTGGCATGTGGTTGCCGTTCGGCCCGGTGCCGGGAAAAAGGCTTTTGTCCGGAATTTCCAGCATCGAATACCAGTATTGCGCCGGATAATATTGCGCGGCTTCGGTATCGTTGGCCGCGAGCACGGCTTTCAGATCAAGCTTGCTGCCGGGTGCTCCTTTGACCTTGGGTGAATCCACCAGGCCATAGCCACGCACCCAGATGTCGTAGTTGGCTTTCGGCATTTCCGGCAGGACGTATTTGCCGTTGTCGTCGGTGACGACGATCTTGACGAACTTGGTCGGCAGGTCGGTGGTCTCGGCGATCACCCAGACGCCCGCTTCCGGGCCCTTGCTGCTCGTCACGGCACCTTCGATCACGTCGCCGGCCTGCTGTGATCTCGCCTGCGGGGCGGCAAGCAGCAATAAGGCGATGGCGAAGAGCCACGGGGCACGCACGCGCAATGTGCTCGAAATCATGGGTCGCCTCCCTGCGAGCCTGCCTGCTTGTGAGCTGCGGTGCTTCGGCTCTTTGTATGGCAACCATACTAAGTTGTAGCGGGACGCGCGCAAGCGCCATTTTGGCCAAATCACCGCCCTGGATGGCCGTGTGACGCGCCGCACAACGACCCGCCGCGCAAGCCACCTTGCACCCGCCCCGCACTCCCATAAGATGGATGCAAGAAAAAGCCGATGGGAGGACTGTGATGGAAGCCGCCGTACAAAAACAGGTGTCGCCGGGGTCGCAACGCGATCCGGAAATCATCGCGCTGCGCACGCAGCTGGCGTCGCAGGGCCATACCAAGCATCTGCTCGCCAAGACCGACATGATGACAATGCACATCCATTGCTACGCCCCGAAAGGCGGCGAGAATGGACTGCATGCCCATGTGAAGGAGGATCACGTCTTCGTCTGCCTGCAGGGCGAAGCGGTGTTCCGCGGCATCGGCGGCGCGTTGCCGGCGCTGATGAAGCATCAGGCGGTCTTCATTCCGAAGGGCTGCCAGTATTCCTTTTCGAACGAAACGGAAGAGCCCTGCATCCTGCTGCGGTTCGGTGCGAGCCCGGATGGCTACGGCAGCGAACGTATCGATCCGCAGGGCAAGCCTATCGCCGGGCGCGCGCACCAGAAAAACGCGATTGCGCCGGTGATGATCGAAGGCGCGTTCTTCGAATAAAAACGTCAGGGGGGAAGCTTGGCTATGGCAGGTTCGTTCACACGATGGACGGCGCGCTGCGCCGTAGCACTCACGCTGACAGGTATCATCGCATCGCCGGTGCGCGCGGATGACATCGAAGCTTTCTATCACGGCAAGAATATCGAGCTGATCGTCGGCTTCTTTGTCGGCGCAGGCTACGACCAGCGGGCGCGCCTGCTGGCGCGGCACATGAGCAAGCATATCCCCGGCAATCCCACCATTATCGTCAAGAATATGGAGGGCGCGGGCAGCCTGAAGGCCGGCAACTACCTCAAGACCACCGCCCCGCGCGACGGCACCGCCTTCGGCATGATCGGCCGCGGCGCGGGCTTCGATGCGTTGTTCGGCAACGATGGGGCGATCTTCTCCGGGCCAGAGATGACCTGGATCGGAACGCCGAGCAGCGAGACCAATATCTGCGCGGTGGTTGCGGCCTCGGGCGTGACCCGTTTCGAGGACACCTTCAGCAAGGAAGTGATTGTCGGCTCGGTCGGCACCGGCGACAGCGGCGAGATGCCGGGCATCATGAATGCGGTGTTCGGCTCGAAGTTCAAGGTGGTGTCGGGCTACAAGGTCTCGGGCGACGTCAGTCTCGCGATCGAGCGCGGCGAAGTGCAGGGCCGCTGCGGCTGGTCGTGGACCAGCATCAAGGCGACGCACCAGAAATGGATCGATGACGGACGGATGAAGCTGCTGCTGCAATACGGCTTCGCCAAGCATCCCGAGTTGCCGAACGTGCCGCTGGTGCTCGACATCACCAAGGACGAACGCCAGAAGCAACTCATCAAGTTGATCATCGCGCGGCAGTTGTTCGGCTGGCCGTTCGTCGCGCCGCCCGGCATGCCGGCCGACAAGGTCGCGGTGCTGCGCAAGGCCTTCATGGAGACGATGAAGGACCCGGAATTCCTCACTGACGCCGCCAAAGGCAAGATCGATATCGAGCCGGTGAGCGGCGAGGAATTGCAGCGCCTGATTACCGATCTCTACAAGACGCCACCGGAGATGGTGGCCGAGGCCAAGAAACTGAGCGGCGGGAAATAAGCGCGATGCCTAGCGCCAGCGCGCGCCGATACCTGGTCGCACCGATGGCCCTTGCGAGCGCCGGAAGCGGATGGGAAACTCGGGCGGGGACACGTTAGCAGGGGAACTACAGCCAAATGCATTTCCGGGTAGTGGTGTTTTTAGCGGCCCTTTGTTTCAGCGCTACATATTCGACCGTTTCCTCCGCCTGCATTACTGTTCAGATCAGGCTGTCGCAGCAGACCATGAATGTCTATGTCGATGGCGCTCACCTCGCGACATGGCCGGTGTCGACGGCAAGGCCGGGATACCGGACACCCGAGGGGACGTTCCAGCCCTACGTGCTCGAGAAGATGCACTACTCGCGATTGTACGATTACACACCGATGCCGCATTCGATGTTCTTCCATGGCAACTTCGCCATTCACGGCACGTCAGAGACGCGTAACCTTGGCCGCCCGGTGTCGCACGGCTGCGTGCGCTTGCGCCGGGACAACGCCAAGGCGCTGTTCGATCTGGTCTCGCGCCAGGGCCGGGAAAACACCACCATCACGATCACGCAATAATCAGGATTGACCGCTGGACCGCTTTGGTTGCGAAGGATGCAGACGCGCGCCGATCCAGGCCTGGATTGATACCGGCGCGCATTGTCCGTAACACTGGCGGATGCCAGATACGCCTTTCGTAATGAGCCGGTGGCCGGAGCTTGCGCGAGCGCAAATTGAGCCCGTGACCGAGGGCATGAGCGGCGCGGATCTGTTTCGCGTCACGGAAGACGGCCAGCCGCTCCGCTATCTGAAAATCGCCCGCGACGAGATGATCGCGCCGCTGCGGAACGAGATCGCACGCACGCAATGGCTTCGCAGCCAGGGCATCCGCGTGCCGGAGATCCTGCGCGTCGAAGAGCACAACGGCGAACTGGCGATGCTGACAGCGGCTCTGCCCGGTTCACCAGCCGACGACAATCCGCTATCCGACGATCTTCTGATCGATGCGCTCGCAAAAGCGATGGCGGTACTACATCGTCTCGCACCTGCCGCTTGCCCTTTTGATGAAAGCCTCGCGGTGCGTCTTGCTGTTGCCGCGAAAGCCGTCGCCACGGATGATGTCGATCCGGAATATTTCGAACCGCGCAATCATGGCATCGCGCCTGCGGTCTTGCTGGACCGGCTGATGGCCGCGCCGCCCGCCGAAGACATCGTGGTGGTGCATGGCGACGCCAGCCTCAACAACCTGATTGTCGATGCCGATGGCCATGTCGGCTTTGTCGATTGCGGCAATGCCGGCCGGGGCGACCGTTATCTCGATCTCGCGGTGCTGGCGGTCGAGATCGAGGAAACCTTTGGCGCGGACGCCGCCTCGCGCTTTATCCGCGCCTACGGCATGCCCTGGAACGCCGAAAAGGCGCGCTACTTCAGCGATCTTTACGAGCTGTTCTGAGCCCTTCCCTCAATTCTGCCAAAAATAATTCGGCCCCCATGTCACATCCGGCCCGGCTCATTCGTCTTTAGGGTCAGGAAGCAAGATGGAGAAGAGACATGACCGAACGACTGAAAGACACCTTTAAACACGCCCCCGACGGCATCAAGGCCATGCTGGCGCTTGAGGCCAGTATCCGGAAAAGCGGGCTTGAACCGAGCCTGATGGAACTGGTGAAGATGCGGGCATCCGAGATCAATGGATGCGCCTTCTGCATCCAGATGCATTCAACGGATGCCCGCGCCCACGGCGAGTCGGAGCTGCGTCTCTATATGCTGAACGCGTGGCGGGAATCGCCGCTCTACAACGAGCGGGAGCGCGCGGCTTTGGCCTGGACGGAAGCCCTCACGCGCTTGTCCGAGACCGGCGCGCCGGATGAGGACTATGCGCTGATCAAGAAGGCCTTCAGCGAAACCGAACAGGTCAACCTGACGCTGCTGATCGGCAGCATCAATGCCTGGAACCGGTTGCAGGTGGGATTCCGCGCGCAGCATCTGCCGGAGGGCCAGCGCGTGGCGGTCTGACGCCACCGTGCATCTGCCGGCCGGCAGGTGTATTTTGATGAAACGGCTTGAGGTCTGGAGACCGTCACACGTGGCGACACCTGAACCGACAACAGACGTCTTCGAGGCAAACCAGCCACGCTTGCTGCGCCTGGCCTACCGCATGCTCGGCTCGATGGCCGAGGCGGAGGACATCGTGCAGGAGGCGTGGCTGCGCTGGCAGACAGTGGACCATGCCGCAGTAAAAGCGGCGTCGCCGTTCCTGTCGCGCATCGTCACGCGGCTTTGCCTCGACGTGATGAAATCGGCGCGCGCGACCCGCGAAACCTATGTGGGGTCGTGGCTGCCGGAGCCGGTGATCGACCCGCCACAGGAAGACGATGACCGGGAAGACCTGACGCTGACCCTGATGATGGCGCTCGAACGGTTGTCGCCGCTCGAACGCGCTGCATTCCTGCTGCACGATGTGTTCGGAATCGCGCTGGAAGACGTCGCCACCACACTCGACCGCGATGCCAGTGCCGTGCGCCAGCTCGCGGTCCGCGCGCGCAAGCATGTGCAGGACGCGCGTCCCCGTTATCCCGTTGCGCCGGAGGATGGCAGCCGCATTGCCGAAGCCTTCTTCAAGGCCACGCGCAGCGGCGACATCGAAGCGCTACGCTCAATGCTTACGGAAAACGTGGTGATTCACAGCGACGGCGGCGGCAAGGTGCACGCCTTCCGCAACCCGATCGTGGGACGCGAACGCGTACTCCGGCTGTACGAAGGCCTCGGCCGAAAACTCGGACTGCAATCCGTCGAGCACTATCACGAGGCGTGGATCGATGGCCTGCCTGGCTTTATCGGCCCCGAGCGGGACAATGTGTTGCAGACCACGGCGCTGGCCATCGAGAATGGACGCATCACGGAAATCTTCATCACGCGCAATCCGGACAAGCTGCGCAACATCGCAAAGTTGCTCGCGCTGGACAGCACTGCCCCCCGCCATCACTAGGCGCGGCCGGTCAGGCCATCAGCGCGCGGCAGCGCTCGACCGGCAGGCCGACCAGCACATTGTCGCCGCGCACCAGCTTGGTGGTCGGGTGGAGCTTCAGCTTCAGCACCGTGTCCTTCAGCGCGACCTGGCATTCGGTGGCATCGCCCATGAACTGGGTCGAGATCACCTGCCCTTTCACCACATTGCCGACCTCGCTTTGATCGGCCGCTAACACCTGCATGTCCTCCGGACGCAGCACCAGGATCACCTTGTCGTTGGCCGCGGCACCTTCCGGCAAAATGCAACGCACGGTGCCGGATGCGGTTTCCACCGTTCCCACGCCGCCGCCATTGGCCAGCGCGGTCACGCGGCCCTCGACAAAATTGCTGGAGCCGATGAAGTCGGCGACGAAACGCTCGCTCGGCCTGCCATAGATGTCCGACGGCGAGCCTTCCTGCACGATCTTGCCCTGCTGCATCACCGCGATGGTGTCGGACATGGTCAGCGCTTCGAGCTGGTCGTGGGTCACATAGACCGTGGTGATGTTGAGCCGCTTCACCAGATCGCGGATTTCCGCGCGGGTTTCCTCGCGCAGCTTGGCGTCAAGGTTGGACAGCGGTTCGTCAAGCAGCAGCACTTTCGGCTCGCGCACGATGGCGCGGGCCAGCGCGAGGCGCTGCTGCTGCCCGCCGGACAGGAACGGCGCCGGACGGTCGGCGTATTGCTCAAGCTGCACCAGCGTGAGCGCGGTCATCACCTTCTCGCGCAGTTCCTTGCGATTGAACTTTCCGCGCATCTCGCGCAGCGGAAAGGCGACATTCTCAAACACGTCGAGATGCGGCCAGATCGCGTAGCTCTGGAACACCATGCCGATGTCGCGCTTGTGCGGCGGCACCATCACGCCCTGCGACGCGGAGAACACCACCTGCCCCGCGATGCTGATGGTCCCGCCGCTCGGCTGTTCCAGCCCGGCGAGACAGCGCAGCGTCGTGGTCTTGCCGCAGCCCGAGGGCCCCAGCAGCGTGTAGAACTGCCCTTCGGCAATAGCGATGTCCACGCCGCGCACGGCCTGCACCTCGCCCTGGGCTCCACGGTAGCTGACGGTCAGATTTTCAATTTTGATCATGGGGTTCTCAGTTTGCTGCCTGAATGTTTTTGCCCGAGCCGAATCCGGCCACGCGGAATACGAGGGTTGCGGCCATCAGTGTCAGGATCATGACCACGCCGATGGCGCCGACTTCCTGCATCTCGCCCTGATCCCACATGTTCCAGATCAGCACGGAGAGCACCTGGTTGTCTTCGCCTTCGTAGAGGATGAGCGGGATCGCGGCCGAGCGCACCACGTGCAGCATGGCCCAGATCCAGACGCCCACGAAGGTCGGCTTCAAGAGCGGAAAGAATATCCGCCACATGGTGCGCCACGGCGGCGCGCCCGAAACATAAGCCGCCTGCTCGAGATCCTTGTGGATCTGCAGGATCGCCGAATTCATCGCGCGCGTCCCATAGGCGATGTAGCTCACGGTAAAGGCGATGGCGATCGACCACAGGCTGCCGAAGATATCGATGCCGACGCCGCCCATTGCGAGGAAGAACCACAGGAACGCCAAGCCGAAGACGATGCCGGGAATGGCATGGGGCATAAAGGCAAGCTGATCGAGGATCCAGCGGCCCCAAAATTTCGAGCGCACGATCACCATCGAGATGAAGAACGACAGCAGCACCGTGCTGGTAGCAGTGACCACGATCAGAAACAGCGTGTTCCACAGCGCAGTGGCGAGATACGGGTCCTGCGCCGCCTTCCAGTAGTTCGCCAGCGTCACCTTCTGCAGCGTCGCGAGCGACGGAATCTGGATGAAGGTCAAGAGCGAGACATAGAGGAACACCAGGAACGGCAGGATGATCGAGAACAGCAAGAACAGGAACACCAGCGCAAAGGCGGGCCAGCGCCACCAGCCGAGATCGATCAGCCGCGGGCGATAGCCCTTGCCGGTCACGATGGTGTAGCGCTCCTGCCGCGCGATCACCTTGGCGTAGGCTACCGTGGTCAGCACCGCGAAGGCGACGTAGATCATCGCCAGCGCATTGGCCTTGCCGTAGGTCGGCGTTTCCGAAACCGTGTGGCCTATGGCGTAGATTTTGGTCGAGAACACGAAGATATCCGCCGGCATGCCGAGAATGCCCGGCACCTCGAACACTTCCAGCGCACTCATCAGTTGATAGATGCCGACCGCGAGCAGGCCCGGCAGCATCAGCCGCAGCGTCACCTTGCGAAGCGTGGACTGGTAATTCGCGCCAGACATCGCGGCGGCTTCTTCCAGCGCGGGATCCATCGAGCGCAGCAGCGGCACCAGCATCAGAAAAGCGGTCGGCACAAGGCGCAGGCCCTCGACGAACATCATGCCGCCAAGCGAATAGATGTTGATCGGATCGATATCGACCAGACGCAGACCGCGGTTGATCAGGCCGATGCGCGGCGACAGCAGCAGCACATAGGCCATGGCCTGCAGCATGCCCGGCATCGCGAGCGTCATCGGCACGCCTGCATAGATCCAGACCTTGCCCGGAATATTGGAGCGCTCGACCAGCCAGGCGAGCGACGCCGCTATCGTGAGACCGAAGGCGGTCGCGCCGAAGGCGTAGATGCTGGTGTTGTAGAACAGCTTCCAGGTTTCGCGGTCGCTCCAGACTTCGGCATAGTTGCTGAAGCCGAGATTGGACAGCGAGATATCGGTCGGCAGATGCGAAGTTGAAAAACTGCCGACGACGAGAAACGTTAGCGGCAGCCCGACCAGCAATACCACCAGCGCCAGCAGCGCGAGGTGCCACGCGGTCGCCAGAGTTGGCAGCCGCAGCCACGAACCACGTGGCTGTTCCGGTGCCGCAGCAGAAAGAGCGGATGCCGCCTGTGCGACGTCCGCGCCGTTACTCGTCGTCATGAGAGGATTTACCGGTACCGCCGGAGGACTGCCACATCTTGTCCCAGTACTCGCCGACCTTGGTCGCGGTCGAACCGGAATCCATCGACAGCTTGACGAGCTGCTTGCCGGTGATCGCTTCCGGGTATTCGAGGAATTCCGCGCCCTGCAGCTCGGCGCGGGCAGGCACCGATTTGGTGGCCCAGAACTGCGCGATCTGCCCTTCGCGCGAGATCAGCCAGTTCATGAAGATCCTGGCGCCGTTGATGCGGGGCGAATTCTTCATCAGGCCGGATTCGGTGAGCACGAAAGGCACCGGTTCGGGGCAGTGATAGCCGATCGGCGAGCCGGAACGTTGCAGGGCCGCCACCCGCGCCATCGCCTGCGGCACGGCGGCATCGCCCTCGCCCAGCGCGGTGAGCTTCACCATCGCGCTAAGGCTTTCCTTGCGCAGTTGCGGACGCAGGTTCTCGAACAGCTTCTTGACGTAGGCCTTGCCCCAGTCGTCGCCATTCATGTCCCAGAGATAAAGCACCCAGTCGTTCGGGCGGTTGCCGACCATCAGCTTCTTGTTGGCGAAGCGCTTGCTGTCGACCAGCTCTTCCCAGGTCTTCGGCAGCTCGGTCTTCTTCACCAGTTCGGTATTGTAGGACATGCACCAGTACTGGATGCGCGTCGCGACGGTGATGTTGTCCGGCGTGCGGGCATATTCCGGCATGTGCACGTAGTTCGGCAGCACCGAGAGATCTTCCAGCGCATTGACCTGCCGGAACAGCGCGGCATTGCCCGAGAGCCCGGTGATCACGTCGGCGATATAGCGGCCCTGCTTGAAGGCGGTGAGCGGCAGCACATAGCGCCGCGTCGAGGTGTTGACCTCGGAATGATCGATCTTCACGTCGGGATAGCGCGCGGAGAACACCGCGTAGATTTGATCCCATTCCTTCGGGCGCACGGTGTCGAACACGATCACCGGCGCTTCCTTCTTCGCGCCTTCGAGCCATTCCTTGGGAATCTTGAGTTCCTCGTCGATGCCATCGAGGATTTTTGCGTCGAGCTTCAGCTCGCCCAGCATCTTCTGCACGGGCTGCGACAGCGTATCGGCGTGAGCAACGCCACCAAAGGTGGCAGTCAGCGCTGCGGACAGCAGGAATGCGCGGCTGCGTGAAAACATGTCTCTACCTCTTCATTGCCCGCTGGTGCGGCCCCAAGGCGCCCGCGGGCTTATGATTATTGATTACAACTACGCGTCGGCCGGCTCCCGCTTGCCGCAGATTTCCGCGCTCGGCGGCTTCGCCGGCATGAACGGCGCTTCCGGCAACTTCCATTGCTTCAGCGCTTCGCCGGCCAATAGTTTGTTGACCTCACGCAGCCAAAGTCGACGCGTCAGGATGACGCGCGCATCGGTCACCGCGAGCATCTCCTCGCCGCGGCCCGCGATCGGGCCCTGCCCGACTTGCGTAACGTAGTCCTCGATCGTGAAGCTGGTATAGGCGCCCATGTCGTCGGGCAGGTCTTCCAGCGTCATCTCGCCGGCAAGCACCTTCTCCGCCAGATCCCACCGCGTCTCGGCTTCGGATTCCTGCTGGGTCTTGCGGCTGTTCTCATAAACGCGCGCGTCCTCGCCCTCCAAAGGCGTCAGCGTAACATCGAACGCCGCCATCTTCTGGTCGTTGATCGGCACAGTCCAGACGCATTTGGTTTCCCAGAACTCGCGCCCCTGGAATCCCTTCGCTCGCGTGCGCTGAAACCACAGCCGGATGTTCGGCATGATCCAGTGCTTGTGGCGCGCCATCTTGAGAAAATCCTCGTGCGCGCCTTCCTTGTCCTCGACCGCGCCCATCGAAGTCTTCGCGGTCTCGCCTTTCTTGCCCGACACCGCGCGCGTGCCGCGCCAGCCGTACTCGGACTCCTCCACCGCCTCGTGACGAATGACGAGAATGTCGGGCCGGTTGTGGCGGATCGCGGTGGCGCGATGCACCCAGGCACGATGGCCGTGATCGTTGTCGAAGCGATTCCAGTAGCCGCAAGGCAGCACTTCCACCGGATCGGCGATCAGCACGCCGGGACGGTCGAGATCGGGAATGTTGCGGAACGGCGGCGCTTCGCCCTCGCCGAGCCAGGCGAAGATCAGCCCGGCATATTCCCTGGTCGGCCGCGCCAGGATTTTCACCTTGTCGCAGAACGGACGGTCTTCATTCGGCTGCTCGACACACTGGCCATCGTTGTCGAAGCGCCAGCCGTGATAACGGCAACGGATCGTCTCGCCTTCGACCCAGCCGAGCGAGAGTTGCGTGCCGCGATGGGCGCAGCGGAACGCGGTCATGTAAACCGTGCCGCTTTCGCCGCGATAGATCGTGAATTTCTCGCCGAGTACTTCGATCGGCTTGGCGCGTCCGACGGGGAGATCCTGCGCACGGATGACGGGATGCCAGAACAGCCGGAGATAGCGGCCCGCGGGCGTGCCAGGGCCGACCGACTCGAGATCTGCCATTTTGAGATTGCCCCGCTCTGCGGCCATCGTTTTCTCCCTGTCCGCCGGTGTCATTAAAGCCGCACCGATCTTTTCAGGCCAAAGACTATAGCACCCCGCCCGAAGGGGAATAGACCCGTTGGAAATATTGCGGGAAATGTCTGATTTCAGCGCACCAGGCAGCCTTACACAGGCCTGTGCCAGAGGGTGGGTTAGCCTCGCCGCGTGACATCGCCCTGTTAGTTAACCGCCTTTGATAGCGCCTTCTCGGCTTCCTTGAAAACCTGATCGAGCGTCTTGTTTACGTTGGCCTGTATCAGCGCGGAAATATCCGGACTTCCGCCTTTCGAGTCCTTGGCTTTCACTTTGAGCGACGATGCGGTCTTTTCATGCTTGTTTGAGACGATGCGGTCTTTTCATGCTTGTTTGAATCGCTGCAAGTGCCTTTGACCGATTGCCGCCTTTCGATTTTGCATACTCGACAATAAGATCAATGACGCAGGTGCAGAGCCCAAGCCTGACGGCTTTCTCCAGTGCGAGTTGCTCGACAAGTTGCGCTTCTTTCGCCATTGCGCGTCTCCAAGGTGTTTGCTGAAATTCAAACGGCTACTGTGTCGGGGATTTCGACCTGGATCTCTTCACCGACGAGCCGCACCGGAAAAGTCTTGAGGTCATTGCAGAACGGACCGGTGACGCCCCTGCCGGTCTTGATCTCGAACACCGCGCCATGCAGCGGGCACTCGATCTGGCCGTCGTCGATATAGCCGTGGTTGAGATATCCGAAGGCATGCGGACAGATATTGTCGGTGGCGTAAAGCTCGCCGCCGATCAGGTAGATCGCGATGTCGATGTCGCCGTGGGTGACGCCGATGGCGGACTCCGGCTCCAGCGCAGACTTTTCTGCAACGGTGATCCATTTACCGGGCATCTGCTCTCACTTTCTCACGCGGGGCCAATGACGTCGGCAGGATCGACTTCCACCTGGATCTCGTCGCCGACGACGCGCACCGGAAAAGTCTTGAGGTCGGCGCAATACGGCCCGTCGATCGCCCTGCCGGTCTTGATTTCAAACACGGCGCCGTGCAGTGGACATTCGATGGTGCCGCCTTCCAAAAATCCGCGGCTCAAGCGGCCGTTGTAAGCATGAGGGCAGATATTGTCGGAGGCGTAAAACGCCTCGCCGACCCGGTAGATCGCGAGATCAAGGCCGTCCTGCCGGATGGCCGTGACGGACTCCGGCATCAGCGCAGATGTCTGCGCGACCGTGATCCAAATCACTGCTGCGTCCGCCATGCGTTACGCCAGCAGCGCGTCGACGCCGGCCTTGGCGATGGCACTGTCTTCCGGCGACTTGGCGCCCGAGACGCCGACCGCGCCGATGTAATGGCCGTCGACCACGATCGGGATGCCGCCTTCGACGGTCGTTACGCCCGGCAGCGTCATCACAACCAGCCGCCCGCCCGCCACTGTATCCTCGAACGCCTTGGACGGCCGCTGGAACATCACCGCCGTCCAGGCCTTCTCGATCGCGATCACCGAGGACGACTTCTGCGTGCCGTCGAGCCGCTCCAGATAGATGCAATGCCCGCCGTCATCCACCACGGCGATCACGACGCGCAGGCCCATCTTCTGCGCCTGGGCGCGGGCGGCATCGGCCATCTTCTTGGCGTCGTCGAGCGAGAGTTCTTGCTTCTGGAACATGCGGGAAACGTCCTGATCGGGATGAAAGCGGAAAGCGAGCCGCATAATCGTGGGTCACGGGCCAAACCGCAATATCTCACGGGCCTATGACCAAATGCGCATAGCCCCCGCCCGGCGGATATGGACTATGTATAGCGTAGCTAACGCTGAATCGGGGAACGTCGTGGGCCCGGAAGAACTCATTATCATCGGTCGGGTCGCAGGCGCGCTCGCCATCGGCGGCATGATCGGCTTCGAGCGCACCTTTCACGGCCGGCCCGCCGGCTTCCGCACCCATTCCCTGGTCTGCATTGCCTCCGCCATCCTCATGCTGGTGACGGTCTATCAGTCCGAATGGGTAACCAATCTTGGCACCGACGCGGTTCGCTCCGACCCGACGCGCATGGCGCAGGGCATCATGACCGGCATCGGCTTCCTTGGCGCCGGCGTGATCTTCAAAGAAGGCCTCACCGTCCGCGGCCTCACCACCGCGGCGTCGATCTGGATCACCGCCGCCATCGGCATCCTGGTCGGGATCGGCTTCTGGTTCGTCGCCATCGTCGGCGGGCTCGCGACGCTGATCGTGCTGTCGCTGTTCCGCTATGTCGAAGCCTGGCTGCCGAGCGAGTTCTACGCCCATCATATGGTGCGGTTCGAACGCGACAAGGTGCTGGGCGAGGACGAGATGCGCGCGATGGTGGGCCAGCATGGCTTCAGCGTCGCCAACCTGTCATCGCGGCTGGCCGAAGGCGGCCACCAGTTCGAATACCGCATGGTGATCAAGAGCCGCGACCGTCACGCCGCCGACAGATTGTCGAAGCACTTGCGCGGGTTGAAGGAAGTGGTCGAGTTCCGCATCACGCCGACCGGCGACTAGGTTCCCCGCCCCAATTTTAAATCCGTCCTCGCCGCGCCGCCTCTACCGCGCGGCCTCTCCCCATCCTAGATGAGCCTGCACCGTTGGCTTATCGGGAGATCACTATGACGCATTTTCGCTTGTCGCTCGCTGTCCTGCTCGCGCTGTTCGGCGGCATCGCCGCGTCGCAGGCTGCAGACGAGCCGGACGTGATCTTCAAGCGCTCCACCGTGTTCAAGTGGCTCACCCCGAACGACAAGCTTGCAACCTATGGCCTCGACGACCCGGAAGTGGACGGCGTCGCGTGCCATTTCACCGTGCCGGAACGCGGCGGTTTCAAGGGCTGGATCGGCGTCGCCGAGGAAGTCTCCGACATCTCGCTCGCCTGCCGCCAGATCGGCCCGATCCGCATCAAGAACAAGTTCGAGCAGGGTGAGGACGTATTCCGCCAGCGCCGCTCGCTGTTTTTCAAGAAAATGCAGATCGTGCGCGGCTGCGACACCAAGCGGAATGTGCTGGTTTACATGGTCTATTCCGACCGCATCATCGAGGGCTCGCCGAAGAACTCGACCTCCTCGGTGCCGCGATCATGCCGTGGGGTTCCGCCGACCAGCAGGTGCAGCGCTGCGCCGACTTTGTGGAGAAATAGCCCGATTGCGACTCCGGCTGTTCCGGCATAGGTTCGCACCGTCATTACATCGGAATGGAACTGCATATGGCCGGCAAGAAGAAAGACACGGGGATCATCGAAAGCCTGGAAGACGGCGTCCTCAATCTCGCCGACGCGGTGAGCGTCGCGGCCACCGGATCGCAGCTTGGCATCCTGGAACGCGCCGCCGAAGAAGAACTGAAAGACGCTTCGCGCGTGCAGCCAGGCCGGAAGAAAAAGAAGAAGAAAGCCGCCAAGAAGCCGTCCAAGACCGCCGTCCGGCAAAAGGTGATTGACGCGCGGCGCGCCAAACGCTCCGGCAAGAAGCTTCCTGTCGCGAAGAAAAAGAAGGCCAAGCGCGCCAAGCGCTGACCCTATGATCCCGCTGGTTCATCTCGACACCGCGCAAGTGCCTGACGGCGGCGGTGAGCTGCGCCTGATGCAGCGCGGCGACGAATTCATGATCATGCTGGGCTCGACATCGCTGATGACGAGCCGCCGTAGCGGTTCGGAGGAAACGCTTGCCACCGTGGTGTGCGATCGCCTCAAAAGCCGCCGCGCTCCGCGCATTCTGATCGGCGGGCTCGGCATGGGCTTCACCTTGCGCGCCGCACTGGAAGCACTGGGGCCCGAGGCGCAGATCGTCGTCGCTGAACTGGTGCCGGCGGTGGTGGCCTGGGCGAAAGGCCCGATGGCCGAGGTGTTCGGCGATTGCCTCACCGATCCGCGCGTCACGATCGAGGAGAAGGATGTCGGCAAGGTGATTGCCGCGGCCCCCCTCGCCTATGATGCGATCCTGCTCGATGTCGACAACGGCCCCGAAGGGCTCACGCGCAGGGCCAACGATGCGCTCTACGACCGCGACGGCTTGCGCGCTGCGCGCACGGCGTTGCGCCCGCGCGGTATGCTGGCGGTGTGGTCATCCGGCCCCGACCACAAGTTCACGCAGCGGCTGAAGCAAAGCGGCTTCGAGACCGAAGAAGTGAAAGCCCGCGCCAACGGCGCGCGCGGCGGCGCCTGGCACATGATCTGGCTGGCGACACGGCCCGGGCATTAGTCATTGCGCGTCAGGCAGCTTGGAAGCGACCAGAATGCGAGAGCGGCCTAAGTAGTTTCTCTGAGTTGGGCCCCTTTCAGGCTTCCCGTATTCTCCGTCCCTATGACTGCTTTCATATACCGATGCCCCAATACCCGCTCAACGTTCAGGGATGGACGCCCGACAGCGGCCCCACGGATGAACAAGACACTTTTCAAACTGTGGCGTGCACCGCCTGCGGTAACGTCCATTTGGTAAATCCAGTCACCGGAAGAACGCTTTCAGGTGTCGATGTATAGCGGGTACCCGTCGGTCACATTGTTTCCACCGTCTTCCTCAAAGGCCGGAAATCTTGACGTTGAAACTGTCCTTCCTCGGTGGCGCAGGTACGGTCACCGGATCCAAATTTCTCGTCGAGAACGGCCATGACCGCATTCTCGTCGATTGCGGCCTGTTCCAGAGCTACAAGAACCTGCGGCTGAAGAACTGGGCGGATTTTCCGGTGCCGCCGCAGAGCATCGGCGCCGTCGTCCTCACCCATGCCCATATCGATCATTCCGGTTATCTGCCGGTTTTAGTGAAGCAAGGATTCACTGGAACGATCTATTGCACGTCATCGACCCGCGATCTGTGCGAGATCCTGCTGCCCGATGCCGCATTTCTGCAGGAAAAAGACGCCGAGAGTGCCAACAGGCACGGCTACTCCAAGCACACACCTGCCCTGCCCCTCTTCACACGTTCGGACGCCGACCAGGCACTCTCTCACTTGAAGCCGCAACCGTTCGAACAAGACATTGTCATTCCGGGCAGCGCGAAAATCCGTTTCCGCCGCGCCGGTCACATTCTGGGTGCAGCGTCCGTGCTGTTCGAATGGCATGGCCGCACTATCGCCTTTTCCGGGGACCTCGGCCGCTATGGCGATCCGCTGATGCTGGACCCGGAGCCGTTTGAACGCGCCGATTATCTCCTGGTCGAATCGACCTATGGCGACCGCGTCCACAATGCCCAGGATCCGCAGGATGCCTTGAGCGAAATCGTTGGCGCGACCATTGCGCGCGGTGGAACCGTGGTCATTCCGGCCTTCGCGGTCGGTCGCGCGCAGACATTACTTTTCCATCTGCACAAGCTGCGCGCCAGCGGCCGCATTCCATCGGTGCCGGTTTTTATCGACAGCCCGATGGCGCTGGATGCCACCGACGTCTTCTCCAGGAACAAAGCGGATCATCGGCTGTCGGCGGATGAAACCCGCAAGGCCTGCGCGGCGGCGAAATATGTTCGCAGCATGGAAGACTCCAAGGCGCTCGACACAGATCGGCGACCGAAGATCATTCTGTCGGCGAGCGGCATGGCGACCGGCGGCCGCGTTTTGTATCATCTCAAGCGCTATGTTTCCGACGAGCGAAA
>CANKHA010000033.1 GCA_947481685.1 Bradyrhizobiaceae bacterium
CAAGCACGCCGGTGAAGGCAGAGCCCGTGAACTGCGAACCCTGGTCGGTGTTGAAGATGTCCGGCTTGCCGTGACGAGCCAAGGCATCCTCCAGCGTTGCGACGCAGAATGCCGCCTCCATCGTGATCGACAACCGCCACGACAGTACGCGGCGGGTCGCCCAGTCATCCAGCTCGAGTGGCATATTGGGGGTCTTGGTAGTGCCGGTGACCACCAGTTTCCCACCCGTGACCTTGGCGTCTGAAATGGTGACATCCGCTGCCCCAACAGGTGATAGCGACAGCAGAACCAGGGCGAACGCAGTCGCAGCGGTGCGCATTAAGACAGTCATGGAATCCCCCCGGCGAAACAATGACTCACCTAAACACACTTCAATGACCCGGCGAAGCGAGAACGGGTCACAGGTGAAGATAGTTTGGAAGATCGCTAGGCGGCGACGGTATCCGCGCTGGCGCTGTCGCGCACCATATCAATGGCCTCAACCAGCACTTTGACGCCGACGCCAGGCTTCACCCCTTCAGTCGCAAGGTGACGGCGAAACGCGCGTGCCCCCGGCATGCCGTGAAAAAGCCCAAGCATGTGCCGCGTGATCGCATGCAGGCGCGTGCCTTGTGCAAGCTCCATCTCCACATAAGGAATGTAGGCTTCGACCGCAGCGCGTTGCGAGACGAACGGCGCGGCCTCACCAAACAGCAAGGGATCGACAGACAGCAAACACCAAGGCTCATGATAGGCCGCGCGGCCCATCATCACCCCATCGACGTGATCGATATGCGCCACCGCCTGCTCCACCGTGGCAATGCCACCGTTGAGTACGACTGGAAGGTTGGGATGCGCGGCCTTCAGGCGATAGACGAGATCGTAATCGAGCGGCGGCACTTCGCGATTTTCTTTCGGCGACAGTCCAGCGAGCCACGCCTTCCGCGCATGCACGATCAGCGCATCGACTCCCGCTGACTTTACGTTGCAGGTCAGTTCTTCCAGCGCCAATTCCGGATCCTGTTCGTCGATACCGATGCGGCATTTCACTGTCACCGGCAGCCGCACGGCATTCTTCATCGCTGCGACACAATCGCCGACAAGCTGCGGCTCCGCCATCAGGCAGGCGCCGAAGCGGCCCTCCTGCACGCGATCGGAAGGACAGCCAACATTGAGGTTCACTTCGCGATAACCGAAGTCTTCCGCGATCTTCGCGCATTCGGCGAGCGCGCGTGGATCAGAGCCTCCGAGCTGGATCGCGACAGGTTGCTCGGCCGCGTTGAACGTCATCAATCGATTGCGGTCGCCGTGGATGATGGCGCCCGTCGTGAGCATCTCAGTATAGAGCAGTGCATGGCGCGTCAGCAGGCGATGGAAGAAACGGCAATGCCGGTCCGTCCATTCCATCATCGGCGCCACTGAGAAACGGCGCGCTTTATTGATCTGACTTTTACTCATTTAATCAGATACTTACACTGCCTTTAGCACGAGGGGAAGGTCCGTTTCACCGAGGATCCGGAACTCCCCGGGCGCCAGATCGTCCGGCAATGTCAGGCCGCCCATCCGGTCGCGATGCAACGCAGTGACGTGATTGCCGACCGCTGCAAACATACGGCGGACCTGATGATAGCGGCCCTCGGTCAACGTCACGAAGGCGCGCGTGGAAGACACCACTTCAATTCCGGCCGGCAACAGCGGTTTCTTTTCGCCTTCGAGCATCAATGTGCCGGATGCGAAGATCTTTGCCACGTCGTCACCTAAGGGCCTGTCCAGCGTAACGTCATAGCGCTTGGTGACATGGTTGCGCGGGGAAATGATTTTGTGCAGCAAAACGCCATCGTCCGTCAGCAGCAACAGGCCGGATGTCTCCTTGTCGAGACGCCCGACGGTTGAGATCGCCGGCTCACGCCGCCGCCACCGTTCCGGCAACAAACTATAGACCAGTGGTCCCTGCTCCTTGTGCGAGCACGTGACGCCCACGGGCTTGTTCAGCATCAGGCAGAGACCTGAAATCGGATCGAGCGGTTCGTTGGCGACCCACATGCGCGCAGGCAAATCCGCGGAAACGACGATGCGCTGGTCGTTCTCTTTCAGCCTGACGCCATCGAGCGACACGCGGCCTGCCCGGATCATGCGCTGCACTTCGCTGCGCGTGCCGTAACCGAGATTGGCAAGCAGGCGATCGAGCCGCATAGACACCGGCCCCTTGCTCACTTGTGCGCCTCGTAAATCTTGTAACCGCTTGCCTGCGTTTTCAGTTCGACCCGCTTGAACAGCGATTTCATCACGGCTTCGTAGGGCAGATGGCGGTTGGCGGTAAGCCAGCAAACGCCGCCGTTGTGCAGCGCCTGCGCCGCGCGCTCGACAAAACGCTGCGGCAGGTTGCGATCCTCCTCGCCGCCGTCATGGAACGGCGCGTTCATCACCACGAAATCGAGGTCCGTGAGTTCAATTTTGGGATCGCGCACATCGGCCCAGAGGAAGCGCACGCGCGGATCCTCTATATTGCGCTGCGCGGCCTGGATCGCGCGTTGATCGATGTCGATCAACGCGAACTGTTTCACCCTGGCGGAGGCCAGCACGGCGCGCGCCAGAATGCCGATGCCACAGCCGAAGTCCGCGCCGCGCCCGCTCAGCGAAGGCAGGTGATCGATCAGCATCGCCGTGCCGGGATCAATGCGATCCCAACTAAACACACCGGCCTGCGACCAAAGATCGAGGTCCTTAACTTTGCGCTGAGCGCCATTCGCCAGCGCTTCGTCCAGGCCCGTCAGTTCGGTTGGCCGCGCGCAGGTAACGATACGATGATGCCGCCGCGCGGTTTCATCGACAGTGCAGCCAAAGGCTTGCAGCTCCTTACGTAACCGCGTGCCCCCGCGATCGTTGGGTGCCAACGCCGTGAAGGCACCGCCCGGCTTCACCGCGCGCAACGCGAGCGCCATGGCATAGCGCCGCTCCAGCGCGCCGGGAGGCGCCAGCATCGTCATCGAGGCAAGCGTCGCCTCTCCCGGACTCTCCAATGCCGACGCGCCGGGAATGAGAGGCGAAAACTGAACGGCGTCAGCCGGCAGATCGATCACTTTGGCCGCAGGCATGCCGTAAAGGCCTGCCGCGCCCATGTTCTGTATCTTGTCACCGTCGGAAGCCAACGCAGCGCTCCTATAGAGTCATCGTGTCGAGGAGCGCGGGCTTCACGCCAAGCTGGCCGATCAGCCGCGCCAGTTCTTCACGCGCCTGCGCATTGCTGCGCTGATGCCGTTCCGCGAGGATCAGTTCGTTCTTCATGGAATGATCGAGACCGGTCAGTTCGGTAACGCGCACCTTATAGCCGTGCGATTCCAGAAAGAGTCCGCGAATGACGTTGGTGACATGCGCGCCGAATTCGCGCCGCTGGATCGGGTGACGCCAGAGCTGGCGCAGCGGACCCGCCTCGCCTTCCAGCAGTCGCGCCACTTCAGCCTGGCAGCATGGCACGAGCGCAATCGTCTTCGCCTCATGACGGAGTGCAAAGTGGATGGCATCGTCGGTTGCGGTGTCGCACGCATGCAATGCCACCACCATGTCCGCGCGGCCACCGGAAATGGTTGCGTCGGCAATAGGCGATGCCATGAAGTCCATCCGCTCGAAACCCGACGCAGCGGCGAGCGCGCGCGATGACTCGACCAGCTGTTCCCGCGCCTCGACTCCGACAATGCGTCCCCGGCCGGTGGCAGCCAGCACCAGATCGTAGAGGACAAAGCCGAGGTAGGATTTTCCCGCGCCGAGATCGGCGATGACTGGTTCTTCGGTTTCCGCCAGCAGGGCTTCCAGCGCGGGGCGCACCAGTTGTGTCAGGTGCAACACCTGCTTCAGCTTGCGCCGCGAATCTGCATTCAGCGCGCCGTCGCGCGTGAGAATATGCAGCGCCTGCAGCAGCGGAACCGATTTCTCGCTGTCGGGACTTGGCCACAGCTCTTGTAGAGCCTGCTTTTCCTTCGCAGCTTTGCTGTCACGCTTGCTCATTATTCAATGCAGTCCGGTTGAAGCGCTGTCTGGGTAGTGGCACGCATATTATCGAAGGTAGCCGCATGCACGCCAGAACCGCTCCGCGGCTGGATGCAACGGCACGCCGATCGGAGCATCCGGCGCATCGCTGCACATCCGTTCCAGCGGCAGCGGTCCGGGCTGTTGCAGGGCAATCCGGCCCTTGCGTGCTTCCAGCGCCTCACAGATCTGCGTGACGCGTTGATCCGGCAAGTCTGCGCGGACAAAAATCGGCCAGCCGCTGAAGTCGACCGTCAGCACATCGGCCTGAAGTTGCGGATAGACTGCTTTCCGCAGCACCGCCCGACGATAACCCATCGCCTCAAGCTTCTGCATCGTGTTCTCGCGGAATGGCAGAATCGTCATACCCGCCCCCGCTGCAGCGCCGACCCAGCCTGCCGCGCCCTCGTCGAACATCGCATCGGCGTCACCGCGCGCGACAGCGGCAAATTTCTCGTCGCCCGGCAAGGGATGCGGACCGGCTTTGCGAAGCTCTCCACCCCACGCCACAAGATCGTTGACGGAGAACCCCGATGCCGTCGCAATATCATCCAGCATCACATGCAGGAAATGGTCGGGCACGCCGCGCACCAATACCCGTAAAGGCGCCCGCTTCGCCGCGATATCCTCGAAATGTGTGAGGCCCAACTCTTTCCGGACGGCAAAGACATATTGGTCCGCCGCCGGGATCACCGCGATGGTGCGCAATGGCAGCGGCTTCTTGAATGGACCGCGGCCACGATAGGCCAGCGTCAGCGCGGCAGAGGGATTGGCCATCGCCAGATCCAGCCTGCCCTCGGCAACATCGAACATCGCGCCGATGGTGGTGAGCGACGACAGCGATAGCGCGCGTTCGGTGGCGAGATCGCGCATACGGACCTCGGCCACGCGCACGCTGCGGTCATCTCCACCGGCAAGCTCGGACGCAATCTCCAGCACGAGCCGGGACCGGATCGCGACCGGACTCAATCTGCTGGCTTCAGCCATCGGCCTTCCTGCTCGGAATACGTCAAATTTCGCCTCTTCTGGCTGATAAACCTGTCCCTTACAAGGCGGCCCAAAGCCACCATTGACGCCCTCCGGCGGCCTCGTTACCCGTGATTGTCATGCAGCAGATGAAAGAACGGGTCGCCCTCACGTCAATGGTCGCTTCGGCCGGACTGACGATCGCCAAGGCGATTGTCGGCGTGATGACCGGCTCACTCGCCATCCTCTCCGAGGCCGGTCATTCGTTCATCGACTTTATCGCAACCGTGATGACCTACTTCGCTGTGCGGATTTCCGGCAAACCGGCCGACGAGGAGCACCATTACGGCCACGGTAAAGTCGAAAGCGTTTCTGCGCTTGCGGAAACGGCATTGCTTTTCGTGCTTTCGGGCATCGTAATCTGGGAGGCCGCGCGGCGCCTCCTCCTCAACGAAGGTCACGCTGTCGAAGCCACGCTGGTCGCCTTTGGCGTAATCGTCGTGTCGATCGTGGTGGATTTTTTTCGCGCCCGCGCGCTTTCCAAAATCGCCAAGGCAACCTCGAGCGAGGCGCTGGAAGCGGACGCGCTGCATTTCAGCTCCGACATGTATTCGTCGATGGCGGTGTTCGCCGGGCTTGGCGGCGTGGCGCTCGGCCTGCCCTGGGCGGACGCCGCAGCGGCCGTCGTGGTCGCGGTATTCGGCCTGCTCGCAGGCTGGCGTCTCGGCCGCCGCAATATCGAAACCCTGACCGACACCGCTCCACCCGGTGCTGCCGAAACGATCAGCGCGGCGGCGGCGCGGATTCCCGGTGTCGTTTCGGTTGAGCGTGTGCGCGCGCGTCCGGTCGGGGACAAGCTGTTCGTCGACCTGGGCGTTACCGTCAGCCGTACGCTGCCGCTCGACCGCGTGACGGTGATGAAGGACAATATCATCCATGCGGTTCAGGACGCATTGCCTGCCGCCGAAGTCGTGCTGACGGCCGAGCCCCGCGCGCTCGACAATGAGACGGTGATCGAGCGCATTATGGTCATTGCGCGCAACCAGGCGCTGGCGGTGCATCACATCACCGTGCATTCCATTGAAGGCAAACTCACGGTAGCGGTCGATCTCGAAGTGGAAGGACGGCTCACCCTCGGCGCTGCGCACGAGATCGCAACCGCCCTTGAAGATGCCGTTTTGCGGGAACTGGGGCCGCAGGTCGAAGTCGAAACGCATATCGAGCCGATGGAAGTCGATGGGCTCGCAGGCCACGACGCAAGTTCAGAACGGGTCGCGCAGGTCCAGGCCATGCTGGCAAAGATCGCAAACGAAAATGGCGTTATCCGCGATATCCATGACGTGCGGGTGCGCGAGACCGATGCCGGACAGATTGTCATCTTCCATTGCCATGCCGATGACGGCATTACGGTTGAGGCCGTACATGAGAATGTGGACTCGGTAGAGCGCGCTTTGCGGCAACGGATGCCCGAAATCAAACGCGTGATTGGCCATACAGAACCGGAAGTCTGAATGATGCGCACGGAACAAGCTCCCACCATTCGTCTGCAGGATTACCGCCCGCCCGACTGGCTGGTCGATACCGTGCATCTCGACGTGTCGCTGCATCCGACAGCGTCACGCGTGAAGGCGCGTCTTGCGCTGCGGCCGAACACCAGCACGCCCGCACCAGTGGTGCTCGACGGCGACGGCCTGAACCTCGTGTCGGTCGCCATCGATGGCGTTGCGCTCCCGAAGGACGCCTATGTCGCCACGCCGGACCGGCTCACAATCTCGCAGGCGCCCGCCGGCCCGTTCCAGATCGAGATCGAGACACTTGTCGATCCGACTGCCAACACCCAGCTCTCCGGCCTCTATCGTTCCAGCGGCGTCTATTGCACCCAGTGCGAGGCCGAAGGATTCCGCCGCATCACCTATTTCCCCGACCGCCCCGACGTGATGGCTGTCTACACCACGCGCATCGAGGCTGACAGAACCGAAGCGCCGGTGCTGCTCGCAAACGGCAATCTCACCACGCGCGGCGAATTGCCGAACGGCCGGCATTTCGCGACCTGGCACGACCCCTTCCCCAAACCGTCCTATCTGTTTGCGATGGTCGGGGGCGCGCTCGCCTGCGTGTCGGACGCCTTCCGCACCTCCTCCGGTCGGGAGGTCGCGCTCAAGATCTATGTCGAGCACGGCAAGGAAGACCGTTGCGGCTATGCGATGGATTCGCTCAAGCGCGCGATGCTCTGGGACGAACAGGTTTTCGGCCGCGAATACGACCTCGACATTTTCATGATCGTCGCCGTGTCCGACTTCAACATGGGGGCGATGGAGAACAAGGGTCTCAACGTCTTCAACGACAAATACGTGCTCGCGTCCGCGGACACCGCGACCGACGGAGATTTCGGCGGCATCGAAACCGTCATTGCGCACGAGTATTTTCACAACTGGACCGGCAACCGCATCACCTGCCGGGACTGGTTCCAGCTCTGCCTGAAGGAAGGCCTCACGGTTTTCCGCGATCAGGAATTCTCCGCCGACCAGCGCTCGAGGCCGGTCAAGCGCATCAGCGACGTGCGGATCTTGCGCGGCCACCAGTTTGTCGAGGACAGCGGGCCATTGGCGCATCCGGTGCGGCCGGAGGCCTATCGCGAGATCAACAACTTCTACACCGCCACGGTCTACGAAAAAGGCTCCGAAGTCGTGCGGATGGTGAAGACCCTGATCGGCGCGGAGAAATTCCGCAAAGGCATGGATCTCTATTTCGAGCGGCACGATGGCGAGGCCGCCACCGTGGAGCAATTCATCCGCTGCTTCGCCGATGTCAGCGACCTCGACATGCCGGCCTTCATGCGCTGGTATTCACAGGCCGGCACGCCGGAAGTCGTCGCGAATGGCTCATGGGATTCCGGCACCAAAACGTATCGGCTCGACGTCGCGCAGGCAGTGCCTGCCACGCCCAATCAACCGGTGAAGCAGCCCATGCTGATGCCGCTCGTGTTGGGACTTGTCGGCAAGGACGGCCGCGACCTACCGCTGACGCTGGAAGGCGGACAGCAGATCGAGCGTGGCGTGCTTCCGCTCACCAAAGCCGCCGAGACTTTCATCTTCACCGGCATCGACGAGCGCCCGGTCCCCTCGCTTAACCGCGCCTTTTCCGCGCCCATCAAGCTAACGGCCAATATCTCTCCCGCCGACCTCAGCTTCCTTGCGGCCTATGACAACGATCCGTTCAACCGCTGGCAGGCGGTGCAGGCGCTGGCGATGGGGCTTCTCCTCGCCGACGCGCGTGGAACGAAGGCCGAAGCGACGCGCGAAGGCCTGATCGCGGCGATGCATGAGATTTTGCAGGACGCCCGGCTCGAGCCCGCCTTTATCGCACAATCGCTGTCACTGCCGGGCGAAGCCGACATCGCGCGCGAGATCGGCAGCGATATTGACCCCGATGCCATCTTCAAGACCCGCCGCGCGTTGCGCATTGCGATCGGTCAACGCCTCGCAGGTACGCTCGCCGAGACCTACGGTCATATGAAGAACGACGGCGCCTATAGCCCGGACGCTGCCAGCGCAGGCCGCCGCTTCCTGAAGAACGCCTGTCTCGATCTGCTTGCGGCCGATGGCAATGCGGACGGGATCGCGCGAGCTGCGAAGCAATATCGCGACGCGACCAACATGACGGATCGCATCGCAGCGCTCGGAACACTGTCGCTGCACGACAAGCCGCAGCGCGAAGAAGCGATCGAGGATTTTTACCAGCGCTATGCCAGCGATCCGCTGATCATCGACAAGTGGTTTGCGCTCCAGGCCGGCATTCCCGATGCAGGCACGCTCGACCGGGTGCGCGGTCTCACCACGCATGCTGCTTTCTCGTTGTCCAACCCCAACCGGGTGCGCTCGCTGATCGGCGCCTTCGCGCAAGGCAACGTGACCCAGTTCAACCGTGCCGACGGCAAGGGCTATGACTTCGTCGCCGACACCGTGCTGGATCTGGACGAAAAGAATCCGCAGGTCGCCGCCCGGCTTCTGTCGGCCTTCAAGAGCTGGCGCGCAATGGAACCCCGCCGGAGGACGCTCGCAGAGGCCGCCTTGCGGCGTGTCGCGGCGGTTTCCAATCTTTCGCGCGACGTCAATGATATCGTGCAGCGCTCACTGGCTCAGGCCGATGGCTCCGCAAGCGCCTGATCGGACTCATAATTCGCTTTGCAAGAGTCTCCCGATACCGCCGGATTCATCAGCGTTATCAATCAAATATTAATCTCAAGGACTCTCGACAAATCACAGCGATTCGATTCTTATCGGACGTGATTCGGAGAGATGCGGCACATCCTTCCCGATCGCAGTTGGGGTCTACGAAATCACATTGGGGGTTACCATGGCGCGCGCCGAGGCGGCGATTGCGTCTTCACGTCCGGATTCTATCAAGGGTCTTGCGCAATCGATTGCCAAGCCAGCCTACAGGCGCCTCCTCAATTGGGAGCCTTTTTTTCGGCGTGCGGTCCCCGTACTTATAATTATGTTTCTCGTCACGATCTGCGTCGGCGCCGCGATGCAGATGAGGGACCAGTACCGCCAGACACTTGCCGCTGCCGCCATCGATATCGATGCTGTCGCGGAAATCCTGACCGACCGGCTTTCGCTCGACAAGTCGGCCGGCACGCAGCGTGGCGAAGACGTGCTGCGGCGCGCCCTGCCCTCCTGGGCGACAGCCGGCAACCGGCACGTCTTCGTCACCAATCAGGACGGCAAGATCATCGCCGGTGCGCCACCCAACAGCAGCCTCATAGGAACTCCACTGCTCGATATCCTTGGGCCGAGCCAGCCGCTCACCACCTTCGGCGCAGGCGCGGGTGTGCTGCAGGTGACTTTGAACGATGGTGATGAGGCGCTCGCCACCGTACGGCTATTGCCGAAACCCTATGGGCAGCTGGCCGTAGTGCAGAAGCGCAGCGACGCGCTCGCGGCCTGGCGCTCCGACACGACGTCAACCATCACACTCTCCGCCACGACCGGCTTTGTCGTCCTCATTCTTGGCTTTGCCTTCCATTGGCAGGCGACGCGCGCGCGCGAAGCCGACGTCATCTACGAAGCTGTGCGGAACCGCATCGATACGGCGCTCAACCGCGGCCGCTGCGGATTGTGGGACTGGGATCTCGCGCGCGGCCGCATCTTCTGGTCGCGTTCGATGTTCGCCATCCTTGGGCTTGAACCAAAGGACGATCTCCTGACATTCGGCGAAGTCAGCGCGCTGGTGCATCCCGACGATATCAAGCTTTACGATCTCGCCACCGAGCTGGCCGATGCTAGGGCAAATTCGGTCGATCGCGCTTTCCGCATCCGTCACGCCGATGGCCACTGGATTTGGCTTCGCGCGCGTTGCGAACTGGTGAAGCAGCGCGGCGAGCTGGGCGATCATCTGATCGGCATCGCGGTCGATATCACCGAACAGAAGAGCCTCGTCGAACGCACGGCCGCCGCCGATCTGCGCTTGCGCGACGCCGTCGAGACCATCCCGGAAGCCTTCGTGGTGTGGGACGCCGATAATCGACTGGTGCTCTGCAACTCCAACTTCCAGGCTCTGCACAACCTGCCCGACGATGCGGTCGAAGCAGGCATGCCCTACGAGACCGTTGTCGCCGCCGGCAGCAAGCCCGTGGTGCGCAACCGGATCACCAACGAAGGCCCGCCGCTCCCCGGCGCGCGCACGTTCGAAGCGCAACTGGAAGATGGCCGCTGGCTGCATATCAGCGAACGCCGCACCAAGGACGGCGGCTACGTCTCCGTCGGCACCGACATCACGGCGCTGAAGCTGCACGAAGAAAAACTGATGCAAAGCGAGAAGCGGCTGATCGCCACCGTTTCGGACCTGCGCCAATCGCAGCAGAAGCTCGAGACCCAGACCGAGCAGCTGGCCGATCTCGCTGAGAAATATGCCGAGGAGAAGACTCGCGCCGAGGACGCCAATCAGGCCAAGTCGAAATTCCTTGCCAACATGAGCCACGAGTTGCGCACGCCGCTCAATGCCATCATCGGTTTCTCCGAAATCATGGAATCCGGCATGTTCGGCGCGCTCGGAGCCGACAAGTATCATGAATACTGCGGCGACATCCGCCAGAGTGGACTGTTCCTGCTCGAAGTCATCAACGACATCCTCGATATGTCGAAGATCGAAGCAGGCCGGATCAAGCTCGACTTCGAGGATATCGAACTCGACCGGATTCTCGCTGAAGCAATGCGAGTGGTCTCGGGCCGCGCCGAAGACAAGGGGATAGAACTGTCTGCGGAAATTGCGCCGTCGTTGTTCTTCAAGGCCGACCGCCGCGCACTGAAACAGATTGCGCTCAATCTTCTGTCCAACGCCGTGAAGTTCACCCCGGATGGCGGACGTATCACCGTGCGGGGACGGCTCTCAGACAGCGCGATCACCATCGCTATCAAGGACACCGGCATCGGGATCGAGAAGGCCGCCTTGCAGAAGCTGGGCCGTCCATTCGAGCAGGTCGAAAGCCAGCTTGTGAAAAGCCATCAGGGTTCCGGCCTCGGGCTTGCGATTGCCAAGTCGCTGATCGAGTTGCATGGCGGCGCCATGCGCATCCGCTCTACTCCGGGCGAAGGCACTCTGGTGGTTGTCCGGCTGCCACGTCTGACGCCGCTCGCCGTTCTCCAGGAAACCCCGACCGCAAAGCCCCGTACCCGCCGCAGCCGCCCCGCCAAGCAAAGTACTCAGGCCGCGTTGATCTAGAGCTTGTCGCGCAATCTCGCGGCGAACCGGTTCCCACTTCGCCGGATTGCGCTCTAAGGCGCCTCTCCTAGAATCCGCACAAAGCTCTGCCGCACACTGGCCTCAGTCTCCGCCACATGGGCTTCCAGCGTCGGAAAGTCCGGCACGTCGCCCGCGCGCACCAGAAGCCGCAGCAGACCGGCGCCTGCCATCTTGGGATCGAATCCGCCGGGCAAGCACAACCGCAGGATCTGCGTCAGGTTCTGATAGAGCCGAACCGCCGGCCGCAGCACTTCCGCTTCAGCCGTCGGCAGGATGCCAAGCCGCAAAGCCTTGTCGAGCACCCGCGCGGTCGAAGTATCCAGAATTTCCGGATGTGCGGCAGCATGAACAAGCTGCAGGAATTGCCCGATGAATTCGATATCGACGAGGCCACCGGCGGCGAATTTCAGATCCCAGCGGTTGCCGTCACCCTTTTCCGTGGCGATTGCACGGCGCATTTCAACCACATCGCCTGCAACTGCTACGGCATCGCGCTGGCGGCTCAACGCGGTGCGGACAACCGCGTTGACGCGGCTTTCGAATGCGGGCGATGACGCCGACACAATTCGCGCACGGGTCAGTGCCAGATGCTCCCAGGTCCAGGCTTCGTTCTCCTGATAATTCTCGAAGCCGGCCAACTGCGCCGCCAGCGGTCCCGAGCGGCCCGAGGGACGCAGACGCATATCGACCGGATAGAGCACGCCGTAGTTGGTTTGTACGGTCAGCGCGCTGATCAGCCGCTGCGTCAGCCGCGCGAAATACTGGCCACCATAGAGCGGTCGCTGACCGTCCGAATGCGGCGCATCGGCTTCAAAATCGTAGACCATGATGAGGTCGAGGTCGGAACTCGCCGTCATTTCACGGCCGCCGAGCTTGCCTAACGCGAGGAGCGCGGTCTCCTGCCCCGGTATCTTGCCGTGGGTCTGTGCAAAGTTTTCCTGCACCGCCCGGTCGAGCGCGCGGATCATCACGTCTGCCAGCGTGGCGAACACCCCACCGGCCTGCTCGGCCGAGACGCTTTCCGAGAGGATGCGTGCGCCGATCAGGAACATCTGTTCCTGACCAAACATGCGGATACGGTCGAGGAAGTCCTCATAGGACGTGGTCTGACCGATCGCACGCTCCCATTCGGTGCGCAGTTTGGCTTCATCGGGAAGCGATCCGAAGAAACCCGGCTCCAGCAGCGGATCGATGACATGCGGATAACGGGCGAGGATATCGGCCAGGCGCGGCGCGATGCCGAGGATTAGCGCAATGAAATTCACCAGGTCGGGATTTTGCCGCAGCAGCGAGAACAGGCGCTCGCCCGCATGCAGCTCCGACAGAAAATGCTCGAAGGCGGCAAAGGCCGCTTCCGGGTTCTCCGTCTTTGCCAGTTGCCGCAGCAGCGACGGCAAAAGCGCGCCCAGATGCTGCCGTGCGGCTTCCGTCAGCGTGCGGTTTTCCTCCGAGAGCCAGAGCCGCACGCTTTCCGAAACCTGCAACGGGTTGCGAAAGCCCATCGCCGAAAGGTTATCGAGTGTCGTAACGTCATCCGTGTCCTCGGGAAAGACAAAGCCGCTTTCCTCACCGCCTGCCCCCGGCATCGCTTCAAACAGCTGCTCATAATGGCGTTGCACGTTGCGCAGATGTCCAGTCAGCACCTCCGCGAATTCATCGCGTGTTCTGAAGCCGAGGAAATGCGCAAATTTCTCCGTTCCCTCGCGGTTCTCCGGCAAGGTTTGCGTCTGTTCGTCGGCCACCATCTGCAGGCGATGCTCCGCCTTGCGCAGAAAATCGTAGGCCGCCGCCATGTCCTCGCGCGCATCGGCGTTGATCCAGCCGCCCTCGGTCAGCACCGCGAGCATGGCCAGGGTGTCGCGGCCACGCAGTTCCGGATGCCGCCCACCCGCGATCAATTGCTGGGTCTGGACGAAAAACTCGATCTCGCGGATGCCGCCGCGTCCCAGTTTGAGATTGTGGCCCTCGATCGCGATCTCGCCATGGCCCTTGTAGGCGTGAATCTGCTGCTTCATCGCCTGCACGTCGGTGATGGCTGCGAAGTCGAGATATTTACGCCAGATAAAGGGGCTGAGATCGTTCAGCAGCATTTCACCGGTTTGCGCGTCGCCGGCGCAGACGCGCGCCTTGATCATCGCGGCGCGCTCCCAGTTGCGGCCCACATGCTCGTAATAATTCAGCGCCGACGGCACGGAAACAGCAACCTGCGTCGAGGCGGGATCGGGACGCAGGCGAAGATCGACACGGAACACATAGCCGTCCGCCGTGCGTTCCTGCAGCAGCTTCACCAATCCCCGCGTCACGCGCACATAAAGCTGCCCAGCTTCCACGTCCTCGCCAATGGCCGCGGCTTCAGGATCGAAAAACACAATGAGGTCGATGTCGGATGAGTAGTTCAGTTCGAACGCGCCCATCTTGCCCATGGCGACGACAACGTAGCCCGACTCCTCCTCCGGGCGCGTCGCGTCGCCCGGCCGCAGTTTGCCGCGCTTGACCGCATCCCGCAGCATGAAGCGAACGGCAGCACGCACTGCGGTGTCCGCCAGGCTGGTCAGAGCTTGCGTCACCTGCTGCAACGGCCAGACGCCGCCAATGTCAGAGATGGCAATCAGGAGCGCTGCGTCTGCCTTCATCCGGCGCAGACGATGCATGGCGGCATCCTCGTCCTGATCGGCATCGACCGCCACGAAAGCCCGCGACAGGATTGTTGCAAGATGCTGTTCGGGATTGGTTCCGAGGGTCGCGATCAACCGGGCGGGATCGGCGCGGATCAGGTCCCAGAGGTAAGGCGATCCTTCGACGATGCCCGCAATGAGTTGCCGGACCGTGGGATAGCGCGTGAAAATGGCTTCAAGACCGGTGAAGTGTTCACCGAGATCGCGCGCCATCAGCGCTTGCATCTCTTCCAGCGAAATGACGTGGGGTGCGGCAACAATCCGCTGTGCCAGCGAAGACGCTGACGTGGAGGCGGGATCAGGCGCTTGGGCGCCCGCCGGGGACTTCTTGGCCGTCATCCCGCTTCTGTACCGGGCCTCCCCTCGGCAAGGCAATGACGGCTTTCAGTCCGGGATGGTTATCCGATAGTAACAACTCACCGCCGTGCAGATGCGCCACCGCAGACGCAAGGCTCAATCCAAGCCCGGAGCCCGACTGCGAGCGGCTGCGCTCCAGCCGCACAAAGCGTTCAACCGCGCGTGCACGATCGGCTTCCGGGATGCCTGGGCCGTTGTCGGCGACTGCCAGCAACACCCTTTCGCCTTCAGTCTGCGCAGAAACGGTGATTTCGCCATGCGCGTCGTCCGGCACGGCATATTTGATGGCATTATCGACCAGATTGGACAGTGCCTGACTGACCAATTCGCGTTTGCCGCGCATCAAGATCTCGCCCGGCGCCTCCACATTCAGCGCGAGGCCTTTTTCCTCCGCCAGCGGCTCATAAAGCTCCGCGATACCGCGCGCCACATCGGCGGCGTCGAAATCCGCGATGTCCTCACGGGCGTGACCCGATTCCGCGCGCGCAATCATGAGGAGCGCATCAAAGGTACGGATCAGGGCGTCGGATTCCTCGATTGTGCGCTCGAGCGCCGCCCGATAGCCCGTTTCATCATTCGCAGAACGCAAAGCCTCTTCCGCGCGGTTGCGCAACCGCGTCAGTGGCGTCTTCAGGTCATGGGCGATATTGTCGGAGACTTCCTGCAAGCCCTTCATCAAGGCTTCGATGCGCTCAAGCATCGCGTTGAGGTTTTCCGCGAGGCGGTCGAGTTCATCGCCGGTGCCGGCGACAAACAGCCGCCGGCTGAGGTCGCCCTCGACGATAGTGCGCGTCGTTTCCGTCATGGCATCCACGCGCCGCAACACGCGGCGAGTGACAAACAGGCCACCAGCAAGGCCGAGCACCACCACCAGCGCCACCGACCAGCGCCCCGCCGAGATGACGATGTTGTGGACCTTCTCGCGATCTTCGAGATCGCGCCCGACCAGCACACGGAACCCGCCCGGCAGCTGAAACACACGGATCAGCGCGAGATGAGGCCCGGCCGGCTCGTCGAGCCTGCGGTATTCGGTTTCGGACCAGCCGGACTTCTCCAGCGTGCCGGTGGGAAGAAAGCCGACGTTCCCCGCCAGGCCTTCTCCGGCAGCGGTGGTGGCGAGATAGAGGTTCGAGCCGGGTTGCTTGGATCGGCTCTCGATCACCTGCACCAGCCGGCGAATACCGCCCTGGCGATATTGCTCCTCCAGGCCGTTGACCTCGGCTTCGACAGTGGCATTGATCTGCTCGGTGAAAAGCCGCCGCGTATTCCATGCGAAATAACCGAGCAGGAACGCGGCAAACAGCGCGAATACCGTCAGATAAACCAACGAGAGCTGGAAGGTCGTGCTGCGGAAAAGTTTACCGAGTGCTGTCACGGACCATGTATCCCGCACCGCGCACGGTATGCAGCAGCGGCTGCGAAAACCCCTTGTCGATCTTTGAGCGCAGGCGCGAAATATGCACGTCGATCACGTTGGTTTGCGGGTCGAAATGATAGTCCCACACATTCTCCAGCAACATGGTGCGCGTCACCACCTGCCCGGCATGTTTCATCAGGTATTCCAGCAGGCGGAATTCCCGCGGCTGCAGCAATATCTTGTCCTTGCCGCGCCGCACCTCGCGCGACATGCGGTCCAGTTCCAGGTCGGCAACGCGATAGGTAGTTTCTTCGCTCTTGCCGCCGCGACGGCGCGCCAGCACTTCCACGCGCGCCAGCAACTCCGCAAACGAATAAGGCTTGGGTAGGTAGTCGTCACCGCCAGCACGAAGGCCCTTGATGCGATCGTCGACCTGACCGAGAGCGGAAAGAATGAGCGCGGGCGTCTCCACGCCCTGGCTGCGCAGGGTTGAGATCATCGACAGGCCATCGCGCTTGGGCAGCATACGATCGACCACCAGCACATCGTAACGGCCGTCCTCGGCCAGCGCGAGACCGTCATCGCCGTCGGCCGCATGTTCGGCCATGTGCCCGACCTCGCGGAATGCCTTGATCAGGTAGTCCGCCGCTTCGCGATCGTCTTCGACAATTAGCAGGCGCATGCGTTTTGTGTCCGTCGAGAAGTCTGAGTGTAGCAGTAAGCCTTGCCTGTCCGCCGCTGCATTCGTCACAAAAAAAGGGAGTGGTGGAAACCACCACTCCCTCATTCGAGCAATCCGGCCGGGGGGCTTAGGCCGGATCAGCTCAGGGCCTAGTGGGGACGGACTTGCGCCCGTCCCCGAGGGGTCTACCGCCAGCGGGGGCGACGGTTGCCAGCAGTAATCCCCATCTCGTTAGCCGCGGGAGAGAGGCATGGCGACGAAGCGCGTTCCCTCCCCGGACTTGACTCGCATCAGGATGTTCTTCTTTCCGCCGTCGCGCGCATCTGTCAGCGCTTTGCGCACGTCGCCGGGGTTCGAGACAGCCTTGCCGGCAACGTCAAGAATGACGTCACCGGTCTTGAAACCGGCATCGGAGGCCGAGCCATTCGGGTCGACACCCGTGATGACTACGCCCTGGGAACCGGCGCCTGCGACGCTGCCCGCGGGAGCAAGCGTCAGTCCAAGCTTGCCGACATCGCTGTCGGATTGGTCATTGTCCTTGGTGTCGGCCTTCGCGTCGCGCTGTGCCGGCAACTCGCCGAGCGTCGTCGTGACGGTCTTTTCCGAACCCTTCTCGATCACGCCAACCTTGACGCTGGCGCCAGGCGCCATCGAGCCGATCTTCTTGGCAAGGTCACGTGCATCGGTCACCGGACTGCCGTTGACCGAGATGATGACCGCACCGGATCCGATACCGGCCTTGGCCGCGGGGCCGTTGGCCTGCGCTTCGGCAACCAGAGCACCTTCAGCCTTCTTCAGACCGAGGCTGTCGGCGATTTCGCTGGTGACCGGCTGGATTTGAACGCCGATCCATCCGCGCGTCACCGAACCGTGATCCTTCAACTGCATAATGACGGTCTTGACCGTGTCGGACGGGATCGCGAAGGCGATACCGACCGACCCACCGGACGGTGAGAAGATGGCGGTGTTGACGCCGATCACGTTGCCGTCGACGTCGAACGTCGGGCCACCGGAGTTGCCCTTGTTCACGGGCGCGTCGATCTGAATGAAGTCGTCATAAGGACCGGCGCCGATGTCGCGGCTGCGTGCCGAGACGATACCGGCAGTCACGGTGCCGCCGAGACCGAACGGATTGCCAACCGCGAGCACCCAGTCGCCAATGCGCGGAGATTTCTCCGAAAGCTTGGCAAACGGGAAGTCGTTGCGGCCGTCGACCTTGATCAGGGCAAGGTCGCTGCGCGGATCGGTGCCGATAACCTTGGCGTCGTAGGTCTTGCCGTCGTCGAGCTTGACCTGGACGTTGGTGGCTTTGTCCACGACGTGATTGTTGGTCACGGCATAGCCGTCGGCAGAGATAAAGAAGCCTGAGCCCTGGCCGGTTGAGAAGTTGCGCTGCGGGCTTCCGTTATTGCCCGGACCACGCTGTCCACGCTGCGTGTTCGGAGCATTCTGGCCATTCTGGCCGCCATCAGGCTGGCCAAACTGGCGGAAGAAACGCTCAAGGCCGGGAGGAAGTCCCTCGCCTTCAAAGCCCATGGTCTGAGGGGTGTTTTCAACCTTCACCCGCACGGAAATGACCGCCGGCTTCACCTTCTCGACCACGTCGGCAAAGCCGACAGGACGCGCGACGGTTTGCGCTTCCTGCCTGACGTTCTGCGCATTCGCAGACGTGGTCAGTGCGGGAAGCGTGTGCTGGGAAATGGTGCCGGGAGATACGAACAAGGCGCCAAGGCCAAGACCCGCGACAGTGGCGAGCAGGGCAACACGGCGCGCCTTGAGGCCGCGGTAGAAAGGAGCGGATTGATCGCCGCCAGTCATGATGAATTCTCCATCTTCAAATCGGTTGGCGCATCGGCGCCGTGATGAGGAAGATGGGGTGCGACGCCTTACGGCGCACTGTCGGCAGGATTACAAGTTGTTAAGGTGGCGGAATAGTTTTTATTGTTATATTTCAGATACTTAATCCAGTCACTGGTCTGCCAGACCTTTTAACTGTGCGGTTTCCTGCGGCGTCAAAGCCGGTTCGGCAAGATTGGGCCTGGCTCGACACCTGCCAGCAGCCACCAGGGCGATGATTCCAAGAATCAACAAACCGCCCGGCGTGAGCCATAGCAGCGCAGTGTGCCACGATAGCGGTGGCCGCAGCAGCACGAATTCGCCGTAACGCGCCACCAGGAAGTCTAGCACCTGCCGGTCGCTGTCACCGCTCTTCAGCCGCTCGCGCAACAACAGCCGCAGGTCGCGCGCAAGCAAGGCGTCAGAGTCTTCAATCGACTGGTTCTGGCAAACCAGACACCGCAACTCCTGCGACAAGACCCGCGCGCGTGCTTCCAGCGCAGGATCCGGCAGCACTTCATCCGGCTGCACGGCAAAAGCGGACGTGCTGACGGCCAGCATGAAACAAAGTGCGAAGGTTCGCAGCCAATGCATGCGCCCTACTCCGCCGGTTGCAGGCTTGGCTTGATCTTCGCCGGTTTCGGCGCGCCGACCCGCAGACGCCGGTCGGACAGCGACAGGCCTCCGCCCAGGAACATCACAACTGCGCCAAGCCAGATCAGCAGCACCAATGGCTTGTGATAGAGCCGCACCGTCACCGAGCCACCCGCGCCGGGATCACCAAGCGAAATGTAAAGCTGGCTGACGCCGCGCGTCAGCAAGGCGGCTTCAGAGGTTGCGCTGCCGCGCGAGGCGAAGCTGCGCTTGGAAGGTTGCAGCGTGCCGATCTCAACGCCGCCGCTCCGCACCACAAACGTACCCAACTGTTCGGTATAGTTCGGCCCGCGCCGCTGCGTCAGGCCTTCAAACGTAAGATCGTAACCACGCAGCGAAATGGTTTCCTGCGGCTTCACGGCAGCAATGCGCTCCGAGGCCCAATTGGTTTCGCAGACAATTCCAAAAACGGTGATGCCGATACCGAGATGTGCGATCGCTCCGCCCCAGGCAGAACGCGGCAGTCCCGCCGCGCGCTTGAGCGTGACAGGCAAAGGCAACTTACCAAGTCCCGTGCGCTCGATCAGGTCGACGAAGGCCCCGCCGACAACAAATATTGCAAGCCCGATGGCAAACGGCGCCAACACCGGCCCACCCGTGGTGACGGCATAGGTTGCCGCAATGCCGACCAACGCCAGCGCAAAGGCGCCGAACAGCCGCTGAGTGACGCCCAGCACATCGCCACGCTTCCAGGCCATCAGCGGACCGAATGGCATCGCAATGAGCAGCGGCACGAACAGCGGCCAGAAGGTCGCGTTGAAAAATGGCGCACCGACGGAAATCTTCTCACCGGTCAGCGCTTCCAGCGCCAATGGATAGAGCGTCCCGACAAAGACGGTTGCACAGCACGTAGTGAGAAAGAGATTATTGAGCACCAGCGCGCCCTCGCGCGAAACCGGTGCGAACAGCCCGCCCTGCTTCAGCAGTGGCGCACGCCAGGCAAACAGGGAGAAGGCGCCGCCGATGAACACCACAAGAATGGCGAGGATGAAAACACCGCGCAGCGGATCGCTGGCGAATGTATGCACCGATGTCAGCACGCCGGAGCGCACCAGGAATGTTCCGAGCAGCGACAGCGAAAAGGCGAGGATGGCGAGCAGCAGCGTCCATACCTTCAGCGCATTGCGCTTCTCCATCACCAGTGCGGAATGCAGCAGCGCCGTGCCCGCAAGCCACGGCATGAAGGAAGCGTTCTCAACCGGATCCCAGAACCACCACCCACCCCAGCCCAGTTCGTAATAGGCCCAGTACGATCCCATCGCGATGCCGATGGTGAGGAACATCCAGGCGAGCAGCGTCCAGGGCCGCACCCAGCGCGCCCAGGCGGCATCGATGCGTCCTTCGATCAGCGCGGCAATGGCGAAAGAGAACGAAATCGAAAAGCCGACATAGCCGAGATAGAGCAGCGGCGGATGGATCGCGAGGCCGAGATCCTGCAACAGCGGATTGAGATCGCGGCCTTCGAGCGGCGCATCGGCCAAACGCGCAAAGGGATTCGACGTCAGCAGAATGAACAGAAAGAAGGCAGCGGCAATCCAGGACTGCACGCCCAGCACGTTGGCTTTCAATGTCGGGGGAAGATTGTTGCCGAACAGCGCGACCAGCGCGCCGAAGGCCGCGAGGATCAAGACCCACAGCAGCATCGAGCCTTCATGGTTCCCCCAGGCGCTGGTGATCTTGTAGACCAGTGGCATGGCGGAGTGGGAATTCTCGAACGTGGTCGCCACCGAGAAATCCGACGTGACGTAACACGCGATCAGCGCAATGAACGACAAAGCGACAAACACGAACTGCGCGAGCGCCGTCGGTGCGGCAACACTCATCAAAGCCGCGTCGTTGCTGCGCGCGCCATAAATCGGCACCGTCGCCTGAATGAGCGATAGTGCGAACGCCAGTACCAGCGCGTAATGGCCAAGCTCCGGGATCACGGTGTTGCCTTCCCTGCAGTACCGCCCTTTTTATCGTAATCGTCTTTCCAGTGGCCCTGCTTCTTCAAGCTGTCGGCGACTTCCTTCGGCATATAGTTTTCGTCATGCTTGGCGAGCACCGTGTCGGCGCGAAACACGCCGGCTGGATCGAGCGCACCTTCGGTCACAACGCCCTGCCCTTCGCGAAACAGATCAGGCAGCAAACCCTGATAGGCGACCGTGACGGCATGATTGCCGTCGGTCACCTGAAACCGCACCTGCATATTGTCGTTGCGCTCGAGGCTGCCGGGCGAAACAAGTCCGCCAAGCCGGATGCGCGTTCCGGCCGCAACATGCTTTTCCAGAACGTCCGTCGGCGAATTGAAGAAGACGATAGAATCTTTCAGCGCGCTCAGCACCAAACCGACCGCGACCGCCAGCACGCCGAGGCTGACCCCGATCAGGGTGATGCGCCGTTGCTTGCGGGTCATTGCCATTCTCAGCTTTCCAGTCCCAGGCCCTTCAGCAGCGCATCGAGCTGTTGAATCTTATCGGTATCGCCCGCCACCGCTCGCCGCGCGTCAGCCGCGGCAGATTTCGCCTTGTCGCGCTCACCGAGCACGGTATAGGCACGCACGAGGCGGAGCCAGCCTTCGAAATCGCTGCCGTCCTTGCGCAGCTTTTCGGCCAGCCCTTCTACCATGCCTGCGATCATCTGCTGGCGTTGCTGCGGATCCATCTCGGCCGCCGCGGCCATCTGGTCGGCGTTCGGGCCCGGCGCAGCCTGTTGCGGCGCGCCTTCGGCACGCGCCAGCTCTTCACGCACGAAAGGAACCCAGGGCGCATCGGCGGGAGCGGAAGCAATAAGGTCGCGCCAGGTCGCCACGGCTTCCGCCATCCTGCCCTCCTGCTGCGCCGAGAGACCGAGGAAATAACGTGCCCTGGGTTCGCGCGGATCGAGCGTCAACGCGCGTTGAAAGGTCTGTTTGGCTTCCAAGGTAACTACGCCCCTGGATTCCGCCACCATGGCTTCACCGAGGTCGGTTTCGCGGGTGGCCGTCGGGCCATTGTAAGTGACGGAATTGCGCAGCGCGCGGACGGCGTCCTCATAGCGGCCGAGTGTCATATAGACCGGCGCCACCACTTCCCAGCCGCGCCCGTCTTGCGGATTGTTCGCGAGATGCGCTTCAACCTGCGCCACAAGTTGCTCGACTGAAGATGCCTCGGGAGCTTTGGCGCGCGCCATCAGCGGCTGGCCCGGAAGCGATGGCGAACCAAGGGTGAGGTAGAGACCGCCGCTCAGCAGCGGCAGCAACACCAATGCGGCAAGCGCAACAACGCGTTTGCGTCCAGGTCCCGTAACTACCGGCTCGGACGTTTCATGCTCGGCGGCCGCCAGCAACCGGCGCGACACTTCAATCCGCGCGGCCTCCGCCTCCGCTTCGCCGATCCGTCCGGCAGCACGATCGCGGCCGATCTCGTCAAGCTGGTCGCGATAGACGCGCACGTCGTACCCGCCCGAGGGCAATGCGGCACGCCGGCCAAGCGGCCAGAGCACGGCAAAGACTGCAGCGCCTGTCATGATCGCCAGCAGGAACCAGAGCGTCATTGCGCTTTCGCACCAATTCCGACGCTAAAGAGAGAGATATGGCCGTGCCAGCCGCGTCAAAAACTAGCGCCAGAGGCGTTACAACACGCCGGAAACACGGCTGCAATGGGGAGATTGGGAAAGCCTCAGGAGGCTTTGCGCTCGGTGTTGGCGGCCAGGGCCATTTCGGCGGCTTTTGTCAGCGTCGCAGCGTATTCGCTGCCGAACACCTTGCCGCCGAAACGCGCCGCAGCCTCGAGCTGCGACTGGCGGAAACGCCGGTCGCCATCAGTGGCATTGCGCAGGCCGTCGAGCAGCGCCTGCGAGCAGCTTTCCAGATAAGTCTGCATTTCGGAACAGGTCCGCAACGTCATCTCATTGAGCGCCAGCTCGCCGGCATATTTCCGGCAGGCATCGCCAAAACCGACCAGCGCTTCGACTTCGGCCACGTCATCGTAATCGAGCGCCGACCCCGCCGCGATTTCCTTCGCGGGACGTGGCCGCAGCAAGCGGCGCATGCGGCCCGGCGTGGATTCGATTTCCGACTTCAGCAGGTTTGAAATTTCCGTGCGGATCGCCGCAAGCTGGCGTCCCCAGGCAGAGTCCATCGGCAGATCCATTTCCGTGCGCAAACCCCGCGCGGCATCATGGATGACCTTGAGCAACGCGATGACGGCAACGCCGCGGCCGCTCTTGAGGTCTGCTTTCAGTTCGCCAACCAGCCGCTCCACTTCCGCAAGCACGATCGTAACCGCGGCCGCATAAGGTGTTGAAGCAACGCGCGAAGCCTTGTCACTTTCCGCCGCTTTGGTTGCGAGCCTGATCAACTGCCAGGATGCCGACAGCCGGCTCATGACGGTTACGAGCCCGTGCACAAAAATTTCCGATTTCTGTGAGAGTTGGGTATCGAGCAGGCCCTTGATGTGCAGGATCTGGCCATCGCCGAGCGAATTCAGATGACCCGGCAATTGCGCGCTGAAAGCCGTCATGGCATCGCGCTATTTCAAAAGCGTCAGAATTTCCTTGGCGGTATCCACACCGTTGGCGACCGGTATCTGGGCCGCAAGCCTGCGGCGCGCTTTGTCGTCACTCTCAGCTTGGGAAAATACCACGTCCATCGCCTGGGCGACCTGATCGTGCATGACGCGCGTCATGGCTTCGACCTTGGCATGGTCCCCTGCGATCAGCGCCCGGCTGACTTCGTCGGAATAGCTCTGAGTCTCGACAGGCAATACATCGCGGCTGATCCACGACCAAACCGACATCAGCGCTGCGCGAGGAACACGGCCCGGATGCTCGTGCAGGGGCGCGTCATCGACGACAAAAACTTCCAGCGGAAGAAAAAATGCGCGCGCAGCATCGTCTGTTCGCGCGGCGCCGGGACCTGTAACGCGCAGCGCCCGCCGCAACTCATGCAAAACCAGGTCGGTGCCAGGCATGTCATCGCCGCGCAGCAGGCTGCGTTCGAGAGAGCCGGTCCCGCAAATCTGCACAGGACGCTAAGTGGAGTTTCTGCCTGACGGCGGGCACGCTGTTGCCTGCGAATCAGGAGAGACCATGAGCAGACGACCGCGCCGGAACCACACACCGGGCTTCAAGGCTAAGGTGGCGCTTGCC
>CANKHA010000034.1 GCA_947481685.1 Bradyrhizobiaceae bacterium
ATGGCGCGCGGTAGCAGCCCCATCGCGACCGCAGGCGATGCACTGATGCGGATCTGTCCGACGCTTGCGCCTTGCGCCGCTTCGACATCGCTCCGCGCGTGCCGCAGTTGCGCATCGATGGTCTTGGCCCGGGCCAGCAGCGCCTTGCCCGCATCGGTCGCCGACACCCCATGCGCGCCGCGATGCAGCAGTACGACGCCCAGTTCCTCCTCCAGCTGCTGGATGCTCTTGGTGATGGAAGACTGCGACAGGTTCAGCGCCCTGGCGGCCTGCCGCACGGCGCCGGCTTCCACCACCGCGGCAAAATTGTGCAACTGGCTGAGCTTGATCGGCAAAATAGGCGCCCCGTTGGTGATCGCAAAAAGGTATCACTTGGCCGCCAAATGAGCCAGCTCTCGATCACCAGGATGTGCGCCCTCAACTCTCTGGACCGGTCCGGCCGAAGCTGCGATCATCGCGACAATAAATCGGACCGCCGGTTCAAGGTGGGTCCACCAGGGAGAGAAACATGCCGACACGTGGTGCAGCCGCGTTGCTGCTCGCTCTCGCGTTCTTGGTGTCACCGGCGCGCGGCGACGCCGTTTCCGATTTCTATAAGGGCAAAACCGTCACGCTGATCTGCGGCTATGGCCCAGGCGGCGGCTATGACGTGTTCGCCCGGCTCCTGGCGCGGCATCTCGGCAAGCACATTCCCGGCAATCCGTCTGTGGTCGTGCAGAACATGCCGGGTGCTGGAAGCCTGCGCGCGACCAACGCGCTCTACAACACCGCGCCGAAGGACGGCACGACCATCGGGATGTTCGCGCGCGATATGCCGCTTATGGCCATTCTCGGCACCAATCCCGGCGTGCAATTCGATCCACGCAAATTCATCTGGCTCGGCTCGGCGTCCGACTTCTCTAATGACGCCTATATCTTGCTGGTGCGCAAGGACGGGCCGGTGCAGTCGATCGAGGCCGCGCGCCGCCCGGACAGCCAGCCGATAACATTGGGTACGACAGGTGACGGAACGACCGGCACCGATATTCCCATCATGTTGCGCGATACGCTTGGCTTCAAATTCAAGCTGGTGAGCGGATATCCCGACAACGGCGCAATCTTCCTCGCGCTGGAACGCAACGAGGTGAACGGGCGCACCACCGATCTCTCATCCGTGACGTCGCTGAAACCGGATTGGCTGAAGCCCGACGGCCAGATGCGCGTTCTCGTGCAGCTTGCGCGCGCCACGCGGCATCCGATGTTTCCGGATGTGCCGACCGCGCGCGAGCTTGCGCCCGACGCGCGCTCCCGGACGCTGATCGAGCTCGCCGAGCAGTCCTACATCATGTCACGGCCGTTTGTGGCGCCGCCCGGCGTGCCGGAGGATCGCGCCAAAGCACTGCAGGCTGCGTTCATGGCCGTGCATAAGGACCCGGAATATATCGCCGATGCCGCCAAGATTCGCGTCGAGCTGAGCCCGGTCAGCGGGGAGGTCGTCATGCAGGCGATCAACAAGATCGCCAATGCGCCGCCCGAGTTGCTCGATTATCTGCGCAAGCTTCACGCCGACGACGCCAAGGGCGGCTGATCGCGCGCTCTGGAAGGATTTCATGCACGACACGACCAAGGACAAGCACTGGCACGAGCCCAAGGCCGGCAAGAATGCCGGATCGGGCGACTTCAAGCGGCCGCAGATGCCGTACGACCGCTTCATGGAAGCGGAAGGCGTTCCGGTGTTTCGCGGCATCGGCGTGCGCCGGGTGCAGGACTTGCCGATGACGCCGTGGAAGCGGCTGGGCGGCAAGGGCAGCTACATCCAGCTCTACGGCACCGAAGGCCTGTGGGGCATGTATATTGTGGAGGTCCTCGGCGCGGGCGCGCTGAATCCCGAACAGCATCTCTACGAGAAGATCGTTCTGGTGGTCGAAGGCCGCGGCTCGACCGAAGTCTGGAACGAAGGCGACACCAAACGTCACGTCTTCGAGTGGCAGAAGGGCTCTGTCTTTACGATCCCGCTCAATGCCCATCACCGCATCGTCAATGCGGCGAGTTCTCCCGCGCTCTTGCTGTGCGGCACGTCCGCGCCGAACCAGATCAATCTCACCGATAATCTCGATTTCGTCTTCAACTGTCCTTACGCCTTCAGGGACCGTTTCGCGGGCGAAGACGATTTCTTCAAGCCGAAGGACGATATCGAACCCGATCCGGTGCGCGGCCTTGCGATGCGCAAGACGAATCTCATCCCCGACATCATCACCACCGAATTGCCGCTCGATAACCGCCGCTCACCGGGTTATCGCCGCGTCGAGCCGCACATGGGCGGCAACCGCTTCTACACCTTCATCGGCCAGCACGAGACCGGGCGCTATTCCAAGGCGCACAAGCATCACTCGACCGCGGTGCTGATCGCGATCCAGGGCAAGGGCTACACCTATACCTGGCCGGAAGCGCTCGGCATGACTCCGTGGAAAGACGGCCACGGCGACAAGGTGCTGCGGCAGGATTACGAGCCGGTCGGTGTCGTCTCCGCCGCGCCGATGAGCGGCGACTGGTATCACCAGCATTTCGGCATCAGCAAAGGCGGGCTGCGACTTGCGGCTTGGCACGGCCCGAACAATCATCCGGCGCTGAAGGCGGGACGCCCGGGCGAGGCGATGCGCGATGTCTGGGCGATCGACGTCAACAAGGGCGGCAACGCGATCCCGTATCATCTTGAGGACCCTTACATACGCGCAGAATTCGAGGAGACGATGCGGCGCGAAGGCGCGGCATCGCGAATGGAGCCGGTGCTGTATGACGGCCCGCCACCTGAAGGCATGGAAGTACCGGACGTGATGTAGGCAAGCGCGACGATCAACGCGGTGGAGACGAGGACCAAAGCCATGAGCAACAGAGCAGCCATCGTACTTTCGGCGCTACTTGTTTTCAGCGCTGTTGCGGAATCCCGCGCGGAGCCGGTCCTCGAACAAGTCGGTGAATTCAATATTCCCGAGGCGAACCAGGGCGTTGGCGTGGATGCGCAATATTTCTACGCGATCGATAACCAGACCATCGCCAAGTACGACAAGAAGACAGGCAAGCTCGTCAAGAAGTGGCAGGGCGACAAGTCCGGGCCCATCCAGCATTTCGACAGCGCAATGGTGATGGAAGGCAAGATCTACCTCGCGCACTCGAACTATCCCGAGTGGCCGATGCCCAGTTCGCTGGAGATTGTCGATACGGAGACGATGGAGCATGTGGGCTCACACAGCTTCGGCATCCAGTGGGGCTCGCTCACCTGGGTCGATTGGCGCGACGGGCACTGGTGGATGACCTTCGCTAACTACGATCGTCTGCTCGGCCCCAACAAGACGCCGTATGGCCACAAGGCGAATACCGTGCTGGTGAAGATGACCAACGACTTCCGGCCCATGGAGTCGTGGACGCTCCCCAAGGTGCTGCTCGACAAGTTCGAGGACATGAGCAACTCCGGCGGCTCCTGGGGACCGGACGGGTCGCTCTATCTCAGCGGGCACGATCCTGCCGAGCTCTACCGGATGCGGTTTCCGAAAGCCGGGTCCGTGCTGGAGCTTGCCGACGTCATCCCGATGAACATCAGGGGCCAAGGCATCGCTTGGGATCGTTCCGAGCCGGGCGTCATTTATGGAATCGTTCGCGCCACCGCGAAGGAAAAGGCGGCCGGAGGCGAGCACAAGGTGACGGTCTTCAAGATGGGCGAAAAACGTTAGCGCTGACGCAAGCCAAGGAGAATGACGCGATGAGGACGTTGAGTGCCGTTGCCACGGGTTTGGCTTTGGTTCTGGGAATGGCCGCTGCCAGGGCGGACGACATCGCGGATTTCTACAAGGGCAAGAACGTCGTGATGGTGGTGGGCACGCCCGCCGGCGGCGGCTACGACATCTATGCGCGCCTGCTCGGGCGCCACATGGGGCGGTTCATCCCCGGTAATCCCACCATCATCATTCAGAACCGGCCCGGCGCCGGATCGGTGATTGCCGCCAATTATGTTTATGAGGTCGCGCCACAGGACGGCACCGTCATTCTCGCGGCCACGCGCACCGCGGCATTCGCCCAATTGCTCGGTCAGGAAGGCACGCGTTATCTCGCGACAAAATTCAATTGGTTGGGCAGTCTCAATAACGAAGTCGGCGTCATGGCGGTGCGTACCACCGCGGGCGTGAAAACCGTCGAGGAAGCCCGCAAGAAGCCGGTAATCTTCGGCAGCGCCAGCCCGGGCGGCGACGGCGACATCTATCCCGCGCTGATGAACAATATGCTCGATACCAAATTCCAGATCGTGCGCGGCTATGCCGGAAGTTCCGGCGTCGATCTCGCCATCATGCGCGGTGAGGTACAGGGCCAGTCAGATTCTTATTCGGCGATTGCCAAGCATTTCCCGAACTGGAAAACCGACATCAATGTCCTGGTGCAGCTTTCGCTCACCAAGCATCCCGATCTGCCGAACGTTCCGCTGATCTTCGACTACATCAAACCGGAATTCATGAAACCCGGCGTGACCGTCGATCAGGCGGAGGAGATGTGGCGGATCATGCTGGTGCAGAAGGCGATGGGGCGCCCGTTCGCGCTCGGGCCGGATGTGCCGCCCGCGCGCGTGAAGGTTTTGCGCGATGCTTTCCACGCAGTGCTGAACGACCCCGAATTCATCGCCGACGCCGAAAAGACCCAGAGCGAAATCAACGCGGTCGATGGCGACGAGCTTCAGAAGATGCTGCAGACGGTCGCGTCAGCCTCCCAGGAGGACATCGACCGGCTCAATGCCGCAATCAGCTGGAAAGACGACGCGCCGGCCGCGGCCAAGAGTGGAGCGGCGAAGCCGTGAACAGGGAACCGACGGTGCAAGACACGATGCGGTCTTACCGATCAAGCCATATTGTATGACGTCCGGCGTCAGGCAAAGAAGGAACAGGAACTTCCCATGCTATCCAAAGCCCAGAATGATTTGATCACGGAAACCGGCCCTGGAACGCCTGGCGGAAAATTGTTGCGCAGCTACTGGCAACCGATCGCGACAGCGGAGGAAATGCCTGTCGGCGGCGCGCCCATGCCGGTGCGGATCATGAGCGAAGATTTGGTGTTGTTCCGTGACGATCAGGATCGGCTCGGTTTGATCGGGCAATTCTGCCCGCACCGCGGCACAGACCTCTCGTATGGACGGGTTGAGAACGGTGGCTTGCGCTGCCTCTACTGGTCTGCCCCCTGAAAAGTGGTCCTCCCTGAAGTATGGCTTATGGCCTGAAGGAGGATTGAGGAATGCCGAGGAAGAGACACAAGGCGGAAGAGATAGTCGCGAAGCTGCGGCAGGTTGAGGTTTTGAGTGGCCAAGGCCAGTCGGTGGCTGAGGCGATCCGATCGATAGGGGTTACGGAAGTAACCTATTATCGGTGGCGGTCGGAATACGGTGGGCTTAAGGGCGACCAGGTTAAGCGGCTGAAGGAGCTGGAGGCTGAGAACACCCGGCTTCGGCGTGCGGTCTCGGATCTAACGCTAGAGAAGCTGATCCTGAAAGAGGCTGCCTCGGGAAACTTCTAAGCCCCGCGCGTCGCCGTGCTTGCGTGGAGCATGTTGTTGTTGAACACGGCATATCCGAGCGATTTTCCTGCCGGGTTCTTGGCCAGCATCGCTCTACGCAGCGCAAGATCTCGAAGACGACAGATGATGAGGCGGTGCTGACCGCCGACATTATCGCGCTCGCCATCCAGTACGGACGCTACGGTTATCGCCGTATCACGGCGCTGTTGCGGAATGCTGGCTGGGTGGTGAACGTCAAGCGTGTCGAGCGGATCTGGCGACGTGAGGGGCTAAAAGTTCCAGCAAAACAACCCAAACGCGGACGTCTGTGGCTCAATGACGGATCGTGCGTTCGCCTGCGGCCGGAGTACCGCAACCACGTCTGGTCATACGACTTCGTTGAGGATCGTACCCACAATGGAAAGAAATACCGCATGCTCAACGTGATCGACGAGTTCACGCGTGAATGCATTACAATCCGGGTTGCTCGTCAGTTGAGGTCGACTGACGTCATTGACGTTCTATCGGACCTCTTCATCTTGCGCGGTATCCCCGGCCACATCCGGTCAGACAACGGCCCCGAGTTCGTCGCCAAGGCTGTGCGTGACTGGATAACGGCGGTCGGCGCCAGGACCGCCTACATCATGCCGGGCAGCCCGTGGGAGAACGGCTACTGCGAGAGCTTCAACGGCAAGCTTCGCGATGAACTGCTCAACGGAGAAATCTTCTACACGCTGGAAGAAGCCAGGGTGATCATCGAGCGTTGGAGGCGGCACTACAACACTGGCAGGTCACACTCATCGCTCGGCTACAAGCCGCCGGCCCCAGAGGCTCTACAATGGCCGGCTTCGCAACCCGGGCCAGCTTCGCCGGCCACCCCAGCCGTAGCGCCACGGCTGGTCATGTACTAACATTCAACCCGGACCACCTAATGGGGGCTGACCATTTTTGCGCTTGGCGTACTCCTCGACATAGCGCGTCGCCAACTCCTCGAACGTGCCCTTGCCACGCTCCAACTTGCGCTCGGTACACGGGTCTTTGTTCTCCGCGACTTGAAACATGACGCGGCTCGCCAGTTTGCGGGCGTCGGCGAGACCAACAGCGGCTGCATCGCCAATGTGATACCAGCGCGGACGACCGCGCAGCGAGTAGATGCACTTCCAAGACCTGTGGCCCGTTGGCTGCACCTGAAGGGCGAGACCGCGCTGATGAATATCCCAGACCACAAAAGCGCGTTCACGCGGCTTCAGTTTCCTGACGAAGATATCGCTGAGCTTATGTTTGTTCGGCGCTTGCGCGGGCGTTCCGTCGCGTCGCAATCTCGGCATCTGGTGCATCTCTCCAGCTAACGCCCAACTAACGATCGCCACCTAATTGGGTCTTACGAGAGTTAATGCTCTCGATGCTAGAAGTAAAGCAAATACAGGCCTTTTATAGCTTTTCAGCCGTTAGTTTACGCTCTCGAATGGCCTCGAAAAGGGCATAGCGTTAACTTTGCATTAACGCTATGCAGTAGATGGTCGTTACAGGAACGACAGCTCCGAGGACATCGCGATGCGACTGGAAGAACGAGCCTTTTCTGAGGAAGACCCCTGCCCGGTTCCCGATGCAACACTCGGCGAGCTTTACCGCGCAAACCCCCAGGGTCTGAATCAACTGATCGAAATGGTTCCGCCTGCTGCGCGCGCCTTGCTGGCCATGTACTGCTATCGCCGCGGCCACCTTGCATCGATCGGGCTGGCGATCGCCAGCACATGTGACAAGGACGACCTGGTCGAATGCGGCTCCAACGCCGGTGCATTCTTGTTTGAGCGATCCCGCAACACGCAACAATCATCCGCTCCTGAACCACATACGCCCGGCCGGCGCAAGATCACGCTGGCGACAGAATCTCCTCGCTCCATGAGCCCTATGGACGATGAGGACGATCAATCCGAAGGATGATTGTAGTTTTCTTCGTCATCCCGGGGCATGAAGTCGCCCTGAGTGGGTGACGGATCCTTCGGCATTTTTTCCAGCGTCTTCTGGAAAAGCATATTCATAAAAAGAAACATCGGCTTTGTCTTGATGACCAGAGCCCTGGCAGGTTTCGTCTCACTCGCATTGAAATGCTGATGAACGCAATTGTTGTGAACAATCGCGACTTCGCCGGCTTTCCAATCGTAGCGCAAGCCATCGTGGATTTCGTAGCCGGCGCCATCAAGAATATAAAATGCCGCCTCGTTCACGTGGCCATGCTTGTGGCTCTTGCCGCCCGGTGAATATTCCTCAAGGTGGATGTGGAGCGTCTGGGTCATACCATCGACCGGCTCGACATAGTGCCGGCTCCAGTGCTGGGGGCCATAACCGATCTTCCGGTCCTTGCCCTTGACCACGCGGGGTAATGACCGCAAACGCGCGAGCTCATCCTTCAGGGCATAGCCGCCGGACAATTCGCGGACGAATACCCGTTCCTTGTCGGGATCGTACTGGTAGGTCTCTTTTTTGATTTCCTGATCCATCGCCACGCCTTCTTTGTATAGCCTAGCTCAGCTTGAACAGCTTCCGGGCATTGCCCTCGAAGATCGTGTGCTTTTCTTCCTTGCTCAGCCAGTCGAACGACTGGATGGTCGGCACGATGTCATCGAAGGTCTTCCCGGTCTCCGGGTTGACCGAGGAGCCGACGCCAGGACATTCCGCGCCGAACAGGCATCGGTCAGCACCCACGGTCTCGAACAGCAGGCGCAACGCGCCTTCCGTATAGAGCACCGTGTCGTAATAGAGTTTCCGCATCCCATCGATAAAGCGCTCGCCTTCCCGATGCATAAGGCTGCCGGCCTGGAAGCGGCCGAGTTGATAGGGAATAGCGCCGCCGCCGTGGGACACAACGATCTTCAGCGCCGGAAAATCCTTGAACACGTCCGAGTTCACCAGATTGAAGACAGCGATGGTCTCCTCGTTGATGAAATTCACCGTGTAGGGACAGCGCTCGGAGTGCGAGCCGGTCGCATGGATGTGCGCCGGCACATCGAGCTGACATAGCTTCTCGTACAGTGGATACCAGTAGCGTTCGCCCAGCCCCGGTGGCTCGGTGCCGCTGTTCTCATAAGGGTTAGGATTGAGTAGGCAGCCCTTGAAGCCAAGCTGGGTGATGCAGCGTTCTAGCTCTGGAAGCACGTTTTCGATCGGCTCTCCCGCTGCCTGCGGCAGCCCGCCAACGCCGACGAACAGATCAGGGAAGAGTTTGGTCTGCCGGTAGATGATGTTGTTGGTTTCTTCGGTGAACCAGTGCACCACCCGCTTCGGCTCCGCGCTGTGCATCATCTGGAACGGACGCGGCGACAGCAGCTGCCGGTCGGTCCCATTTTTCTTCAGCATATCGATGTGCCCGACAGGCGCCATTTCCTTCTTGTTCGCAGCGATGCGAAGCTCGTCGTCGGTGACATTCACCTTGCCGCGGCCATGGAAGCCTCGGTGCGACAGTATTGAGGCCTTGTAGGCCCACAGTTCGGCCGGCGCACTCACATGGCCATGACAATCGATAATCATCCGCGATCCCTCAAGTAGACAACAATTAAACCGTAACGAGCGGCTTTCCTTCCTCGGCGGTCAGGCCATCCTTGACCGCTTCGGCGAAAGGCACACCGGGAGGCAGCACGATCGCCACCGAACGCACCCGGTGACTGGCGGGATCCACGCCCGGCGGCGTGATGCCCTTCTTCATGGCCTCAACCGCGCTGCGCAAGCGCTGGCGCGCCATCACGATGCCCTTGTCGGTCGCGACCAGGTGCTCCTTGGTATGGTCCGAAATCGGCCCAATGCTTTCCTGCATGGCGCAGTCCTGATTGGCGACGCCGGTGATGCCACTGAAAGTAATGTTCGCCTTTTGCGCGGCCCGGTCGACCATATAGTCGTTGCGCTGGTTGCGAACCGGAATGAACGTGCCAGGAAGCAACTCGGTATGGACGCCGCAGCCATCCTGCATAGCTTCCAACTCTTTCTCGGTCAGGTCCCGGATAGGGTGATAGTCGTAGTTCCAGGCCCAGCAATTCTCGTCGTCCATGGGCACCCAGAAATGACCGCGCTGCGGATTTTCGCCGCGCGGTGGAATCTGCGTGAAGCAAGGCATCACCCACTGGGTAATGCGCCAGTAGAAATTCCCGCCGTCCGCCTTGCGCCGCGCACCGATCAGCAACCCGCCGTCCGAAGGTACCACCTCGAACCGCACTTCATGATCCTTGAGCGTGTATTCGTTGCCCTTGACCGCGCTCACGGATAGCGGATCGGTTTCAACAGAGCCGCTGTGCAGAAACCCGACGTGGCAAGAGTCGATGCCACCTTCCATCGCCTGGAGATAATTGCATTCCTGAATTCGCTTGGAGATGAACCGTTGCTTCTGGCCAACCATGGCGAATTCAAATTCAGGCAGCGCCGGCTTGAGTTCCGGTGGCCCGAGATAGGCCCAAAGCACCCCGCCGCGGTCGATCAGCGGATAGGCCTTGAGTTTCATTTCTTTGAGCAGCTCTATATTGCCAGGCTCTGAGGGGATCTCAGTGCAATTGCCATTCACGTCGTATTTCCAGCCGTGGAAAGCACAACGGATGCCGCTCTCCTCGTTGCGGCCATAAAACAGCGACGCACAGCGATGAGCGCATTGTTCGTCGATCAGCCCAAGGCGGCCTTTGGTATCGCGGAAGGCGAGCAAACGCTCGGACAGAAGCTTGACGCGCACCGGTGGACAATCCGGCTCAGGCAGCTCCCATGAGAGCAAGGCCGGAAGCCAATAGCGGCGAAACAGATCCCCCATCGGGGTGCCCTGACCGGTTTCGGTCAGAAGTTTGTTGAGTTCTTCTCTGGTCGCCATCTCGCATCTCCTCTTCACCGGCGTCCTATTGTTTGGACGTCGCCTTGATATACGGCTCCAACAGTCTGATTTCCGACAGGAAGAAAGCCGTAAATTCCAGCGCGCTCATTGGCTTTGCTTCGAAGTCCGCATCGGCCATGAATTTCTTCAAATCCGGCGACGCCAGCGTGCGATTGACGGCAGCGTTGATCTGCTCCGTCAGTGCCGCGGACATTCCCGGCGGACCAGAAATGCCGAACCAGCTGGCGCCAACCAGTTTGGGAAAGCCAAATTCTGCAAAGGTCGGCACGTTCGGGTAATGCGCCAGCCGGCTGGACGAGCTAATGGCAATCGCCTTCACCTTGCCATCGTCGATCAGCGACCGCGTCGAATTCAGCGTCACGAAGGCGGCGGGGATGTGATTGCCCAGAAGATCACCAACCATCTGGCCACCGCCCTTGTAGGGAATGTGAGACATGCTGGCACCCGTCGCATCGCGGAACAGTTCGCCGACGATATAGCTGCGCGTGCCCGGCCCCGGCGAACCCCAGCTCAAGCCGTTGGGCTGTGCGTTGCTGTAAGCCACCAGGCTTTTGATGTCGGTAACTGGAACGGCGACGTTGGTGACCAATACGGCGGGAACGCCGCCAATATAGGCGATGTGGCTGAAGTCCCTCGCAGGGTCCAAGGCGTCCGGTGTGTCCGCGGTCGCAATGACATGGGAACCAATGCCATGAGCAAGCAACGTGTAGCCGTCAGGCGCACTACCGACGACGGCGCGCGTGCCGATGAGGTTTCCCCCACCTGGCCGGTTCTCGACGACAAATGACTGTTTCAGGTCTGCTTCAAGTTGCAGCGCCACGCGCCGCGCAAGCACATCGGCAGAGCCTCCAGCCGCGGCTGGAACAATCAGCGTCACCGGCCTTTCGGGCCACGCGCCTTGGGCCTGTACGGCGTAAGCGAGCAACGCCGCCCCCAGCAGGCCTCCGCGCACGATCCCTTTGACTATCTGTTTCATCTTAGCAGGCACCGCTAGAGGTCGAGCGTCGAAGCCGCAAATAATTCTGCGGGCGGCACTTGCCGATCGGTCAGACCCTGTTCGTGAAGGAATTGCGAGATCTTTTCCAGCACCTTCCTGGATGCAACGAACCCGTAAGCCTTCGGGTCTGCCTTGAATTTCGCTTGCTCTTTCGGGTCCATAAGCCCCGTTTCAAAGTAAGGCTTCAAAACCTCTCCAGCTTCGTGTTCCGCATCTTTCTTCGCATCCATAAAGGCATGATAGATGTTAATCGCGAGCCACGGATGGCGCTCAAGCAATTCCCGCCGGACGACCACCGCATGATTGATCGGGTAAAGCCCGGTCTTGGCGAAATACCGGCGGCCCTCGGCGTCTGGATCATCAAACAACGGCTTGATCACTGGAACCGACGACACATCGACTCTGCTCCGATCGACGAGATTATTGCTGGTCAGGTAGAGCAATGCGGCATCGAGTTCGCCGTTCATCAGCATCTGGCCTATATTCGTCGATTCCGGAATTTGATTCAGACTGACACCGGGCGGCGGTTTAAAACCAGTCGAGCCACCATGGCTTTTGTCTGGATTGCGCTCCATGAACCAAGTGATGTCCTGGGGTTGGACGCCGAATTCATGCTGCAGGATGCCGCGCGACCATAACGCCGATGTCTGCTGATATTCTGGCACGCCAACGCGCTTGCCTTTGAGATCCGCTGGCCTCCGTATCCCTCGATCCGTCCGAATGAGGATGCCCGTGTGGCAAAACATGCGTGTCGTGAATATCGGCAGCGCTACCCACCGCCTGTCACCGCGCGAAACGGCGATGAAGAGAGAGGCCATCGACATCTCCGAGATATCGAAATCCGCAAACTTCAGCTGCCGCCAGAACATTTCCGAGGGATGCACGACGGTAGGGAGCAGTTTCACCGACTGGACTTTCGCCCGTCCCTGGATAACCGGTCGCGTACGCTCGTTGTCGGAAAGCGCGATGCTTAAAGTGAGTTGTTCCTGGCTCATTTCCTGTTCCAAGCGCTCACTTGCTTTCGGATGCCGCACGCGCGACCGCGATGACATCCTTGGGGGTCTGGTACATGTCGTTGACAAGCTTCTCGATCTCGAGACCGGATACCGGTCTGATTTCGAGACCCCGCTGCTGCGCCTCAGCCAAAAATTCCGGATCTGCAACGGTGAGATCGAATGCCTTCCGCAACGCCTGCTTGCGATCTTCCGGAATGCCGGGAGGCGCCGCGAAGGGACGCCCCATCTGCTGGCGGCTGAAGATAAGCTTGAGCAGTTGGCGCTGGCGGTCATCCTTCGCAAAGGCAGTGACCACCGGAACGTCCTTCAGTTCGGGCGTACCTTCGGACAGCGTCAACTGCACCAGCAGATTAAGCTTGCCGTCTTTCAGCCATTGCGATTTCTCAGCCTTGATGCTGCTCCAGGACCAGCCGCAGCGGCCGTCGAGTTCTCCGCGTTCCATTGCAAGCGCTATTTCGCCGCTGCCCGTATAGCCGGTGACCAAGCGATTTTTTGAGCCGAAGACGCTTTTGAGAACGTTGGAAAAGACGTCGGGATCTGAGCCGGGGCCATTTCCGCCGACAGTAAATTCTTTCGCCAGCGCGTCATTCCAGTTCTTCACCGGAGAGTTTCCATAAGTCACGCACAAGCTCACCTCGTCGGTCGTGCTGCCGATCCAGGTAAATTTGCTGCCGTCGAACTTGGCGTTGTCATTGCCGATCAACGGCTCAAGCGCCATTCCGCGGGCAAATATTCCGAAGACGGAACCGTCTTTGACGGCATTGTTGTAGAGATGGTTTGTCACCAGCAGCTGTCCCGCTCCCGGCATGTTTTGCGGAATCATCTGGGGCTTGCCGGGGATATATTTCCCCATGTGCTTGGCGATGACCCGCCCAGTCACATCATAGGATCCTCCGGGAGGAGCGCCGATCAGTACCGTGACGGTTTTGCCTTTGTAAAAATCTTCGACCGCATCCGCGTAAGCGGGGCACGCCGCATGCATCATCCAGATGCCAGCCAAAAAAGAGAGAAGTCGGCTAAACTTGGTCATTCATTTCTCCCTATGATCCCGAACGGATGCAGGCTTCGCGCTATTATCCCCTGAGCCTACCTCTTTTCCAAAACTTGCCAAGCAAATAGTTCATGCCTAAACTATTTGCGCGGCAATCCACTGCAGACATCGCATGCGATCGCGTGGGCGGATCTAGGAGACAGGGATATCGCTAAGATCGTGCTGGCGGCGATGAGCCACAGATGCAGCGCAAAGGCATAGAGGGTTACGATGGCGTGGGATGAATCGAATTTCTGGTTGAGCGGTAGCAACAGCGGCCAGCTCTATCAAAACCTGCTTCAGGACGCGACCGAGATGCCGCGGCGCAATGCGTTGCGCAAGAAGATTATTTTGCCCGACGACATGCTCTGGGAAATGTCGCAGCAAGGGCTGCTCAAGCACCTGATCAACGAAGGCATGAACACGCGCATGGAGACGGTGGACGTCTACATGCAGATCATCCCTCCCGGGAGCCGCTCAGGAAAGCATCGGCATCTCGCGGAGGAATGCCTCTACGTGATTGAGGGGCGCGGTCACGACCTGCACCAGGATTGCGATGTGGAGATCACTGAAACCTATGCCTGGAAACCTCAGGCCGAGGTGAAGCGCTACGAATGGGAAGCTGGCGATGTCATTTACATCCCCCCCTGCACTATCCATCAGCATTTCAACGCCGACCCTGCGCAACCTGCGCGGCTTATCTCCTGCATCAACCGCATTTACAAAAACAGCGGCCTTAATGACCTGGAGCAATACGAAGATGCTCCGGAATATGATCCATCGGTTGTCTTGAACGCAGAACTGGTCAAGAAGTATATCGAAGACGCCGCGAAGTGTGCCAGCTAGCCGCGACGACGCGGTTCGAGATAACGTCTATGAACCAGAAGCCGGATCAACTCGATTCTGAAACCAAGGTGCTCGAAGCGCCGCACGAACATAAAGACGAGCTGCGTTTGTGGCTCCGCCTTCTGACATGCACCACGTTGATCGAGGGTGAGATCCGAAAGCGGCTTGCGGACGAGTTCGGGACAACACTCCCCCGCTTTGATCTTTTCGCGCAACTGGAACGCGCCCCGGCGGGAATGACCCTGGGCGATCTTTCACGCCGCATGATGGTCACCAATGGCAATGTCACGGGCCTGGTCGAACGGCTTGTGGAATCCGGCCATGTCGAGCGTTCGTCTTTGCCAAACGATCGGCGGGTGCAAATCGTAAAGCTGACCCAAAAAGGGAAGGCAAGCTTCAGCCGGATGGCCAAAGCGCATGAGGAATGGCTCGCCGAGCTCTTCGCGCAGATTTCGCAAAAAGACATCACGGAACTGCTGCGGCGGCTTAAGAAACTCAAGGATTCCGTCAGCTCGCATGGCCCCGAGATCTAGCTGTCACGCAGACTTGTTCGACGGGGCAATCCATCGGTGACGGCTTTAGCGCCATCGCAACCAGTTGGGTTTTAGCCCGGATTTAAGCCCACAATGCAACTTTTGAGACATATTGGCGCGGGGCTACATGCAACCGTCCTACAAACGGCCCATAGGCGGCGCCCTCTGGAATCGCTATGATCTGGAAAAGGCTGGGAGAAACAACTCAACCGCGCCGAAATAATAACAATGAATTCGCTGAAGGCTTTGGGAGAAGACGCTTATGGCAAAGCTCAATATCAATGGAACAGTCCGTGACGTGCAAGTGGAGAATGATACTCCACTGCTATGGGTTATCCGCGAACAGGTGGGGCTCACCGGTACGAAATATGGTTGCGGTGTGGCGCAGTGCGGAGCCTGCTCCGTTCATATCAACGGCGAGGTGATGCGCTCCTGTGCCATCCCCGTTGGAAGCGTGAAAGACTCCGACAAGATCGTCACGATCGAAGGCATCTCAGCCGACAGTTCACACCCGGTTCAAAAGGCCTGGGCTACGGTGGACGTGCCGCAGTGCGGTTACTGCCAGTCGGGACAGATCATGGCGGCGGTCGCCCTGCTCGCCAAGAACCCCAAGCCTTCGGACGCGGACATCGATAATGCGATGACCAATATCTGCCGCTGCGGCACCTATCAGCGCATCCGGCAGGCCGTGCACGCGGCAGCCGGTAACGACACCGGCCGCAGAGCCGACGACGCGCCCGCAAAATCCAGAACTTAAGCCTCAAGGGAGGTCTCCGTGAAACAGATCATTGGCGGCGATGCCGCAAAACTTTCGCGCCGCAAATTCATCGTCGGCACCGCAGCAGCAGGCGGCGGACTGGCGCTCGGACTTTATCTTCCCACCTTTGAAGCGCACGCTCAGGCGACCACCACTACTCCCGAGGTCAATGTCTGGGTTGTCGTCAAGCCTGACGAAACCTGCGTGATCCGCATCGCGCGCTCGGAGATGGGGCAAGGCACACTCACCGGCCTCGCCCAGCTCGTCGCCGAGGAACTCGACTGCGACTGGAAGAAGGTAACCACCGAACAGATCACGCCCGGTCAGAACCTCGCCCGCAAGCGTCCATGGGGCGACATGAGCACCGGCGGCAGCCGCGGCATCCGCGGCTCGCAGGACTACGTCCGCCGCGGCGGCGCCGCGGCGCGGATGATGCTGATGCAGGCCGCCGCGAACGAATGGAACGTACCAGTCTCAGAACTGACCGTCTCCGAAGGCGTCATCACGCACGCCGCCTCCAAGCGCACGGTCACTTACGGCAAGGTCGCCGCGGCGGCGGCCAAGCTAGAGGCGCCGGATCCGAAGGGCATCAAGCTCAGGGATCCGAAGGAATGGAAGATTGCAGGCAAACCGCTTAACCGGCTCGATACCGCCGACAAGCTCAACGGCAGCAAGATCTACGCCATCGACGTCAAGCTGCCGGGTATGCTCTGTGCGGCGATCAAGGACAGTCCGGTCTTTGGCGAGAAGGTAAAAAGCTACGACGAGTCGAAAATCTCTGGCCGCCCGGGTTTCCGCAAGGTTGTGAAGGTAAAGGACACGGCGGTCGCCGTCGTCGCCGACACATGGTGGCAGGCCAAGACGGCGCTCGACGCGCTGCCGATCGTCTGGGAAACAGGCCCGAATGAAAACGAATCCGATGTGACGATTGCCGCGCGCCTGAAGGAAGGCCTGACCGCGACGGAAACCAACGGCAATCGCCAGAACGGCAACGCGCTGAAGGCTATCTCCGAAGCGCTGAAGAAAGTGGAAGCGGTCTACAGCACACCCTTCCTCGCCCATGCCTGCATGGAGCCGATGAATTGCACCGCCAAGATTTCAGCCGACAAGGGCGAGGTCTGGGTGGCGACACAGAATGCGGAAGCGTCGCTTGCGGCACTTGCACAGGCTTCGGGATTGCCACTGGAAAAATGCGAGGTCTATCGCAGCGATCTTGGCGGCGGCTTCGGCCGGCGCGGCGGCGCGCAGGATTACGTGCATCAGGCGGTCGCCATCGCTAAGGAATTCCCCGGCGTCCCGGTCAAGATGATCTGGAGCCGCGAGGAAGACATGGCGCATGACTTCTTCCGCCCGATCTCCATGTTCAAGGGATCCGCCGGCCTCGACGCCAACGGCAATCTGGTAGGCCTGCACATGCGCGTTTCTGGCCAATCGATTAACGCCTGGGTCAGCCCGTCGGCAATCAAAGACGGCAAGGATATGCGCCAGCTGCAGGGCTACTACGAAGAGCCCGGCGATGCGCAGTTCGGCTACAGCGTGCCAAACCTGCTGATCGACTATGCGATGCGCAATACGCATGTCCCGGTCGGCCCCTGGCGCGGGGTCAACACCAACCAGAACGCGGTCTACCAGGAATGCTTCATCGAAGAGGTGGCGAAGGCGGCCGGCAAGGACTCGCTCGAATTCCGCCGCGTGCTGATGAGCAAGCATCCCAAGCATCTCGCCGTGCTGAATGCCGCGGCGGAAAAAGGTGATTGGGGCAAACCGCTGCCTCCCGGTGTGCATCGTGGTATAGCGCAGTTCATGGGTTACGGCGCCTATTCCGCTGCCGTCGCCGAGGTGTCGGTAAGCCCGCAGGGCAAGGTCAAGATTCACCGCATGGTGCTGGCGCTCAATTGCGGCCATACGGTCAACCCGTCGCAGATCGCCGCTCAAGTCGAAGGCTCGGTTGCCTATGGCCTGACCGCAGCGCTCTACGGCGAATGCACCGTGAACAAGGGCCGGATGACGAGCCTGAACTTCGACACCAACGAGATCATGCGGCTTGCGGAAATGCCCAAGGTCGAGACGGTACTGGTTCCGACCTATGATTTCTGGGGCGGCGTGGGCGAACCCACCATCTGCGTGGTGACGCCTTCGGTTCTCAATGCGATCTATGCGGCGACCGGCAAACCGGTGCGCAGCCTGCCGCTGAAGAACGTTAAGCTGATCTGATACCGGCTCAGGGACTGACGATCGGCGCGGGACATTTCCCGCGTCGATTGATTCAGGGCCGTACCGCCGGCGCCTCAATGGCAAGGCCGCGGGCCCGCGACTTCAGATAAAGCTGAAGATCGACATATTCGGGCGCACCGGCCGGATAGAGTTCCGCGCGCATGCCGGTCAGGCAATTGCGCAGACGCCGCTGCAGCGATCCAAGCGTCTGCCACTCCAGACGGTAGAGCGGATAGCCGTTGGCATGTCCCTGCGGTATCAGGCTTCCGGCCAGGCGCTGGCCCCAGCGGTCGTCATGGCATTGCGCGCAAGAAAGATTGATCTGGCCCTGCCGCCGGGTGAATAGCTCCCCTCCTCGTTCGACAAAGGGGCGCAGGCGATCGTCGGTGATCTCGACTGGCACGCCGCGCGATTGACGCGCCAGGAATGCGGAGAGCACGAGCAATTCCTTGCTCTCCGCCGGCAGCGGCGTCGCCTGCTGCTGGTCCGTGCGGCACATGTTGATCCGCTGTTCGAGATCGACCGGGCGTGCCAGCGCAGGGCTATAGGCTGGATAACGCGCAGCGACGCCTTTCATGCTGGCCTGCGCATCGCCGTGACAGTCGGCGCATGATTTGCCTGCCGCACCAGCTTTGAGGCTCCACAGCGCCTCGCCGTCGAGCACCCACAGCATGGCGGGATTGGCGCTGTCGTCATCCTGCATGGCGCGGATTTCGCGCCCCATCTGTTCATAGCCGGACTTGCGTTCGGCGGGCGGGATTTCGTCGGCCGATGCCGCCGATGCGCCGCACAGCACCGCGCTCAGGATGACGTGGCGAAACAGTCTGCTCATGCGATGGCAATGGTGACGGACTCGGCTGCCGAGAAGCCGTTGTCGCCGTTCCATTTGAACTCGATCTTCCCGCTTTCGGTTGCCACTGTATAGAAGGCAATGAACGGATTGGCGGAAATGGCGGGATGCAGTTCGGCACGAAAAACCTCGATGCCGTTATAGAGGCAGACGAACTGTGTGATGATGTCACGCGGGATCGGTTTACCGGTATTGTCGTAACGGAAGCCGGTTTCCATGTCGTGCGAGATCAGCGCCTTGATCGCTATGACCTCGCCGCGCCTGGCTTCCTTGGGAACGCTGACGAGTGTGCGCGCTGTCATCCCGGATCCTCCTGGCAGGCCGCAAGTGCCACGAAGATATCGGCAGTGTCGAACCAGAAGCTACCGTCGCTCATCTCCGCGACGGCCATAATCTGTTGCGTGGTGGCGAGCCGGATGCGGGTGGCCACAGTCGCCTTGCCCGCGCGGGGCCCCAACTGGACGCTGAGCACATTCGGCAGCGGATTCTTCTCGTTCAAAATATGGATTGCCTTGACGTGATCGGCGGCCGTCATCGGGCTTTCGACAGCGACCTCGATCGAGACGGCGTTGCCGTTTTCGACCATCGCCGGAAGCTCGAGTTTCACCTTGCCCTTCTGCAGTGGCGCTTCGCTGGTGATTTTCCGGATGGCCGCCTGCAACGTATCTGGCGTGGCGCGGCCGTCATTGACAGGAAGCGCCAGCACAAGCCCGACGCCGCCGGCGAGTTGCGCCGCGCCGATCAGAAAGCCGCGTCGCGTCGCGCGTCTATCGTAATGTTCGGCCGTCATGCCCAGGCGGTCGCCTAGTCCCGTAGCGTCGCAAGATAGGCCACGACATCCTCAATCTGCTCGGCAGTCAGCACCGGTTTATCGGCGAAAGCCGGCGCCACCCGGGCAAGACCCTCGATCCGGTAATAGGACGGCATTATAGTGTCGGGGTTGAGGCGGCGGGAATCCACAATGCGCAGCCGTAGTTGGCCCTCCGACCAGCGTGCGCCCGCCCCTTTCAGGTCCGGAGCCAGGTTTCCCTGGAATTTTTCCTCGGGAAAAGGGCCGTTGTGGCAGAGCAGGCAAAGGCCCACCTGCCGGTTGGCGACGAGGGAGCGCCCGCGTACCGGATCACCCTTTGCTCCCGTCAGCGATGCAGAAATTGAGTCTTCGACGACGGCATAAGGGCGCAAACCTTGGGCGTATGCGGTACCGCTCACAACGATGGCGGCGCATACCAAGACGCCTAAACGCTTAGCCGAAGACTTCACCGGTGATTGTCTTGAACCAGCCATCCGCAAAATTTGCTTCCAGCGCGCGGGTTGCCGCGGGTGCATCGAGAGGACTGACACCACCCGCGTTCTCGACATCGGCGAGTTGCCCGTCCTTGGGACGATAGACGCCCGCGACTGAAATCCCGTAGCCAGGGGCAACCAGACTATAGCAGGTGTTGATCAGTTTTTGTTCTGCCGGCGCCTGCCCGCGCAGGAGTGCTGCTATCACGGCCGCGCAGGTCTTGGCCTGGGCATTCGCAGCGAAGGCGGATTTTGGCATGGCCCCCATGATCGCGGCATCGCCAATGACATGAATATTGGTCTGTCGTTTCGATTCAAAAGTCACAGGATCGACCGGGCACCAGCCGGTCTGGTCGGCGACGCCAGCAAGCTCGGCGATACGGCCTGCCTTCTGTGGCGGGATCACGTTGGCGACGGCAGCCTGATATCGGTTGAAGTCGGTCACAAGCGTATTGGAAGCGGGCTCCACTTCAGTGACCTTGCCGCCGGAAGACAGTGAGACCCATTCCAGCAGGCCTAGATAAAGCTCTTTCCATGCATTCTGAAATAGCCGCTGTTTTGAAAATGCGTCCTTGGCGTCCAGCACGATCAACTTCGACTTCGGCTTCCTGGTCTTCAGATAATGCGCAATCAGGCTGGCGCGCTCATAGGGACCCGGCGGACAGCGGAACGGATTGGCCGGAGACGACATCACCACCACGCCGCCATCGTCCATGGCCTCGAGCTGGCGGCGCAGAAGCAGCGTCTGGTCGCCGGCTTTCCAGGCGTGCGGCATGCGTTCCGCCGCAGCTTCGTTGTAACCCGGAAGGCCATCCCAGCGGATATCAATGCCGGGCGCGAGCACAAGCCGATCGTAAGCAAGTCTCGCTCCATTGTCGAGCGCTACTCCGCGTCCCCGTGCATCGATTGTGGACGCTGCGGCGAAGGCCATTTCCACACCATCGCTCGCGACCTTGTCGTAACTGAATTTTTGCGCGTCGAAATCGCGCAGCCCCGCAATAACGGAATTACTGAATGGGCAAGCGGTGAACGTCCTGTTTGGTTCGACCAGAGTTACCGATATGCGAGGGTCGAGTTTCTTGAGTCCGCGCGCACAGGTCGCCCCGGCAAATCCCCCGCCCACAACCACGACGCGGCCGGCGCTGTTCTGCGCAATGGCTGGCAGCGGAAACAAGGTCACCGCAGTCCCTGCTACGGCCTTTCGAAGAAATTCGCGGCGACTGGTGCGCGTCATGGCAATCAGTCCTTTTGCGCGGCGTACCATGCCGCGATCGCGTTGATTTCGTCGTCCGTAAATCCCTTCGCAATTCGGTCCATGACCGTCGCTGGACGCTGGCCCATGCGGAACTCTTTCATGGCGACCATGATCTGCGCCGCGTCACGACCATTGAGCCCCGGCACTGGCGTGACAACAGTGCTTTTAGCTGCATGACAGCCGGAACAAGCCGCTGCACCGGGAGGGATTTCCGCTGCAACACTCGCGAAGCTGAAGAAAAGAACCGCCGCACCAACGTGCAGGGCTACGGTATGACGCTTGTCCATCATTCTGGAATATTACAGAGAATCCCCGCCTCACCATAGCTTTTGATGTTCGATGGATTCATAATTACGTGACAACACGGGAACCGAATATGCGTTCGTTATGCGGTGCCGCATTCATTGCAGCAAGTTTCGGTTGCGTTCTCGTTCCGGCATCGGCCGTGGCCCAACCCATTACCGGCTGCTTTGTGCGGGTTTACGACAGCAATCATCTGGCAAAGAACCCTCGCCAGAACATTCGCCGGATTCAATTTCAGGTATTGTCCGAATATGATCCGGTTGCCTACGGCATCCGTGTTTCCCTGAAAAATGACCGCCGGCTATGGGACGCGGGCGGCGGATGCGAACCCGAAGGCTCTTCGCTTCGTTGCGGACTGGATGATGATTCAGGTCGAGTTCGCATCACCCCGACGAAGGACGGCGTACGCCTCGATGTGATCGACCACATGTCCTTTATTGCGGATAAACCAGACGGCGACCTCGACCGGAAGACGTTCAGCGATGACGCGCACCGGACATTTATTATGACGCGGGCAAAAGACTCTGATTGCAAACAATAGCTGAAGCCGGCGGTTCTAATGAACCGGCCAATACCTCTTGGGCAGCAGAGACAGTGCCAGGGGTACAACGGCGATCAGTACCGCTGCGACGCCGGCCGCAGGTAAACTATATGCTTCGATCAGCGGCCCGGTCGCGAGCGCCGCCGCAACAGTCATCCCACCCGCGAAACTGTCATTGACGCCGATGGCGCGGCCGCGCTGTGCTGTCTCGGTTTGGTTGGCGATGAGCGCAGTAGAGGCGACATTGGTGGCGGCCCAGCCGATCCCCACGAGGAAGGTGCCTAGCGTAATCAACGCGTAATGGTCGGTAAAGGTGACCAAGGCGGCACCAGCAAGCGCTACTGCGACACCTGGCAGCATGACCTTGCTGTAGCCGACACGGTCAGCCAGCTTCCCCAGCGGAATCGTAAAAGCGAACATCCCCGCCGTATGAAAGGTATGCGATGCCGCAATGGCGCCGATGCCATGACCGTGATGTGCCAGCACCAGCGATGTCAGCACCATCACGATCGACATGTTCCCTTGCGCTGCGCTGTTCGCAACGATCGCGAGCAAGGTCGGCCGGTGGGCCAGTAGCGTCTTTACCCGAAACACCGATGCGTCCTTGCCGAAAAGTCGCGGGGGCGGAACATAGCCTTCGTAATAGAGCTGAAGATTCTCACCAATGTACTTCGGATCGGGATGGATGAATGCGATCAAGGACATCCCCATCAGGATAAGAACCGGCAGAAACAACCAGGGCAGACTGAGTGCATTCGCCCCGATGTTGCTGGCGAAGGCTTCGGAAGCGGAAACAACCAAGGGAGCTATGACCAGTCCGGCCATCGAACCCATCGCGATATATCCAAGCGCACGAGCCCGCATATGGGGTAGGAACATGTCGGTCGCCGCAACGCGCAGTTGCTGTGCGGCGTTCATACCCATAGCGAAAATAAGCAGCCCGCCGACAAACAAAGCGAGGCTTTGGAATGTCTGCGAAAGGCCCAGCGTAACCGAACCTATAAGTGCCAGGACAAGGCCCAGCAGAATTCCAGGTTTGCGGCCGTAGGTGTCTGTGATTTTTCCAACGGGATAGGAAACCAAAAACCGGCTGAGACCGATGAGACTGACCGAAAGGCCAGCCAGACTCGCGGAGCCCGTAAGGCCCACGACCATCAGGGGGCCAAGCCCGTAAGCGAAAGACATGCCTGCGCCAGTAAAGGACTGCGAAAGCGCAAACAAGGTGATATTGCGTTTGATCAGCGCGGGAATACGGACGATAGCCGGCCGCGCTATGGATTCATCGATAGAAATCGTCTGAACTTTCTTTAAAAACGTCATTTTGGTATGCCTTGCTATCGAATTTTCAGACCCTCGTCACGGTAGATCTTGATTGCAATGCACAACGGGTTTCGCTTTGGATTTTGGGAGCAAGCTCGAAACGGTGGAACGAGCCAGCGTCTTCAGCCCGCATTTCCCGGATGAAGCACTGATTTCCGCGACGCTCACGCCGATTCAGATATAGGCATCAGCACCTTATCCTGGATCGAGCGAGGCGATGATGGCGCACCCAGCGGGTGAATCGAAATCGGACGCTCCTCGGCTCAATTTCGACC
>CANKHA010000035.1 GCA_947481685.1 Bradyrhizobiaceae bacterium
AACCGCCGCCGGCCGCATTCGAGCCTTGACGACGCCACACCCGATCAAGCCTACTTCAACCCGCTGCCAATCCGCTTGGCAGCCTAACCCCGGCAGACGCTCCACTTATCGACGCGGAGAATCTGTTCAGACAACCGGGACCAGCTCTAACTGCAGCGCCGCTCCTTGTGTTCACCGTATTTGAGAGTCCATCCTTGCCCATCGGTCCGGCCTGTTGGATAAGGTGGCTTGAAATGGGAAGGCTCATGCGTATTGCAATGATGTTGGCGACCGCCTGCACGGGCTGTTTGGGCGGTCAGGCGGTGAAGGCACGGGAGTTCACGCTGCAGCTCTCGCCTCAGGATCCGAAGTACAACGCCCCGGCATGCGTTGCCGCTCGCAACAGGACATACGACGGCCTGAGCCCGACAGCGACGATAGCCCTTGGCGCCGTCAGCGGCATTGCGGGCTCATTAGCCGAGCGCAGACGCGCGATGTTTGATCGGCAGATTGAATTGGCCTGCATGAGCAATCCGCCTAAACGGCCACAGCTTGAGCCAGGCTGGACGGCGACAAAAGACTGAAGCGAGCGCTGCCCGCATCCAAAGTCAGCTTGAGCGCGTCACCGGTAATCCGCACCGACAGCTTCAGCGACCGACTTGAATCCATCCGCCTTCAGCAGTGCAGCCAGCTCCTGCTTGATGCGTGTCACCAGCGCCGGTCCGTGGAACACCAACGCGGAATAAAGCTGCACCAGTGAAGCGCCGGCCTTGATCTTGGCGTAGGCGTCCGCGCCGCTTGCCACGCCGCCGCAGCCGATGATCGGGATCTTGCCGCCGGAATATTGGTACATCGCCGCAAGACAGGCGGTGGCCTTCGGCATCAGCGGCTTTCCGGAGAGTCCGCCCTGGGCGGTGCGATCGGTACTCTTGAGATGAGACGGCCGGTCGATCGTGGTGTTGCCGATGATCAGGCCATCGACACCGTTTTTGGTCACCACGTCGGCGATGTCGCGCAATTCCTGTTCCGTGAGATCGGGGCCGACCTTGGCGAGAATGGGCGGCAGCCGCGGACCATCGGGCGCGCCGCGGTTGCGCGCTTCCAGCACGCGCGTGACCAGCGCTTCCATCTCGGCGCGGGCTTGCAGCGCGCGCAGGCCGGGCGTGTTGGGCGATGACAGATTGACCACGATGTAATCGGCGAGTCCTGCTACCGCTTCGACGCCGGCGACATAGTCGGCGGCTGCATCGACGGTCTCGCGGTTCTTGCCGACATTGGCGCCGACAATGCCCTTGCGGCCCGCGCGCTTGCGATCCTTCAGTCGATCCGTAAAGGACACGAGCCCACGGCTGTTGAAGCCGAAGCGGTTGATCACCGCTTCATCCTCGCTTAGCCGGAACAGCCGCTTGCCGTCGTTGCCGGGCTGCGGCCGTGGCGTCACCGTGCCGGCCTCGGCGAAGCCGAAGCCAAGCCCCAGCATCGCATCAGGCACTTCCGCATCCTTGTCGAAGCCCGCCGCCAGCCCGATCGGGTTGGGAAAGGCGATGCCGAAGACGTCGGTGGCAAGCACGGGATCGTCGGGCGCGGCGTCGCCCGGCACCAGGCCGAATTTCAGCGCGGCGATCGTCATGCGGTGCGCCGCTTCCGGATCCATGCAGAGCAGGAAAGGGCGCGCGAGGGGGTAGAGGTCCATGGGTGCTATCTTGCTATGACCGCGCAACTGGTGCCGCCGATTTGAAGTTCCTACAGCACCTGCGGTAGACATGGTTAGGAACTTCAAATCGACTAGCGGCACCAGAACTATAAATGGTGCCAGTGCCCCTTTTGCTTCCGAAGTTCGTGTAAGAGGATGCCGCGGTGTATCACGAACTTCGGAAGCGGGGCACTGGCGCAAATAATCGTGCCGTGCCCGCTGCTTAGGGCAGATCGCATGGACAGCGTGGTTAACCCATGAGTCAAGCCGCACCGAAAGCGCCTCCACAGGGATCGCCGCTCTGGCGCTTCTCCCTGGACCTCTACCGGGCGCCCGGGTTTTCCGATGCCTGCATCCGTTTGCAGGATGAGGCCGGCGTTGACGTCAATATTATCTTCTTCCTGCTCTGGAACGCCTCGCTGAAAAAGCAGTTTGCGGTGACTGATGTCGCCGCCACCGACGGCCACGTTGCCGCCTGGCGCAACATTGCGGTGATCCCGATCCGCGCGATCCGGCGCGCGCTGAAGGACGCGCCGGTTCTTCCCGATCCCGGCGTCGTCGAAGATTACCGTACCCGGATCAAGGGTCTCGAACTCGAGGCGGAACGCCTTGAGCATGAAGCGCTGTCGGATTTCTTTCAGTCCGACGCACCCGGGCAGGACGTTGCATCGGCGACTGATGCCGCGCGCGCCAATGTCGCGGCTTATGAAAACTATCTTGGCAGGAATTTTCCGAAGGAGGCGACCACTGCGATCCTCGCCGCTTTCCAAGCCAAACACGGCTGACGCACAGGACACGCAATGATGACCGCCAAAACACCTGCGAAGCCACCAAAGCGCCTGATCGTCGGCATCTCCGGTGCCTCCGGCGTGATCTACGGTGTGCGCATGCTCGAAGTGTTGCGCGAGGTCGGCGTTGAGACCCATCTCGTCATGAGCAAGGCGGCAGAGCTCACGATGGTCTATGAGATGGACATGAAGCCGAAGGAAGTGCGCGCGCTCGCGTCGTATTTCCATGCGGCGACCGATATCGGCGCAACCATCTCGTCGGGCTCTTTCAAGACCATCGGCATGGTGGTCGTGCCGTGCTCGGTCCGCTCCATGAGCGAGATCGCGGCAGGCACCACCGGCACGTTGCTGTCGCGGGCGGCCGACGTGGTGCTGAAGGAACGCCGCCGCCTGGTGCTGGCCTTCCGCGAGACCCCGATCCATGCCGGCCATCTGCGGACCATGGCCCAGGTCACCGAGATGGGCGCCATCATCGCCCCCATCGTTCCGGCCTTCTACAACCGGCCGAAGACACTCGACGACATCATCAATCACACCGTCGGCCGGCTGCTCGACCTGTTCGATATCGACACCAAGATCGTGAAACGCTGGAAGGGCGGCCCGGAAGACGCCGAGGCTTAAGCGCAACACCCTTCGGATTTTCGGCGGTTCCCAGCCGCCCTGGACGCCAATTTCCGCTTTTTTTGCTCATTTCCGGCCCTGAATTAAGGGTCTGGTCTTGAATGCGCCTTCATCTTGGGCGAATCCGGATTATCTATTGTCTTGTCCGGGGAGGTTGCTGGGATGCTTCTGCGTTTTGCCGCTGCTTTGTCTTTGCTCGCGATCGGGCTTGCTGGCCCGACCGAACGCGCGGCTGCCCAGGGCTCCCAAGGCTATCCCTATGTCCGCGGCGGCAACGGCCTGCCGCCCGGCGCAGTGGTCGTCCCCGATGAAGACGACGAGGAAGAATCCATCGTTATGGTTCCGGAAGCCCGTCGTGGCTTGCCGTACCCGCCGCAGCAGGACCGTTACGTCCCGCAGGCGCCAGGCTTTATTTATCCCGACCGCGAAGAACCGCAGCCGCCTTACGGCCACATGCCTGGCCGCGGCTCCGCGATCACGCGCGGCGAGCTGCCGCCGGTGGGCGCTCCCAGTGGGGACGTCAACGCGCCGCGTCCGCCGGGCGGCATCGATTCCAATCAGCAAGCCTATCCCGGCCAGCAGACCTATCCGGGTCAGCAGCGGCCGGTGATTTCCACCTTGCCGCCGGAAGACCAGCCGGAAACCGGCGAGCCGAAACAATTGGCGCCGCAGTTCCAGCGCCAGGTAGTCGATTACCGCACCAAGGAACCGGCCGGTACGATCATCATCGATACCGCCAATACCTATCTCTATCTGGTGATGGGCAACGGCCAGGCCATGCGCTACGGCATCGGCGTCGGCCGCGAAGGCTTCACCTGGGCGGGCACCGAGCGCGTCTCGCGCATGGCGGAATGGCCGGATTGGCATCCGCCGGAAGAGATGATCGAGCGTCAGCCCTACCTGCCGCGCTTCATGGCGGGTGGCGAAGGCAATCCGCTCGGCGCGCGCGCACTCTACCTCGGCAAGACGCTGTACCGCATCCACGGCACCAACCAGCCGTCGACCATCGGCACCTTCGTGTCGTCGGGCTGTGTGCGCCTGACCAACACCGATATCCAGGATCTCTACGATCGTGTGAAAACCGGCACGCGCGTCGTGGTGCTGCCGGGCCGTCCGCCCGCGACCGCCGACAACCAGTCGTCTGCCCCGTTCCAGGGACTGGCGCCGCCACCGGCCGCCGCTGCACGGGCGCAGGGCCCGCAGTCCCGCTAACCTCGTTTAGCCGTTCCTTCGGAACCGCAACCGGTGCTTCCGGTTTATGTCTCGCGTAAATCGGAAGCAGGATTGCAATGGCCGATCCCAGTAAAGCTTCAAGCGCGGCGCTGAATACCCTCCTTCAGCAGCGGAACCGCGCGAAAACCGGGCCTTTGCGCCGCGTTTCTCCCAACGAGCTCAGCATCCGGCGCCGCCGCAGCGGCACCGGCTTTTCCTACATCGGCTCAGGTGGCCGCGCCCTGCGCGACAGCGCCGTCTTGCGGCGGTTGAAGTCGCTGGCAGTGCCGCCGGCTTACGAGGAAGTTCTCTACGCCGACGATCCGCGCGCGCATCTGCAGGCGGTGGGCCGCGATGCCGCGGGCCGCCTGCAGATGCGCTATCACCGGGAATGGGAAAAGGTCCGCGAGCGCCGCAAGGCGAAACGTCTCGTCGCGCTGGTGAAGGCGCTGCCGCGTATCCGCCGCTGCGTGAACAAGCATCTCGCCACCGGCGAGCCGACACGCGAATTCGTGCTGTCCGCGATGATTCAGCTTGTGGCGCAGAGCGCCATCCGTCCCGGCAGCGAAGCCTATCTCAAGCAGCACAAGACGCGCGGCGCTTCGACGTTGCTGAAATCCAATGTCAGCATCAAGGGCGACAAGGTGATCCTGTCGTTCCGCGGCAAGGGCGGCCATGCGGTGGACCGCGAAATCCGCAGCCGGCGTCTCGCCAAGGCCATCGGCGTGTTGCTGCAATCTCCCGGCAAGCGGCTGTTTGAATACCGCGACGAGAACGGCAAGGCGCGCAGCGTCCGCCGCCGCGATGTCAACAATTTCCTCTATGCCACCGCGGGCGAACGCATCTCGCTGAAGGATTTTCGCACCCTGCTGGCATCGACGTCAGTGCTGAAAACGCTGGCGCATATTCCGCCCGCGAAAAGCGAGCGCTTGCGGCGCAAGCAGATTTTGGACGCGGTACGTGGCGCTGCGGACGAACTGGTCAATACGCCGACCGTTTGCCGCCGCAGCTATGTGCACGACACGATCTTTGCCGCGTTCGAGAACGGCGCGTTGAAGCGCCTGTCGCCGAAGCTCAAGCAATGCCGTTCGGAAGCGGGACGCGAGCGCATTCTGGCGCAGATCGTTGCAGGCGCGGCGCGCTAGGCCTTCATCACGTTGATCGGATTCCCATCGAGCCACGCCCGAATGTTCTTCACCATGCCCTGGTAGAAGACCTTGTAGTTGTCGATGGTTGCATAGCCGAGATGCGGCGTGGCCACGACATTCTCCAGCTTGCGGAACGGATGATCGAGCGGCAGCGGCTCTTCGCTGAAGACATCGATACCGGCGCCCGCAATCTTCTTGTCGCGCAAGGCGGCGATCAGCGCGTCTTCATCGACGCATTGCCCGCGCGAGGTATTGATCAGGTAGGCCGTCGACTTCATCAACGCGATGCAGCCCGCGCCGATAAGCTTTTCGGTGCGCGGTGAGAGCTGCACATGAATAGAGATGAAGTCGGACTGCCGCAGCAGGTCTCCCTTCGTGACCAGCTTCACGCCGACTTCCTTGCAGCGTTCCTCGGTGAGGTTCTGGCTCCAGGCGATGACATTCATGTCGAGCGCCTTGGCAACCTTGGCGACATGGGCGCCGACCTTGCCGAGACCGATGACGCCAAGCGTGCGGCCCGACAATCCGGTCCCCGCCGTGGTCTGCCACGGCACGCCGGCCTTCATCTGCCGGTCCTCGTAGCCGATGCGGCGTGACAGTTCGAGCATCAGGCCGATGGTCAATTCACCCGGCGTATAGCCAATCGATGGCGTACCGCAGACGACGATGCCGCGCTCGTTCGCGGCGGCCACGTCGATCGCCGCGTTGCGCATGCCGCCGGAGGTGATGATTTTCAGGTCCGGCAGCGCCGCGATCACGTCGCGGGAGATCATTGTGCGTTCGCGCATCAGGCAGAGGACGCTGACGCCCTTGAGCGCTTCGATCAGCTTGTCTTGGCTGACAATCGGCTTGGTGAAGGTCTGGAACGTGATTTCGGGGATCTGCGACCAGTCGGCAAGCTGCCGCGCCACGTCGGTATAGTCGTCAAGGATAGCGCCGCGATATGTCATTGGTGTCCCCGGTCGGTGTGGTGGCGCACCATACCGGGGTCAGTGCCGATGAAAAAGTGCGCGGTAGCGAGAAGTCAGGCGCCCGCGTTGCTCATGCGGGAAAGGCCGGGTTCCCCAGGGTGTGCGTCAGGTTCCGGCACGCAGTGCTTTTCCCGCCATTTCGGTCCCGGGCCGCGCATGTAATGCAGCTCAGGGCGATAGGAATCGGAAAAGAAGCGGGCCAATTGCCTTGCTTTGTCGGCAAAACGCACAGCTTTGGTGTTCGCAAAGTCCCCAGACATTGCCATGACGCAGTTCCCAGCGCCTCCGGCGCGCAGCGCAGTGTTTTTAGCCTCGCCGGATCACGACGGCATCGTGGCCTGCGCAAGTTAAAGACAGGTTGGCGAAACATGGAATGTGCGGATTAGCCTTTCCGCAATCTTACCGAACCAGCGATGGAACTTGCACTTGCACGGCCGTCGGTGAGCGCATGCCTGTAAGGCAAGTTTGTGCAGTGCGGAACTTCGGGGTCCACAGCCCGTTCGGACTAAGTACCTTGGGAGAATTCGGACATGCGTATCGCTCAGATTGCTCCACTAATGGAGAGTGTTCCACCAAGGCTCTATGGCGGCACTGAGCGGATTGTTTCCTATCTCACCGAAGAACTGGTCCGGATGGGTCACGATGTGACCCTGTTCGCCAGCGGCGACAGCATGACCGCGGCCACGCTTGTCGGCTGCGTTCCGGAAGCGCTGCGGCTCGATGCCAATGTGCGCGACACCATTCCATACTACATGCTGATGCTCGACCGCGTGCGGCAGCAGGCCAGCAATTTCGACATCCTGCATTTCCACATCGACCAGTTCCAGTTTCCGCTGTTCCGTAATATCGCCAACCGGACAGTCACAACGCTGCATGGCCGGCAGGATCTGCCAGATCTGAAACCGCTCTACATCGGCTTCTCCGACATGCCGCTGGTTTCAATTTCCAACGCGCAGCGGCAACCGATTCCCGGGGCCAATTTTGCGGCGACCGTCTATCATGGGCTGCCGTCGGATATGCTCAAGCCGCAATTCAATCCGCGCGGCGGGTATGTCGCTTTCCTCGGCCGCATCTCGCGCGAGAAGCGGCCGGATCGCGCGATCCAGATTGCACGCTCGCTGGGCGTGCCGCTGAAGATCGCCGCCAAGGTCGATCGCGTCGATGAAAGCTATTTCCGCGAAGAGATCGAACCATTGCTCTCGGGCGGTGGTGTTGAGTTTATCGGTGAGATCAACGAACAGCAGAAAAACGAATTCCTTGGAGAAGCGCTGGCTTTGCTGTTTCCCATCGATTGGCCCGAGCCCTTTGGCCTGGTCATGGTCGAGGCGATGGCCTGCGGTACCCCCGTGCTGGCCTTCCGCTGCGGTTCGGTAGCGGAGGTCATCGATGACGGCATTACCGGGATAGTGGTCGACGATCTCGACCAGGGCATCGCGGCACTGCCGCGTGTTCTTGCGCTTGACCGGCGCGCCGTGCGGCGGCGGTTCGAGGAAAGATTCAGCGTCAACCGCATGGCGAAGGATTATCTGGCCGTCTATCGTTCGTTGCTGAAGCAGCCGCTTGCGCCCGAGTCGCAGGACGAGGCGGCGCCGCTAGCACCCGCGTTGCAAGGTGAAGTGGCTTTGCTCGCTAATGAAATCGTCACGGACGCTGCGAAGGGACTCAATTGACGCAAGACGTTCCGGTTCCCAACCCGGCCGCCACAGAGGCGGTTGCAGAAACGCCCTTCTACATTCCGGCGACCGGGTCTTCTTCGCGCCCGCGCCGCACCCTCAAGCACGGCGATACCTTTGCGGTGCTCGATGCGCATGGTGACATCGGTGCCACGCCGGACGGACCGGATGGAGTCTACAACAACGACACACGCTACCTGTCGCGGCTGGAGTTGTTCATCAACGGCATGCAGCCCTTGCTGCTCGGCTCCAATGTCCGCGACGACAATTCGTTGCTCACTGTCGATCTGACAAATCCGGACATCTATTTCGACAAGAAGCTGGTGCTGCCGAAGGACACGCTGCACATCGTCCGCACGATCTTTCTGCGGCGGAACACGGCATATCAGCGCCTCGCCATCCAGAACCACGGTGAGGTGCCGGTTACGCTGACGCTGGCGCTCGCCTTCGCCACCGATTTTGCCGATCTGTTTGAAGCGCGCGGCATGCGCCGTGAGCGCCGCGGCCTGATGCGTCCCGCAGAGGTCGGCACAGACGAGGTGCTGCTGAGCTACGAAGGGCTCGATCGCCAGTTGCGCCAGACGCTGATCCATTTTGACCCGCAGCCAACGCAACTGAGCGCCTCTACCGGTTCCTATAGTTTCACACTGCAGCCCGGCCAGCGCAGTTCCCTGTTCGTTGCAGCGGAATGCAACGCCGATGCGGATGCGCGCCCGTTGCCGTTTTTGCGTGGTTTGCATGCCGCCTTCCGCGACATCAAGCGTTCGACCGCGGGCGCCGCCACCATCGAGACATCGAACACGATCTTCAACCAGGTGATGTGCCGCGCTACGGCCGATCTCTATATGCTGATCACGCAGACCGAGCAGGGGCCTTATCCCTATGCCGGCATTCCCTGGTATTCGACGACATTCGGCCGCGACGGCATCATCACGGCGATGCAGATGCTGTGGTGCGATCCCGGCATCGCCAAAGGCGTACTGAAAAGGCTCGCTGCTTTGCAGGCCACGCGCGAAGACCCGCTAGCCGATGCGCAGCCCGGAAAGATTTTGCATGAGATGCGCGGCGGCGAGATGGCCGCGCTGCGCGAAGTGCCGTTCGGCCTCTATTACGGCAGCGTGGATTCCACGCCGCTGTTCGTCTGGCTCGCCGGTCTCTATGCGCAACGCACCGGCGATACCCATACGCTGCTGGCGCTGTGGCCGCATATCGAAGCGGCGCTGGCATGGATCGACGGACCGGCCGATCCCGATGGCGACGGCTTTGTCGAATATTTCCGGATGACCGAACAGGGCCTCGCTAACCAGGGCTGGAAGGATTCGCAGGACGCGGTCTTTCATGCCGATGGACGCCTTGCGGAAGGGCCGATCGCGCTGGCGGAAGTGCAGGGCTATGTCTTCGCGGCGAAACGCGCCGCCGCTTTCTGCGCGCGCCTGTTAGGGCATTTTGCGCAGGCCGACGCGCTGGAAGCCGCGGCAACGAAACTTGCCGAACGTTTTGAGGAAAGTTTCTGGTGCGAGCGGATCGGTACTTATGCGATCGCCCTCGACGGCAAAAAGGCGCGCTGCGAGGTGCGGACCTCGAATGCGGGGCAGGTTCTCTATTCCGGCATCATCCAGTCCGAGCGCGCGCGGCAGGTGATGGAAGGCCTCATGCAGCCCCAGTTCTTCAACGGCTGGGGCATCCGGACTGTGGCCAAGGACGAGGCCCGCTACAATCCGATGTCCTATCATAACGGCTCCGTCTGGCCGCATGACAATGCCCTGATCGCGCTCGGCTTCGCGCGTTACGGCTTCCGGACGGCGGTCGATCGGGTGTTCAAGGGCATGTTCAATGCCGCGAGCTACATGGACCTGATGCGCCTGCCGGAATTGTTTTGTGGTTTCCGGCGCGCGCCGGGGCAGGGGCCGACGCTTTATCCCGTGGCCTGCGCGCCGCAGGCCTGGGCCAGCGCCACGCCCTTCGCCCTGCTGGAAGCCTCGCTCGGCATCGAATTCGAGCCGGCCGCGAACGAGATCAGGCTGCGCAATCCGTCCCTGCCGTCATTCCTGGACGAGGTGGTGCTGCGCAACCTGCGCCTCGGCCAGTCCAGCGTCGATCTGCGCCTGCGCCGCCACGACCACGAGGTTTCCCTGCAGGTGATCCGTAGCAAGGGCCATGTGCGGGTCAGCGCGGTCTATTCGTAGAGTCGTGGCTCTGACCGCCAAACCCGGCTTGCCCTTTGCGGCCGGGATCGGTAAATCAGCAGCAACTTTCCCCACAATGCGCCCCGGCGCGACACGAAGGGCAGGCTCATGGCCCGTCAGTTCATCTATCATATGCAGGGTCTGTCGAAGACCTATCCGGCGGGCCGCAAGGTGCTGGAAAACATCCATCTTCAGTTCTATCCGGACGCCAAGATCGGCGTGCTCGGCGTCAACGGTTCGGGTAAATCGACGCTGCTCAAGATCATGGCCGGCATCGACAAGGAATATGTCGGTGAGGCCAAGGTCGCCGAAGGCGCCCGCGTTGGCTACCTGGAGCAGGAGCCGCAGCTCGACGCCGGGAAGACCGTGCGCGAGAACGTCATGGAAGGCGTCGCCGCCAAGAAGGCGCTGCTCGACCGCTATAACGAGATCGCGGTGAATTATTCCGACGAAACCGCCGACGAAATGGCGAAGCTGCAGGACATCATCGACAGCCAGAATCTCTGGGATCTCGATTCCCAGGTCGATCTGGCGATGGACGCCTTACGCTGCCCGCCCGACGATGCGGACGTGACCAAGCTTTCCGGCGGCGAGCGCCGCCGCGTCGCGCTCTGCAAGCTGCTGCTGTCGCAGCCCGAGCTTTTGCTGCTGGATGAGCCGACCAACCATCTCGACGCCGAGTCGGTGAACTGGCTGGAAGAGCATCTGCGCAATTATCCGGGCGCCATCCTGATCGTCACCCATGACCGCTACTTCCTCGACAACGTCACGAGCTGGATTCTGGAGCTCGATCGCGGCAAGGGCATTCCCTACGAAGGCAACTACACCTCGTGGCTGGCGCAGAAACAGAAGCGCCTGCTGCAAGAGGGCCGCGAAGAAGAGTCACGCCAGCGCACGCTGGAACGCGAGCAGGAGTGGATAGCGTCTTCGCCCAAGGCCCGGCAGGCCAAGTCCAAGGCGCGCTATCAGCGCTATGAAGACCTGGTGAAGCAGGCCGGCGACAAGCAGGCCTCCACCGCGCAGATCATTATTCCGGTTGCGGAGCGGCTCGGCCAGAACGTCGTCGATTTCACGGGCTTGAGCAAAGCCTATGGCGAGAACGTGCTGATCGACGATCTCACCTTCAAGCTGCCGCCCGGCGGCATCGTCGGCGTCATCGGCCCGAACGGCGCGGGCAAGACCACGCTGTTTCGCATGATCACCGGCCAGGAAAAGCCCGACAAGGGCGAGATCAAGATCGGCGAGTCCGTGCAGCTCGGTTATGTCGATCAGTCGCGCGACGCGCTCAATCCCAAGAATAACGTCTGGGAGGAAATCTCCGACAGCAACGACATCATGTTGCTCGGCAAGCGCGAGATGAATTCGCGTGCTTATGTTTCCAACTTCAACTTCAAGGGCGCCGACCAGCAGAAGAAGGTCGGTCAGCTCTCGGGCGGCGAGCGCAACCGCGTACATCTCGCCAAGATGCTGAAGTCCGGCGCCAACCTGCTGCTGCTCGACGAACCGACCAATGACCTCGACGTCGATACCCTGCGTGCGCTGGAAGAGGCGCTGGAGGATTTCGCCGGCTGCGCCGTGATCATCAGCCATGATCGCTGGTTCCTCGACCGCATCGCGACCCACATGCTGGCCTTCGAAGGCGACAGCCATGTGGAATGGTTCGAAGGCAACTTCCAGGATTACGAAGCCGACAAGAAGCGCCGGTTGGGCATCGATTCCATCATTCCGCACCGGATCAAATACAAGAAATTCAAACGCTGATAAGGGCGGGAAATAAAGATGGCCGACTGGAGTGCGAACCAATATCTGAAATTCGAGGATCAGCGCACGCGTCCGGCGAGCGATCTTGCGGCGCAGATTCCGGTCGAATCCCCGCGCAAGGTCTATGATCTTGGTTGTGGCCCGGGCAATTCCACCGAGGTCCTGCAGAAGCGTTTCCCGGGTGCGAAAGTTGCCGGGGTCGATTCCTCGCCGGACATGCTGGACAAGGCGCGCAAGCGCCTGCCCGGCGGTGAATTCACGCAGGTGGATCTCAGTACCTGGACGCCGCCGTCCGATGCTGACGTGTTTTATTCCAACGCCACCTTTCAATGGGTGCCGGACCATATTCCTGTGCTGCAGCGGTTGATGAAGGCATTGCCCGAGGGCGGCGCGCTGGCGGTGCAGATGCCCGACAACTACGAAGAGCCATCGCACCGGTCGATGCGTGAAGTTGCTGCCGAAGGCCCGTGGGCGGCGCGGCTGAAAGATACCCCGCGCGAGCAACTGCCGACGGTCAGCGCCTATTACGATGCGCTGCGGCCCCATGGCCGCTACGTCGACATCTGGCACACGCTTTATCAGCATCCGCTCGACGGCTCGGAAGCAATTGCCGACTGGTTCAAGGGCTCGGCGCTGCGCCCGTTTCTTGACCGGTTGTCGGAAGACGAGCGCGTGCAGTTTCTCGTCCAGTACAAGGCCAAGCTGGACAAGGCCTATCCGCCCCAATGCGACGGAAAGTCGCTGCTGCGCTTTCCGCGGATATTTATGGTGGCGGTGCGCTAGCGCGCCATTACTTCTCCTTATGTATTGAGCAAAATCAGGCTGCCGCGAATCGCCTATATTCGCGGCAGTTTTGCATGAGGGAACGAGTTCCATGTCGATGGCCGCCGACGATCCGACCCCGCCGAAAGGCGCGTTGCGCCCGTTGCCGCAAATCATCTTCGGCTCGCGCTGGCTTCAGCTCCCGCTCTATCTCGGGCTGATCGTGGCGCAGGGCGTCTATGTCATTCTCTTTGTGAAAGAGCTTTGGCATCTCATCCTCCACTCTTTCACCTTCAGCGAGCAGCAGATCATGCTGGTCGTGCTCGGCCTGATCGACGTGGTGATGATCTCGAACCTGCTGATCATGGTGATCGTCGGCGGCTACGAGACCTTCGTGTCGCGGCTACAGCTTCAGAACCATCCGGACCAGCCGGAATGGCTAAGCCACGTCAACGCCAGCGTGCTGAAGATCAAGCTGGCGATGGCGATCATCGGCATCTCCTCGATTCATCTGCTGCGGACCTTTATCGAAGCCGGCGCCCTGGGCTCGGACAAGGCTAGCTATACCGAAACCGGCGTGATGTGGCAGACCATCATCCACTGCGTCTTCATCCTGTCCGCGGTCGGCATCGCGGCGGTCGACCGCATGGGGCAATATCCGGTGTCGGTGCGTGCCCCCCACCAGGACAAGCACGCATGAAGTTGCGGCGCACCGGGCTGGTACTCGCCTGGCTGATCGCCTCTGCCTTGTGGCCTGCGTTCGCCGCCGATGCGGCGTTCCAGCAATTCCTGCGATCGCTTCGCCCGCAGGCCGAGCAGATGGGAATCTCGCGCGCCACCTTTGATGCGGCGACACGCGACCTAGAGCCGGATCTGTCGCTGCCCGATCTTGCCATCCCGGGAAAACCAAAACAGCCCGACCGGCAGCCGGAATTCGTGCAGACGCCGGCGGATTATGTGCGGGAGACGTCGCTTGCGAATCTCACCACGCGAGGCCGCGCGCTTGCGGCTGAGTACAAGGACACACTCGGCCGCATCGAGCGCGAGATCGGCGTGCCGGGTTCGGTCGTGCTGGCGATCTGGGGCCGCGAAAGCGGCTTCCGGCGCACCAGCGAGGAAAGTAAGGACGCGCTGCGCGTGCTGGTGACCCAGGCCTATCTCGGCAAACGCAAAGACCAGTTTCGCGAGGAATTCCTGTTCGCGCTGAAGATGCTGCAGGAAGGCGTGGCCACCCGCGCGCAGCTGAAGTCTTCATGGGCCGGTGCGATGGGTTTGACGCAATTCCTGCCGTCGGAATTCTACAAGCATGCGGTCGATTTCGACGGCGACGGCAAGCCCAACATCTTCAGCTCGGTGCCGGATGCGCTCGCGTCCGCGGCAATGCAGTTGCGGCACAAGGGGTGGCAGCCGGACCGGCGCTGGGCTTTCGAAGTGAGCGCGCCGAAAACCGTTGATTGCACCATCGCGCAGCCCAAACAAACCATGCCGGTGAGCGACTGGCTTGCGCGCGGCTATGCGGTGCTGGGCAGCCGCAAACCTTCAGCCGCGGAGATGAGCGAGCCCGCGTCGCTGCTGCTGCCGGAGGGCACTTATGGTCCCGCCTTTCTCACGTTGAAGAATTACTACGTGATCAAGGACTATAATTTCTCCGACCTCTATGTGCTGTTCGTCGGCAATCTCGCCGACCGCATCGCGGGCAGCGGTGCTTTCGTCACGCCGTGGAGCAAAGCCTCGCAATTGCACACCACCGACGTCGAGCGGATGCAGCAGACGCTGACGAAGCTCGGGATGTATCAGGACAAGATCGACGGCAAGGCCGGGATGCTGACGCGCTCAGCGCTCGGCGCTTACCAGAAGGCCAACGGGCTGAAACTCGATTGCTGGCCGACCAGCGCGGTGCTGGACCATATGGCGAAGTCCAAACAATAACGCACACAGCGAAACGGCCGGCTCTTGCGAGCCGGCCGTTGATATTGAAACGCTGCCTTGGCTTATGGGCAGATGAAGCGGGCCTTGGACCAGCCGATCGGACGGCCAGCACGGTCGAACGCGACCGGCTTGCGGGCCCAGTAGCCGCCGGGGCAGGCGACCGGGTAACGGGCGCCATAGCCGTCATAGACGACATAGCCAGGAGCTGTGCGATATGCCGGATAGGCGTAAACCGGGCGCGTCGCCGCGCTACCGATGATCGCGCCAACCGCGAGGCCGCCAACAACACCGGCCGCAACAGCGCCGCCGTTAGCTGCCTGGGCAGGGGCCGGGACGGTAACAGCCGCACCGACAAAAGCGGCGGCGGCGAGCAAGGCAATAAAAGTTTTCTTCATCAAGGTTTCCCTCCAAGGCGGCCTGCCAAAGGGCGGGCCAGCGTGACGCTTCAAAGTCGAGTACTGAACAATGAGGCTGATAATATGTCGTAAATTCGGCCTGAACACTAGATGAATAAAAAGCGCCTCAAGCCGCGGAGGCGCCTTTTATTTCAGGTTTGCTGCTTTAGTTGCAGACCCGCACCCGGCGCCAACGCGTGCCGTTATTGGTCCAGATCTTCTGGCGCACGATGTGGCAGCCGCCATAGGCGTAAGGGCCGCCATAATAACCGTAGCCGTAACGCGGACCCCAGCTCGAACCGATAATCGAGCCGACAACGAGACCGCCGACCACGCCGGCTGCGATCGCGCCGCCATTACCTGCCTGCGCAGGGGCCGGTGCAGCAACAGCCGCCAGGGCAAGCGCGCTGGCCGCTGCGAGGGTGGTAAGGGATTTCATCGTGACGTACCTCATATTTGACCGACAAACGGGGCTCGAAAATCACCGGCCCCTTCTGTTGAAACAACGTTTGGTTGAGCCGAAAGTTGCGATAAATCAGGTGAATAGGGCATGAACGAGCGTGCCGGATTCCGGTCATATTGCTCGGCAGAACGCTCACCCTGTAAAAATGTCCCTGGGGAAAATCGTCCCGCTTCGGCTTGGTACTATCCGGCGGGTTAAGCTCCCGCCGGGCCGGATTCGCCAAAGCGCCTAGGGGAGCAACATGAGCGCAGATATTCAGACCCCGTCACAACCCGTCGGGACGCTGCGGATTGTTATTATCGTCCTTGCGCTGATTGCTGTGTGCATCGCGTTGTCCGGGCTGTCGGTTTTCGCCTATCTCGCGGAATTTACCGGCAACGGCTGGGCGCAGTGGGTGCGGATGATCGGACGCGCAATCCTGCCGTTCCTTGCGGTGCTGGCATTGGTGTTTGCCATCAGAGGCGATCTTTGCCGCGCCATCATGGCGCTCGCGGCAATCATCATCGTGGGGTTTTTTACCGACACCGTGCCCTTCGTCATCACGCACGGGCTGGAGTTCGCCTCGCGCGGATTCACGAGCCTGCAGCTGTTCGCGACGATGATCGTGTTTCCGCTGCTCGCGGTAGTGGCCTTTGTACTGGCGCACCGCAACGACCGGCTTGCACTGGCCACGCTGTTCGTGAGCCTTCCGCCGCTGGCGAGCATTCCCGGCTTGATCGCACTCGCAATCAGCGTGGCGATCTACGGCTTCTAGGAAATTACGGGTGTAGCGCTCAGACCGCGTCGTCGGGGTTTAGTCCCCGCTTGGCGCAGAGGTTGCGCACGATCCGCAAGTCGGAGCCACCGGCCATGGTGGTGATGGTGGATGCAACGATCTGGCCGTTGGCCATCTGCACCTGCACCATATAGGCCTGCAGCCCATTGTATTCGGCATGTGGACTCTTGGCATTCACCGCGGAGCAGTAATGCGCCTGGCCGTTGAGCGGCGCATTGGCCGGGAATTGCGCCCAGAGATATTTGGCTTTGCCGGGCTCGCGAATGTTATCGAGCAAAGACTCCGAGACGACCTTCTTTTCCTCAGAAGAGAGCTCACGCGAGCTGCTGTTGGTGATCGAGGCGAGCGACGCCATGCAACCTGACACAAGGACAGCCGCTAATGCGGCGAATAAGGGATGCTTGCTCATGGCAACCTGCCTTGGTGGTAACGATTCGTTTTGGCCTTCTGTCATGTTCGCTGATTTGTCACAAGAAACTGGTTAACGCTTCTTAAGAGTCAAACGAATCTCCGGCACCCGTGGCTTTTGTGCACAGCATGATTCCCGGAAAAGTTGGTTTTGCCGCGACGCCGATGATGCGTGGGCGCTAGGCGCTTGTCTTCCGCCGCCACGGCCAGTCGATCACTTCGGCACAGAACAGCGCCCACCAGATGATGACCGGCTGAAAGGCGAGGCGGGGGCCGTGATACCACCAGCTTGAAGGCAACGCGGCGATCTGGATGCCTTCGACCGCGTGTTTGATGTTCGCGGGCCAGACGCACAACGCATAAAGCGCGAGCGCGATGCCGGCCCAGGTGCGATATGGCTTTGTGACAAGCGCAGCAGCTCCGATGAATTCCAGGACGCCGGTAACGTAGAGTACCTCGCGCGGGAACGGCACCCAGTCCGGTGTGATCAACAACAAGGCGTCGGTGACACGGAAATGTCCTATGGCCGCGAACACAAAGAACGCGGCCAGCATCCAGCGCATGACCGCGCGCAGCCAGGTTGGCGGCATGGCTAGTCTTTATCTTTGACGGTGGTTGCCGGGCGATCGCTGCCGCGCGCCGTTTCGGTGTGCCACTTGCCCTTGGTGTCTTCGAATTCGATGACTTCGGTCTCGCCGGGCGTTTTCTGCTCCGCTGCTGCGGTCTCCGCTGCCTTCAGCGCGGCAGCGTGGGTCGGGAAAGGCTCCGAAAAGACGCCATCGACCTTGTAGGCCCAGCCGCCGTCGTGTTCGACAATTTCATACGTGACTTCAGACATGGAGACCTCTTTCAATGCAGCTCTATCAGGCAGATAGGATAGCACGGCTGGCAATCCAAGACCGGCAAACATGCCACCGGGCCGACAAGAAGCCGTGATGTTCCCCGGCCTAATTGGGCTGCAAATCTCGCTTCTATGTCTATATTTTACGGAACTGCAGGAGGAAGCCGCGATGTGCCGCAATATCCGCACCCTGTTCAATTTCGAGCCGCCGGCCACGGAGGACGAGATCCGCGCTTCGGCGCTGCAATTCGTGCGGAAGCTCTCGGGCTTCACCAAGCCGTCGCAGGCTAATGCCGAAGCCTTCAACCGGGCAGTCGATGAGGTTTCCGACGCTGCGCGCCGGTTGCTGCTTTCGCTGTCCACGACCCAACAGCCGCGTGACCGTGACGTGGAAGCGGAAAAGGCGCGCGCCCGTTCCCGTGAGCGTTTCGCCTAAATTCAGATCACCGCTCCGCAGCGAGGTGTGCGCCGCCTAATTCACAAGGTTGGCGTCGCGTGCGAGCAGCCAGCGGCCCTTCTCCTTGCGCAGCACCGTGAGCGTGTAGCCCGCGCGGTGCATCGGTCCCTTGCCCGGCGGTGTGATGGTGAGGGTGATGTGGTTGCGGAGATAGGCGATATCGCCGAGCACCTTCAGCTCGCGGATATCCGCCTTGCACTCTATCCGCATGCCCTTCATGGCCTTTGACTGCGCCCTGAACACCGCTTTGCCGAACGGCTCGCGTCCCGGCACCATGAACACCACGTCGTCGGTCATCAGGCCGAGCACGGTGTCGAGATCGCCGGCCTGGCTTGCCTGCATCCAGGTGGGGACCAGGTCGTGGATGGCGCGTTCGTCGTCGGTCATGGGCGTTCCTTGTGCCTCTCCTGCCGGGCATGAATCGGATTATAATGCCGGCGCGGCATGGCCGTGAATGAGTCGGTATTGACCATGTCGGCGCTTGTGGACGATTTAATGGAACGCCTGCGTATCTGGCGGATTGTCCCCCAGCCATCGACCGCGGCCGGGAGGCTGCACGCCTTCTTTTTCACCTGTTTCATTTCCAAGGAGATCATCATGCCGACGTTTACTTCCCGATTTCGTGGGGCCTTGATTGCGCTGACTGCGTTTGCTCTCGCCGGGCTGTCATCGGCCACCGTCGCGACGCCGGCCTTTGCCGATAGCGGCAGCATCGGCTTTACCGTGCTGAAGGGCGGGTGGTTCGTTGGCGCGTCCGGCGGCAGCGGCTCGCTCACTTTTCATGGCCGCACCTATCCGGTGTCGGTCGGCGGCCTGAGCGCGGGCCTCGTGTTCGGTGCGTCCGAGACGCGCTTCCGTGGCCGGGTGACCAACATCCGCAGCCCGGGCGACGTGCAGGGTATTTACGCTGCAGTCGGCGCCGGCGCCGCGGTCGGCCGCGGTGCGCAGGTCATCCGGCTGCGCAACGAGAAGGGCGCGATCCTCGAGCTCTCCGGGCGTCAGATAGGCCTGCAAGTGAACCTCGATCTCAGCGGGCTGAGCATCTCACTACGCTAACCGCAACGCACGAGCAAACAAACAGAAGGGCGCCGCCTCACCGCGGCGCCTTTTTTGATACGCGCTTACCGGCGCTTGTCCGGATCGCCCGCCGGTGGCGGCTTGTCGTTTTCCATGCCCAGGGTCTTTGCCAAATAGGTGTTGCTGTGCCGGACGCCGAGCCGGAACTGGATCATTGCGCCGAACAGGAATCCGATCATCGCGCCCGGCATCACCGCTCCGATCGCCGCGACCACCAATCCAATTTCGCAGCCGCCGGAGTCCCCGGGCGTTCCGCAGACCGGATTGAAATGGTTCACGACCAGACCGATGACGAGCACCGCTATCGGTGCGAGGAGGAACCCTCCCAGTGCCCACAGCAGGGCCCTGCCGATTTTGCTCTTGAAGGAACGTGGCGTGGGTTCGGTGTTCGTCATAATCCGCGCTCCTTCTTCAGCCGGTCGATATAGCCGATCGCCTCCGGCGGCAAAGCCTTCACGCCGATCTGTCCCCACGCCGAGAGTTTCGGATAGAGCTGCGACTCCTTGAGCCACTCCGGCTGGCGGCCGGGCGGAAGGATGCGGTCGAAGATCACCGCGATCATCACGGCGAGCAGTGCGATGCGGGCGATGCCGAGCAGCGCGCCCGCCACGCGATCGACGAAGCCGATCTCCGTGCCCACCACATCGTTGAGCATCCGCCGTAGCAGCGCGGAAAACAGCACACCGGTGATGAGCAAAATAAAGGCCGTCACCGTGCCGCTATAGGCCTCCGGCATGGCGTAATGCTGCGTCAGGAACAGCGTCGCCGCGGGCGCTATGCCGAGCGCGACGGGCGCCGCGATCACATAGCCGATGATGGTGGCGAGGCTGCGCAGCAGGCCGGAGTTGAAGCCCATCAGGAAGGCGATGGCGGCAAATGCATAAATGGCGGCGTCGAAGATCATGCGAAAGCTACTGCGTCGTTTTGTCGAGCGTGCCGTAGAGCGTGAACTTGTTCGCCGGGCCGAACACCAGCATCGTCCATGCGGTGAACTGGTCCGCCGTGGTGCAGGCGTTGCCGCTGCCGTGCAGCACCAGCGTGATCTTGGTGTTGCGGGTGACGGCCGCCTTGAACAGCCCGTCGCCCTTCGTTGTGTAGGCCGTGATCTTCCATTCCTTGTAGAGCGCCGGGCCTTGCCCTTGCGCGTTCACCACGGTGCGCGGATCGACCTCGAAGATCTGGATCGTGGCGGGCATCCGGAACGCGAGCATGCCGGAGCGGCCCTGCTCGTCCTTGAACGTAAACGTCATGAGGTCCTGGCTGCGCGTGACCTCGACCTTGTAGTTCTCGCCCGCATCCTTGATGCCCCGGATGCGCTTGTCTTCCGGCTTGTCGCCAACCGCCATCTTCGCCGCCCTGGCGAAATGCAGCTTGTCGATCTCAGCGGTGCGCTTCGCGAGTCCCTCGGTCTCGACAAAGCGCCAGCCCGGCTCGGTGCTGCACGCTGCGGCCAACGCAGGAGTTTCAACGGCAATGACTGCTGCCATTGCCAAAACCGCCCAGCAGGCGCGCCGCAAAAGTCGTGTCATTCCAGATCTCCTTTTGCCCGGCCGCAAGGTAGCAGCACATTGTGCGGATCGTCACTATGGCTCCATCGCATCCAGCTTGCCGGTGAGCGTGAAGGTGCCGGCGTCGCCATAGACCAGCAGCGTCCAGGCGGTGAACTGTTTCGCGTCGGGGCAGACATTGCCGCGCCCGTGCAGCACCAGCGTCATGGTCTGGCCCTTCCCGGTCACGCTCTTGAACAGGCCGTCGCCCATGGCAGGCGAGGTCATCTTCCATTCCTTGTAGAGATTTGGGCCAAGGCCATTATCCTTGTCGTCGCGGGTATCGACTTCGAAGATCGAGAGCGTTTTCGGCCGCGCAACCGTGAGCGTGCCGCTGCGGCCTTTTGCATCGCGCAGCGAGAAGACTGCGCTGTCGTCCTTCTGCCACGCCACGGTCACCTGATAATCTGTACTGGCGTCGAAGCCTTTGATGGGTTCATCGGTTTCCGCGACGTTCAGCTTCGCGGCCTTTGCGAAGTTCACGCGCACCATTTCTCCCGACCGCAGCGCGCTGAACTTCTCGGTTTTGACATAGCGGTATCCCGGCTCCGCGCAGCAGGCGCAGGCCAGAACATCGGATGTGCCGGCGAGGACGAGAACCGCCAGGGCAAACACGGCGCTCAGGGTGCGGGCAACAAAGGACATGAAGGAGATTCCTGTTGCGAGCGACCTACCGCGTCGAGACCTTGCGCCCGTCGATGAAGATGCTCGCGTAATCCGCCAGCTCGTATTGCTTCAGCAATTTACGGATCATCGCCGCCGTCCGGCCGCTGGCCTTGGCGTCGCGGAGCTGCACCAGGATCTCCGCGCGTGCCGGGTCGGCTTCATCGATGGATGTCGAGTTATGACGGTCCTGCAGGATGTCGCGGTCGAGGATCTCCGCGAAATTCCTGATCTTGTGCGCGCCCGCAGCGCCGGGCTTGGTCAGGTCAAACGTGATGAGGATTTCACTTGGCATGGTGCGTGTTCTGACGCTTTTCCGATTCCCATGTCAAACAGCCAAGCCCCATCCCGTTACACCATCGTCACCTTGCCGGTGGCGAGATCGTAGACGCCGCCGACCACGCGCAGCTGGCCTTTCGCGATCAGGCCGGACAGGATCGGCTTCGACGCCTTCAGCTGCTCGACGCTGTGGCGCACGTTGGCGATCACGGCGCGCTGCTCCAGGTCGTCACCGGATTTTTTCATCACCGGCGCGATGGCGGGCTTCATTGCCTGCACCAGGCCGGCGATATGGCCGGGAAACTTGTTGCCCTTCTGCAGCGCGCTGATGGTGGCCTTCACCGCGCCGCAGCTCGAGTGGCCGAGCACCATGATGAGCTTCGACCCCAGCACGGCGGAGCCATACTCGATGCTGCCCAGGCCCTGCGGCGTGACGAAGTTGCCGGCGATGCGCATGACGAACAGGTCGCCCGGGTTCTGGTCGAAGGCCAGCTCCGGCGCGATGCGGGAATCCGAGCAACCGAGGATCGTCGCGAGCGGCGCCTGGCCGAGCGCCAGGCTCGCGCGGGCGGCCGAGAAATCGCGCTGGCGTGGCTCGTTCGCCGCGTAGCGCACATTGCCTTCGGTCAGCAGTTTCAGCGCCGCGTCGGGTGTGCTGGCGGCCGCCGTGGGCGGCACCTGCGCGAAACTGCGGCTGAACGGCGTTGCGGCCAGAGAGCCGGTCCCGCAAATCTGCACAGGACGCTAAGTGGAGTTTCTGCCTGACGGCGGGCACGCTGTTGCCTGCGAATCAGGAGAGACCATGAGCAGACGACCGCGCCGGAACCACACACCGGGCTTCAAGGCTAAGGTGGCGCT
>CANKHA010000036.1 GCA_947481685.1 Bradyrhizobiaceae bacterium
AGCCGTGCTTCCGGGCACGCGGGAGCTTTCGCTCATTTGGCGGCTTTCGCCGCCTTTGCCGCGCCCACGTCCAGCCATTGAAGGCAGCCCCACTTAGTTGGAGCGGACGGCAAACCGAAACGTCCCGGGAATGGCTTGCGAGGCACATCCCGCAGGCGCCGCACCTCACTCCGTATCAAGAACGCCTCATGATGACGCCCCCGGATGAGGAAGGTTGCTGAAGGTCTATCGTTGTTGGGAGAAAAGTCGAGAATTTTGCGAAATGCACAGCGGCGGCTTGTTAATATCGCCAGAAGCCGAGCAACCATCGCATTTTTCGGGATAACAACTTCTGGATATCGAGATGATTGGAGTGGGCAGCCGTGACCGCTAGGATCGCGGCATAGCAACTATTGCGTCACGGCCGGCTGATTTCATCAGCAGCCGCCGCGCGGTGCCAGAGCCCAAGCGCACGAGGAACCGCGCCCACCTTCGCAGGTGCCAAAGTGGTCCAACCTGGGTTGATAGTGCGCGCAGGTAGAAGGCCTGTTTACGTGACGCAGTATCACAGGCGAGCTTCACGGGATCGTCGTAAAAGGCGCTGATTTTTTCGGACCCCATGCCATCCGTTGCGAGCCAGCGCGGAATGTAAACGTTGCACAGTCTCTCAACGTCGGTGAACACCTTGTTGGTGCCGGTGCCCGCCGCTGGGCATGAGGTTGCAAAGGCATCCCCGATCAGCACCACGCCGCCTTGGCGGTGTCCCCGGCTTACATAGAGATCCACGGGCCGAATTTTGACATCGCCGATCGAAAGCGGTCCCGAAAGCTTCAGCAGGCCAGGAAACGCGGTGAAGAGTGTGCTCTCCGGACTTTGGCGCATCTGACGCAACCAAGGATCGTCTATTTCGCGATAGACGAACAGGTTGGCCCGCATGCCCTTGGCTGTCGGAAAGAAAGCGCAATAAGCCATCCGATTACTGGGCCGCTCGGGAAAATAGGTCAAAGCTTTAAAGCGGAACGGAGAATTGTCCGCCGTCTTCACGTCAAAGCCAATACTGATGGAATGGCAGGCGCTGACGACCTCGTGCTTGATCCCGAGTTGGTGGCGCAGCCCGGCGTTAAGGCCATTCGAGACGACAACCAGACGCGCATCGACCGGATCGCCTGACGACAACGTCACGCGCTGGCGGCTGCCATTCGGCGCAATCGAAGTAGCCTTCGCAACCAGAAAGTCGATCTGGGGTGAAATTTGCCCGCGCATCGTATTCACGAGCGCATCGTACAGGATGCCATATTGACGCCCTGGCCGGGTTTCAACCAGTCGTCCAAGGCGGGCGATGGACAGCTGATCGTCCGGCGTGGCGGCGGCAAATATAGCGTCTGCGAGTCCGGTTTTTTTCAGCAGTTCGACCTGGGAGGCGTCCATTTTCTCGCAGCGGAAATCCGGCGGATAAACGGTATGCGGGTCGATCAGGACGGCAGAGATACCGGCGCGCCCGAGCATGGCTGCTGCGGTCGATCCTGCCAAACCACCCCCAACAATTGCGACGTCAACGTTGCGCACGGGCTCTCTGCCTTAGGAACTTGCATAGCAAAAATGCCTAAAAATTAGGTCAACCTGCGGAGCTGCGGCTCATTCCTGTAATTAAGGATTTGTTTACACGTCGTGGCTTTTTTCGGCTCCGGGGGGCCAGAAGTGCACCCTCTCTTAAAGCCGATAGTTTCGAATGGCCTTATGCCCGGCATGGAAACGCCCCTGAAGCTGCTGCAGCCATTGTCGCCGTCAGCCGTGGTGCGGGCCGGCAGCCACCTCCTGCTATTTGCGCTTCGCGGCTTCAGCACGGTGGCCAAGTTTGTGCTCGCGCTCTACACGGCGCGCTATCTGGGGTTATCGGAGCTTGGCGTTTACGGGCTGGTTGCTGCGGCCACGGGGATCGTTCCAGCGGTGCTGGGATTTGGGCTCACCGACTGGGTCGCACGACAAGTGGTAGTGTCGGGAAAAGACGAAGCCCTGCAGAAAATTTCGGCCCGCCTTGCCATTTCGATTTTGGCTAACCTCAGCTTTCAGCCCGTCTTCTGGATCGCCTGCCTCGCGCTCGGTGCGCCCATCTTGCCCGAGCGGATATGGTTGATCGCGCCCATTATCCTGTTCGAGCATCTCGCGCTTGAGGTCCACGATCTTCTTATCGCGCGGGGACACAACACATTCACCAGCGTGCTGCAGTTCATTCGCGCAGCGTTGTGGCCAATCGTGGTCGTGACGATCGGCTTCTTGTACCCGCAGACGCGAACGCTCGAAAACATCTTGCTTGCCTGGCTTCTGGGCCTTGGTTTGATGTTTACGATCTTCACCGTGTGGCTGCTCTGGCAGCAATCGGGGCCTCTGGTCCGATTTGCCGAGATGCGAACGCAAATCGGCTTCATAAGGCGCTCACTCCCACTTTACATGCGGGACGTTGCAACAAAGAGCAGCCTGTTCCTCGACCGGTATTTGATATCGCTGACGCTGGGACTGGAACTGACCGGTGTCTATGTGTTCTTCTGGTCGGTGGCGAGCGCGATGCACGGAATGGTCATTTCCGTTGTCGGCCAGCCTCAAGCACCGAAACTCATCGCCGCTGCCGCACGGAATGACGTCAGCGGCTTCCGGCAGGCCCAACGGAAACTTCGGCTCGAAACCACGGCATGGACAATTCTCCTGATGGTCGCGGCTTTCGTCGCGGTATGGATTCTCTTGCCGTATCTGCAACGCCCGGCACTCGCGGCGCATTTTGCGGTGTTCCCGTTGATCCTGCTCGCAGGCTGCGCTCGCGTCGGTGCCGATCAATATGGGTTCGTGTTGCTGGCTCTGCACCGGGATCGCGACATTCTTGCCGCCAGCTTGACTGGAGTAGCAGCCTCGGCCCTGCTCAATATCGTACTGATCCCAACGTGCGGTATCTGGGGTGCGGCCTTGGCTTTTCTGTTAACTGGCCTGATCGTTCTTGCTCTTGAAGTCCGGATAATAAACCGCGTGGAAATAAGCTCATTGCCACCAACCTAGTTCGCAGCCTCCATTGTTAACCTGTGCGCTGCAGGATGCGGCCTTCATTTGCGAAAGGCTTATTCATGACACTCGCCCGGTGGTCTTTGGACCCTGATAACAAGGATGACGCAGAGAACTTCTCCCGTTCGGGCGAAAGCTTGCGCAGCCGGGGCGCGGGTGCGATTGTCATTGGCGGCGACTGCGGTGCGCTGGGGGTTGTGCGGAGCCTCGGTAGAGCCGGCGTTCCGACGTTCTTCCTCAGCGGCAGAAACCGTCTCGCCTCCTATTCGCGTTACACAACGCGCCATTTGAAGTGGCCCGGCTCGGATCATCCGAATGCCGTGGCATGGCTGATTGATATTGCTGCACAGCACGGCCTCACGGGATGGACTTTATTTCCGGGCGCTGACGAAGAAGTGCGGCTCATCGCCAAGAATTACGATGAACTGAACGCAACCTATCGCCTCTGCACTCCGGCTTGGGAAACTACCAAGTGGTTTGCCGACAAGGCGCTCAGCTATCGTTTGGCTGGAGAACTCGGCATCGACTACCCGAAGACTTATAATATTTCGGACGCTCGGCAACTCGATGCTTGCGATTTCCAGTTCCCATTGATTTTGAAGCCCGCCATCAAGGAGGGCTTGAACGCGCTGACCCGTGCCAAGGTGTGGCGAGTCGGGGACAGGAAGGCGCTATCGGACGTTTTTGAAAAAGCCATCTCGATGGCAGGCAGCGGTGGCCTGATTGTTCAGGAACTGGTCCCTGGCGACGGTTCAGGCCAGTTTTCTTACGCCGCAGTTTGTCAGGACGGTCGCCCCGTCGTTTCATTGGTTGCACGGAGGCTTCGTCAGGCTCCTGCCGATTTCGGGACAGGGACATTTGTGGAGACTGTCGAAAACAAAGCCGTCGAGGAGAAGGCGGAACGCCTGCTACACGAGATCGGTTACAACGGAACCGTGGAGATGGAATTCAAACGCGACTCCCGAGACGGGACTCTAAAATTGCTCGACATAAACCCGCGCATTTGGACGTGGACTTCCATCGGGGACGTCGCGGGCGCGAATTTTCCCTTGGCGATGTGGCTCCTTTCCCAAGGCGTGGTGCCGCCGCGCGTGCATGCCCGCCCGGGCGCTCACTGGACCTACCTCTCGCGGGATATCCTCCAGGTCTGCAAGCAGATTTTGGCCGGGACGCTTTCGCCTGCTCAATACCTCCGAAGCTTGTTTGGAACAACGGCCTTCGCGGCCTTCGCAGCCGACGATCCGCTGCCCGCTTTCGTTGATTTCCCCTTGGCGCTGCAGCGTTACTTCGGGAGATAAGGAAACTGCCCTCGATGCCAATGTGGCTGGTAACAATTATAGCGGGCGTCGCCTTGGCGGTTATCTTGGATAGCCAGCGTGTTTCAAAAATTTATCATGAGATCGGCATAGGAGGCGCATTTGTCCGCCTGCTGCGTGCTTCATCGATCGCCGTGCCCCTAACGTTTGTGGCGATGTGGCTTATTGACTTCCTGATTTAGGAAGTAGCGGCGTCCCATTCCGGCCCACTAGCCGGCGTCGGATTTATCCGATTTCGGCCAGCTTAAAGTTGCTCCGTATCAAGAACGCCTCTAGATGACGCCCCCGGATGAGCAAGGTTGCTCTGGTTTATCTTTGCTCGGCGGAAAGTCGAGAATTTTGCGCGGCGCGAAACGGCGGCCTGTTAACATCGCCAGAAGCCCAGCAAGCATCGCATTTTCCGAATAACAACTTTTGGATGCCGGACGCCGCCGCTCCAGCCCGGCGCACCAGAACCCGGATGGGTGGTCGTTTCAGGAGTGATCCCGCCCCGACCGCAAGGAACCAAGCATCTCTTGAGCCATTGTCCTTTTTTAAGGGGACTGGCGTTGCCGATCGATATCCGCAAAGGAATGCCCGCTACAGAGCTGTCGCGGGAAGAATTTGCACTGCGGATCCGCAGCCGCCTGATCGATCCAGCATTCGAACCGCTCAACAAGGAAATCGACGCGCTGATCTCTGCCGCATGGGACGGCTATTCCCATTCGCGCAAATCGCCACGCACGGCGAAGGCCGGCCCCGGCTACGCCGACCCGGACTACGAGCTTGCGACCGACTGGATCAAGGCCCGCGCCGACATCGACGAAGCGCAACGCCGCCACGACGACCCGTCCGCCGTCAAACGGGTCTTGTTGATCAACGGCTCATCGCGGAGCGAACATACCTGCCCGGGCGAGATGTCGAAAAGCTATCGGCTTTGCAAGGTTGCAGAACCTGTCCTCACCGAACATGGCCTTGCGGTCGATCTGCTTGATCTCTCCCGGCTGACGTCCGAGATGGGACGCCAGATCCATCCCTGCAAGTCCTGCGTTTCGACCGCGATGCCGCTGTGCCACTGGCCGTGCAGTTGCTATCCGAACTATTCGTTGCAGCAGACCGACGACTGGATGAACGAGATCTATCCGCTCTGGGTCGCCGCGCACGGCATCATGATTGTGACGCCGGTCAACTGGTATCAAGCCCCGACGGGCCTGAAGGCGATGATCGACCGTCTGGTCTGTGCCGATGGAGGCAATGCCGATCCACCTCCACCCACGGCAAGACGGCAAAGAAAGCGAAAGAGATCGAGCTGAAGGGCTGGGACTATCCCAAGCATCTCGCAGGCCGCCTGTTCTCGGTGGTGGTGCACGGTGACACGGTTGGCGCCGAGGGACTGCGGCGCAATCTTGCCGACTGGCTAACCGATCTGGAACTCATCACGGCGGGAACGCTGGCGGAGAAGGATGGCTATATCGGTTATATGAAGCCCTATGCGACGTCGCATGAGGAGCTCGACAAGGATACTGCCTTCGAGCAGGACGTCCGGAGCGCCGCAACAACGCTCGCGCGGGCGATCAAGCTGCAAGCGGGCGGTCAGCTGCAGGCTGCAGACGAAGGGTTGCGGCCTGCCAATTTGAAATGAAGCATCGTCGCGTCACTGAACGCCGGCGGCTTTCAGATATTGCAGATCGATGAAGCGTTCGGGCGAGGGCAGGGGCGCTTTCAGGATGCCGCCTTCGCCCATCAGCTTGATCACCTGCTCCATGCCCTTGATGCTGATCTCGCCCGCCATCGGCATCACATTGCGCTCCGGCTCGAAATAGAGCTGCAGCGTGAGCCTCGCATTCTCTTCCGCAAAGCCCGTGGTCTCCACAATGGTCTTCACGACATTGTCGCGGTTCTTCGGGTCGCGGATATATCTGAAAGACGCGGCCATGGCGCGGGCATAGCGCACCAGCGCATCCTTGTTGGCTTCCGCCCAGGAACGCCGCGCGATGGTCACGGTATAGAGATATTCGGGCACGGCGTCGGTCGAGAGCCCGATCAGTTGATAGCCGCGCCGCAGCGCCTGGAAATCCTGCGGCTGGCCAAGCGGCACTGCCGCACAGTCGGCCTTGAAAAGGCAATTCAGCCGGTCCGGCGTGCCATCGACAAAGCGCGCGGTGAAATCCTCGCGATGCACGCCGTTGAGATCGAGCAGCTTGCGGATCGACAGCGTAATCGAGCCATTCTCGGCCGCGACACCAATCAGTTTGCCCTTGAGGTCGGCGTAGGTGCGGATCTCGGGCCGCGCAATCAGGCTATAGACCGGGTTGTTGAACTCGGCGACGACGGCCACCGCGTCCGATCCTTTCATCACCGATTGAACGAGGAATGCCGTGGCCACATGCGCGATATCGGCCGACCCGTCGTGCAGCGTGGCCACCAGGTCTTCGCCGCCGCCGCCGACCGGTACCTGGCTGAATTCCAACCCCTCCTTGACGAACAGGCCTTCGCGCTCGGCGATGAAGAGGGGCAGTGCGAAAATCGTGCGCAGCGCGGAATAGGCCTGGGCGTAGCGAAGCCTGATGCCTTCGCTACTAGCGCTGTGAACGGCAGAGAAATAGATCAGGGCGGCGATGAGACTACGCAACATCATGGCAGGCATTCCTGCTCGGCCTTTATTGTTTCTGCAGCGTGCAGTCGATTTCAAACCCTCCGGCCGGGTCACCCATGGTCACGCGCTGCTGGACGCCGACAAACTTGTAGCCATCCTTCTTGCAGGTGATCGTCACCTCTTCCGGCTTGATCTCGATGCCGAAGGTCGGGATTTTGTAGGCGCCGAGCACATTGGTCTGGGTCACGAGCTGGCCGCGGTTCTTGATGTCCACTGTCACCACCGCTTCGGGGAGCACCCCCCCGCGGGTGTCCTTGACGAAGCCGTAGGGTCCCTTGGTGGTATCGCTGGGATCGTCCTGATCTTCGTCGGTCAGCTCGCCGCCGGCCCAGGCACCAGCGGGAACCAGGACAGCCAAACCGATCATTGCGACAGCTACGATCCGCGCTTGGAAAAGCATCATCAGGCTTTCTCCGAAAAAATGCCGCCGGACAAGCTTGTAGCTCATCCGGCAGCGGGACACTATTTGGTCCAGAATGGCATCAGCGAATAGAACAGGATCGGGACCGCCACCAGGGGGAGCAACCAGAGCAAGAACAGCGGAACGTTCTTGGTGGTATTTTCCGGAAGCAGTGTCGCGAGAAGACCGGCCACGGACGCGCCGATCAGAGTGGTGAGTACCCAGCCATACCAATACATCACCGGCCCTTCGTTGAGCCGGGGCGGACCGTATCCAAGTTCAACGCGATTGGTTCCGGGATGAAACGAAAACAACGGCCAGCCAAACAGATCGCAGCATACGTAGAGGACAGCGCCAACGATGGAAAAGGCGATGGCAAAGGTTTTGAATTTCGGTGACGAAGCGAGGTTTGTCATGAACCGAACCCCCGAACATTGTTGACGACATGGCCGACGAGGAATCCGAACCAGCAAAATACCGCGAGCACGACCGTCAACCATTTACGCGCACTGGCGTAGGCGGGCGCGTTGGCATTTTTCCAGAGATACCAATAAGCCGGAAGCAGCACGAGGCCGATGGTGACAAGATGTTCCTTTAAATCGAAGACACCTTGCGTCTTCCAGTAACCGGCGCGTTCGATCGGAATGCGGATATAGATCCGATACTTGGTGTAGATAAATGCACCCATGATGAAGGTGAGAACCCACAGCACGCAGACCGCGGTGGCGTAACCCACTCCCGGCACGGCGCGAAAACGCGCCACGAAGTCACCCGCCGGCCGATGGACCGGAAACAGCACTGACGCAGCCTGATGGGTGAGCGCCCCGAGCAGCGCGATCGCCAGCAGACCGTGAATGATCAGAAAGATCGTCCAGAACGTATTGACGGATATGTAGTCGAAGACACTGAAGTCCATGATTGCCCCTCTCCCTAATATGTTGGCCGAGTGGCTCGCGCTCTGATGGCGCGCTGGTGGTTTGGCTTCCCGGTTGGAATCATTGTGACATGACCCGCGCGCGCCGAACAAATGTTTTCGGCTGTGCAGGGCACAATGCCCCAGGGGTGGAAAGGCTAGGGATTACCGCCAGGGGCGCTGATGGAGGGGCTGTCTCCGGAAAGCGGATTGGCGGGGTCCCAGGCGTAATTCAGCGTCTCGAAGCGCATCGCGAGCGCATCGATCATCAGCAGCCGGCCGACCAGCCCGTCGCCGAATCCAACAATCTCGCGGATCACTTCGAAGGCCATCAGCGATCCGAGAATCCCCGGCAGCGCGCCGAGAATGCCGGCTTCGGCGCAAGCCGGCACCGTACCCGGTGGTGGCGGTTCGGGAAAAAGACACCGATAGGACGGATTGGGCGATCCGCTCTTGTTGCGTTCGTGTGGACGCAGGGTCGTCAGCGTGCCGTCGAACGGGCCTACAGCCGCGGTCACCAACGGGCGTTTTGCGAAATAGCAGGCGTCCGACACGAGATAACGCGTGGCGAAATTATCCGATCCGTCGGCGACGATGTCGTAACGTCCGATCAGGTCGATCGCATTGTTCGCCGTAATCCGCGTCGGATGCGCCTCAACGCTCACATGCGGATTGAGACGCTGGATCAGATCCGATGCGCTCTCGACCTTGGGCCGTCCGACATCCGGTGTGGTGTGGATCACCTGCCTTTGGAGATTTGACAGTGAAACTGTGTCGTCATCGACAATGCCAAGCGTGCCGACGCCGGCCGCTGCCAGATAGAGAAGCACCGGTGCACCGAGTCCACCGGCTCCGACGACCAGCACGCGTGCGCGTTTGAGCGCGGCCTGCCCCGGCCCACCGACCTCGCGCAGCACGATATGGCGGGCATAACGCTCCAGTTCTTCGGCAGTTAACATCGACAATTCGTTTCCCGGGCCAATACCTTAAGCATCACGGCTGCTCCCGCGCGCCCGGTCAAGGCCTCCCTTGCCCTCCCTTGCGGTTGCCACATCCCCCAGCCCCCCATACGCTGCCTCAAAGTAGGGTCGGTAGAGCGCAATCCGACGAAGTGGGAACCGGTTCGCCGCAAGATTGCGCGACAAACTAAAGAGTCTAGCGTCTGGATGTAAGCATGAGGGTTTGTGTTGCTTTCGCTGTAGTTCTATTCGGCGCCTTGCCTGCGCTGGGTGCGGAGTCGGCCGCCAGGCGTCCGGCGATTCCGTCTCCGGTCCAGACCTATGCGTCCATGCCGCCGGCCGAGCGCATGGCCATCCAGTCCGATCTGCTGTGGGCTGGGCACTACGAGGGCATGGCCGACGGCGATTTCACGGAACGCAGCATCGCGGCCATCCGCAATTTCCAGAACGCCAACAAAACCAAACAGACCGGCGTTCTCAATCCGCAGGAGCGCGAAGCGCTCGCCGCCGCGGCAAAGAAAGAACGCGAAGCGGTTGGCTGGCGCGTCGTCGAGGACGAGCCCAGCGGCTCGCGTGTCGGCTTTCCATCGAAGCTCTTGCCGCAGTGGGTCAAGAACAAGCTCGGCAGCCGCTGGAGTTCCGCACGCGGCGAGGCGGTGGTGGAGACGTTCCGCATTGCCGAGCCGGGCGCGACGATCGCGGATGTATTCAAGAAACAGAAAGACGAGCCGGAGCGCAAAGTCGAGAGCAGCCAGTTGAAAGCTGACTCCTTCGTCATGAGTGGCCTGCAAGGCCTGAAGAAATTCTCCGCCCGCGCCGAATATAGGGACGGCGAAGTGCGTGGCCTGACCGTACTCTACGATCAGGCCATGGAAGGCACGATGGCCAAGATTGCCGACGCAGTCTGGAGAACCTTCGTTCCGTTTTCGCGCAGCGACACTGCTGCGGTGAAAAGTGCCGAGGCAAAAGGAAAAGTCGATTACGGCACGGGTCTGGTCGTGAGCTCAGCCGGTCATATCCTGACGCCCCGTCACATGACCGAGGGTTGCACTGTCATTGTGGTGCAGGGGTTGGGCAATGCGGAGACGGTCGCGCAGGATCAGGACAAAGGACTCGCGTTGCTGCGGGTCTATGGCAACCGCCGTCTCGCACCGCTGCACATTCCCGCAGGGGCTGCTTCAGGCTCCGAAGTGACATTGATCGGTATCGCAGATCCCAACGCGCAGGCTGGCGGCAACGCGGCCAGTTCCGTTCGTGCGAAATTTGCAGCGGCCAATGAGGACAACGGTTTGCGTCCGATGGACAGCACACCCGCGCCCGGATTTTCCGGAGCGATTGCGGTGGATGACAGCAATCATTTGGTCGGGATGCTGCAGTTCAAGCCGCAAATCCTGGCGCAAGCCGGGCCGGCGAAATTGCCGCCGGCTGCAATGATCATCCCTGCGGAGTCGATCCGGGATTTCGTATCCTCCCATGGGGTGCAACTGGTGTCCGGCGATTCCGGCGACACCAAAGCGTCGTTGGTGCGCGTGATCTGCGTGCGAAAGTGACGCGTCCCTAGTTCTGTGCCCGGGATTGCTTTCTGCTTATGTTGAAAAGCCGCCGGAGCGTTCTGCATGATCGTTCGCTGCCAGGAACTGGTTCGATCCCTCCGCTGCGGGCTGTGGTTCGCAGCCGCTCTCATTCTGACGGTAACGTCGGGGGCGCAAGCGCAGGCACCGGCACCAGCATTGCAGGATCTGGTTTCCGCTGTCGTGGGCGTGAAGACCTTCATCAATCCCGATGCGCGCACCACGGAAAATCTTGGCCGCACACGCGCAGGCTCGGGCATCGTCATCGATGACAATGGCCTCGTGCTCACCATCGGTTATCTGATGGTCGAAGCGCATGCGGCGGAGGTGACACTCAACGACGGCCGCACCGTTCCAGCCAGTGTCGCAGGCTACGATCACGAAACCGGCTTTGGATTGCTGCGCGCGATTACGCCGCTGAATGTGCGGCCCATGGCGCTCGGCAAGAGTGCAAGCGTCAAAAAGGACGACCGGGTCGTCATCGCTGCCTCCGGCGGCGCCAAAATGATGGCGGCTGCGCATGTCGCAGCCGTGCGCGAATTCGCCGGCAGCTGGGAATACCTGGTGGAGCGCGCGATCTTCACAGCTCCTCCGCATCCGGAATGGAGTGGCGCCGCGTTGATCAGCCGCGAAGGCAAATTGCTCGGCGTTGGATCGCTGATCCTGACGGACGTGATGGGCGACGGCAGCAACATGCGCGGAAACATGTTCGTGCCGATCGACATGCTTGCGCCGGTTATCGCAGATCTCATATCGACAGGCCGGGTGGCAGGGCCGGGACGGCCCTGGCTTGGCGTCAGCGCGGAGCTGGTGAATGGGCGATTGCGGGTGCTGCGCGTGACCGAAGGCGGGCCCGCGGCACAGGCGGGACTCAAAAAAGGTGACACTATTGTTGGTGTGGCGGGCGAGAAAACGACAACGCTGAATGATTTTTATCGGCGCGTCTGGGCGCGCGGCGCTGCCGGCACGGTCATCCCGCTTGACGTCATGCAGGACAACACATCGCGCCGTATTGAAGTCCAATCAGCCAGCCGGCTCGATCACCTGCGCTTGAAGTCGACTTATTGAAAACTCAGCAGCTGGCCTTAAACGCATGACCATCCGCCGGATGGAACTTTTTAAGTTCCATCCGGGATAAACAAATTTATCGCGATTTCCCGCTGCAAAAGCTTTTTGGCATGCAACCAGAACCAAGAATCGCACGTTGACGGTAGCGAGGGGTGGACTGAGGCAGTTTTGATTTTAACAGGAGATCTCGAATGAAAACGTTCATGACGACTGCGGCTATTATCGCCGCGTTGACGATCCCGGCCCTGGCGCAGCAGGAAAATCGCGGTGAATCCCATGGTGCCACCAAAGCGACGACCGATGCGAAGCAGGGCAATGGTCCGGACGCAAAGGTCACCCCGGGTTCGGCGGGCATGACCAGGATGGCGCCCAGCACCACTGGTGCTGCGAAAATGGAGAATCAGGGCGTGTCCGGCTCCGATAAGGATGGGGGCAACTCCACAGGCAGCACTGGAGATACCGGCGGCACCTCCGGCGGCGGTGCTGGTAACGGCGGCGGCGGTGGAAACGGCAGCGGCAAATAAGGTTTGGTCTAGAAGCCCCGGACAAACGTCCGGGGCTTCTCCTTACCGATCACCGGAAGTCCTGGATTTAGCGGATTGGCGGCGCGTACTGAATGCCACCCTTAGTCCAGAGATTGTTAATGCCACGCGCGATGTTCAGGCGCGAACTGGCCCCCAGGTTTCGTTCGAAAATCTCACCGTAATTTCCCACCAGCCGAATGATTCTCTCGGCCCATTCTTTTGTCAGGCCGAGTTGCTCACCAAAGGTGCCTTCGGTGCCGACAAGCCGCATCACGTCAGGCCGCTCCGACTTCAACGCGTCGCCGATATTTTTTGAGCTGATGTTCAGCTCTTCTGCGTTGATCATCGCAAAGTGCGTCCAGCGCGCGATATCGAGCCATTGATCATCACCGTGCCGCACGACCGGCGACAACGGCTCCTTGGAAATAATCTCAGGCAGGATGGTGTGCTCATCCGGATTGGTGAGCTTCAGCCGTTCGGCATAGAGCTGCGACACGTCGGTGGAGAAGACGTCGCACCGGCCGGTGTCATAGGCCTTCACAACCTCATCGGCGGTGGCAAAAGCCACGAGCTCGTATTTGATTTTGTGTGTGCGGAAATAGTCGGAAATATTGAGTTCGGATGTGGTGCCGGTCTGCGTGCAGATCGAGGCGCCGTTGAGTTCAAGCGCCGAATTTACCTTCAGGGATTTTCGGATCAGAAAACCTTGCCCGTCATAGTATGTCACCGCCGCGAAATTAAAACCGAGCGCGGTGTCTCGCGACAGTGTCCAACTGGTCACGCGTGCGAGCACGTCGATTTCCCCAGACTGCAACGCGGTGAACCGGTCTTTCGCAGAGAGCGGACTGAATTTCACTTTAGTCGCGTCATTGAAAATCGCCGCCGCCATCGCGCGGCAAAAATCGACATCAAAGCCGGTCCAGTTGCCTTTGTCGTCAGGACTGGAAAAACCGGGCAGGCCTTGGGTGACGCCGCAAATGAGCGCGCCGCGATCGCGAACCTTTTTGAGAGTCTGCGCCTGTGTCGCCCCGATTGAAAAAAGCGACACGGCCAGAATGGCAAAATAAACGCTTACGCGATTCACGGCGGAACCTCTTTCGAATGGTGGTGTGGTGGGACCAAGCGCGTTGCCCACCTGGAAGCGAGGGCAGGAAATGCCCATAAAACGAGTGAAATCCGAGTTCGGAAGAGTCCAGAAACAACGGAACCTGGGATATCCCGGGTTCCGTTCTTAGCAGTCAGTATTATTTCTTGATCTCGACGTAGCTGATCTTGCCGCTGGGATCCTTCTCCCATTTGTAGACGACGTAGTCGAGACGGGTGATATCGCCCTTCTTGTTGTAGGACAGATCGCCAATCACGGTCTTGAACTTCTGACCGGACGTGATTTGCGTGGCAACTTTCTTGGGATCGACCGACTTGGCTTGATCCGCAGCCTGCTGGATCACTTGCATGGCAGCATAGCTGTAGAGCGTATAAGCTTCCGGTTCGAATTTCTTCGCGCGGAATTTTTCCACGATCTCTTTCGCCTCCGGACGCTTGCGCGGATCCGGGCCTTACGTCATCAGCGTGCCTTCGACGCCCGGTCCGCCGACCGACGCGAACTCATCCGAGGCAATACCGTCACCGCCCATCAGCGGGGCCTTCACGCCCTGGTCGCGCATCTGGCGCACGATCAGGCCGCCTTCCGTATAAAGGCCGCCGAAGTAAACGAGGTCGACGCCGGACTGTTTGATCTTGGAGACGAGCGCGGAATAATCCTTTTCGCCGGCATTGACGCCTTCATAGAGGACTTCCTTCAGGCCGCCTTTGTTCATCGCCTTCTTGGTTTCGTCCGCGAGGCCCTGGCCGTAGGTGGTCTTGTCGTGGACGATCGCGATCTTCTTGCCCTTGAAATTCTTCACAAGATAATCGGCCGCAACCGAGCCCTGCTGGTCGTCACGACCGCAAGTGCGGAACACGTTCCACATGTTGCGTTCGGTAAGTTTCGGATTGGTAGCCGCAGGCGTGATGTCGAGGATGCCGTTCTCCTGATAAACCTCGGAGGCCGGAATGGTGACGCCGGAGTTGAAGTGGCCAACCACAAACTTCACGCCATCGGCAGCGAACTTGTTTGCAACCGAAACGCCCTGCTTCGGATCGGAAACATCATCGCCGTAAGTTGTTTTGATTTTCTGACCCTGAATGCCGCCCTTGGCGTTGATGTCTTCAATCGCCTGATCGGCGCCCTTCTTGATCTGCGCACCGAACGAGGCATTGGGGCCTGTGAACGGTGCCCCAATACCGATGATGATGTCAGCATGGGCCGTGCCTGCCAGCATCGCGCCAAGACCGAGCGCGAGCGCGAATGTCGTGCTCTTCCGCATAAAAGCCTCCCAACCAATTGGATGACGCGCTATTGTCTCACCTGAGACTAGCCGCTCCGGGATGAATTGAAACCGTGATCGCTTCAAAAGTCACCCGAAATTATGCGCGAGCGATGCCGCTTAAAGCCGCGAAAATTGCAAAAAGAACGGGCGCGTTGCCGGGATGTTGGGCCAAATTTTTTGGATAGTAATCCCAATTATATACTTTACACCACAAACCACAGAATCTAGTAGCGAGAGCCTTTTGGAGTTTTCCGAAGGTGCTGGCGCGCCCGATGATGTCGAGGTGAGCCCCGCGATGATCGAGGCGGGGCGGTCTTGCTGTTGCGTAGAAGGCAGACCGTTCGATGAGTCTGAAACCGTCAAAATGATCTACAGGGCGATACACGCTATTCGGCAACAGACTTTTCAAAAATAATTTCCTGCGTCTTTGCGCCTATTTTTTTAACGCATGAAGTCGCCACTTTATTGAACAGCGCGTAGTTGTCAGCCCCCGGCTTCCACCCTGAAAGGGCCTGGCACTTCTGCGTGATCTCTGCACTAAAGAAGTGAGTTAGCTCCTAGCGCGCAGGTAAATATCGGCCTGAGTAATAGATAGCGGCCTCAATTTTTGTTAGCAGCAATTTCTGTAACCACTCGTCAATTACGGCGGTGGTTATGAGGGCAAATCCCGCCTCGGCATTCTTGCTAAGCTGTATTATAAGCTCTCCGAGTTCTGGCTCAGGAGTAAGATCGGTCATGGCGAAAGCCCCCGATGATCTCAGTGAAAAGGAAGCTCAAAAGCGTTTTGAGAAGGCGTTACGCGGTGGCTTGAGCACCCCAGCCAAGCCACTGAAAGATTTTCCGAAGACTGGAAACGCTCGTAAGGCAAAGAAGAAATCTACTAAATAGTAGCGCTGCCTTGCGGTGCTGTGGTCTTACCTGACTTTTGTTGGGCTAGAAAATCCAGAAGACCGCGAGCCATCTCCTCGGCCCGTTCGGCAGGCATTACTAGCCTACCAACAACAACCCTGTTTAACCGGCCAGGGCTTGTAACGTGGTCAACTTTTACGGATTCGAGAGTTATGCTCACAACCCCTGAAGATAAAAAAGCCTGTCGCGGCGTCCGCAAATACTTCGGACGCGTGCGGGTTATCGATGAAAAACGGCCCTTCGGCTTTGTCGTCCATGACGTGCTCTACCTGGGTTAAAGATAGACAGGTGTGATCGGGCTTAGTGAGGCAGTCTATACATGAGGCGCTTGCCGACGATAGCCTTCACTGCAAGCTCCGCACGTTCCCCATCGTTGTAGCCAAGGGCTACGCGGTGATTGTACCGGAAATCAAATTCTGCAAGATAACGGTGAAGGTGTTTCTCAGCGCAGTGCTGATAGGCGCCTTTCATGCCCCGTTTTAAAATAGAGGAATAGCCTTCGACTGAATTGGTCGTTACATCGCCACGAGCGTATTCCTTGGCGCTGTGGTTGACAGTCTTAGGGGCTGCAAACTCACGGCCTACGCGGGTGTAGAGGCGGCTTTCATCAGTATGAAAGCGCGTTTCGCGAAGCACGTTATCGTTGACGATCTTGGCGACGTTCTCCGCATCAGCGGTTGGAACGTGGAAAGAGCGAACGGTGCTGCCTCGCTCAACGAGAGACACGATAGCGCGTTTTCCTTCCAGTCCCATCTTGCCGCCCTTAGTGAAGGGACTGCCCTTACGCTGCGGAGACGGCTTGCGCTGGCCTTCTGGCACGTTGCCAAAATAGGTTTCGTCCGCTTCCAAGATTACCTTCGCCCCCGAGCGGGGTAAGGCCGCCAGCTCGCATCGCTTCGCGAATACGCATCGCAAGAAACCACGCTGATTTGTAGGTGACGCCAAGCGAACGGTGGAGCTGGTGGGCGCTCATGCCCTTCTTTGAAGCGGTCATGAGATAGAACGCCAGAAGCCAAACGTTGAGCTTGATATGGCTGCTTTCCATGACGGTCTTGGTCGTCACTGAAAAGTCCTTGCGGCACTCTTTAGAGGCGCAGCGGTAAACGCCAGCCTTCTTGGTTGCGTAGTGACCGCCGCCCGTACCGCAATGGGTGCAGGCCGGTTCGCCATTCCAGCGCATTGTTTCGAGATATTCGCGGGCCTTGGTGGCGTCCTGGAAGTACGGGGCGTTGAAAGCGGTCATGAAGACTCTGATGTTCAAAAGGTTGCCAGCAATGGCGACTGTCTGATTGTTATTTGATTATGAGTGGTGCGGGCGGCTTCATCTCGTATTGAGCCAAAATTGCCTTCGCCATTTCAACGGCCTGCTTGGCGGTCATAGCAAAATTGAGCGGTTCGAGGTCCTGCCACTCAAACTGAAGCAAGGTGTTCTCGGTGGGGCGGTGGTAAGCGACGCTCCACTTTCCGACTTGGATTATCTTGATCTTCTCGCCCATCGTATTGCTCCCGTGTTTCTGGCCACATCCTATATCTTGGGCTTGTGGTGTAAAGTATATAATTGGGTAGTAATCCTAGAAGAATCGGGAACCCGGCTTACTCGCTCTGCGAGAGCGGTCTTAGCGTAGCCGCTAACGGGGATATGTTGTCGTAGCCGGCAGCATTGAGCGCAAACCCCACCAACCTTTCCGATTTTCAACTGGCGCCGCGTCATCATCTAAAGTGCGGAGACTTCCGCGTCGTCGATCATGTCAGTTAGGCCGTCACTGCACAGCAGGATAGTGTCGCCGCTTACGAGCGTAGAGGTGTGGCCCACATGTACAGCAATCGGTGTCCTTCGGCTCCGCCCCCCAAAGATTGAGTTACCGCGTGCGAATATCGGGCACGAAGGGGTTTCTCAGGCACATCATCTTTTCGGTGGCGATACAGACGGCTGTCGCCAACATCATCGGCGTGATTTCCATGCTGAAATATCTGGCGGTTTTCTAGATGCCGCCTCGGGATCCGCGTCAACGTCCGGTGGAGGACCCACCGGACGGCCCGATCCGGGACCCGAAGGATCCGCCTTCCGACGATCCGGGGGATGTGCGCGTGCGCGATCCCGAGCCGCCCCCGGACAGCAACCCACCGGTGCGCGATCCCGTCGATCCACGGCCGGGCGGCGACGAGCCGCCGAAGAATCCGTAAGATGGTGGCGTCAGCGCCCGCTGCTCAGGACTGCCGCTTCACGGCTTCGAGCTCGGCCAGCCAGAGGTCGGCGTAATCGACATTCTGCCAATTCGCGAACCATGGGCCGCCGCGGGTGTAATGCACTGCGTTCGGCGTTCCTTGCGCGGGCTTGGCGTAGACGCCTTCCAGCCAGTTCCAGGTCACCGGCAACGCGCCGATGTCTTCATCCTTCACCCATTCGAAACGATGCAGGTAAGCGCCGCTCTCGCGGTTGACCACTTCGGGTGTGAGGCCCCGCACGGCCGGATGGTCGCAATTGAACAGCATCAGTGACGACCAGTTCTTGCGCGGGTAGGCGGTCTGCACCGCGCCATCCATCTTGGTCGTTTCCTTCGGCGTGTAGTCATGCTGGACGCAATAGACCGCCTTGTCGCCCGTTGCGTATTTTGCCAGTCCCGCGATGTCGCCGAGCCAGAGGAAGTCGCAATCACAGAACAGCGCCCAGCCCTTGAAGCCGGCCAACGCGGGGGTCAGGAAACGCGAATAGGTGAATTCGGTAGAAGCGAGCGGGTCCGCGTCGCGCGCATAAAGTCCACGCGCGCGCAGGTCGTCAACCTTGATCGGCGTCACCTCAACGGGAATGGACGTACGACGCTCCAGCGAAAACTTCGCAACGTCGTAGGCTTCGGGTTCGCGTCGATCCCAGCCGATAAAGATGCGGAACGGATGGCCCATGAAAATCACTGAATGAAGGGCAGGAGTGCTACGCGCTTCATAGGAGACGAAAGGAGGGAGAGGCAACCGGCTTCATCCCGTTTGTCCGGCCCGGGCCTGCCTGAGAAGCGCAGCAACCTGATCGGATGCTCCCACGATCAGTTCTTTCCACGATTGCCCCACCTTTTGCCGCTCGATGCGCATGCTGGGGTACCAGGGGCTGTCGTTGCGGTCATTAAACCAGTACCAGAGTCTTCCGCGGCTTTGCGGGAGCAACAGCAGGGTCGGCGTGCCCAGAGCGCCTGCCAGATGGGCGGTGCTGTTGCTCACGGTGACCACCAGGTCGCATGCGGTGATCAAGGCTGCGAGCCCGTCGATGTCGTTGGTGTTGTCGATGTCCGCAAGCCGTTCGACGGTGATGCCGGTTGCCTGCGTGACGGCCTCGCGCTCGGCCAGCGTGTCGCCATATTGCAGATCCACGCACCGGGAATGCGGACGGCGCAGGATCGATTCAAAGTCGGCCAGTCGTGCAGTCTTGAACTCGCCAAACGCGGGACTCTTGCTGATCCACGACACGCCGATGATGGCCTCCCCGTTCGGCGACAGGCGGGCGCGGAGCCGTCCTGCCAGATCGGCATCCGCCACCAGATAGGCGGCATTCGGCCGCGCAAACGATTCCCAATCATGCCGCAGATGCTGACCGAGACTGGGGAGCGGCGATTGCGCCGTCACGCCCAGAGGCAGCGGCTCGCCGCGCCCGACGACCTGCACGCCGGGAAATGACCGCGCCATCAGCTTCTTCATGCGCGGATCGATTTCCAGCACAACGGACTTCGCGCGTTGCGCCAGATCCGTCATCATGCTCGTATAAATAATCTCATCGCCCAGGCCCTGTTCGCCCCAGGCAAGAAGGGCGCCGTGGACATCTCCGCCGTTCCAGCGCGGCAGAGATCCATGCCTCGCGACGATGGCATTTGGGAGTCGCCAGCGCCATTCGTATTGCTTCCACGCGCTGGCAAAATTGCCCATCCCGAACTCTGCGAAAGCCAGATATTGCTGGCTGTCCGGATCGTCGGGACGGAGTTTGAGCGCGCGCTCATAGTCCGCGATTGCCTCAACGTAACGGCCGAGTTCCAACAGTACATAGGCGCGGTTGACGAGGGTATTGACATGACGGGGATCGAGGGTCAGCGCGCGGTCGAAACAGGTCAGCGCCTCGTCCAAGCGCCGCAATACGGCCAGCACATTGCCCTGGTGGTTGAGCGCGCGGGCGGACTGGGGACTTAATGCCACGGCGCGTTCATACTGCCCGAGCGCTTCTTCATGCCGCTGCAGCGCGCAGAGAATGCCCCCGTAGTTCAACAGCGCGTCGGCATTGTTCGGCTTGATCTTCAACGCCGCGCCGATCAGGCGCAGCCCCTCGTCGCGATGTCCCTGTTGGTGCTTCAAAAGTCCGAGCAGGTGCAGCGCGTCAAAATTGCGCCGATCAGCCTTGAGGACTTTTGCGTAAAGTTTTTCCGCTTCGTCTGCTTGCCCCTGCTGATGCAGGGCCAGCGCCCGCTGCAACCACTCACCCAACGGCTTCATTGCAGCGCGCTCCACAAACGTGCCGGTAGGAATACCGGCGGCTCGCCGCATTGGCAACGTTCACAGCTTTAACACACGCAGCCGCAAGGCATCGGCGATCACGCTGACGGATGACAGCGCCATGGCCGCCGCTGCGATCACGGTTCCCGCCAATAGCGCGCGAAGACCGAGCACGAGCGCGTATATCGTGCTCTTCCGCATAAATGCCTCCCAACCAACTGGATGACGCGCCATTGTCTCACCTGTGACCAGCCGCTCGGGACGAATGGAAAGCGTGATCGCTGTAAAAATTCACCCGGAATCATGCGCGTCTCAGATGCCACCAGAAGCCGCGAAGATTGCAAAAAGAACGGGCGCGTTGCCGGGATGTTGGGCAAATTTTTGGGATCGTATTCCTAGAAGAATCGGAAACCTGGACGGACGATCTGTGCGAGACGGATTGCAAGGAGGAGGTGCAAGGGGAAGCTCAGAAAGTTGCTTTTGGCGAGCTTTTATACTATTTTTCAATAGCTTAGACGAATGTGCCTTTTATGTAACACGCCCCGCGGAAAAGCCTTTTACCCGCCTGAAAACGACCGTTTGTGGCCTTGGAGCACTGGCGCTTTCCCCGTCTTTTGTATTTTGTAGGCAACGTCAGCTAACCCATAGACCCAAGTCCAGACGCGAGGTTTGAGATGCAGGGGTCGCAAGGAGGGGGACAAACAATGAAGTCACTAAAAACTGTTCTGCTCGGCACTGCTGCGGGACTTCTCGCAACAGGCGTAGCGCAGGCAGCCGATCTTCCCGTGAAGAAGGCCGCCGCCGTGCAGTACGTGGAAGTCTGCCCCGTTTACGGCGCCGGCTTTTACAAGCTCCCGGGTACGGACATCTGTATCCGCCACTTCGGCAGCATGAAGTTCAACTACGGCATCCAAGACGCACGTACTGCCTTCTTTGCCGATAGTACCGGCAAGTTCGCGCTGAGCTCCAGCTCGGGTAAGATCAAGTTCAGCCCGGCCTCCGCTTTCGCCACCCACGCTGGTGCGGCGAACACGATGGGCTGGCAGTGGACGATTCGTCCAGGCTGGGACTTCCGCAGCCCGACCGAATACGGCACCCTGCGTACCGTCGTGCAGCTGCGCGTCGATCAACGCAACGGCATATTCGAAAACGATGATCCGGTCGGCACAGGCGCGATGCGCCTGACCAACGCGGTGCATCGCGGTTACATCGAATGGGCAGGCTTCATCGTTGGCCGCGCCGGTTCGTCGTTCCCGTACTGGGATCAGGAAGACGTGGTCGTCGCCATCGGTGGCGATCCCAAGGCCACTGCAATGCAGTTGACCTACGTGTTCAACATTCCTGGCGGCATTAAAGCCACCATCGGTGTGGAAGACACGACTCCCTGGACCGCTGGCGATGGCATCACCGATCTGGCGCATCCGGCCGCTGGCCGTGGTATTTCCATCGTTGGTGGACCTACCCGTGGCTATGACTACGTTGCATCTTTGAGCACCGATCAGTCTTGGGGTACTGCCAAGTTGTCTGCTGCCGCGCATCAGCTCGTTGCGGCCGCTCAGGTCAACGGAAACGGTGGTTCTGTGACCGGTCTCCGTGGTCCCAACACCTTCGAGCAGGATTATGGTTTTGCCGCTCTTGCCGGCGTGACCTTCTTCCTCCCGATGCTGGGCGCCAAGGATCAGCTGCTCTTGCAAACCACCTGGTGTAAGGGCGCGAGCGCTTATTGCGGTACCAACGGCGGTGCTGACAATAACGCATCGAGCTTCGAACGTGGTGGTCAGTTCCTCGAAGGCTTGCAGCGCAATGACGTTGACGCCTATGCGAACACGACCAGCACGACG
>CANKHA010000037.1 GCA_947481685.1 Bradyrhizobiaceae bacterium
GATCGAGATCGCCTTCCTTCTTGTGCTTCGCCTGCAGGATCTTGATCGTCTCGTCGCGGTTCTGCTTGAAGAAAGCGATGCCTTCCAGCACCGACTTGAGGACGCGCTTCACGACATCCGGACGCTCCTTCACCATCTTCGCCGACGAGGAAATCGTCATGAAGAAGATCATGTCCTGGGTCGGAATATCGATCACCTTGAGCCCGAGGCGGCGAGCTTGTTCGGTCCGGGGCTGGTTGACGAAGGCCGCATCGACGTCGCCGTCCTTGACCATGTTGATGAGGCTCTTGCCCTTCACCTTCTTCTCGCCGGTCTCGCTTTCATCGCGTACTTCCGTGATGAGTTCGACCTGGTCAGTGTCCGGGTTGAGGCCAGCCTGCTTGAGATAAAGCCAGGTGTTCAGCCCCGGATGGCGACCGCGGTTGCCGAATTTCTTGTGACGGACATCTTCCAGCTTGGTGATGCCGGAGTCAGGTTTGGTGATCAGGAAGAGATTGTTCTTGCTCACGGTCTGGCCGAGATACTGCCAGGTGTCGCCCTTGGCGCGGGCCGCGTAGGTCGAGACGTGGTTGCCGGAAACGAACTCTACCTCGGCCGTCGGCACGAGGTCATGAGCATCGCCGCGGCTGATGATCTTGTCGAAGTCGACCTTGAGATCATTCCTCTCCCAGGCGCCCGTTTCATTGATCACATGCATCAAAGCCAGATGGCTCGTTGAGCGGTAGGGAAAATTAACATGATCCATTCGTCGACTCCTCCTCGATTTAAATCGGGGCATACGCCCCGAACTATGATTATTGCCCCTTAAAAAGCTGGCGCCCGTTATCGGGTCGCCAGCTCCCCCTTAAATCAACGTAACGTTCTCAGTTGCAGGTGAGGCCATCGACGTCCTTGGATTCGCCCATGACTTCGATGCTGCATTCCATGCCGGCCTTCAACTGGTCGCGAGCCGCCTTCTGGCCCGCAATGGTGACCCTGGTGCGGCTGCTGCTGACATCGAGCTTCTTGCTGGCGCCATCGACCACGAACTCGATATCGCGTCCACCGGTGCCGACAGCCGTCAACTTGGCCTTCAAGCTAGGAACATCCAGCTTGTCGAGCAGACCTTTGGCCTTCGCCATCGCCATAAGCTCTTCGTCGGTCAGCTCTTCAGCCGGCAGACCATTCTTGAGCTTCATGTCATCCATAAAGGCGGTGATTTCCTTCTTCGGATAAGCCGTCTTCTGAATGAACTCCTGCTGCGTGGCTCCCGGAATCGGCTTGAAGTCCTCGCTGAACTGCAGCTTGCCCCTCCGGATGAATTCGGGATCCTTGATCATCTTTTCCCAGGCCGTGCGGTAGGCATCGACGATGTCTTTCGGCGTGTTCGGAGGCAGCGCATACCACTTGTCGATATCGTTGAGCGCCGTCCAGAATTCAAAGGCTTCCGCTTCCAATCCCTTCGCCTTGCCCTTCATCATCACCGGGAATGTCGGAATGCTTTCGAAGCCGGCGCGCGCTTCGTCGTTGGCGCCGGTATCACCGCCGCCGAGCTGCGCAACGCCGACGAACCCGCCGGTGTCGAACATTTCCTTTAGCAACGAAAGGTTAGACGTGCCCATCATGTGGGTTTCGCCACGACGCACCGCGAGCAACAAGAAGCTCGTGCCCGGATAGCCCACGACGAATTTGACGTTCCAGCCGAGGGTTTCCTTGCCGAAGGTAATCAACTGTTCCCAGCTGCGATTGCCGTCAAGCACACCGACCACAACCGGCGGCTTCGACTTGTCGGTCAGGTCGGCGAGTTTTTCCTTGCGGATGAACACGATCGATCCGCCGCGCGACACGCCGCCGAAGAAACCGAACTGGGTTGGATTGTATTCGACCACGCTCTTGCGCAGAGCGGCAGGGTCAGTATGCGACGAGGAGCCGCCTGCCCAGCTCAAACCATCCGGCTTGGTCTTGGCAAAATAGTTCAATCCCTTGGTGCCATGCCCACCCGGCACGTTGCGATACCGCATCTGCGGATTGCCCGGCAGGTATTTTTCGAGGAACTGGCCGACGAGGCGCGTCGTACCGTCAGTGCCGCCACCGGCAGCGGAGCCCATGATGACGTCAATGGTCTTGCCCTTGAAGTTGACTTCGGCAGCAGCCTGGCCTGCCATCGTGAACAAAGTCCCTCCGCAGAGCAACGTGAAAGCGGCGGTCCTGAAACCATTTTGCAGAATTGACATAACCATCTCTCCCTAAGCTCGTTGCGTCCGGATTTTATCTTATTGGGTCCGAACGGGATAGTGGGCGCGGTGTCGCAAGCACCCGCCTTCCAGGGCCATTCTGGAGCCAATCATAAGCCATTTTGGCATTATGTCAAAAACCTGAACGGGTTTCGATTTATGTCGAATCCTGCCCCGTCAGGTGTTTGAAGGTTTCAATGACAAAACCCTGGAAGTCGGTCAGCCAGGTACCGATCGCCACGTCGATGGGGTTTGACCAGACCGCCCCCGAAAAATAGTCGAAGACCAGCCAGCACAGACAGAAGGCCACCACGCCGATGATCGCCGAATAGCGCACGTTGGCGCCATACATCCACCCGAAGGCGATCGGATAAATCAGGAAGGTGATGTGGAAACCCAGGAAGTAGGTGCCGACGGCCAATGCAGCCAGCCATAGCCAGGCCTTCACCTCGAGCATGTTCTCGTCGCGCGTGTAAGGAATGCCCCTGGTTCCCGCGAGGGCCTGTCGGCGCAACACGATGACCTCGCGCGCCATCTGGATTGTGACCAGCAGGAGACCGATCGCGGCCACGAAATAAACCGTGATCGAGGCGCGCAGCGGCCACCGCAACGCATCAATGATCATCGCGGTAAATGTCACGAACAGAATACCGCTGGTTACCAGCGTGCCCTTTTCCTGGGCCCGCTCAATCTCGGCTTTGGTGTCCATATCAATGGATTTCGTTCCGGCCCTCCAGTTGCGGAAGTAAGGATAAGCGACCATGAGCACGATCAGGAGGCCGATAACAATAACAGCCGGGAACGTCAGCCATTCCATGCCGTACCGGTCCACCGACAGCCAGAGGTACTGTTGCACTTGCGGCCCCAGCACGACGGCGATCAGCAGCGGCGGCCGCGGCCAGCCGTAACGCCGCATGACAATGCCAACGATCGACCAGAACACGAGCGCGATGAGATCGCTGATGTCCAGTTCGTTGGCGTAGGCGCCGATCGCACAAAAGAGGAAGACCGACGGGATCATATAGTAATAGGGAACGAGGCAGGCTTTGCAGAACTGCTTGGTGAAGGCCATCGCCAGGATGGTCGCCATCGTGTTGGCGATCACCAGCGTCCAGACGATGCCGTACATGTACGGAGCTTGCGTGGTCAGAATCGCCGTGCCCGGCGTAATGCCGACGCCAATCATGCCAACCAATATGAGCGCCATCGAGCTGCTGCCGGGAATACCGAACATCAGAGTCGGAACGAGATCGCCACCCTCCTTCGCGTTATTCGCACTTTCCGGCGCAATCACGCCACGGACGTCGCCCTTGCCGAAGTTTTCCGTGTTCTTCTCTGTCTGCATGGCATGGGCGTAGGCGAACCAGTCGGCCACCGAACTGCCGAGACCCGGCATGACGCCAACCCAGACACCGACGATGCTGCAACGTACGACCAGCCACCAATGCGTGAAGACGTCCTTGACGCCTTGCCACTGCCCGCCTTTCAGCGGCTCCATCTCGGCGACGCTGGTCTTGCGGCGGAACAGGTCGATCATCTCGGGTACGGCGTAGAGACCCATCGATGTGATGATGAGCGACACCCCATCCCAGAAATAGGCGTTGCCGAAGGTGAAGCGCTCAATTCCGGTTCGCGCATCGGTCCCGATCAGCGCAATCGACAGACCGACGACGGCGCTGATGAGTCCCTTCACCGGCTGGCTGCCACCGAGAATGGCGACAGCGCTGAGGCCCAGCAGCACCAGCATCAGAAACTCAGGCGAGCCGAGGCTCAGCACCAGAGGCTTGAAGAACGGCAGCGAAATCATGAATGCCGCGGCGCCAATGATCGCGCCGATAAGCGATCCGAAAAATGCCGCGCCCAACGCCCGGTTGGCTTCGCCGCGCTTCGCCATCGGATAACCATCGAGGATCGTGGCGGCCGAACCGATGCCGCCCGGCACACCGACAAGCACGGACGTAAAGGTCGTGGCCGTGCTGCCAACCGTAGCAGCACCGAAGATCAGCGCGATGAACGCAAACGGTTGCATCGTCATTGCATAGGGAAGGAACAGGGCAAGCAAAAGCTTGCCGCCGATACCCGGAGCTGCAGCGAAAAAGCTGGCCACGGCAACGCCAAAAACCATAAGTGCGAGCGAGGACGGCGTGGTCACGCCATGAAATCCCGCGACAATATCTTTCAGATTGAAGATACTCAGGGCATCGAGCATTTTTATTCCCTCATGCTTGCCAGGATTGCCTGGCAGCATCCCCCGTTTGTTTGGTTTTTGCTGGCTACGGCCTGCCGCCCCCGCGTCGCAGGCCGCACACTTAGAACTTGAGCAGATCGAGCCGGGTCAGAACGGCGTTATCGTTCAATTGCGTTCCGTTGGCGATTTGCCAAATCGTGAACTGCTCCTGATACGCCGTTTCCGAAGGCAAGCCATCGATCGGAACGATCGGCTTGAAGCCGCGCTGGACGGCGCCGAACGCGGTGTAAAGCACCGCGCTGTTGGCGGATGTACCAACAATGATGACGGTCTCGATGCCCTTGTCCTTCAGCAGCTTTTCCATTTCGCTGCCTGAGAATTTATCGCCGCGGCCCCGCATGGCCTTCTCGTCCCCTTTCGGGGCGACACTCGGTACGATGTCTTCCGGTTTCATGCTGCTGGTATAGGCATGCACGACAAGGACGTTGTGGCTGCGTGCTTCGTTCAGCAGCTTTTCGATTTTGGGCAGAGTGTTGAAGCAACGCGGGCGGGCTGCAGCCGTACAGCTCTTGCTGTTCCAGTCAAGACTCAGCACGGCGGTCTTCTTGGGATCGACCTGAACAGGCTTGATTTTATTCGTGGGCGGGGGCGGAGCCTTGATGGAATCCCACTCTTCAAAGATTCCCTGCGCCCGCGCCGTATCCGTCCACGCAGTAACAACGCTCAACGTCAGTGTCGCGACAGCGACAGCCGTCAGAGCAACCTTGATTGGCTTACCCATCCCACCCTCGTTTCCCTTGTGGCCGCCTAGAACGGCCGTCTGAACCAGTTCCTCGCGTTATCCTCGAGGATTTTCTTGCGCCCCTCTTCCGAGATGGCGGGGTCGAATGCCCAATTGATGGGGTCGAAAGTAGCATGCGGCCAGTCTGACGAATACATCAGCATGTCCTCGCCGCGGCACAGCTCCATCAGCATTTTAAAGTGCCTGGGATCGCGCGGGAAGCACACCGGCTGGCTCGAGAAGCGAATGTTGCTTTCGAAATATTCGCTCGGCAGCTTGTTGAGGAACTGCTCGCCGGCTTCAAGCTTGCGTTCCGTCAATTTGATATCGCCGGGGTGGCTCAAATAGTAATCGTCCGAACGCGCCATGAATTCCGGCAGCCACCAGAAGCCACCTTCCTTGATGATGACACGCAGCGTCGGGTACTTGTCGAACAGGCCCTGGAAAATCATGCTGCCGACATAGGCCATCGAGATCGAGACGGCAGAGATGCCGACGAGCTCCGACCAGGTGCGTGTGCCTTGATGCAGTGGCGTGAACTGCTGATAGAAGGTGCCGACGTGGGACGTAACGGTCAGATCGTTTTCGATCGCCGCATCGTAAATTGGGTCGTGCCTTGAGGTGCCGATCGGCTCATAGTTGCCGCCGAATTCCGTATAGACCGAGAGAAATCCTGGATGCTTCGCCACGCGGCGAATCTCTGCCGCGCCCGCAGCCGGGTCGCGATGGTTGATCATGATCTCGGCCTTGATGCGCGGCGAAGCCGGCAGCACCTCGGCAGCGAGATAATCGTTATAGGCCGCAGCGATCGCCGACAGCATGGCGGGGTGAAACATGCTCTGCGGCCGCTGGAAGCCCGGGCTCAACAGCACGGATTCCACGCCGATTTCATCGAGCACCTTGAGCACTTCGGCGGCAGTGCTCGCGCGGCCCATCGTTTCCTGGCCGGTGCCTTCAAGCCCGATTGCGTATTGGGGGGTGTAATCACCACCAACCGGGGGATATTTGGTCAGCTCGGTCCGAAACGGCTCCTTGAGGAACTTGCGGAGCACCTCCCAGTCCGGAATGAAATGGAAGTCCGTGTCCACAACTTTGTAATTGTGCGCGCGCGGATCGATCGGATTCGGTTTGACGCGTTTGGCCGGCTGGCGGTTCGGATTGGTTGCGATGTTCATATCGGTCTCTCGTATCGGCGCTACGCCGCCGTCTAGACTGTTATAACCACGTCGTCGCCATCGACGGCGATCGGGTAGGTTCTCAGCCCCTGGCGCGGATCAGTCTCAAGCTTGCCATCCCCCAATTGCCAGTTCCAGTGATGCCACGGACAACGGACGATGCCGTCCTCACAGACAACTTCGCCTTCACAAAGCGACGCGCCTTTATGGGGACAACGATTGGCGATGGCGTAAAGTTTTCCCGCAACGCGGAAAATCGCAATGGTGCGGCGGCCCGCCTCGACGGCGATGCCCTTTCCTTCCGGAATGTCGTCAATTTTGCCAACGACGTATTCTGCCATATCACTCAGTTCCGCTTATCAAAGTGCCGGTGCGCCCGGCTCAGCCCGCGGACCTGCTGATTTCAAATTTCGACATTCGTTGCGAATTTCAATAATAGATTTTACGCCTAAAGTCCAGAGAAGCAAGTGTTGCAGCTTGGCAGTTGCTGGGGCAAAGTGGCCGCGAACTTATAGCGTTTTCAGGCAGTAATGGCCGTCTCCTCCGCATCCAAAAAAGCCAAGACCAAGACGAAATCGAAAGGCCTGCCACGCCATGGCAACCGATCGATCGTCGTGGCGGTGTCGCTGTTGCGCGTGATCGCTTCCCTCGGAAGACCCGCAACCTTGAGTGAAATTGCCAGCGCGGCGGGAATGTCCACGCCGCGGGCACACCGTTATCTTCTGGGACTGACCAATACGCGGCTGGTGGAGCACAGCGCCATCAGCGGGCTCTACGACCTGGGATCCGAAATCGTGGAGCTCGGCGTCGCCGCTCTCGGCAAGGTCGATGCGGTGAGATTCGCAAGCGAGGCTCTGGTTTCGCTGGCGGAAGAAACCGGCCTCGCCGCACTGATCACGGTCTGGGGTACCAATGGTCCCACCGTCATCCGGTGTGAGCAAGCGCAGCTCGCATCCTCGGTACGCACGCGGGAGGGGCGGAACCTCACCGTGCTCAGCAGCGCTACAGGCCGGGTATTCCTCAGCTATCTGCCCGATGCCATCACCGCCCCTTTCGTTGAGCGCGAACTTGCTTTGATATCGAAGGGTCGCACGACCGCCGCCAAAAGCATCGAAGCAATCCAGAGCGACGTTCGAAAGCGCGGCCTCTCACGCGGCCTAGGCGAAGAAACGCCGAATATTGCGGCTCTCGCCGCCCCGGTTTTCGCCGCGAACGGACGCCTTGCTCTCTGCATCGGCGTCGTATCTGCGATCGGTTTCGATACCAGCTTTACCGGCCCACCGGCGCTGGCCCTCGCCCGTACCGCATCGGACCTGTCGCGGCGGCTAGGCTTCTCCAACGGCAATCACAGCTAAGACCTGATTGCGTCTGCCGGAACCGGGCTGGACATCCGCCTCCCAGGCGGGATTTCCACTAACCGGAAATCCCGCGAAGCAGCCTATTTCTTGGCTTTCGTAGCTTCCTCGGCTTGCGCCTCGGCTTCAGCCAATCCCTTCTTGATCTTGGCGATCGTCTCTTTCGGCGTGCCGATCAGATCCACAACAACCTTCTTCACCTCATCACCGGTGGAAGGCTCGATCTCAAGCTTGCGTTCGGTCGCAGCCTTCACGAATTCCGGGTCCTTTAGCGTGTCCAGGAAAGCCTTCTGCAGCGCCGCCAGCCGATCCGCCGGAATGCCGGGAGGCGCGGTGACAGGAAAGCCCATCGCGCTGTCGCTCGAGACGAAACGGAAGATCGCCTTTTCCTCATCGTTCCTGGCAAGATCGAGCAGGAGGGGCACGTCCGGCAGATCCTTCTCTTTCACCAGACCGGTTTGCAGCAGCACATAGACCTTCTTTTCGGCGATCCATTGCGGCCAGCCGGCCTTAAGACCGGACCAGACCACGGCGGCACGGCCATCGACTTCGCCGCGCTCCATCGCCAACTGGATGGTGTTGCCGCCCTGATAGCCGAGCACGACCTTGAACCTGGTGCCCAGGAAGGCATTGATCAAAAGCGGATACACCGAGTTGCCACCGGTGGCGCTCAGCGCGCCCATCACAACTTCTTTCTTCCTGGCGTCCTCCAGCGTTTTCACGCCGCTGGCGTGCCAGGTGATGAACACGGTGGTGGAGGTGTTCATCGCACCTATCCAGCTGAACTTGGCGAGATCGAAGTGAACCTGATCCGGCTCGAACATCTGCCGCTGCGGCATGCTCTGATTGAACATGCCGATCACGGTGCCGTCCTTGGGTGCTATCTCGCCGAGATATTGCGCCGACTTGACGCCCGAGGCGCCGGGCATGTTTTCGACCAGGAGCGTGGGGTTGCCAGGAATGTGACGGCTCATGAATGCCGTCAGCAGACGGCTGTAGGTATCGTAGCTACCGCCGGTATTTGACCCGACCACGAATTTCACGGTTTTCCCGCGGTAAAACTCCTCCACTGTCTGTGCTCGGGCGGGGCCCCCCGCCGCGAACAAGACCGCGCATATGCCAACCGCGCCTAGCAGTATTTTCTGCATGTTTTCCTTCCCTTTTCTCGTTTTCCGCCATCTCGCCTTGGTTCTGGGGCGGCGCATATTCCGGCCCGCCAAAACCCGTTCTGGATGCCGTTATGAAAAAAATCGAAACAGATTTCAAATTTTGTTTTTGCCTGCTACTAAGTTCGCATTATGCTGCGCAGCCGCTGAAAATAGAGGACCGGAAATAATGGCCATCGACAACGCCGCGCTGCGCTATCTGATCGACACATACCTTGTCTGGAGCAAGCAGCAAGGCATTCCGGTTGTCGAAGGCGTAGCCGTTGACCTCAACACGATCGAGACCGCGCCGTGGGCTCGCCTCGGCGGCGGTTGCAAAGCGGCCTTTGTGCATCTGCGCGGACGCGGCGATTTTGTCACGCTGCAGGTGGTCGACATCCCTCCAGGCGGCAGCACCGAGTTGATGCGGCATCTCTTCGACGAAGTCTTTTACGTTCTATCGGGCAACGGCAGCGCCACCATCGAAACCGGTGAAGGCCGCAGCGCAACTTTTGAGTGGGGACCGCGCGCGCTGTTCTCCCCGCCGCTGAATGCTCCCTATCGTTTGTTCAACGCTTCCGGAAAAGAGAATGCGCGGCTGGTCATCGCCAGCGACCTGCCCTTCCTGATGAACACCTATCGCAACGAAGCTTTCCTGTACGACAACAAGACGCCCTTCCCCGGCCGCGTCGGCCGCGAAGCCTATTACAACGGCGAAGGCGATTTCCTTCCGCTCGCTCCGGGTAAGCATATGTGGGAGACGAATTTCGTTCCCGACCTCGGCTCGTTTGAATTGCCGGAATGGGAAGCGCGCGGCGCCGGCAGCCGCAACATCAAGATCATTCTCGCCGACAGCGCGATGCATGCGCATACGTCGGAGATGGCGGTCGGCACCTACAAGAAAGGCCACCGGCACGGACCCGGCGCGCATGTCTTCGCGATCGGCGGCTCCGGCTACACACTGATGTGGAAGGAAGGCGACGAAGAGTTCGAGCGCCACGAGTGGCAGCACGGTTTTGTCTTCGCTCCACCGGACGGCATGTTCCACCAGCATTTTAACACCGGCTCAGAGCCCGCACGCTATCTTGCCGTTTCGCTCGGCAGCCATCGCTACCCGGTGCTCGCGCGCAAAGTCGAGCGCAAGAACAAGCCTGAAGCCTCGGTGAATGAAGGTGGCATCCAGATCAACTACGAGGATCAGGATCCGCGCATTCACAAGATCTGGCTGCAGGAACTGGCGAAGACCGGCATGTCTTCGAAGATGGGCAAATACTTCGACGAGACCAAAATCCAGAAGGAGATGGCATGAACGTGCAACCCAAATTCCTTCTCGATCCCTATCTCGAATGGACTGCCAAGGAAGGCATTCCGATCCATGAGGATTTCGGCGTCGATATGACGATTTGCGACGTCGGCCCGTGGGCGCGTCTCGGCGACAAGTGCAAAGGCTCATTTGTGCATCTGCACGGACGCGGCGACTGGATGACGATTTTCGTCTACGAGGTCCCCCCCGGCGGAAGTTCCGCGCCGCAACAGCACATGTTCGACGAAATCTTCTATGTGCTCGAAGGCAACGGCAGCATGACCGTGGAACTGCCGGACGGCACCAAGCAGTCGTTCGAATGGGGCCCGCGCAGCCTGTTCGCACCGCCGCTGAACTGCAAATACCGCATCTTCAATGCATCGGGCCAAAAGCCCGCGCGTCTTGCATCCGGCAACGACCTGCGGATCATGATGAACATTCTCAATAACGAGAATTTCTTCTTCGACAATCCCTATCCCTTCCCCGAGCGCAACACCAAGGCCAGCTTCTATGCGGGCGAAGGCGAAATGACCTCGATCCGCCCCGGCCGGCACCTGTGGGAAACCAATTTCGTGGCCGACCTTGGCGCCTTCGAATTGAAGCCGTGGGAAGCGCGCGGCGCAGGCTCCTCCAACGTTCAGTTCCTGCTGTGCGAAAGCTCGATCGGCGCGCATGTGTCGGAAATGCCGGTTGGCACCTACAAGAAAGGCCATCGTCACGGCCCCGGCCTGCATGTGATGTTCGTGCACGGCAGCGGCTATAGCCTGCTCTGGTACAACGGCGAGAAGGACTACAAGCGCGTCGAGTGGAAGCACGGCGTCGTCTTCGCCCCGCCGGACGAGATGTTCCACCAGCATTTCGACACCAGCGAAAAGCCCGCGCGCTATCTCGCGCTCGGCTTTGGCAGCAAGCGTTATCCGATTGTGCTGGAACGCCGGATCGGATCGGAAGGCCGTCGCACCGACGTCAGCATCAAGGATGGCGGCGCGCAGATCGAATATGCCGATCAGGATCCCCGCATTCACGCCATCTATCTGGAAGAAGTCCGCAAGACCGGCGTGCAGTCGCAGATGGGCAAATATATCGACGAGTCGATCTATTCCCGGTCGGCCGCCGAATAGCCTGACGTAGCATCGCTAGAGGAAGTTGGAATGTCCAAAGCTCCGATGGTTTCGGAAGAGCTCGCGCAGAAATTCGCGACCGAGAAAGATACGCCTTACGACCGCTGGGTGCGCAGCCAGGGACTGGATATCCAGCCCGCGATGTATGTGCGCCAGCTTCGCACCATCGCATTGAAGCCATGGGCCGAGCGTGGCGGCAGCGCCGTCTTCCTCAACCACGAGAGTACCCGCACCACCAACGACGCCTATGTCTGCGAAATCCCGGCCGGTGGCGAGCTCAAGCCACGCCGGCAGATTTTCGACGAGATGATCCTGGTCCTGTCAGGACGCGGCTCGACCACGATCTGGAACGATGCCGGCGATCGCCAGACTTTCGAATGGAAAGAGAACGCAATCTTCGCCATTCCGATGAATTGCTGGCATCAGCATTTCAACGGATCAGGCGAAGCAGCGGCGCGCTATGTGGCGGTGACCTATTGCCCGCAGGTGCTCAACATATTCGGTGAGCCGGATTTCGTGTTCAACAACAAGCATGACTTCAAGAGCCGCTTTAACGGTGAGCCGGACTATTTCAGCGCCAAGGGCGAGCAGAAGGGCTTCCTGCTAACGACGAACTTCGTCGCCGATGCGGTGAACATTCCCCTGATCACGGCGGCATCACGCGGCGGCGGCGGCGGGCATATCCGGTTCAATATGGCCCGCGGCGCGTTGCCGAGCCACATTTCGCAATTCCCGGTCGGCACTTACAAGCGCGCGCATTCGCACGGCTCCGGCGCCTTTGTGATCGTGCTCAGCGGGGAAGGCTATTCGCTGATGTGGCACGAGGGCGAAGAGCCGAAGCGCTACGACTGGGAGGTCGGCACCTTGATCGTGCCGCCGGCGGGTGTATTCCACCAGCACTTCAACACCGGCACGACACCCGCGCGCTATCTCGCATTCCGCAACATCTCGATCCGCAACTCGCAGGGCGTGCCCTACTCCTGGATCAGCCGCCGCCTTGGCGGCTCGCAGATCGATTATGCCGATGAGCCGCAGGGCGTGCGCGACCTGTTCAACAAGGAAATTGCCACCAACGGAGTCTCTTCACGCATGGCCGATGCCTACGCGAAGGAACTTGAAACGCTGCCGCCGCTGCGCGAAGCCGCCGAGTAAGCAGGAACACCGATATGGACGCCAAGACCGAAAACAAACCGAACCTGCAGGATCTGCGGACGCATCTGGATAACCTCCAGAAGCACGACAAGCTCACGCGCGTGACCATTCCGATCAACAAGGACACGGAGTTGATGCCGCTGGTGCGCTGGCAGTTCCGCGGATTGCGGCAGGACCAACGCAAGGGATTTCTGTTCGAGAACGTCACCAATGCCCGCGGCGAAAGCCTCAAGGGTAGCGTCGCGGTCGCCATCTATGCGGGGTCGCCGGAAATTTATGCCATCGGCATGAATTGCGAGGTCAGCGAAATCCGCAAGCACTGGCAGGCTGCGCAGGCGAGGCCGCTGAAACCCGTCCTCGTCGAGCGCGGAACCGTGCAGGACGAAGTCCACATGGGCGACAATTTGCTTGAGCACGGCGGCCTGGATGAATTTCCGATTCCGAATTCCACGCCGGGATTCGACGTCGGCCCCTACACCACTGCCTCCAACTGGGTCACCAAGGACCCGGAAATCGGCTGGATGAACGTCGGCAACTATCGCGGGCAGGTCAAAGGCCCAACCAAGATGGGCGTGTTCATCGGCCCGCGCAAACATGCCTGGAAGCACTGGGACATGATGCGCCAGCGCGGCGAAAAATATGTCGAAGCCGCGCTCGTGATCGGCGGCCCAGCGGTGCTGACCTATCTCTCCGGCTCACGCACGCCTTACGGCGTCGAGGAATATGCCGTCGCCGGCGCGTTGATCGGTGAACCGCTGGAGCTCGTGAAGTGCAAGACCGTCGATCTCTCGGTGCCGGCGCATGCGGAACTGGTGATCGAAGGGCGCATCTCGACCGAATATATCGAGCCGGAAGCGCCGTTCGGTGAATTCACCGGCTACATGGGCGAACGCGTCTATAATGCAGTGTTCGAAGTCACTGCCATCACCCACCGTAAGAACCCGATCTTCACGGCCATCATCAGCCAGATGCCGCCTTCCGAAAGCAGCATGCTGAAGAAGATGGGCCAGGATAACAGCTACCTCTACTTCTTGCGTAACCACTGTGGCCTGCCCGACGTGGTGGACATCTCCTTCCACGAAATTGCGCTGGAGAGCTGGGCTGTGGTGAAACTCAAGCGGTGCAATCCGTCGATGGTGTGGCAGACGCTCTACGCGATTGCAGGGCGCAATGCTTCGTCGGGCAAATACATCATTGCTGTGGATGAAGACATCGACATTAACGACATGGAATCCATCATCTGGGCGATGAGCTATCGTTCGCAGCCGGACCGCGACACCAAGATCCTCGGCAACCGCGCCATCGGCCTCGATCCATCCGGCCTGCCGCCGCAGTCGGAAATCCGCGACATGACCAAGCAGGCGAATTTCGGTTCGATGATGCTGATCGACGCCACGCGCAAATGGGCCTACCCGCCGGTGTCGCTGCCGGCCAAGCCCTACATGGAACGCGCGAAGGAAATCTGGGAGCAGTTGCAGCTGCCCAAGCTGACGCCCCGCGTGCCGTGGCACGGCTATGAGCTCGGCGACTGGTCCGACCGCGACCGCGAGGAAGCCGAATGGGCGGTGAAGGGCGAATATCACAAGACCGGTGAGCGCGCTGCGAAGGAACGCAAGCCTGTCGGCAAGTAGCTGACCAAATTTACGAGGGACGACAATGGACGACCGCACGCAGATCAAGACCAACCCGCTGCAGGACTTGCGCACGCATCTGGAGAAACTCGACCAGTTAAATCTGCTGCGTCGCGTCACCATTCCGATCAACAAGGATACGGAATTGATGCCGCTCGTGCGGTGGCAGTTCCGCGGCCTCAAGGAAGAGCAGCGCACCGGCTTCCTGTTCGAAAACGTGACCAATGCACGCGGCGAAAGCCTGAAAGGCGGCGTCGCCGTCGGCATCTACGCCGGTTCGTCGGAGATCTATTCGATCGGCATGGGCTGCAAGGTCTCGGAGATCAAGGATCGCTGGCAGAAGGCGCAGGCCAAGCCAACACCGCCAAAGCTGGTCGAGCACGGCACGGTGCAGGAAGAAGTGCACATGGGCGCCACCCTGCTCGAGCACGGCGGCATCGAGGAATTTCCGATCCCGATCTCCACACCCGGCTTCGACATCGGGCCCTACACCACCGCCTCGAACTGGGTCACCAAAGACCCGGAGAGCGGCTGGATCAACGTCGGCAATTATCGCGGCCAGGTGAAAGCCGCGGACCGCATGGGCATGTTCATCTCGCCGCGCAACCACGGCTGGAAGCACTGGGACATGTGCCGCAAGATGGGCAAACCGCTTGAGGCCGCCCTCGTCATCGGTGGACCGCCGGTCCTGACGCATCTTTCCGGCTCGCGCATCCCCTATGGCGTCGAGGAATACGCGGTGGCGGGCAGCCTGATCGGCGAGCCGCTGGAAGTGGTGAAGTGCAAGACCATCGATCTCACCGTGCCGGCGCATGCCGAACTGGTGATCGAAGGCCGCATCTCGACCGAATTCGTGGAGCCGGAGGCGCCGTTCGGCGAATACACCGGCTACATGGGCGGCCGTGTCTACAACGCGGTGTTCGAAGTCACCGCCATTACCCACCGCAAGAACCCGATCTTCACGGCGATCCTGAGCCAGATGCCGCCGAGCGAGAGCAGCAAGCTCAAGAAGATCGGCCAGGACAACGCGTATCTGTTCTATCTGAAGAACCAGTGCGGCATCGCCGACGTGGTCGATGTCTCCTGCCACGAGATCGCGGTCGACTCCTTCATCGTGATCCAGATGAAGAAATGCAATCTCTCCATGGTTTGGCAGGCGCTCTATGCCGTGGCCGGTCGTAACACCATGGTCGGCAAGATGGTCATCGCGGTCGACGAGGATATCGACATCCACGATCCGGAATCGGTGATCTGGGCGCTGAGTTACCGCATGCAGCCGCGCCGCGACACGATGATCCTGGACAACCGCGCAGTCGGCCTCGATCCGTCCGGCGCACCGGCCAACCAGGGCGGCGACGTGGACAACAGCCATGTCCAGCAGGTGTTCGGTTCGGCATTGCTGATCAACGCCATGCAGCCGTTCGACTATCCGCCGGTGTCGCTGCCGCGGAAGGAATACATGGACCGCGCCCGCGAGATCTGGGAGCAGCTGCAGTATCCCCCGCTCACCCCGCGCAAGCCGTGGTTCGGCTATGAGCTGGGCGACTGGTCGGATCGCGACCGCGAGGAGGCGGAATGGGCGGTGGAAGGAAAATACTTCCTCACCGGCGAGCGCGCCTTCAAGGAACGCAAGCCCGCGAACGAGTAACGCTTCTTCTCACCTTTTCACCGAGAATTTTGAAATGGCCGGATTTTTCCGGCCATTTCCTTTGGCTTAGTGGAAATTCCGGCCCTTCGGCATCACCGCTTCGACAGGCCCGGGCATGATCGCCGGCAGCTTCGGCTGATCGTCGGACAAGGTCCGCAGCAGCGGCGTGAGATCCTCGAAGTGCTCCGCAACGATATGGATCACACCCTGCTCATTCTGCAGCATCCCGGTGACGCTGATCATCCGCGCTCCCATGATGACCGGGCGATATTCCTCAAAGACGCGCGGCCACAGGATCGCATTGGCCACCGCGGTTTCATCCTCCAGCGTGAGGAAGATGGCATTGCCGGTGCCGGGCCGCTGCCGCACCAGCACCAGCCCCGCAACGGTGACACGTTGTCCGGACGACATGCCTGGAAGTAGTTCATGTCGCAGGATGCCCCGCGCGGTGAGCTGGCCGCGCAGGAACGACACCGGATGCGCCTTCAACGACAGCGACAGATGACGATAGTCCTCCACCACCTGCTGGCCAGGCGGCATCGACGGCAAATGGGCATCAGGCTCAAGCTCCGGCATCGCGGCCCGCGCAAACAGCGGCAGGTCGTCCTTGTCCCCTGCCCGCCGCAGCGCTTTGATGGCCCACAGCGCATCGCGGCGGTTCAGGCCGAGCGAATTGAAGGCATCGGCATGGGCCAGGACTTCCAGCGCTTTCGGCGGCAATCCGGAGCGCAACCAAAGATCGCGCACGGAATCGAAACCCGTGCCGCGTAAGTTTTCGATACGCAGGGCCCATTCCTCGGAGAAACCAGCAATCTGACGCAGACCGAGACGAAGCGCGTGGGTAGTCTTGATGTCTTCGCGCATGGATTCGTGGCGAGAATGAATTCTTTCACGTGCGAATGAAGCTTCCTCCAGCGTGCAGTCCCAATTGGACAGATTCACATCCACCGCGCGAACCTCGACTCCATGTTCCTGAGCGTCCCGAACCAACTGGGCGGCGGCGTAAAAGCCCATCGGCTGGCTGTTGAGCAGCGCCGCCGCGAACACATCGGGGTAATGGCACTTCATCCAGGCCGAAGAGTAGACGAGATTGGCAAAGCTCGCCGCGTGGCTTTCAGGAAAGCCATAGCTGCCGAAACCTTCGATTTGCTTCCAGCAGTCGGTTGCAAACTTCAAGTCATAATGCCGGCTGGTCATACCGTTGAGGAACTTTTCCCTGAAACTATCGATGGTGCCGACACGCTTGAAGGTCGCCATTGCGCGCCGCAACCGGTCCGCCTCTCCCGGCTCAAAGCCCGCGCCGACAATGGCAATGCGCATGGCCTGCTCCTGAAACAACGGCACGCCCATTGTTTTTTGCAAAATATCTTCAAGATCCTTCGATGGATAAATGACTTTTTCCAGCCCCTGCCGCCTTCGCAAATAGGGATGCACCATGTTTCCCTGGATCGGCCCAGGCCGTACGATCGCAACCTCAATTACGAGATCATAAAATTTCTCTGGCCTCAGGCGCGGCAGCATCGACATCTGCGCCCGGCTTTCGATCTGGAACACACCGATGGTGTCGGCACGCTGGATCATGGCGTAAGTGGCCTTGTCCTCATCCTGCATGGTGAGGTCGCGTGGATCATCGTAATGCGCTTGCAGAAAATCGAAGCCGCGCCGCAAGCATGTCAGCATACCGAGCGCCAGCACATCGACCTTGAGAAGTCCGAGCGCTTCGAGATCGTTCTTCTCCCATTCTATGACGGTGCGATCGTCCATCGCCGCGTTTTCTATAGGCACCACCTCGTCGAGACGACTGCGGGTGATGACGAAACCTCCGACATGCTGGGAGAGATGGCGCGGTGTATCGATCAACTCTTCCGCCAGCTCCATGACCTGCCTCAGCCGCGGATCGGCCGGATCGAGTCCGGCGCGGCGCGCTTCCTTTTCCGACACGCCGCTGTGCGACCAGCCCCATAAGGTGCCAGCAAGCGCGGAGATGGTATCCTCCGACAGACCGAAAACCTTGCCGACTTCGCGGATGGCACTGCGGCCGCGATAGCAAATCACCGTCGCGGCAAGGCCTGCACGCTCGCGTCCATATTTCTCGTAGATGTGCTGGATAACCTCCTCACGCCGCTCATGCTCGAAATCGACGTCGATGTCGGGAGGTTCACGTCGCTCCTCGGACACAAATCGCTCGAACAACAGGTCGACAGCCACCGGCGAGACATCGGTGATGCCGAGGCAATAGCAGATGATAGAATTGGCCGCCGAGCCTCGTCCCTGACAGAGGATAGGTTTGTCCAAGCTACGAGCAAATTTAACGATCTCGTCCACCGTCAGGAAGAACGGCGCGTAGTCCAGCTTGCCGATCAGCCGCAATTCTTCGTTCAGCGCATGCCGGACTTTCGGTGTCACGCCATCCGGAAAACGTCTTTTAAGGCCCGCTTCCGCGAAAGCGACCAGCGCTTCCTGCGGCGTGGCATAGCCTTGCCGGGTTTCATCGGCGTATTCGGTCTTGCGAAGTTCTTCGAGCGAGAACTTGCATTTCTCAATGAACTTCGATGTCTCGACGATGGCATTTGGGTAGAGGCGAAACAAGCGCTCCATTTCCTGCGGCGGCTTGAGATGCCGCTCGACGTTAGCCTCCAGTTCCCTGCCTGCCGCTTCCAACGTCAGACGCTGACGAATGCAGGTGACGACGTCCTGCAACGCCCGGCGCTCGGGTGCATGATAGAGCACATCGTTGACAGCAATTAGGGGGATAAATGCCCACTCAGCAATGCTTGCAATCCGTTTGAGGCGACGCTGATCATCGCCATGATAAAGCATGCTGCCCGCAAGCCAGAGCGTTTCCTTTGGAACCGCCCGTTTCAGCCGTATCAATATTTCATGCAGCTTGTCGGCATGAATGCGAGCCGGCGGCATAACGACGAGATTGAGGCCTTCGACAAAATCAAGCAGATCCGGGAGCCCGAGCAGGCAATGACCCTTTTCCGCACGCTGTTTGCCGAGAGAAAGAAGACGTGTCAGCCGCCCCCAGGCCGCGCGGTCGCGCGGATAAGCAAGAATGTCCGGGGTCGTTCCGTCGTCGAAAACCAGACGGGTACCAACGGCGATCTGAAATTGCGGCTCGTTGACCGCCAATTTCTCATTAATATTTTTTGCTTTGACGTAGGCGCGAACGACACCAGCGACGCTATTGCGATCAGCAATTCCCATTCCTGTATGGCCAAGGGTTCTGGCAATCTCGATCAACTCCTCCGGATGGGACGCGCCGCGTAGAAAAGAGAAATTACTGATGACCGCCAGTTCGGCATAGGCAGGTGCTGCCGTCGGCCGACGGCGCATCTCTTCCGGGCGAAACGCAACAACATTCTCGTTCACGCAAACAATCCGTGCAGGTACCAGTTGGGCTTTTTGGGTTCTTTGACCTCGTAGCCAAACAGCCCTTCGCGGTAGAGCCACATCCGCGCACCTTCCTTGTCCTCGACGCGGAAATAATCGCGGGTCAGCTGATTGCCTCGGTTGTCACGCCACCATTCCATGGCAATGCGTTCCGGGCCTTCGACTGCAGTGACTTCATGCAGCACGCGTCGCCAGCGGAAGCGCACTGGCGGGCCGTCCGGCACTGCGGCAACGGTTTCGATCGGCTCAGGCCGCTGGAACAAACGCGTGGGACGTACCGGAGAAAGCGAATCCTGCTCTATCCCCGGAATGAAAGATCGTTTTCCTTGCGCGGCATGCGCAGGCACGGCAGCAACGGCGAATTCCGGAATATGCGTATTGCGTGGTTCCAACCGTGAAACACGGCGAAGGCCGAAGCGCGCGCCAAGACGGTCGACCAGATGCGCGAGATCGGCAGGATCGTCGCCGCTTCCACTCAAGCCGGTCTGTTGCGGATCGAGCCGTTCGGTCACCTGCGCCGAAAGCCGCAGCATGTCGAAACCGAAACCCGGATCGCATTCGTCACCCAGCACTGCCAGCCGGTCGGCAAACAGCTTCCGTACAAGCGCCGGATCGCGCAACGGCGCGGCGGTGCCGAGCTGCAAGCGATGCACCTTGCCGTCTGCGCGGAACAGCGCGACCTGCATCAGCCGCGCGCCCTCCCCGCGCCGCTCCAGCACGCGACCCAGTTCATGCGCCAGATGCTCGATGGTGCCAAGGACATCCTCCTCGTGCCCGATCGGTTCGGGAAAGCGCTGCTCCGCCATGGCGACAGGCACAGGCAGGCGCGGCCGGATCGATTCATCCTCGCGGCCCAGCGCCTGATCGATGCGGCGGACGAAATTCTGTCCATAGCGCGCGGCGAGCGGTGCGCGCGGACGGTCGAGAACATCGGCGATGCACTTCAGGCCGGCCTGCGCCAGCGCGGCGACTGTTGCCATATCGATACGCAGTGCGCCGAGCGGCAGCGGCAAAAGAACGTCGCGTAGTGCTCCGACAGGAACGATGCCGCTTTTCACCCCCACCCGGTCCGCTTCGCGAACCGACCTCCCCCCTCCAGCGGGAGGTAAAAAGGAAGCATAACGCGCCACGGCCCAAGCGCAGCCAACTGTGTCGGCCACTGCGGCGGCGGCCTGCAAGCCTTGCCGCGCCAGACGCTCAACCAGATCGCGGCAGAGTGCTGCCTCGCCACCAAACAGATGCGCGCAGCCGGTGATATCGAGCAGGAAGCCATCCGGCGCGTCGAGCCCGACCAGCGGCGTGTAGCGGTCGCACCAGTCGGCGACAGCTACAAGCAAAGCCCCATCCGCTTCCGGATCGGCGTCCGCCGCTGCCAGCGCGGGATACATTGCGCGCGCATCCGCCAAGGCCATGGTCGTGATGAGGCCGAGCCGATCCGCCGCATCGTTCATCGCGGTGATCCGCAGCGCGGATTTCACCGGTGCGACGACAACCAGCGGCGCGTCATCCAGCGCGGACGAGCGGCGAGAGAGCCGGTCGGTCGAGAGCCGTTTTAGCCACAGCGACAGATAGCGCCGAGAAGGTACGTTCATGGTGATCCCATTCCATCGTCCAGCGGCCAAGCGGGCCGCGTCGGTTCTTCACAAGCGAAAGCGTGAAAGCGGTGCGCCCAAGCCCGCCGAAAGCATCGGGACGGCTTGGCGCGGAAGCGATATCCCAGCGGGTCGCAGCTGCGCTCGCCTCGGGCGAAATGCGATGGCGCAGCAGAAAGCCGAGCCCGCCGCCGTCGCGCGCGGCCAGCACCAGCCGCCGCGTCGCGGTGAGATCGGCGGCCACACCATCCTCGGTCAGTTCGGCGATGACGGCGGAGAGCACATGCGACTTGAGCCCCTCCTCCATCGCCCAGAGCGCATCGACCGGCCGCGCGACGCGCAGCAACAGCAGGCGCTCCATGGGAAGCCCGAGCGCGCTTAAGCCCGGGCCATAGAGCGCACCGGCCTCGGTAGCGGCGAAATCCGGCTGGATCCATAATGCGGGCTTGCCCTGACCGGCCCGTGCCGCGAGCATCAGGGCGAAGCCCACAGCAGCGCCAAGATGCAAGGGCGCGATCGGGGCGAGTTCGTGCAGGCTCCCCAAGGCGAGCCCGCCGCCCAGCACCGCATCCACAGGTGCGGCACCGAGCGGCAGTGCCCGTCCGCCCGCTTCCAGCACGGACAGGTCGCTCCCTTCAATTTCGGCCACCGCACGCCGCAGACGGCTAAGGGTGGCTGCCTCGGCAGCGGTCATAATAATGTTCCTGTTTTGTTCTTATTGATTCCGCGCCAGCGCCTTACTGTCAAGGCAGGAAAAATAGATTGCCGGATCAATGCCTTGGCCGCTAATACATCTGACTATGGCTGCCTATCGGCTGCCGCGCACACGGAATAAGCTGAGCGAATGGAAACAGTTGGCCACTTCATCGACGGCTCCCGGATCGCAGGCGGCAGCGCCAATGCGCCGATCACCGATCCCTCCACCGGCAAGGTCACCAAACAGGTCGCGCTCGGCTCCAAGGCCGACGTGGACAAGGCCGTCGCCGCCGCAGCAGCAGCCTTCCCCGCCTGGGCAGCGACGCCTGCGCCGCGGCGCGCGGCTCCCTGCAGCGCGGGCTTGAGGTGGTGGAGTTTGCCTGCGGCATCCCGCATCTGCTGAAAGGCGAGTTCAGCGAGAATGTCGGCACCGGGATCGACGCCTATTCGCTGCGCCAACCATTGGGAGTGTGCGCCGGCATCAC
>CANKHA010000038.1 GCA_947481685.1 Bradyrhizobiaceae bacterium
AGCTAGGCTCAGGACCCATTAAAGTTATTGCGGAACACTTGAACGGTTGATTCAATGGCGGTGCGAGGAGGCATCGCCATGACTGATTTGTTCTTGCTGTCTGAGGCGCAGATGCGCCGGATCGAGCCGTTTTTCCCACTGTCTCATGGCGTTCCCAGAGTTGATGACCGACGGGTTATCAGTGGTATCGTCTTCGTCATCCGGAATGGGCTGCGCTGGCGCGATGCTCCGCGCGACTACGGTCCACACAAGACCATCTACAACCGGTTCGTTCGCTGGAGCCGTCTTGGTGTGTTCAACAAGATTTTCGCCGAACTGACGCGCAAGGCAGGCAAGCCTCGACGGCTGATGATCGACGCAACCCATATGAAGGCCCATCGCACTGCCGCCAGTCTGCTAAAAAAGGGGCTATTCCCAGACGTATCGGGCGCACGAAAGGCGGCCTGAACTCAAAACTGCACGCTGTGTGCGATGGCCAGGGGCGACCACTGATCATGCTGCTCAGTGAAGGCCAGATGAGCGACTATAAAGGCGCGGCGCTGATGCTGCCGGTCCTGCCCAAGGCCGAGGAACTCCTCGGCGACAAAGGCTATGACGCCGACTGGTTCCGTCAGGCACTTGCGGAGCGGGGCATCACAGCCTGCATCCCGTCAAAATCCAACCGCAGAAAGCCGATCGAGCATGACCGCACGCTTTACCGCCAACGCCACAAAATCGAGAATATGTTTGGCAGGCTCAAGGACTGGCGGCGCATTCATACCCGTTACGACCGATGCGCCCACACCTTCATGTCAGCAATCTGCATCGCGGCCGTCGTCATCTTCTGGCTATAAACAATGAGTCCTGAGCCTAAGTCGCAAATCTGAAATGCATCACGTCGCCGTCGGCGACGACATACTCCTTGCCCTCAAGCCGCAGCTTGCCGCCGTCGCGCGCGCCGGCTTCGCCGCCGAGCGCCACATAATCGTTATAGGCAATCGTCTCCGCACGGATAAAGCCGCGCTCGAAGTCGGTATGGATGACGCCCGCGGCCGCGGGACCCTTGGTGCCCTTGGTGATGGTCCAGGCGCGCGCTTCCTTCGGGCCGACGGTGAAATAGGTGACGAGATGCAACAACTCGTAGCCCTTGCGGATCAGGCGATCGAGGCCCGGCTCCTTGAGCCCGAGCGTGGAGAGAAATTCCTCGCGCTCTTCCTTTGACAGCACCGCGATCTCGGCCTCGATCTGCGCCGAGATGACGACGGCGACCGCGCCTTCCTTCTTGGCCAGTTCCTCGACCTTGGCGGAATGCGCATTGCCGGTGGCGGCCGCGCCTTCCTCGACATTGCAGACATAAAGCACTGGCTTCGACGTCATCAGGCCCAGCATGCCGAAGTTCTTTTCTTCCTCGGGCTTGCGCTCGACCAGACGCGCCGGCTTGCCTTCGCGCAACAGCACCAGCGCGCGGTTCACCAGCTCAAGCTGCTCCTTGGCATCCTTGTCGGCGCCCTTGGCCTTTTTCTCCAGCGCATCGACACGCTTTTCCAGCGAGTCGAGGTCCGCCAGCATCAATTCGGTTTCGATGATCTCGATATCCGCCAGCGGATCGACCTTGCCCGACACATGGGTGATGTCGCCGTCCTCGAAACAGCGCACCACATGGGCGATGGCATCGACTTCGCGGATGGTGGCGAGGAACTGGTTGCCGAGGCCCTCGCCTTGCGATGCGCCTTTCACCAGCCCCGCGATATCGACGAAGGTGAGCCGCGTTGGAATGATCTGCGCGGATTTGCCGATCTTCGCCAGCGTATCGAGCCGCGGGTCCGGCACCGCCACTTCGCCGACGTTGGGCTCGATGGTGCAGAACGGATAATTCGCCGCCTGCGCCGCAGCCGTTTCGGTCAGCGCATTGAAGAGCGTCGACTTGCCCACGTTGGGAAGACCGACGATGCCGCATTTGAAGCCCATGAAATCTCTCTTTTCAAACCAAACAGCAATCCGTCATCCTGAGGTGCGACCCCGGCTTTGCCGGGGAAGCCGCAACGCAGCCGAGTGCTAAACAAGCTGCGCTGCTATAGCGCCGAGCGCCTCAGGGTGACGGGAAGAACACAGCACATTCGCGCATCCGCATCAGTTTTTTTCGTTAGGCTCTTTTGAATCGTCGAATCCCTTCGCCACCATGGCGAGATGTATCTTGTTCTGGAACGCCGGGTCCTGTCCCTTGGCGAGCAGTTCGGCATTCTCGGCCACCAGATCGCAGAGCGCGTGGACCCATTCCATGTCCGCCTTGCTGAAATCGTTCAGCACATGGGCATGGACCAGCTCCTTGGCGCCGGGATGACCGACGCCGATGCGCACGCGGCGATATTCGTTGCCGACATGCGCGGTGATCGAACGCAAACCGTTGTGGCCGGCATTGCCGCCGCCGGTCTTCACCCGCAGCTTCGCGGGCGTGAGATCAATCTCGTCGTGCAGCACCACGGTGTCGGCGAGTTCTATCTTGTAGAAGGCCGAAGCCTCCTGCACCGCGCGTCCGCTCTCGTTCATGAAGGTGCCGGGCAGCAGCAGCAGCACGCGCTGGCCGCCGATCATGCCTTCGGTGGTCACACCCTGGAAGCGCCGCTTCCAGGGTGGAAAGTTGTGACGGCTGGCGATGGCCTCGACGGCCATGAAGCCGATGTTGTGGCGATTGCGGACATACTGACTGCCCGGATTGCCGAGACCGACGAAAAGTAACATCGCGCAAAGTCTCCCCACCCCCCGTGAGACACGGGGGGTGGATTAAACGCGTTACTTCTTCGCCGGAGCGGCCTTGGCGTCGCCTGCCTTGGCGGCATCCGGAGCCGGGGTCGCACCCGGAGCGCCTTTCGGAACGGCGGCAGCGGCAGCGGTCGCGGCAGCAGCGGTCGCTGCGGCAGCAGCAACTGCGTCGGCAGCGGCCTTGAGTTCTTCCGCATAGCCCGAAGGCGGCACGATGGTGACGAGCGTAGCGTCGCCCGCTTCAAGCACCTGCAAGCCCGCCGGCAGCGTGATGTCGCTCAGATGGCGGGAGTGGTTGATGTCGAGATCGCTGACGTCGACTTCAATCGATTCCGGAATCTGATCGGCGCGCACGCGCACCGCGATGGTGTGCTCTACGATGTTGACCGCGCCACCGCGCTTCACGCCAGGCGAGGATTCCGCGCCGATGACGCGAACCGGGATGTTGACGCGGATGGTTGCGCCTTCGCCGAGCCGCATGAAGTCGACATGCACGGGCAGGTCCTTCACGGGGTCGAGCTGGAAGTCGCGCGGGATCACGCGATGCTTTTTGCCGTCGAGAACGATGTCGTAGATCGTGGTGAGGAAACGGCCGGCATAAATGCGCTGGTGAATTTCCGCATGATCGAACGAAACGCCGATGGGGGGTTTGTTGTCGCCGTAAATAACGCCCGGCACGCGGCCGGCGCGACGATCAGCCCGTGCGGCCCCCTTGCCGCTCTTCGGACGTGCCGCCGCTTTCAGTTCCCTGACGGTAGCCATGGTCGGTTCCTTATTTGTTTCAGTAATAAAAACAGCCGCTTAAGCGGCCATATCCGGCTCGGCGCGCCTCCAGGGGTGTCGGGGCCGTGCGAGAATGAGGCGGCTTATACCGGAGGGGGCGGATTCAGGCAAGGAAGGGGCACCTGCGTAGTGCCTCAGTTTCACGGGGCGATCCTAGTCGAATAGCCGAGATTGGCCCATATTTGCATGATGGGCGAAAAGATACCGCTGTGGTTTGGGGCAATATTTTTGGTTGCTGGGGTTCTTGGGTTAGCCAAGTTCGCTGACCCCGATTTCGTCGGTGATAAAGTCCCTTACTTTTGGACTGTGGCAGGCATCACTATCACTGGTGCGATGATTGTCTGGTCAAGATTACGCTCATGACAGACTGCAACCATGCCCAAAGTCCGTAGGGCGGATTAGCGTAGCGTAATCCGCCATTCTAGAGAAAACGGCGCAATACGCTTCGCTATTGCGCCCTACTGGACTGACGCCCCGTTGCACAGAAGTTGTTATCGGAAAAAGTGAGACAGTTGCTTGACTTGCGCCGATGCTAACAAGCCGCCGCTTCGGCGCCTCGCAAATTCCTCGACTTCTCTCCAAACAAAGATAAACCCAAGCAACGTATTCATTCGAAGCGTCAGCTAGAGGCGTTGCGGATGTTGGTGGAGCGCCGGGAGGCGCTGGGCCCCGCGCCAGGGGCTCGCACGCCTCCGTCAATGGCGTGCGGCGAAGCCGATCGCAAGGCTTAGCCTATGGGCGTGTCGCAACGCTTTGGAGGAAACCCTCGCCAGGTTTCGCCAAGGCCTCTTCGAACGCCCTGGCGCCTCCCGGCGCTCCATTTCTCTTTTTGGGAAATGAAAAAAGGGGTCGGCGTGGTCCGCGCCGTAAAAGAATGGGCCTGCGGAGCGTTGGCTGTTTGAAAATTGAATCTGGAAACGCGACGCGGAAACTGCTCCATCCGTCGTCATGCCCGGCCTTGTGCCGGGCATCCACGTTCTTCGTTCAGGAAAGTAAGACATGGATGGCCGGGACATCAGGGCGTTTACGCCCGTCTTTGACGGGCTATGCCCGGCCATGACGAAAGAGGCTACGACGTCTCGAAATCCGCCTTGGGCAATTCGTCGCCGCGCTGGACTTCCGCTTCAAGGATCGCGACGCGGTGCTTCAGCGCCTCGTTCTCCTCGCGCGCGATCTTCGCCATTTCCTTGACGGCTTCGAATTCCTCGCGCTTGACCACATCGAGATCGCGCAGGATGCGTTCGGCCTGGGTCTTGAACAGCGTGTCGAACTCGCGCCGCACGCCCGAGGCCACACCGGCGGCATCGTTCATCAGCCGCGCCATCTCGTCGAAAATCCGGCTGCTGGTCTGGGTCATCGTCGGCTCCGGCTTGTCATATAACGGTGGATCTATCTTACAGAACAATGGCGATCCGGGCGCGGTGCTGCAAGAGCCGGAAAGCTTGACTTGGGCGGCTTCGGAGCCGCATCAGAACGTATGCTAGGAGCTTAGCCGATGCCTACCCTTTTCGTCCTGCCCTTCCCCGCCATCGATCCGATCCTCATTTCCGTCGGGCCGTTTTCCATCCGCTGGTATGCGCTCGCCTATATCGGCGGCATCATGTTCGGCTGGCTCTATGCGCGCGCGCTGATCAAGGCCGAAACGCTGTGGGGCGGCAAGCCGCCGCTGACGCTGGAAGACTTCGACGATTTCATCCTGTGGGTCACGCTCGGCATCATTCTCGGCGGACGCATCGGCTATGTGCTGTTCTACAATCCGGGATATTACGCCGCACATCCGCTGGAGGTGTTCGAGCTCTGGAACGGCGGCATGTCGTTCCACGGCGGCTTCCTCGGCTGCGTCGCCGCGGTGGTGCTGTTTGGCTGGAAGCGCAACATCCCGATCCTGACGGTCGGCGACGTCACCTGCGCGGCGGCGCCGATCGGCCTGTTCTTCGGGCGGCTGGCGAATTTCATCAACGGCGAATTGTGGGGCCGTCCCGCCGATGTGCCCTGGGCGATGGTGTTTCCCCATGCCGGCAACCTGCCGCGGCATCCCAGCCAGATCTATGAGGCGGCGCTGGAAGGACTGCTGCTGTTCGTCGTGCTTTTCCTGCTGATCCGCAGCGGCGCTTTGAAGCGTCCCGGCCTGATCCTGGGCAGCTTTGCGCTGGTCTACAGCCTCGCCCGCAGCTTTTCGGAGTTCTTCCGCGAACCGGATGCCCAGCTTGGTTTCCTGTGGGGCGGGGCGACCATGGGCATGTTGCTCTCGATTCCGCTCGCACTCGCTGGCATGATCCTGATCGCATACGCGTTGAGGCGAAAACCCAGGCAGGCATGACGGCGTGACAGCCAACGAGGAGCCCCCGCTGGAAGCGGAAATCCGCCGGCTCATTTCCGTCGCCGGACCGATGCCGATTGCCCAGTATATGGCGACCTGCCTCTGTCATCCCGTGCACGGCTATTACATGACGCGCGATCCGTTCGGCGCCGCCGGCGACTTCATCACCGCGCCGGAGATCAGCCAGATGTTCGGCGAACTGATCGGGCTCTGGGCCGCCGCCGTCTGGAAGAAGATGGGCTCGCCGGAGAATATCCGCCTGATCGAGCTTGGCCCCGGCCGCGGCACCATGATGGCGGATGCGCTCCGCGCGGCGAAAGTCGTGCCGGGATTTTACGCGGCCATCGTCGCGCATCTGGTGGAGGTCAGCCCGACCCTGCAGCAGATGCAGCAGAAGACGCTCGAGCCGCTGGACGTGCCGAAGATGTGGCACCAGACGCTGGACGAGGTGCCGGATGGCCCCGCAATCATCCTCGCCAACGAATTCTTCGATGCGCTGCCGGTGCATCAGGCCATCAAGCAGGACGACGGCTGGCATGAACGCGCGGTGACGGTCGACAGCGAAGGAGATTTTATCCTCGGCGCGATGATGCAGCCGCTGCCGCATCTCGAACGGCTGTTGCCGCCGCGCGTGCGCAACGCCTTGCCCGGCGACATCTTCGAATGGCGCACGGATTCCATCGCGCTCGAGATCGGCCGGCGCGTGGCGCGGGACGGCGGCGCGGCGCTGGTGATCGACTACGGCCACATGCACAGCGAAGTCGGAGACACCGTGCAGGCGGTCGGCGAGCATGCCTATGCCAATCCGCTGGTGTCGCCGGGCCAGGTCGATCTCACCGCGCATGTGGATTTCGAATCCATCGCCAATGCCGCCGAAAGCATAGGTGCCCGCATCGGCGGTCCGATGCAGCAGGGCGAGTTCCTGCGCCGCCTCGGCATTGAAACCCGTGCCGCTTCGTTGAAGGCGAAAGCGCAACCGGGCAAGGCAAGCGAGATCGACGGCCAGTTGGAACGTCTGACCGGCGAAGGCGCGCGCCGGATGGGAATGCTGTTCAAGGTGCTGGCGATCGGCGATCCGAAGCTCGGCCCGCTGCCGGGATTCGATCCATGATGCTGCAGGCGAAGAACCTCGCGGCGCTTCCTGGCATCCGTCACGCTTTCTTCACCCGCGAAGGCGGCGTGTCCGAAGGCATCTACGAAAGCCTCAATGCCGGCGTCGGCTCCGATGACGATCCGGCGAAGGTTGTCGAGAACCGCGCGCGCATGGCGAAGGCGGTCGGCGTCGCACCGGAACGCTTTCTCACCGCCTACCAGATTCATTCGCCAACAGTGGTGGTGGCGGAAACGCCGTGGACCAGCGAGACACGGCCTAAGGCCGACGCGATCGTGACCCGCGTGCCTGATCTGGCGATCGGCGTGTCCACCGCCGACTGCGGTCCGGTGCTGTTCGCCGACCCGAAAGCCCGCATCATCGGCGCTGCCCATTCCGGCTGGCGCGGCGCGGTCGCTGGCGTGCTGGAAGCCACCATCGCCGCGATGGAAAATCTGGGCGCCGACCGCTCCGGCATCGTCGCCGCCATCGGTCCGATGATCAGCCAACGCAATTATGAGGTCGGCAACGACCTGATCGCCCAGTTCACCAGGGGCGATCCGGACAGCGGGCGGTTTTTTGCGCCGGGTCGTCCGGGCCATGCGCAGCTCGATCTGCCCGGTTTTATCGCCGCCCGCCTCGCCCGCGCGGGAATAGCCCAGATCGAGGATCTGGCCGCCTGCACCTATGCCGATCCACGGCTTTTCTACAGCTTCCGGCGCACGACTCACCGGGGCGAACCGGACTATGGCCGCCACGTCAACGCGATTGCGCTTTCCGCCTGATCCCCGCTGCCAAAAAAGTATTCGGGACAAGGATTGCGGCTTATTGCCAGCCTTGCCGCCTCCTTGTTAGGACAACGCCATCGGCGGCAGGGAAAGCGGGAGTGAGCAGCGATGGGCAAGAATGGTGCGCTCAAGCTGGTCGCCGGGAATTCCAACCCCGCCCTCGCCCAGGCCATCGGCGATTATCTCAAGATCCCCCTGACCAAGGCCCTGGTGCGGCGCTTCGCCGACATGGAAATTTTCGTCGAGATTCAGGAAAACGTACGCGGCGCCGACGTTTTCGTCATCCAGTCCACGTCCTTCCCCGCCAACGACCACCTGATGGAACTGCTGATCATCACCGATGCACTGCGCCGCGCCTCCGCGCGCCGCATCACGGCGGTGGTGCCTTATTTCGGTTATGCCCGGCAGGACCGTAAGCCCGGCGCGCGCACGCCGATCTCGGCCAAGCTCGTCGCCAACCTGATCACCCATGCCGGCGCCGACCGCGTGATGACGATCGACCTGCATGCCGGGCAGATCCAGGGCTTCTTCGATATCCCCACCGACAATCTTTATGCCTCGCCGGTCATGGTGCGCGACATCAAGGAGAAATTCGATCTGGAAAAGATCATGGTGGTGTCGCCGGACGTTGGCGGCGTGCTGCGCGCACGCGGCCTTGCCAAGCGGATCAACGCCCCGCTCGCCATCATCGACAAGCGCCGCGAACGCGCCGGCGAATCCGAAGTCATGAACGTGATCGGTGAAGTGGCCGGCTATACCTGCATCCTGGTCGATGACATCGTCGACTCCGGCGGTACGCTGGTAAATGCTGCCGACGCCTTGCTCGCACAGGGCGCGACTGACGTGTACGCCTATATCAGCCACGGCGTGCTTTCCGGCGGCGCAGTGGCACGCATTACCGCTTCGCGCCTGAAGGAACTGGTGATCACCGACTCTATTCAGCCAACCAAGGCCGTGCAGGAGGCCAAGAACATCCGCGCCCTCCCCATCTCCAGCCTGATCGGCGAAGCCATCGGCCGCACGGCGTCGGAAGAGTCCGTTTCAAGCCTGTTCGACTGAGCGCCAAAGGTTAACGCGCGTATCTGTTGATAAACCGCGCGAGTCACACTGTCGCATGGGATGGTTGTGGACGGTCTGGCGAAGCGCGTTGCGCCCCTTCCGAGAATCCCCGATCACAGTTTCACGACAACGCTGTGATTTTTGATGCCCTTTTGAATCCGAAATTCGCAAAAGCCTTCGCGGCGCGTCGTGTTCGAACTTCGGATGGGGACATTAACTTAAAATCGCTTGGGCGGCTGGACTCGCGAGTCTTATATTCAAGTCGCTAAGTGATTCGCGGCTTCGCGGTCAATCAGCCGGCCTTAGTAGATCCTTGAGTCACATCGAATGCCCTTCGGGGACGTGCCGTAAGCGTGCGTGAGCGCGAACGGTTGCGCGCGCGCCACTCACTGACCTTGTTACCTCTTACCTGGAGCCGGCATGTCATTGATCGACTATTCCCAACCGCACCGGATCAACCCGCTGGACGTGGTCGAGCGCGTTGCCGGCACGCACGAATGGTCGTTCGAACGCTCGAACGAAGACGAAATTACCATCGCGGTGGAAGGACGCTGGTCGGACTACCAGATTTCCTACACCTGGATGACCACGATCGAGGCGCTGCATCTTGCCTGCGCCTTCGACCTCAAGGTCCCGGAACGGCGGCGCGCGGAAGTGCAGCAGCTGATTTCGCTGATCAACGAGCAACTCTGGGTCGGACATTTCGATTTGTGGATCCAGGACGGCATCGTCATGTTCCGCCACGCGCTGGTGCTCGCGGGCACCGATCCCTCCGGCTCGCAATGTGAATCTTTGCTCGGCACCGCGCTCGACACCTGCGAGCGCTACTTCCCGGCCTTCCAGTTCGTGGTCTGGGCCGGCAAGGGCGCGCGCGAAGCGCTCGACGCCGCCATGTTCGAGACCTCAGGCGAGGCGTGAATACCAGCGCATGATCCTTTTTGCTGGTCGCGCGTTAGCGCTGTCGATGGCACAATGACGCCATGACCACCTCGGGCGAACTCAGCGATATCTCCAAGACCATCGTACTGGTCGGCGCCGGCAAGATGGGCGCCGCCATGCTGCAGGGCTGGCTCGCGCGCGGGCTCGATCCGTTGCAGATCGCGGTGATCGAGCCGCAACCGGGCGACGACATCAAGGCGCTGAAGGTGTCGATCAACCCGGCGATGGCGCCGGCCGATGCAGCCGCCATCGTGATTGCGGTCAAGCCGCAGGTCGCGGGCGATGTGGTGCCATCGCTGGCAAAGATGGCGGGTGCATCCACAGTTGCCGTATCGATCATGGCGGGCAAGACCCTCCGCTTTCTGGAACACGCCTTGCCCAATACCGCGGTTGTGCGCGCCATGCCCAACACACCAGCCGCCATCGGACGCGGCATCACCGTCGCGGTGCCGAATGCCCGCGTCGATGCCTCGCAGCGCAACCTTGCGCATCGCCTGCTCGCCGCAACCGGCAAGGTCGAGTGGATCACTGACGAAAAGCTGATGGACGCGGTGACCGCGGTCTCCGGCTCCGGCCCGGCCTATGTTTTCCTGCTGGCGGAAAGCCTCACGCGCGCCGGTATCGCCGCCGGCCTGCCGCCCGACCTCGCTGCCAAACTGGCGCGGGAAACCGTCGCCGGCTCCGGCAAGCTGCTCAATCAATCCTCGCTCGACGCCGCGACGCTGCGGCAGAACGTGACCTCGCCCGGCGGCACCACCGCGGCGGCGCTGGAGGTCCTGATGGACGCGGCCAGCGGAATTGATCCGCTGCTGGCCAGGGCCATTGCGGCGGCGACCAAGCGCTCGCGCGATCTGGCGGGTTAAACTGCCCTAGAACCGTCTCCTTTGCGGACCTAGACTGGTCATCCAACGTCAGGAGATCGACATGGCTCGCAAGCCGTCGCGTTCCAAACCTTCGAAACCCAAAGCCAGGCGTGCTGCGCCGAAGCCCACCGGCAGCGACCGCCAGCTTATCGTCGGCGCTTTCATGCAACTGCTCGGCGAAAAGTCGATCGAGGCCATCGCCCTCAAGGAGATCGCAACGCGCGCGCATGTCTCCTTGTCGCGCTTGCGCGAGGAATTCGATTCCCCGCTTGCCATTCTCGGCGCACAGGTGAAGGACATCGACCGCGCGGTGCTGGATGGCGGCGACGACATGGCGGACGAAACGCCGCGCGACCGGCTGTTCGACGTGCTGATGCGGCGGCTGGAAGCACTGACGCCTTACAAGACTGCCGTAAAGTTGCTGATGCGCTCGGCCATGCGCAATCCCGGCCTGGCGCTGGCACTCAATGCGATGACGGTGCGCTCGATGACATGGATGCTCACCGCCGCCGACATCAATACATCCGGCGGCAAAGGCGCTTTTCGCGCGCAGGGTCTTGCCCTGATCTTCGCGCAAACGCTGCGGGTCTGGGCGGAAGATGACGATGACAGTCTCGACCGCAGCATGGCCGAACTCGACCGCGGACTGACACGCGGGCAAAGCTGGGCGCGGCTGCTCGACGATCTCATCGCCGTGATGCCGAAGCCGCGGCCACGCCGCCGCCGGCATTCGCGCCGGGACGAAGAAGCCGAAGCGGCATAATTAAACCGGTATACGCACCGTTGCGCGCAAGCCGCCGAGCAGGCTGTCGCCAAGGGTGATGTCGCCGCCATGCGAGCGGGCGATGTCGCGGGCGATCGCGAGACCGAGGCCGGTGCCGCCTTCATCCTGGTTGCGGGCATGATCGAGCCGCAGGAACGGCTTGAAGACTTCTTCGCGCATCGCAAGCGGAATGCCGGGGCCATCGTCGTCGATCGTTACCGTCAACCAGCGGTGGTCGCGATGGCCGGTGATCGAGATCGATGACGCATAGCGCGCCGCGTTGGATACAAGATTGGCCAGACAACGCTTGAACGCTGCGGGACGCACGGTGACGACGGGCGAACCATGAAACACCACCGTCGCCTTGTCGCCCTGCCGTTCGGCGTCGAGCTTCAATTCGTCCAGGAAGGCGGCCATGTCCGTAGGCTCCGAAGCCTCGGCGGAGTCGCCGCGCGCAAAGGCCATATAGGCCTCCAGCATCCGCGACATCTCATCGATATCTTTCTTCATCCCTTCGACTTCGGGGCTGTCGCCGATCAGCGCCATTTCCAGCTTGAAGCGAGTCAGGATGGTACGCAGGTCATGCGACACGCCCGCCAGAATGGTGGTGCGCTGCTCCATGGTGCGCTCGACGCGCCCCTTCATCTCCAGAAAGGCATGCGCCGCGCTTCGGACTTCGCGCGCGCCGCGCGGCCGAAAGTCCGGAACCTCACGGCCCTTGCCGAAGCTTTCGGCCGCATCAGCAAGCCGCAGGATCGGCTTGATCTGATTGCGCAGGAACAGGATGGCGACCGTCAGCAGCACCAGCGATGTGCCAACCATCCAGAACAGGAAGATTTCGGAGTTCGAGGCATAAGCCGCGTTGCGGCGGGCGAAAACGCGCAGCACCGTATTGTCGAGTTGAATGCGGACCTCCACCACCGCCGAGCGGCCCACGGTGTCGATCCAGAACGGCTTGCCGATTTGCTTGCGCAATTCTTCCGACAGCGCCTGATCGAGCAGGGAGAAAAACGGCTTCGGCGCCGGCGGCGGCATTTCGCTGACGGGAAGAAAATCGATTTGAAGATTCAGGCGATCCTGCGCGATGGTGCGGATTTTCCGGCGTCCCTCCTCCGGCGGAAGCAATTGATAGAAATCAATGATCCCCGCGATATCCTGCACCACCGCAGCGGACAGCCGTTGCGTCACCGTATTCCAGTGGCGCTCCATGAACACGAAAGCGACCACCGACTGCAGCAGGACCATCGGCATGATGATGATCAGCAGTGCGCGGGCATACAGCCCCTTCGGCATGAAGCCGTTGATCCATTTCCACACCCGCACCCAGACGCTGCACACGCGGCCGGCGGCGGAGCGCAAGGTGGCGAAACCCATGTCGAGGCTTGTCATGGTGTCAACACAAGCCGGTAGCCGATGCCGCGCACGGTTTGCACGATCAGCGGATTGGTGGGGTCACGCTCGATCTTGTGGCGCAGACGGTTGACCTGGACATCCACTGCCCGCTCGTTGAGCGAGGCGCCGCTGCCGGAGAGATCCATGCGCGGCACTGTTTCACCCGGCGAAACGGACAGAACCCGTAGCATGTCGCGCTCGCGATCGGTGAGACGCACGATTTCATCCCCGCGCCGCAGTTCGCCGCGACCAAGGTGAAAAACAAATTGGCCGAAGCGCACCGATTCCGCCGGCGGGGGCAAAGCGGGCTTGGTTCGCTTCAGGATATTGGCGATGCGCAATGAGAGTTCGCGCGGCTCGAACGGCTTGGACAGATAATCGTCCGCGCCGGTCTCCAGACCTTCGATGCGGCTCTCTTTCTCGTCGCGCGCGGTCAGCATCAGGATCGGCACCGCCGATTTCAGCCGGATCGAGCGCGCCAGCTGAAACCCCGTTTCGCCCGGCATCATCACGTCGAGGATCAACAGATCGAAACTTATGCCGTCAAGCTTCAGCCGCGCTTCCGCGGCTGTCTCCGCCGTGGTGACGCGATAGCCTTCTGCAAACAGGAAGCGCGAGAGCAGTACGCGGATGCGGCGGTCGTCATCCACCACCAGCAGATGCGGTGCGTCGTCGGCGAGAACAGTGGCGGGCGTGGTCATGATCGCTAGGATCGCGAAAGCTTGCCGCGATCGGCATGCTGCACCAGGCGCAACACCTCATCGCGACCGTCAGCCTCAATCATGGCGATCAGGAACTGACGCGCGGTCTGGTGCGCTTCCGGCGGCAGGGACTCGAGCGCCCGCTGAATGCGTTTGGTCTGCAAGCCTGCGAGCTTCAGCGCCAGCGCTTCGCCTTTTGGCGTCGTGTGGAGCAGGCGTTGCCGCCGGTCACTCGCGCCTTCCTTCTGCACGATATAGCCCTCATCGATCAGCTGCTTGAGCACGCGCCCAAGCGATTGCTTGGTGATCTTCAGAATATCGAGCAGGTTGGCCACCTTCATGGCGGGATTGCGGTTGACGAAATGCAGCACCCGGTGATGCGCCCGGCCGAAGCCGAGCTTGCCCAAAACCTCGTCGGGATCGGCCACGAAATCGCGGTAGGCAAAGAACAGCAGCTCGATGAGATCCCACATCGGCTCGCCAGATGGCCCTTCGGCAGCCGGATCATCGGCCGGGGGCCGCGGTCGGAGGGTGGAAGAATTTAGGTCAGCCATATTGACATATTTTGGTCTGATTGTTACTCAATAGTGCATCTGGACGAAATGATCGTGCTCAAAGGCCTGTCCGCCGGCCCGCCGTTGCACTCGCGCTAAAAGCACGCTCTCATTGAGGAAATGAAACATACTGGGTGTCTGCCCGCGAAGCAAAACCGGTCCAGCCGGGGCTTCGGACGACCCCAAAGGACGAAACCGAGAGGAAGCCATGGCTGCACCTGCTGCCCCTTTTGATAAGCGCGACGGCGTCATCTGGTACGACGGCAAGCTCGTGCCCTGGTCCGACGCCACCGTCCACGTCCTGACGCACGGGCTGCACTATGCCAGCGCCGTATTCGAGGGCGAGCGCGCTTACGGCGGCGAAATCTTCAAGATCACGGAGCATTCCGAGCGCATTCGCAAGTCGGCGCAGATGCTCGATTTCGAGGTGCCCTATTCCGTTGCCGAGATCGATGCCGCCAAACGGCTGGTGCTCGAGAAGAACGGGCAGAAGGACGCTTACCTGCGTCCCATCGCGTGGCGTGGCTCGGAGATGATGGGCGTCTCGGCCCAGAACAACACCATCCACCTCGCCATCGCGAGCTGGGAATGGCCGAGCTATTTCGATCCGGCCCAGAGGCTGAAAGGCATTCGCCTCGATCTGGCGGAATACCGCCGGCCCGATCCGAAAACCGCACCATCGACCTCCAAGGCCGCAGGCCTCTACATGATCTGCACGATCTCCAAGCATCGCGCCGAGCGCAAAGGCTATGCCGACGCATTGATGCTGGACTGGCAGGGCCGCGTCGCCGAATGCACCGGCGCCAATATTTTCTTCATTGCGGACGGCAAGATCCACACGCCAATCGCCGACTGTTTCCTCGACGGCATTACCCGCCGCACGGTGATCGGGCTGGCGAAGAAGCGCGGCATCGAGGTGATCGAACGGCGCATCATGCCGGAGGAACTGTCGAACTTCGGCGAATGCTTCATCACCGGCAGCGCCGCCGAAGTCACGCCGGTGGGCGAGATCGCCGACTGGCGCTTCACGCCCGGCGCCATCAGCAAGCAACTGATGGACGACTACACCGCGGAAGTGCAGCCCAAGGGTAAAGCAGCGGCAGCGTAAGTCAGCTCTGCAAGACCGGTTCTGCCGGGCGCAGCAGCGTCACGTATTTTACGCCGGTCCGAAACACGAAGGACGTCATGGCCTCGTTCATCACGCGGCCCTGGCTGCGCGATGCATGACGCAGCATGAGTGTGCCATTCTGAAAAGCGATGAAGCCGGTGTGGAAATAATCCAGCCCCGGCCGGCGCGAGACAAAACCGATCACGTCACCGACCTGCAGCGCCTTCTGGTTCGCGATCATCCGCGGCGTGGCGATGGCGGGCAGCGCATACTGGCGCTTGCCCAAACCGCTTCCGTCCAGCCGCTTTTCGAGCGTGACTGACGGCGCGATGCTGCCCGGCTGGCAGATCTTGTTCTCGAGGTTGCTTTGGCTCCACAGCGCGAAATCGTGGTTGCGCTCGGCCCACCTCACCTCGCCATGCGTATAACGGATGCGCTTCAGCACCTCGGCATAGTCCGGATAATCCCTGGCGATGGCGCCCGCCAGAACCGCTTCGCAATAGGTGACGCAATCGAACGCGTCGTCGCGGAGCACAAAGATTTCCTTCCGGACCGGACCGCCAATCAGGGTGCGCCCCTGGTAGGGCGCGCCGATCAGCGCGCGCGAAATGTAATCAATGCGTTGTGAAATTTTCTCGTAAGCCCGGGCCTGCTTGATGAGCTGCGGCATCGCTGCCTCGCGCGCTTCAACCCGTGCGCCGGGAGCAAGGAAGGCTGCGCCCGCGAGCATTTGCAAGAATGTTCGCCGTGTCGTCACAGCTATCCCCTTGGCTTTTCCCAACGCGCGGCCGCCGCGTCGTCTCCCGCCGTCGCCTCGACCCAGGTCTTGCTCTTCGCGCTTTCAACCTGCTTCCAGAAGGGTGCGCGGGTTTTCAGGAAGTCCATGAGAAATTCCGCCGCAGCGAAGGCTTCGCCACGATGGGACGAGGCCGTGACGACAAGCACGATGTTTTCACCGGGCGTGATCCGTCCGTAGCGATGGACCACCGTCACACCAAGCAACGCCCAGCGCTGCTGCGCATCTTCCACATGGCGGGTGATTTCCGTTTCCGCCATCTCGGCAAAATGCTCAAGCGTCAGTGCAGCAATCGGATCGCCATCCTCGCTGCCGCGGCAAATGCCGGTGAAGGTGACGACCGCACCAATATCACTGCGCCCACGCGTCAACGCCGCCGCCTCTGCGGCTGCATCGAAATCCTCGCGTTGCAGGCGAATGGTCGCCATCGATCCCTCTCGTCTTCCGGGAGTGCCGGAAGAACGCAGAGTATCACCCGCCTGTCATGGGCGGGAAGAAGGCGATTTCCCGCGCGCCGGAGATCGCGGCTTCGGGGCGCACATGGCTGCGGTCGATGGCAGCCCGGATCACCTTGGGATTCTCGAAGGCGTGGGCGTATTCCTCGCCCCGCGCCGCTAACCATGTCATCAGGTCGCTGACGGTGGTGACGTCCGGCGGGAGCTCGATGTCCTCGTCGGTCTTGCCGACGCGTTCGCGCACCCAGGCGAAATAGCGGATCTTCATCTCAGGTGCTTCACGCCGGCGCGGAAATAGTCCCAGCCGGTATAAAGCGTGAGCAGCGCCGAAGCCCACAGCAGCGCTATCCCGACAAACGTCACAAGCCCGAGCGTCTGGGTGCCTACAAAGGCGCCGTGGGTCCACAACGTGGGAATGGTAACGGTGAGGCCCGGCATCACCGCATCGCCCGCTTCCCCGGCAATGAGAAAGCCGACTGCAACCAGCTGCACTGTGGTCTTCCATTTCGCAAGCTGCGTCACCTTCACCCTGACGTTTAATTCGGCAAGGTATTCGCGGAGTCCCGACACCAGAACCTCGCGGCAGAGGATCACGATGGCCGCCCACAGCGACCAGCCTTTGATGGTGCCGTCGGCCGCAAGCATCAGCAGGCAGGATGCAACAAGGAGTTTGTCGGCGATGGGATCGAGCATGCGGCCAAAGCTCGACTGCTGCTCCCACGCGCGCGCGATATAGCCATCGAGGGCGTCCGTGAGCGCTGCGACCAGAAAAACCGCCAAAGAAACCCATCGCAGCCACAGCGGCCCCTGCAGTACTGCTTGCCAATACAGCGGCCCGATCACGACGGGCACGGCGACAATGCGCGCATAGGTTAGCAGATTGGGCAGCGACAGCGGGCGTGCCGGCAGCGGTGTTGAAATAGGCTTCATGAACCGAGCAAATACCTCACGGCTGGGGGCGTCAACAAGCTGAACCTGCGATCGGGTATGCGCTTGTGGTCAATTTATCGCGAAAGCGTCACACCGACGCACCGTGGAAAAAGTCATAAATCTTTCGCGCGGTTTCGGCGTTGATACCCGGAACCTGCGACAGATCCGAGACGGTGGCGCGTTCGATGGCTTTTAACGTGCCGAAATGCCGCAGAAGTGCGCGTTTCCGGATCGGTCCAATGCCGGCGATCTCCTGCAAGCCTGCTTCGCGAATATCTTTCTTTCGCCTTTGCCGATGCGACCCCACCGCGAAGCGATGCGCCTCGTCGCGCAAGCGCTGCACGAAGTAGAGCAGTGGATCGCGGGGCTGCAGTTTGATGGGTGGGCGGTCCGGTATGAAAAACGTTTCCTCTCCGGCATTGCGCTCGACGCCTTTGGCGATGCCCACCATCGGCACGTCATGGATGCCGAGCTCCGTCAGCGTCGTGCGCGCTGCGTTGAGCTGGCCGAGCCCACCATCGATCAGCAGCAGATCGGGCCAGGGCGACGCGTTGGCCGCGGCGGAGGTTTCGGTATCCGCTAAGGCCAGCGATGGCGGAATGTCGAGCGCGGGAAGAAGTTCGCCGGCGGCAGCGAGGCTTTCTTCCGCGGGGGCAAGAACCTCGGCAGAGACCGGCGCGCGCGGCGAATCCGTCAGCAGCCGTTTGAAGCGGCGCTTCAAGACTTCGCGCATCATGCCGAAGTCGTCCCCCGGCGTGATCTCGGTCGAGCGGATGTTGAATTTGCGATACTGGCCTTTGACGAATCCTTCCGGGCCCGCAACGATCATCGCACCGACCGGGTTCGAGCCCTGGATGTGGCTGTTGTCATAAACCTCGATACGTTGCGGCACGCGCTTCAGCCCAAAGGTCTCGGCCAGCGCGCGCAACTGCTTGCTCTGCGCCGATGTGTCAGCAAGCTTGCGGCTCAGCGCTTCACGCGCATTGGTCATCGCATGCTCGACCAGTTCTTTCTTCTCGCCACGCTTGGGAAGCGAGACCTCGACCTTGTATCCGCTGCGCGTCGATAAGGCTTCTGCCAGCAGATCTCGGTCTTCCACGTCGTGCGACACCAGGATGAGTCGCGGAACCGGTTTGTCGTCGTAGAATTGCGCGAGAAAAGCGCCGAGCACCTCGGACGGCGGCAATGTGCGGTCGGCCTTGGGAAAATACGCGCGGTTGCCCCAGTTTTGTCCGGTGCGGAAGAAGAACACTTCGACGCAGTTGAAGCCGCCGGCCTGATGCACGGCAAAGACATCGGCCTCCTCGATGGTCCGGGGATTAATGCCCTGCTGCGACTGCACGGCCGAGAGCGCGGCCAGGCGGTCGCGGTAAAGCGCGGCCCGCTCGTAGTCCATCGCCGTCGAGGCCTGTTCCATCTCCGCCGCCAGTTCCTCCTTAACGGCGCGGCTCTTGCCGGACAGAAAGGAGTCGGCCTCGCGCACCAGCTCTGCGTAATCGGTGAAGGAGATTTCCTGCGTGCAGGGCGCCGAGCAGCGCTTGATCTGATGCAGCAGGCAGGGCCGCGTGCGGCTCTCGAAAAAAGCATCGGTGCATGAACGCAATAGAAAGGCGCGCTGCAGCGCCGTGATGGTGCGGTTCACCGCCCCGACCGACGCGAACGGGCCATAGAACTTGCCCGGCCGGTTGCGCGCACCGCGATGCTTGAGAATCTGCGGCGCCCAATGGTCGCCGGTGATCAGGATATAGGGGAACGACTTGTCGTCGCGCAGCAACACATTGAAGCGCGGGCGCAGGCGCTTGATGAGATTGGCCTCGAGCAGCAACGCCTCGGTCTCGCTGCGGGTCGAGATGAATTCCAGCGCATGGGTGGCCGCGATCATGCGCTCGATCCGGGTGTCATGCCCGGTCGGGCGCGTGTAGGACAGCACGCGTTTCTTGATGTTGTTTGCCTTGCCGACGTAGAGCACCTCGCCCGCAGCATCGATCATGCGATAGACGCCGGGCGATGCCGGCGCATGCTTCACATGGCGCAAAATGGCCGCGCGGCCCGCCTTGAGCGTTCCGGCTTCCGCCTCCAGATCGTGGGCGCTGGTCTCCTCGACCTCCGGGAGGCTCGATTCTTCTTCGACTTCGACGATCTCGGCCGCCGGATCGATGTCTTTTTTCGTGCCGTTCATGCCGGAAAGGTAAGTGTTCCGCGGCCCGCGGGCCAGAGCGCAGAGACTGCGTTATTCCCGGATGCCGGCGATATCCGGCGTCTGCCACGCCAGATGCTGACCGCCATCGACAGCGATGGTTTGGCCGGTGACCGATGACGCCGCCGCCAGATAGAGCACGGCCTGCGCAATCTGCTCCGGGTTCGCGCCATGCCCGAGCGGAAGATTCGCAGTCTGACGGATGAATTCTTCCGCGGATTGACGGCTGCTCGGCAATGTCGGCCCGGGCGCCACGGCATTCACCCGAACCTTTGGCGCCAGCCCCTGCGCCAGCATGGCGGTTGCGGCATAGAGACCATTCTTGCTCAGCGCATACGAGAAAAACAGCGGCGTCGGTTTCAGCACCCGCTGGTCCAGGATGTTGACGATCGAAGCGTCCGCTTTGGCGGGCACTTGCGCCGCGAAAGCTTCCGCGAGAAAAATCGGCGCGCGCACATGCACGGCCATGTGGCGATCGAACAAATCGCGACTGAGCGCGCCGATGCCATCGGATTCAAACATGCTGGCATTATTGACGAGCAGCGTGAGCGGCCCGATGGCTTTGACCGCGGAAGGCACCAGCTTAAGAACCTGCGCGTGATCGCCGAGATCGGCCTGCACCGCTTCCGCGTGCCCGCCATTGCGGCGGATTTCCGCGCAAACCGCGTCTGCTTCCGCGCGCGACGTATTGGCATGCACGGCCACAGCGTAGCCAGCCCGCACCAGCGCTTGCGTGATCGCAAGGCCGACGCGTTTCGCACCGCCGGTAACGAGGGCGGCAGGCGTCGAAGCGGATACGGGATTGTTCATGCGTCGGAAGCCAGTGTTTGCGTGGGGTCGTCGTATCGCGCCGCGGCGTGTGCCTTGATTATAGTAAACACAACGTCGCCGGAAATCCAGAAAGATACGGTTCCTTAGGGATGAAGAGTCGTCGTTCCAGCGATTCAGGAACGCTTAACCTGAACATCGCGATAACTCTCTACAGACAAGTTGAATGTTCGCAGGTCGAAATTTTTTCTGCGGCGTCTGTGTGTGGAGGTACCGATGCGTAAGAGTGCAATTGCGATGGCTGGTCTGGCGCTGATGGCTGCAGCTGGCGGGGCGCAAGCCGCCGACCTTGGCTACAACCGGCCTTATGCGGCACCCGCCCCGGCCTACGCCGCCTATAACTGGATGGGTCCATATATCGGCGCCAATCTCGGTTATCAGTGGGGCGACACGACACACGCTCCGAACAAGCCGTCGGGCACCGTCTTTGGCGGTCAGGCCGGTTACAATTGGCAGAACGGCCAGATGGTCTATGGCGTCGAGACCGACTTCCAGTGGTCGAACGCCGACGACGTGATATTCTCGAGCAAATTCTCCAACTCCTGGTTCGGCACCGTGCGCGGCCGTTTGGGCTACGCCATGAACAACGTGATGATCTATGGCACCGGCGGCTTCGCCTACGGCAACATCGAACTTGAGATCGCCGGCCTGTCGGAATCGCGGAGCAGCTACGGCTGGACACTCGGCGCCGGGGCGGAAGTGGGCCTGACGCCGAACTGGACTGCCAAGGTCGAGTATCTCTATTTCGACTTGGCCAATCGCACCTTCTTCACCGGAACATCGCATGGCATGGAATCGAGCCTGATGCGCGCTGGCGTGAACTACAAATTCTGATTCACCCAAGGGACTGAGGGGGAAGGGCCTCGCTTCGGCGGGGCCCTTTCTTTTTCCAACAGACCAAAGCAGCACGCACCTAGGCTCAGGACTCATTGTTTATAGCCAGAAGATGACGACGGCCGCGATGCAGATTGCTGACATGAAGGTGTGGGCGCATCGGTCGTAACGGGTATGAATGCGCCGCCAGTCCTTGAGCCTGCCAAACATATTCTCGATTTTGTGGCG
>CANKHA010000039.1 GCA_947481685.1 Bradyrhizobiaceae bacterium
ACAAACCCCGGTCAAAACCTTTGACGAGTTTCGAAACTACAAAGGCACGCTGAACTTTGCGACCTCCGGCATCGGTAGTGCGAGCTATGTCGAGATCACGTCGCTGACCAACATTCTCAAGCTGCAACGATGGGCTCAACGCCGGCAAGATGTTCGTCGAACTCAAGCCGCGCAGCGAGCGGCCGTCTCTGCAGCAGGTCTTGTCCGATCTGCGGCGCGATACCAGCAATATCCCGGGCATCAAGACCGTGGCTTCGCCGGTGCAGAATCTCCGTATCGGCGGCCGCGCGAGTCGTGCCGAATTCCAGTTCGTGATCCAGGGGCTCGATCGGCCGCTGCTCTATGAATATGCGCAGAAGATGCAGGATGCGATGTCGTGCGACTCGCACTTCGCCGACGTCAACAGCGATCTGCAGATCAACGCCACGCAGGCCACGCTTGTTGTCGACAAGGCCAAGGCCAGCTCGCTCGGGATTTCCGCGGCGCAGTTGCGCTCCACACTCTATTCCGGTTTCGGCACGCGCCAGATATCGACGATCTACGGCACCGGCGACAGCTTTGAAGTGATCCTGGAGTTCAACGACAAGATCAACTGGTCTACCGCCGACCTTCCAGACCTGCGCATACGCAACAGCGAAGGAAAGCTCGTTCCGATTGGCGCCTTTGCGCGCATCGAGCGGGTAGTAGGTTCGCTCACCATCAACCAGCTTGGCCAGCTTCCGGCGGTGACGCTGTCGTTTAACCTGCCTGCCGGCGTTTCGCTCGGCGAAGCGGTCGATCGGATCGATGAACTGAAGATCGAGCAGAAATTCCCAACGAAGCTCACGACTGCCTTCGCGGGAAATGCCAAGACTTTCCAGGACTCCGTTGCCAACCAGGGCATCCTGCTGCTGGGTGCCGTCATCACGATCTATATCGTGCTCGGCATTCTGTACGAGAGTTACATTCATCCCTTCACCATTCTCACCGGCCTGCCGTCGGCCGTGATCGGTGCATTGATTGCGCTGCGGCTGTTCGGCATGGATCTGAGCTTGATCGCGGTTGTTGGCCTTCTGATGCTGATCGGCATCGTGAAGAAAAACGCGATCATGATGATCGACGTGGCGCTCGTGACGCAGCGCGATGAAGGCAAGGAACCGGAGCAGGCGATTTACGATGCCGCAATGCTGCGCTTCCGGCCCATCGTGATGACCACTCTGGCGGCCTTGCTCGGCGTGCTGCCGATCGCGATTGGCATCGGGGCAGGAGCTGAATTGCGTCAGCCGCTGGGCGTTGCGATCGTCGGCGGATTGCTGGTGTCGCAGCTCGTCACGCTGTTCATGACGCCGACGCTCTATGTTTACATGGAGCAGGTCGCGGCCCATGCGCGCGGGCTGTATCGCCGGATCGTCCCGGCCAAGAAGGCCCAAGCGGTTTCCACCTAGGCCAAACAATTTGTGGCATCACCCAACCGGGCTATAAGTGCCTCGCGCCTGCCACCTGGTGGCGCAAGGCACGGAGGCGGTTATCAATTTCCGGCAGCTGCATTATTTCCGGAAGGTGGTCGAGGCCGGCAACATCACGGCGGCGGCCGAGATGCTGAATCTCGCGCAGCCCGCGCTGGGTGCGCAGATCCGCCAGCTTGAAAAGGAGCTCGGGGTCGAACTCATCGTGCGGCATTCGCGCGGGGTGTCTCCGACGCCCGCGGGCAAGCTCCTCTACCGGCATGCGCAGCGCATCCTCGATAGCGTCGAACTGGCAAAGCAAGAGGTGAGTGCGCTCAAGTCCAGCAAACAATTCCAGCTTCGCCTCGGCGTCAGTCCCAGCATGGTGCTGGTGATGGGGCCGGACCTGCTGATGGATGCCGCGCGCGAAATGCCGGACATCATGATCAGCCTGGAGGAAGAACGTTCTCCCGTGCTGCTTGATGCCCTGGAGAACGGACAGCTCGATATCGCGTTTCTCTATAATGTCGATGAACGGCCGGGGCTGGAACGCAGAGCCTTGCTCGAGGAAGACTTCCTGTTGTTCACCGCGCCGTCCAAGGCGTCGGAGGATGACACCGTCGGTTTTGCGGAAGCCTTGCGCCACGATCTTGTCATTGGCGGCGAACGCAGCGGCGTCCGGCAGGTCGTGGAGTCGGAAGCCAAGCGGCTCTCGCTTGAGGTGCGGCTCGCCTACGAAGTCCATTCCGTGACGTCGATGAAGACGATGGTCGCACGCGGCACCGCATCGACCATCATGCCCTACAGCCTGCTGGCCAACGAGTTGCGGAGCGGGGTGCTGGCCGGCCGCCGGATCGTCCGGCCCCAGCTCACCCGGACACTCTATATTGTGCGCCGGAGAGCCCATTCCCCGCTGCTCGACGACGAGCGGGTGAAGGCCCACCTGGAGCGGGTCATCGACACATATATAAAGGCGATGGTGCCCGGGGGCCGTCCGCTATCCTGATGGCGTAAAACGCGGCGGATAATCGCGCCTCCACGGATCCAGCACCCGATAGCGGGATCGAGATTTCCCAGCCTGTCCAGCCCATTAGCCGTAGTCTGGAATTAGCCCAAAGAAAAAGCTATACCTCATCCAAAGCAATAGTTTTGGACTTGAAGGCCGGGTCCATAGACATTCCGCCCGAAATCACCCGCCTCAAGGGCTCGGCCAACCACCCTCCGCAAATGTTTGGGTGGACGCCGATGATAAAGAGGCTCGCATCAGGAAAGGTCACGTCATGGCGGCAGAACGCTTCGTCTGCAAATCTTCCGAGTTCAAGGACGGCGAACGCCAGATCATTCGCATCGGCGAAAAAGAGATTGGCGTTTTCAAGCACGAAGGCGAATATTTTGCCTACAGCAACTACTGCCTGCATCAGGGCGGCCCGGCCTGCGAAGGGCTGACGATTGCGCGCGTGGAAGAGCGCCTGCGCGAGGACAAGACGTCCATGGGACTGTCGTTCTCTGCCACCGACATGAATTTCGTCTGCCCGTGGCACGGCTATGAATACGACATGCGCACCGGCGAGCACATTGCCGACCGCACCATCCGCCTCCGCAAATACAAGGTGTTGGAAAAAGGGGACGAGGTTTATGTCGTTGTCTAAGGCAACGCGAAAGACCAAGCCCGCCGCCGGCAAGGCGAAGCCGTCGCGTGGCGAAACGTCGCCAGCGGCCAAGGCTGCTTTCGCGAAGGCGATCTTTCGCGGTATTCAGCCCGGTACCAAGACGGCGCGCTCCGTTGCCGTGAAGAGCAGCCGCGCGAAGCCGTCCGAGCCGAAGGTCGAAGTGCTGCGCCGGATTGCGGCGCCGAAGCCCGCGCCGGAGAACGAAGAATCCGCCTACATGATTCAGTTGGCGGGCGACATCAACAAGGCGATCGAGAGCGGCAATCTCGATCAGTTTTCTCCGCATGCGCAGCAGGCGCTGATCGCCGCCCTGACCCGGCTTTATGGAGCGAACCACGAGAACGGTAATCATTTCGCCGTTCTCAGCCCGCAATCGGGCGTCGCTGCCACCGACGTGATGGTGCTGTGCGGCGCGATGCTGAAGGCCGTCGATCTACAGGTGTTTGAGCTCGGCCTGTGGCTGAGCTGGAGCTCCTCCCGCTAACACGAGAATACGTCCGCTACGGATCAAACACTTCTGGAGGAATAGGAACATGGACCTCATATCAGATCGCGGTCGCCGCGTTTCGGTCGACGAACTCAACACTTCGGTGCTTCTTGCGCATGCCACCCAACAGGCGCGCGCGCGCAAGTATGAAGACATGGTGATCGTCGATTGCGACGCGCATCACTACGAGAACGAGAATTTCGGCGAAATCCTGCCTTACATGGAGAACGAGGTGTTCAAGCATCTCGCGCTCGCCAGCCGGCAGAAAGGCCGCGGCAGCGTCGCACCAACCGGCTTCGGCTACCAGGACATGGGCGGCCGTGTGACGCGTTATCCGCTGCGATCTTCGGAGAAGACCGAAAAGGGCGCGGTGCGCGACGTGCAGCTCGGCCATCGCTGGATGGATGCGATGGGCGTCGATTACTCCTGCTTGTTCCCCACCGGCATGCTCAACATCGGTTTGCATCCGCAGAAGGAAATGGAATTCGAGCTGTGCTGGGCCTATGCGCGCTGGGTCTGCGAGAAGGTGCTGCCGGAATCCGGTGGGCGTCTCTACACCATGCTGTCGCTGCCGTTCGGCGATCCGGAAGGCTCGCTACGCATGGTCGAGAAATTCGGCGATGTGAAGGGCGTCGGTGGTTTCATGGTCACCTCCGTTCGCGAGAAGATGGCGGTCTATGACAATTGTTACATGAAGCTCTATCGCGCCATTGAAGAGCGCGGCCTGGCGCTCGCTTTCCATTCCGGCCCGAACTGGAATTCCAACACCTTCCAGAGCTGTAACCGCTTCATCTCGGCGCACGCGCTGGGCTTCAGCTGGTTCAACATCCTTCACTGCACCAACTGGGTGGTGAACGGCATGGGTGAGCGCTTCCCGAAGATGCCCGTGCTCTGGATCGAAGCCGGTCTCGCCTGGGTGCCGTTCCTGATGCAGAAGCTCGATCACGAATATCTGCTGCGTCCGTCCGAATGCCCGGTGTTGAAGAAGAAGCCGTCGGACTACATGCGCGACATGTTCTATTCGTCGCAGCCGATGGAAATTCAGGACATGGATGCGCTGCAGACCACGTTCCGCATGATCAACGCCGAGACGCAGCTGCTTTACGCATCGGACTATCCGCACTGGGACTTCGATTTGCCATCGACGATCTACGACCTGCCGTTCCTGACGGAGAAGGCCAAGCACAACATCCTGGGCGGCACCGCGGCGCGGCTGTTCAATCTTCCGCCGCGCAATGACACGCAGCGGGCCAACCTCATCAAGCACGGCAACTTCAACAAGCACGTTCCAGCGCCGGTTTAACCGCTGGCGCTCAAAAGCCGGGCCGCCCATGCGGTCCGGCTTTTCTTTGCCTGGAGGGTGGGACACTGACGCGCTCAATGAGCGGGCATATTGCAGCGCAGCGTTGAATTTCCTCGATAGCTTGCGCCTCAGTCCTGCGCTGGCTGCGGCAGCGCGGCACTTTACGCATTGCAGGGGTAGGGCGGACTTGCGATTATGGCGGCTGCGACACCCATCGCAGCCTAACGACATCAAAGAGGAATGACGGCCGGCATGTCGGACACCCTTGTTCACGCGGATCGCCCGGTTCACGCCGGCATGCTCATCAATGGTGAGTGGACCGCGCATAACGATCGCATCGAAGTGCGCAACCCCGCGCGGCCGAGCGACATCGTCGGCACCATCGGGCGCGGCACCAACGAACATATCGATGCCGCCGTCGCCGCCGCCAAGGCGGCACAGGTCAAATGGGCGAAGCTGAAATATTCCGAACGCGCGGCTATTCTTGCCGAGATGCTCAAGCGGGTGGAAGCCGGCCTCGACGAGCGCGCCGTCCTTTATGTGCGCGAGAACGGCAAGACGCTGCGCGAAGCCAAGGGCGAGCTGACCGGCGTCTCCAATCGCCAGAAGCTGACGCTCTCCTTCGCCGAACAACTCGACAGCGACATCCAGATGCCGGACCCGAACGGCCGGACCTACATCAAGCGCCGTCCGTTCGGCGTCGTGGTGTCGATCGTGCCGTGGAATTCTCCCGTCTCGCTCGCCTTCTCGCAGATCGTCAGCGCACTGCTCGCCGGCAATGCGGTGGTGCTGAAGCCGCCGGAGTCATGCCCGCTGGCGCTGATCAAAACCGTCGAACTCGCCGCTAAAGGTTTGCCACCGGGCCTGCTGAATGTCGTGACGGGCCTGCCGGGCGAGATCGGCGACCGGCTGACCACACATCCCGATGTCGGCAAGGTCGGCTTCACGGGCTCCATCGGCGCGGCACGCAAGATCATGGCGAATGCCTCGGGCACGATCAAAGGCCTGACGCTGGAGCTCGGCGGCAACGATGCGGCGGTGGTGTTGGATGACTCGGTGCTGGCCGATGACATCATGCAGCGCATGGTCACGACCATCTATCGCATGAGCGGGCAAGTCTGCATGGCGGTGAAGCGCATTTATGTGCCCAAGGCGATGCAGGGTCCCTTCGTCGATGCGTTCAAGAAGACCGCCGCGCGGATTGTGGTCGGGGACGGCCTCGATCCGGCGGTGACCATGGGTCCGCAGCATGCCAAGGCCGGTCAGGTTCGCGGGATCGAGATCGTCGCAGAAGCCAAGCAGCGCGGCGCGACCGTTCATAATGTCGGCAGCGTGAAGGACGAAGCGGTGTTCCGCGACGGCTACTTCATGCAACCTACGGTTATTACCGACGTGCCGGACGATGCGCGGATTGTGGTGGAAGAGCAGTTCTGCCCGGCGATTCCCATCGTCACGTATGACGACCTCGACGATGCCATCGCCCGCGCCAACGACACTATCTATGGCCTCGGCGCCTCGGTCTGGGGCCGCGATACCGACCGGGCGCTGGATGTCGGTTCTCGGCTTGAATCCGGCACGGTTTGGGTGAATACCCATGGCACCGACAACCTCAACCGCATGGCCCCTTATGGCGGCCTCAAGCAGAGCGGGCTGGGCCGGAGGGCCGGGCTCGATGGCATTCTGGAATATTCCCAGAGCCAGACTTTCACATCCTACGAACCGCCAGCAAAGAGCTGACGCACAGTTCCTCAAGCAGAAAGAGCCACCCCATGAACGAAGCTGTCCGTTCCACCAAACTGCAAGACATGCCGATGCTGATCAACGGCAAGCTTGTTGCCAGCGAAAGCGGCCGCTGGATGGAGTCCATCAATCCGGCCAACGAGGAAGTCATCGGCCGCGTGCCGCTCGGCAGCGCCAAGGATGTCAACGCCGCGGTTGAAGCGGCTGCTGCTGCACAGCCGGAATGGGCCAAGCTCACGCCGGTCAAGCGCGGTGAATATCTGCACAAGCTCTCCGATGGTCTCGCCGCGCGCGCGGAAGAAATCCTGCGCATCGAAGTCATGGACACCGGCAATACGATTACGAAGATGCGCGCCGACGTCGGCAAGGCGATAGCGCAGCTGAAATACTTCGCGGGCCTCGGCTACGAAGTGAAGGGTCAGTCCGTTCCGGCCACGGCCGAGAATTTGCACATCACCGTGCGCGAGCCCTACGGCGTGGTCGCGCGCATCATTCCGTTCAACCATCCGATCAGCTTTGCTGCGTCGCGCATGGCGGCGCCGCTCATCGCCGGCAACACCATCGTCGAGAAGCCGTCGGACTCGAGCCCGCTGTCGGCCTCGATCCTGGCGGAAATCGCCGCCGAAGTGATGCCTCCCGGCGTGGTCAATATCGTCAACGGCACCGGCAAAGAGACCGGCGACGCGCTGGTGCGTCACCCCAAGATCAAGCGCATCGCCTTCATCGGCTCGGTGCAGACCGGCATGGCGATCCAGCGCTCGGCCGCGGAAGTCGGGGTCAAGAACGTCACGCTCGAACTCGGCGGCAAGAACCCGCTGATCGTGTTCCCGGATGCCGACTACGACAAGGCGGTGCAGGGCGCGGTCTCGGGCATGAACTTCGCCTGGCAGGGCCAGTCCTGCTCTTCGACCAGCCGCCTGTTCATCCACGAGTCGCTGTACGACAAGTTCCTCGCCGAGGTGGTTGCGAAGGTTTCCAAGCTCAAGATCAGCGACCCGCTGTCGGACGACAGCAAGATGGGCCCGATCAACTCCAAGGGTCAGTACGAAAAGGTGCTGCACTATATCGAGGCCGGCAAGGCCGACGGCGCCAAGCTGATGACGGGCGGCAAGCGTCCCGAGGGCGAGATGTTCAAGAAGGGCTACTGGGTCGAGCCGACGGTGTTCGCCGACGTGAAGGTGGGCATGCGCATCGCCCAGGAAGAAATCTTCGGCCCGGTGCTGTCGGTGTTCAAGTGGAAGGAAGTGGACGAAGTGGTCGAGATGGCCAATTCGACCGAATATGGCCTCACGGCTGCGATCTTCACCCAGAACGTCAACACCGCGATCAATATGGCGCGCCGGGTGCAGTCCGGTCACATCTGGATCAATGGCGTGTCCGGCCACTTCAAGGGCATGCCGTTCGGCGGCTTCAAGAACTCTGGTACCGGCCGCGAGGAGGGCATCGAAGAGCTGCTCTCCTACACCGAGGAAAAGGCCATCCACTTCATGATGGGCTGATCCCGCGCGCAGCGTGGCAAGAACGACGGGGAGGGCAAGATTGCCCTCCCTTTTTTACGACGGAGGTCAACGGGCGGGGACATGGAAGAACAAACAAGAACCGTCCCGCCTTCCGTGCTGTCGCACCGCCCGTTCCTGCTGTTCTGGCTTGGACGGGTCATTTCGGTTCTCGGCTACCAGATGACGATGATCGCGCTGGCCTGGCAGCTCTACAACATGACCGACAGCGCATTTTCGCTCGGTCTCGTCGGGCTGGCGCAGTTCTTCCCGCTGATCCTGTTCACGCTCCCCGTGGGCCATGTCTCCGACCGTTACGACCGCCGCACGGTCGTGCGCATTTGCCAGTGGGGTTCGTCTGCGGCCGTGCTGCTGCTGTTTGCGGGAACGCTCGCCGGCTGGCTCGACAGTTACGCGATCTACGGGGTGGTGTTTATTCTTGCGAGCGTGCGCGCGTTCGAAGCGCCCACGATGAATGCGATGGTGCCTGCGCTCGTGCCGGCAGAAGACGTGCCGCGTGCGATGGCGTGGTACACCTCCGCCAGCAAGACTGCCACGATTGTCGGTCCGGCGCTGGGCGGCTTCCTTTATATCTACGGCCCCGCGCTGGTGTACGGCCTTGCCGCCGCCTTGTGGATCGTCGCCAGCGTCTTCACGATGGTGATTGCCCTCGAATATACCGCGCGCAAGAAGGAACCGGTCACGCTGGAGTCGCTGCTCGCGGGCTTCAAATTCCTGCTGAGCGACCGCGTGCTGCTCGGCACCGCGACGCTCGACATGTTCGCGGTGCTGGTCGGCGGCATCACGGTGCTGCTGCCGGTCTTCGCCCGCGACATTCTGCATACCGATTCTTTCGGGCTCGGCCTGCTGCGCTCGGCGCCTGCGGTCGGCGCGGTCGGAATGTCGCTCGTGCTCGCGCGCTATCCCCTGAAGCCGCCGGTCGGGCCGATCCTGTTTGCCGTCACCATTGTATTCGGGGTGGCGACCATCGCTTTCGCGTTTTCCACCAATATGCTCCTGTCGTTGCTCATGCTCGCGGTGATGGGCGCAGCCGACGTGGTCAGCATTGTGATCCGCTTCTCGCTGATCCAGTTGCGTACCCCCGACGCCATGCGCGGCCGCGTCAGTGCGGCGAATGCGTTGTTTATCGGCACATCCAATCAGCTTGGCGATTTCGAGTCCGGTGTCGTTGCCGCGCTGATTGGCGCGGTGCCGGCAGTCGTGATCGGTGGCGTTGGAACGTTGGCGATTGCGGTGGTGTGGATGCTGTTCCTGTTTCCGGAGCTTTATCGCATCTATACGCTCGAAAGCGATGAGCGGCCGGAAGCCAAGCCGAAGCCGGCGTGACGCCGCGACCGGCTGCGACGGAAATGGCGCTTGTAAAATGGCCAAGACGGCCAGATTATTACGCCCTGAGCTGAAAAAAGAATATCCGAAGGAAACGCAACCATGACCGCCGCTTTCATCGACGCCATTGTCAACAAGGACGACCTCAAGAAGGGCACGGCCCGCCAGCGTGGCGTGAAGCCAGCGATGTTCGCGCTGCGCGCCCAACTGCTCGACCAGGGCCGCAGCAACACCTACCTCGCCGACACCGACAACATGTGGGCGACGCTCAAGGTTTATGCTTCCGGCGGCGAGAACGGGCTGCATACCCATCCCAACGAAGACCACATGTTCGTTGTGATGCAGGGCACCGCGCGTTTCTGGGGACCAAACGACGAGACGACGGATGTTGGAAAATTTCAGGGCATTATGCTGCCCGCCGGTTCCTACTATAAATTCCAATCCACCAGCGCAGAGCCGCTGGTGCTGATGCGCGTGGGCTGCCGCACGGGGGCGCAGGACCCTGCGGGACGGCTCAACAGCAAGGGCGAGCCGATGCCGGGCGACTCCAAGGAAAATGGACGCGTGCCGGTGATCCCGCGTCCCAACGCCTATTTTGGATAGGCTGGATTTGGCCTAAGCTGCACCGGCCGCCCTCCAAAAAAGGGTGGTTAGAGTGCGCCACATTTGCAGACGCCGACAAAGGCTCTACCGGGGAGAAAACAATGAAGGCGTCAGCGGTCCTGCTCTTTATCTCAGCAATCGCATTTGCGCCCTTGCAAACGGCGACTGCGCAAACGCCGCCTGCCACCGCGCAACCTGCCGCGGCGTCTGGAGATCAACTCCTCAAGGCCGACCAGCTGGATCAGCTCGTGGCGCCGATCGCGCTCTACCCGGACGCGCTGCTCGCCGAGATTCTCATGGCCTCGACCTATCCTCTTGAGATTGTGCAGGCCGACCGGTGGGCCAAGGCGAACAAGTCGCTGAAAGGCGATCAGTTGAAGGTCGCGGTGGACAAGCAGTCCTGGGAAAACAGTGTGAAGTCGCTGGTCGCGACGCCGCAGGTTCTCTCCGACATGAGCACGAAGCTGGACTGGACGCAGAAGCTCGGCGACGCCGTGCTCGCGCAGCAGGCCGATGTCATGGATGCCGTGCAACGGCTGCGGAAAAAGGCTCAGGCCAGTAACGCTCTGGCCACGACCAAGCAGCAGAAGGTTTCGGTCCAGAAGCAGGAGAACAAGGACGTTATTATTATCGAACCGGCAGTGCCGGACACGATCTACGTTCCTTACTACGATCCCGTTGTTGTCTATGGGGCGTGGGCTTATCCGGCCTATCCGCCATACTATTTTCCGCCGCCGGGATACATCGCTGCCGGCGTGATCAGGACAGGGCTTGTCTTCGGTGCGGGCTATGCCCTCGGACGCTGGGCCTCAGGTGGAAACTACTGGGGCGGTGGCTGCAACTGGGGCAACAACAACATCAATATCAACCGGAACGTGAACATCAATATAAACAATAATAACAACTGGCAGCACAATTCGGCGCATCGCGGCGGCGTGAAATACAACAACAAGAACGTGCAAAAAAATACGGCAACAACAACGTCCGCAACACCAGCAATCAACGCAACGACTTCCGTGGCCGTGATGGCAACCAGGCGATCAAGCCGGGCAACGATCGCGGCAATGCCGGCGATCGCGGGCAAGGCGGCAGTCGTCCGAACGCGGGTGACCGGTCGCCCAACCGGCCGAGTACCGCTGACCGCACCCCCAATCGCGCCGGCGGCAGGGACCGTCCGTCATCGGGCGCAAATCGCCCATCGAACAAAGGCCCATCGCGTGACAGCGGCCTTGGCAATATCAATTCCGGCAGGGTCGCCAACCAACAGAGCGATCGCGGATACGCAAGCCTTGGCGGACGTGGTGGTGGCGGCGGCGGCGGCGGGAATCTCAACGCGTCTCGTGGCGGCGGGGGCAGTTTCGGAGGGGGCGGCGGACGCGGCGGCGGCGATCGCGGACGGCGCTAGGTAACGGACATTCCGACACATTGGCATCAGCAGTGAGACTGTCATGAACCAGATCAATTCTCTGCCCCGGCGTTGCAGGCTTTTCGGAAAAATGGCGACATGGGCCGTCGGCATCACGATCACGGGGTCGATGTCCGTCGCGAGCGCGCAGCAATCCTTCAAGACGCCGGAAGAGGCCGTGGAAGCATTGGTCAGCGCGACGAAGAGCGACTGGCCGAAAGGTGTGACGACCGTGCTCGGGCGCGGCGGCATCGATATTGTTTCATCCGGCGACCCGGTCGCGGACGAGGATATCCGTGCCGCCTTCCTCGCGGCTTATGACGCCAAGCATCAGGTGACCAGGGACGGCGACAGCAAAGCCCAGCTCCTTGTCGGGATGGATAACTATCCGATTCCGATCCCGCTCGTTGGCAAAGACGGTGCATGGAAGTTCGATACCGCCGCCGGCAGGCTGGAGATTCTTTACAGGCGCATTGGCCGCAACGAACTCGATACGATTCAGGCCTGCCTCGCCTATGTCGATGCGCAGAATGAATATGCGGAAAAGGATCGCACCGGCGCAGGCGTCGGCACCTATGCGCAACGCGTTATCAGCCAGCCAGGCAAGAAGGATGGGCTCTACTGGCCGGCGTCTGACACTACCGACGACAGTCCGCTGGGTGAACTCGTGGCGGAGGCAACGGGCGAGGGCTACCGTGCCGGCGGCGATCGTGCGCCGTATCACGGTTATTATTTCAAGATCCTCAAGCGGCAGGGCGCGTCGGCTCCCGGCGGCGTCGTGGATTACGTCGTGCGGGGCCGGATGATCGGGGGTTTTGCTCTGGTGGCCTATCCCGCGGAATATGGAAATTCCGGCGTGATGACCTTTCTGGTCAATCATACAGGCGAAGTCTTCCAGAAGGACCTCGGCGACCGCACGGCCAGGCTCGCCGAACGCATGACGTCATTCAACCCGGACCAAACCTGGAAAAAAGTAGTGGTGACGGCGCCGGAACAGAAGTGAGCCTGAACAACAAAGGGGAATTGCGATGACCGCCATGGACACGGCGAAACCGGCTGCCGGCATCATGCTTCATGCGCTGGCGCGCAACTGGTGGATCATCCTGTTGCGCGGCATCTGCGCGCTGGTATTCGGGCTGCTCACCTTCGTCTGGCCCGGCGTGACGCTGGTCACGCTGGTGTTGCTGTGGGGCGCCTTTGCATTGATCGACGGAAGCTTCGCGCTCTGGGCGGGGATTGTCGGCAATAATCCCAAGATGCGCTGGTGGCTGGTGATCGCCGGCCTCGTGGGCATCGGCGCGGGGCTGACGACGCTGCTGATGCCGGGCGTGACGGCGCTGGTGCTGCTGTTCTTCATCGCCGGCTGGGCCATCGGGGTTGGCGTGATGCAGATCATCGGCGCGATCCGGCTTCGCAAGGAAATCGACAACGAGTGGATGCTGATCGCAAGCGGCGCCTTGCTGGTGCTGTTCGGGCTGGTGCTGTTCTTCCAACCGGGCGCGGGCGCGCTCGGCCTGATCTTTGTCATCGGCGCCTTTTCCCTGATCTATGGCGTGACGCTGATCGCTTTTGCATGGAAGCTGCGCAGCCACAGCCATGGGTGAGCCTCGCTTCTGCTGAGGGCAAAGCCGGCACGGAATGACGAAAACCGAAAAGCAGAAAATGCTGGCCGGCGAGCTTTACGTCTTCGGCGGCGCGGAGCTTGAGGCGGACCAGAGGCGCATCTGCGGCTGGATGGACCGTTACAACGCCGCCATCGACCGCACGCTCGAGGAGCGCCATGCGCTGCTGCGCGAAATCTTTGCGCAGGTGGGTGAGGGCGCAACCATCCGCCCGCCATTCCATTGCGACTACGGTTTCAACATCAGCCTCGGCGCGGGCGTGTTCCTCAACTTCAATTGCGTGATCCTCGACGTCGTTGCCGTCTCCATCGGCGACAAGACGCAGATCGGCCCCGGCGTGCAGATCCTTACCGCCGACCACCCGCGCGATCCCGAACAACGACGCGGGGGACTGGAATGCGGCAGGGCCATTCGTATTGGTCGGAATGTATGGATCGGTGGCGGCGCTATCATCCTGCCGGGTGTGACGGTGGGCGATGACGCGATCCTCGGCGCGGGCGCGGTCGTCACGCGCGACGTGCCGAAAGGCGCGACGGTGGTTGGCAATCCGGCGCGGGTGGTGATGGCAAAAGAAGTTTAGGCCGGCGCGGCAAATACGCGACCGCGCGCCGCTGACAGTGCAATCAAGTCTGGCGGCGGGCAACATTCGCTGCCAGACTTGAGGCTGACTGAAGGGGGAAGGCCATGATGTGGAATCGCAGCGGGTTGATGGTCTTGCTGTCGTCGATGTTGCTGGTATCGACGTTGTCCTCCGCGCAAGCGCAGACAAAGTCTCGTAAACCGGCTGTTGCGCCGGCAGTAGCAGCGCCTGCCGCACCCGTGGTGCCTTCAGGGCCGGTAACGCCCGCTGAGGCAAAGGCGACCGCGAAGGATGCCTACATCTACGCCTACGCGATGCTCGAGAGCTATCAGACGTGGCGGAAGCAGGCGGTGGACAGGAACGCACCGGAATATGTCGGCGGCTTCAACAAGTTCCGGCACTCCTCAGAGTTTTTCACGCCCGAGAACAAAGATGTTGTCGCTCCCAACAATGACACGCCGTATTCCTGGGCGTGGCTCGATCTGCGTGCCGAACCGATTGTCGTCAGCGTGCCGGCGGTTCCGAAAGACCGCTATTACGTCATGCAGTGGATCGATCTGTTTACGCAGAATTTCGCTTATATCGGCGTGCGTTCGACCGGTTTCGGGGCCGGCATTTACATGATTGCCGGACCAAACTGGAAGGGCGTGAAGCCCCAGGGCATCAAGGAGCTCTTCAAAGCCGAGACCGAGATTGTCGGAACGCTCACCCGCACATCGCTCGCCGGCCCCGATGATGTCGCGGCCGTGAAGGCGTTGCAGGGGCAATATGAGCTTATGCCGCTCAGCAAGTTTCAACGCACCCGCACGCCTGCGCCTGCGCCTGCCATTGCGTTTCCGCCTTACGATTCGACGAAGGCGCGGAGCGCCGACTTTATCGGTTACCTCAATTTCCTCCTGCAGTTCGCCGAGCCGCCGCATCCCTCCGAGGTCGCACTGCGCGAGCGCTTCGAGAGGATCGGTATAGGTCCAGGCAAGCCATGGGACGCTGCGAAGGTCGATCCGCAAATCCTCGCGGCCATCAACGACGGCGTGAAGGATGGCCAGGCGGCGATCGATGCGCTGGCAGCCAAGACCGTTGACACCAACGGGCTCTTCGGCTCGCGCAAGCAATTGAAGAATAACTATCTGAACCGCGCCGTGGCCGCGATGAAGGGGCCGTACGGCAACTCGATCGAGGAGGCCTGGTATGGCGGCTATCTTTGCGACGGCACCAGGCCTGCGGTAATCCACTTCACAAAGGCCAATCTGCCGCCCGCGAAATTCTTCTGGTCGATGACGATGTACACGCTGCCGGATCGCTGGCTCTACGCCAATCCGATCAAACGCTATTCCATTGGCGACCGGACCAAGGGTCTGACCTATGGTCCGGATGGCTCGCTCGATATTTATGTCGGCAACACGTCTCCCGGCAGGGAGAGGGAAAGCAACTGGATTCCCGCGCCTGCGGGCAAGTGCAGCCTGGTCGCGCGTATCTATGGTCCGAAGCCGGGAACAACGGCGCGATATAAGCTGCCGGCACCGCAGGCTTTGAAATAGGGCGCAGGATCGGAGTGAGCATGAAAGAGTGGCTCATATTCGCTACCACCAACGCCATCGTCGTGATCAACGCGATGGCGTTGATTGTCATTGTGGCGGGAACCGTTGAAGCGTTTTATGGCGTTGCCTGGGCTGTCGTCACGTCCGCAGACGTGCAAAGGAATCGCGAAATCTGGGCGCGCTTTGCGCGCTGGCTGGTTGCGGGCCTGACCTTTCAGCTTGCCGCCGACATCCTCGGGACATCGATTACCGACGATTGGGAAACCATCGGACGGATCGCAGCCGTCGCCGTGATCCGGACCTTTCTCAATTTCTTTCTGGATCACGATCTGGCCGACAGCGAGCGGCGGAAATCATCCGCGTAAAGATTCCCCAAGGGTCAATGGACCACCTCGTGGCGCCGCGTTTCCAGGCACTGAAACTGCCCGTTGACGATAGCAGGGGCTATGTCACTTCGCCATCCGGTTAGTTGTGTTGCCGGTTTCCGGGCGATAGTTATCCAAGGATGGCTCAATCCTCCGACCCGGTTCCCGCGCCCATACCAACATTGTGGGGCTTGTTCTCGAGTTTCGTCATCGTCTCGATCTTCGGCTTCGGCGGCACCCTGGCCTGGGCGCGCCGGATGACCGTCGATGAGCGGAAGTGGATGACCTCGGCCGAATTCAACGAGGTCTTCGCGCTCTGCCAGTTTCTGCCCGGTCCGAATGTGATGAACTTCGCCGTGGTATTCGGCGCGCGCGTGCGCAAGGTGCCCGGCGCCATCGTGGCGGGACTTGGGCTTTGCGGGCCCTCTGTGATCCTGATGATCGTTCTCGGCGCGCTGTACGCGCGCTTTGGCGATCTGCCGCAGTTGCAGCGCTTCCTCGGTGGTGTGGTCTGCGCCGCAGCCGGGCTGACGCTTGGCATGTTGGGCCGCATGGCGCAGCCGCTGTTTCAGGACAAGCAGTGGGTTTCGATTGGGCTGATGGCCGCCGTGCTGATCGCCGTCGGATTCTTCAAGCTGCCGTTGTGGTGGGCGATTGGTATCTTCGTGCCGATCGGGATCGCCATCGGCTGGAAGTGGCCGTCATGAGGACCGATTCCGGCACGCTGCTCACACTGCTGCTGCATTTCGGCTTCCTGTCGCTCGCCGCCGTCGGCGGCGGCAATTCCGCGATTCCGGAAATCCATCGCCAGGCGGTGGAGATTTCCGGCTGGATGACCGAACGGCAATTCGCCGACATCTTCGCGATTTCGCAGACGGCACCCGGGCCGAACTTCCTGATCTCGACGCTGATCGGCTACCATGTCGCAGGCCCCATCGGCGCGATCCTCGCCACCGTCGGCATGTGCGGACCGAGTTCCGTGCTGGCCTATTACGTCAGCGGCACTTGGGAGAAGTTCAAATACGCGCGCTGGCGCATGGCGGTGCAGGCGGGGCTGATCCCGGTATCGGTCGGACTCATCGGCGCCACCGGTATCATCGTCGCGCAGGCAGCGGACCATACCGTCGTGGCCTATGCGCTTACGGCGGTCACTGCGGTCATTACTTATGCGACACGGCTCAACCCGATCTGGCTATTCATTGTGGGTGGGGCGCTTGGCCTGATGGGGCTCATATAAAGTATAAGCCGTCGCCTTTGGCGGACCGTTGTGAGTATGCTATCGGTAGGGCAAGCAATAAGCCCGCGTGAAGCCAGCGCCGCGGGCAGGGGAGGAAGGCTGGATGTCTGACACGACCCAACCGGCATCACGCCAGCGCAAGCTGACGACGGGCCATCATACACTCGACTGGTGGGCCGCGGGCACGCCGCTTCTGCTCGCGCTGTTCGCCGCCGAAAGCGCCCGGCATTTCGATCCGGCTTCCGGCATCGGGATATTCCAGTGGGTGTTATGCGCGGCGCTAGCGGGGCTTGCCGTGGTGATCATCGCGCTGCGCGTCGATGTCACCAACCATCGCGACTATTACGGCGGGCTGGCGCTGATCGGGCTGGCGCTGCTCGGCCTGTGGGCTGGCAGTGATCTCGCCGGCATGCGCGGATTCTCCTTCGGCGCCGGTACCGCGCCGCGCCTGTTTGCCTGCGGTCTGGCGATCACGGCCGCGATCGTCACCGTCACCGGGCTTGTGACCGAAGGCGAGCCGCTCGGCAAATATGCGGTGCGCGGGCCTTTTTTCGTCTGCCTTGGTGTCACGGCTTTCGCCCTGCTGATCCGCGGCGTGGTGTTTGACTGGAATGGGGCGACCATCAAGTTTCCGGCCTTCGGTCTCGTGATTGCGAGCCTCGCCACCTTCCTGATCTCCGCTTTCGCCTCCAGGGAAACGCGCTGGGTCGAGTCGATCATCACGTCCGTGGGGCTCACCGCATTCTGCTGGTTTCTGTTCGTCTGGATGCTGGGCCTGCCATTCCAGATCTGGCCCACGTTCCTGCTCGCGCGCTGACCCGGACAACGCACCATGTATGACCTCTTTTCGAATCTGGCGATGGGCTTCGGCGTCGTCTTCCAGCTGGCTCCTGTCGACCTCGGCTTCGCGATCGTCCCGATCCCGATGAACGTGGTCTATTGCCTGCTCGGCGCATTGGTCGGCACGCTGATCGGTGTGCTGCCGGGCGTCGGCTCGGTCGCGACCATTGCGATGCTGCTGCCGATCACGTTCGGGCTGCCGCCGACCGGCGCGCTGATCATGCTCGCCGGCATTTATTACGGTGCGCAATACGGCGGCTCGACCACCTCGATCCTGGTCAACATTCCGGGCGAGGCGACTTCGGTGGTGACGACACTCGACGGCCACCAGATGGCGCGGCAGGGCCGGGCGGGTCCGGCGTTGTCTATTGCTGCCATCGGCTCGTTCGCGGCCGGCTGCTTTGCCACTATCCTGGTCGCCGCTTTGGGGGCGCCGCTCACCGCGATGGCGCTGAAATTCGGCCCGGCGGAATATTTCTCCCTGATGGTGCTCGGCCTGATCTTCGCGGTGGTGCTGGCCGCGGGCTCGCTGGTCAAGGCCATCGCGATGATCCTCGCCGGCCTCATGATGTCGATGGTCGGTTCCGATCTCGAAAGCGGCGTCGGGCGCATGACCTTCGGTCTCGCGGAATTCGCTGACGGCATCGGCTTTGTCGTGGTGGCGATGGGCGTTTTCGGTTTTGCCGAGATTGTGCGCAACCTCGAAGCAACAGCCGAGAGCCGCGACATACTGCACGCGAAGATCACCGGCTTGATGCCGACCAAGGCAGACCTGAAAGCATCCGCACCGGCCATCATCCGGGGGACGCTGCTCGGGTCGATCATCGGCATCCTGCCCGGCGCGGGTGCGGTGATCGCATCCTTTGCGGCCTATACGCTGGAGAAGCGCGTCTCCAAACATCCGGAGAGATTTGGCAAGGGCGCCATCGAAGGTGTCGCCGGACCCGAGAGCGCCAACAACGCCGCGGCCCAGACCTCGTTCATTCCTTTGCTGACGCTCGGCATTCCGCCGAATGCGGTGATGGCGCTGATGGTCGGCGCGATGACGATCCACGGCATCGTACCGGGCCCGCAAGTGATGACCAAGGCGCCGGACCTGTTCTGGGGCATGATCGCCTCGATGTGGGTTGGCAACCTGATGCTGATCGTCATCAACCTCCCGTTGGTTGGCATCTGGGTGTGGCTGCTGCGCGTGCCTTACCGGCTGCTGTACACGTCGATCCTCGTGTTCTGCGCGATCGGCATTTTCTCGATCAACAATTCGTCGTTCGACGTGGTGCTGGCGGCGGGCTTCGGAGTGTTCGGCTATTGGCTGATCAAGCACAGCTTCGAGCCGGCGCCGATGTTGCTCGGATTCGTGCTCGGCCCGCTGATGGAAGAAAACCTGCGCCGCGCCATGCTGATCGCGCGCGGCGATGTCAGCGTATTCTTCACGCGGCCGATCTCCGGCGGCTTGCTGTTGCTGTCCGCGGTCCTGCTGATCCTGGCGGCGCTGCCGGCGTTGCGCAAGAAGCGTGCAGTGCTGGTCGAGGATTAGCCTTCACCGACGGCGCTCGAACATCACGCTCTGAGCAGGGCTGGGCGATGGTTGCCTGCTTCACCCGGAGATGTTCCGTAATACATCCCTTGCCCCGTGAGGAAACCACGGCGAGACGCGACGAAGGTCTAAGCTGTATTTCTGTGCTCGCACAACTCGAAGGCGAGACATTTCAAAAGCCCCGCCGTACAGTCACCCAATCGGCGCAATTGGTTTCTCAAGAAAATCAAAGTGTCCGGAGGAAATGGCCAATAACGGAGGCTTTTATGAAGCGTCTTTGCGTATTCGCTGCGGGACTGGCGATCGCCACTCCGGCATTTGCCTTCGATGGCTGGCATCAGGAAAGCGCGACCGCGATTCCCAGCAAGAACGCGGGCTACGACTACATTTCCTTCGATGCCAAGACCAATCGCGTCTTTCTCGGCCATCGCAAGGAAGGGCTTCAGATTTTCGATGTGGCGAACAAAAAACTCATAAAGGTTCTGGAGGGCACTGCGGAGCACAGCTCCAACGGCGCGCTGCTGCTGCCGGAGCACGATCTCGGAATCGCCAACAACGAAGATGGCACGATCACGCCGTTCAAGCTCTCGACGCTTGAGGCGAAGGAAGCGCTCAAGCTCGCCGAAGGCATCGACACCAGCCACTATGATTCAGGCTCCAAGCGGATCGTCGTGAACACATCGGCCGGCAAAGATGGCACCGAACTGATCGTTCTGGAGGTGCCCTCGCTGAACAAGGTCGGCACCATCAAGGTCAGCACCGTGAAGGCCGAACATGCGGAGGGTGACGGCAAGGGCAATTTCTACCTCGCCTCCCGCGACCCGGCGAAGCTTTACCGGATCGACGTCAAGAATCTCAAAGTGACGGCAGAGTGGGAAACGCCCGGCTGCGCACAGACCAACAGCCTGGCTTATGACGCCGCGAACAACCGTATCTTCCTCGGTTGCCGTGGCAGCGACAAGGTGAAGCCGTCGCTTGCCGTCGTGAATGCCGACAACGGCGAGGTCATCTACACCACCGAGATCGGCGCCAACAACGATGGCGTGATTTTCGATCCGGAAACCAGGCGGATATTCGCCTCCAACGGCAACAGCGCCAACATCAACGTCATCGAGCAGATCGACGCCAACACCTACAAGCCGCTCGAATCCCTCAGCACGCACCCCACCGTGAAGACCATCGCCTATGACCAGAAGAACAAGCGACTGTTCGCCATGGGCGCCGAAACCAGCATGGATCTGCAGACCAAGAAGGTCACGATCATGCCGAATTCATTCACGGTCTATAGCTACGTGAAGCAATAGCTTCGAACGTAAGTCTCCCTGAGAGGACTTGATGGCCGCATGTTGCGGCCATCTTTTTTCGTGGAGTGACCGGTCACGTCTCGGGCTTCGGTGCTTTTACGGAACTGTCCGCGATGACCTTGCCCACGCGTTCCTGCACATCATCGTCGCCGAACGGATCGTCCAGATCCTTTGGTCCGGCGGCGGCGGGGTCATGGATTGTCACGCCCCGATTGGAGCCGATCGTTTGATCGGGGCGGGAGCGCCAGACGCGATAGCGTTCGAAGAGATTGAGGCTGCCCGGTTGCCGCGCCATCGGAACCACCCTGTGCGCGCGTGCGGATACACGGCGTCGTCGGGATCAACGCTCCGGGCCGGTCTTGGTTCAGTTGGCAGCCTCTCGCGGTCTTGGAAAATTGTCCGCATGCGCGTCCTGGCTGGAACTTGTTGGAAGCAACGGGCGTTTTCCCTCCGACTGTGGTTGCGCGGTTTCACAAATAATCCGACAGGAAAAAGCCCATGAAAAAAATCGTTCTCGCCTTCACTGCCGTCAGCCTTTTGGCTGCGCCGGCTTTCGCCCAGTCGATGGGTGAGAAGACCGGTCTCAATGCCATGACCGGCGCCGCGCCGAAGACCGAAGACT
>CANKHA010000040.1 GCA_947481685.1 Bradyrhizobiaceae bacterium
GCCGAAAAGACCCAGAGCGAAATCAACGCGGTCGATGGCGACGAGCTTCAGAAGATGCTGCAGACGGTCGCGTCAGCCTCCCAGGAGGACATCGACCGGCTCAACGCGGCGATCAGCTGGAAAGATGATGCGCCCGCCGGGGCTAAGAGCGGGGCGAACCCATGATTGCGTGGAAAGCGACACTCTTCAGAGGCGGGATGGTGGGCGCCGTACTTGTCGCGATGCACGGTGCGGCGTTGGCGGACCCTGTCGAGGATTTCTATGCGAAGAACCGGGTCACCATCACGGTCGGTGGAACTTCGCAAGGCGGCTACGCGCTGTATGCGCGGACCCTCGCGCAATTTCTTCCCGACCATATTCCCGGTCATCCGCAGATCGTCGTTCAATATATGCCGGGCGCCGGGAGCGTGCGGGCGGCCAACTATATTTATAATGTCGCAAAAAAGGACGGGACAGAGATCGGTGCGTTCGAGATGCCTGTCCTAACCCAGCCGCTGTATACCCCGGCCGCAATCCAGTACGACTTGGAAAAATTCACCTGGCTCGGGAGCCTGAGCGGCGAAGTTTCGATCTGTTACGTGCGCGCCGACACCGGCATCGTGTCGCTGAAGCTGTCAACGCCGGAGGGATTTTGCAGCGGCAGGCCGGAGTAAAAGTGCAGCATGGAGGCAAGCAAGAAGGCCCCCGATATCGGGGGCCTTCTTGCTTGTCGCGTTTCATTCCTGAGGGGCAACCTCCGACGGCAGTTCTGACCGTGCTCGGCGTGACCGGCGCTTGGAGTGAGCGAGCCTGAAGCTGTCGCCGTTCATCTCGAGGATATGGACGTGATGCGTGAGGCGGTCGAGGAGCGCGCCGGTGAGCCGCTCGGAGCCGAACACCGACGTCCACTCGTCGAACGGCAGATTGCTCGTGACCAAAGTGCTACCTCGCTCGTAGCGCTGGCTGAAGACCTCGAACAGCAGCTCGGCCCCAATCGTAGAGAGCGGCACATAGCCGAGTTCATCGATGATCAGCAGCTTGTGGCCGGCGAGCTGACGCTGAAGGCGCAGTAACCGTTTTTCGTCACGCGCTTCGAGCAGTTCGTGGACGAGAGCCGACGCCGTGATGTCCCAGGATCCATCGGGAAACTCGTGCCGATCGAGATCGAAGACAAGAACGTCGGGTTCGACCGGATTCTTGTCGATTCCCAGATAGCGGACGGAGTCCGGCAGGAACGGGCGGATCGGGCGGCGGCCGCAACCCACATCGAGTACGGTTGAATTCGGTTCAATAAAAAGGGCGGCCGCTTCGGCTCGCTTCGTCAGGCGCGGAAGAGTCTTGTCGAAGCGCGCGTTGTCCACTCCTTTTTCTTGTTCCATTCCAGCATCGGCGAAAATCTATACGGCTACGATTACCAGATCAACCTTCTGCTGACGCGCTTCCCCGGCATGGTTGCATTCAGCGGCTTTTCGGCCTTTAACCGGTGTGAACAAGACTCTATCCTACAGGTCTTATGAAAACTGATTTCTTCAGCGTCGTCGGCAGCTTACATAATGTCTTCCTGATCGTTGGCATCTTTGTCGCACTCGGTCTCGCGGTCGCGATGACCTTTTTTCGCGAAAGCCTGAGTGAAATATCGGCGGATGCGATCGAACGGTGGAGCCGCCCGTTAGTGGTTTCTATCAAACGGTGGATCCGCCCATGGGTGAACGTGATCGCGCGGTGGATCCCGGCTGCGCCGCCCCCCAATCGTGAGAAGCGGCGGAATCGGCGCGCGGGAAAGAAGCGTGCCGGCGCGAAGCGCGGGGCCTCTCCGGAATAGAGTCGCGGCCGGGTGCGCACCAGTGCGCTACATCAACCGTGATACGCTCGAACGTATTGAGGGCAGGCGCCTGACTTATCGACGGCCAAGGTTCAGGCAACAGCCTTAGGCTTCACTTCAAGCTGAAGACCAAGTGCGTCGATCACCTTCATGATGGTGTCGAACTCGGTTCTCACGCCATCAACCGAAAGCGAGCGGTACAGGTTTTCCCGCGAGAGCTCCGTTGCCTTGGCAACGCTGGTCATGCCTTGGGCCCGAGCGACGGTACCGATGGCCTTCTTGACGTAATCGGTATCCCCAGTCTCAAGCGCCTCGCTGAGATAGGCCGCGATCATCTTGGGGTTGTCCAGATATTCAGCCACGTCGAACGGTTTGGTCTTTGCCATAATCAGTCCTCCAATTCGCTCAGGATACGCTTGGCCTTCTTAACGTCATCGGCTTGGCTATCTTTGTCGCCGCCGGTCAGCAGGATAATCAAAGCCTCGCCACGGTTCGCGAAGTAAACCCGATAGCCGGGGCCGAAATCGATCTTCAGTTCCGATACGCCTCCACCGACAGCCTTCACATTGCCGGAGTTGCCGTCAGCCAGCCGCTCGATCCGAACCAACACCTTTGCCTTGGCGCGTATGTCGCGAAGGGCCTTAAGCCATTTGGCGAATTCCGCTGTCTGTCTGATCTCGGTCACTTGTAGTTTATAAACTACGAAATGGTTATCCGTCAAGTGGCGTTATCACCGGTCAGTAGAACTGGCAGAATGCCCGCGCTCGCTACCTTGAAGCACGGGAGCTTTAATACGCGCGGCGAGACTTTCGGAAACGTCCAGCCCAGGAAACTGCAGCACGCGCGTTGGGTTGTGGCAGCTACGGCGCCTTCAGCTTTCGGGCTTTTCTCAAATCCGCATTGATCTTGGTCTGCCAACCGGGCCCTTCATGCCGATAGGAAGCAAGAATATTGGTATCGAGCCGAAGCTTGATGGCTTCTTTCGGATTTTCAAGTTTTGGACGGCCACGCCGGCGAATGGCCTCCGCCAAATCCGGTAATGCTTCGGCAAAAGGCTTGGCCTTCGCCATCTGCTCTTTGGTCAGAGCCGGACTATCGAGGTCATCCCAATCTTTTCTGGTGTAGCCGCGTCCCGGCTTGAAGGTTTTTGCCTTACCCATCGCGAAGTTTCCTTCTTTCGCTACATCAGCCCGTATAACCGTGCGATTTCCTGCACCGCCGCAGGGGCTTCGGCGTCGGACGGCTCGTAAGGCGCATCGCGGCCGGGATCGACAGCGGCTTTAATGCGCGCGGCGAGACTTTCGGAAACGTCCAGTCCCAGAAATGTCAGCACGCGCGTTGCGGTTGCCGCCGGATCGCTCAGCAGATCCGGATAAGTGACGGACAGGATTGGTGCGCGCTTGCTTGCCTTGTCCTCGATCACCCAGCGTTCCGCCTTCAGCCACAGATCGTAGAGGATATCGCGTCCGGGCGGCGCGCCCTTGTTCTTGACCGCATAGCGCTTCTCCAGGCTGCGCACGAAATTGCCGGGATGCCGCACGATGTGGACGAAGCGCGCCTCCGGGTAGAGGTCGCAGAGAAAGTTGAAAATCGCAGGGTCCGTCTGCTGCACTGGCTTCTTGTCGCCGATCCATTCCAGCTTCGCCGTGTCGCGTCCGCGCGCCGCGGCCAGGGCCAGCATCAATGCATCGCCATGCCCGGCGATGTTTGTGAACGGCTGGCGCACCAGTGCTTCGTGACTCGCCATCGTGCGCCGGAAGCCGGTGAAGCCGTCGAGCGGATAGGGCCCGAGTTCCTTGCCGTTCGCCAGGCAATAGAGAATCCAGGCGACGTCCGCCTCCGGGAATACAAACACCGACGGATGAAGATTGATAACGCGCGACAGGATGCTGGTGCCTGAGCGCTTATTCCCCATGAAGAAGACGTGCTTCATGCCGCAGGCATAGTTGAAGTGGATTAGCGGTGCAACTGCGTCGCTTCAGACTCTCCCGTCAGGGCTGCCTCACGCGGCCCTTTTTTATTGCCTCATCAACAGGAGTGCCCATGACCATTCATACTGGCGCGAATGCCGCAAGCGGCACGCGCGCTAATCCTGACGCGAATGGGGCAAGCCCCAAGCGCGTTAATAGTGACGCGAATGCCGCAGGCGGCAAGCGCGTTATCGGTCGCAAGGGCCTCGCCCTCATCAAGAGCTTCGAGAGCTTCGTACCCTATGTCTATGACGACCTCGTGCCGCCGGTGCGGGGCCGCTACCGCGAATGGAGCGGCGGGCCCGTGCACGGGACACTTACGATCGGCTATGGCCATACCGACGGCGCGCGCCATCCGCTCAAGATCGCGCCGGGGCTGCGCATCGGCGAGCGGCGCGCGCTGGACATCCTCGATGTCGATCTCGACCAGTGCGAGGAAGCGGTCAACGCGCTGGTGCAGGTCGGGCTGACGCAAGGGCAGTTCGATGCGCTGGTGTCCTTTGCCTTTAACTGCGGACTCGGCAACCTGAAGAAACTGATCGTACCGCTCAACCGCGGCGACACTGCCGCCTGCCGCGCGAAGTTCGACGGCTATGTGCGCTCGAAAGGGCAGGTGCTGCGCGGATTGCAGCGCCGGCGCGATGCCGAGCAGGCGCTGTGGGACGACCGCTATGCCGATGCCGAGAAACCATCGGAGCCGGTGCATCACACGGCGGAGGTCGATGCGCCGGAGCCGAAGCCGCTGACGCAATCGACCATCGCGAATGGCGCGACGGTCGGCGGCGGCTTCACCCTCGCGGGCCTCGGCGCCACGGTGTGGGACAAGCTCAACGCATCGTCCGACACCATGCAGCAGGCGGTGCTGTCGTCGGCCGGCAAGCCCGCCTTCTGGTGCCTGGTGCTGGCGGCTTTCGCCTGCGGCTTCGTGTGGTGGCGGCGCAAGCGCATGCAGGAGGCCGCATGATGCTGGCCTTCATCCTCACGCCGATCGGCCGCTGGCTTGCGGGCTTAGCCGTCGCCGCCGTGCTGCTCGGCGCCATCGTGCTCAAAATCCGCCACGACGCGCAATCTGCGCTGCTTGCGCAAATCGAAAGGGAAAAGACCGATGCCATCACCAAGGCGCAACAGGCGCGCGACCGCCTGCGTGCTCTGTGCGAGCGCAACCCTGCTGACTGCCTGCCAGACGACTGGTTCCGGGACCAGTGATGTCACAGTGAGCGCGATCAAATTCGTCTGTCTCTCGCGCAGGGACACCGCGCCGACCAAGCAGAAGGTCGGCGAGAACAATGCCGCGTTGCTGGCGCTCGGCGCGCCGCGCCCGCGCTGCCGGTAACGGGCCAGGGACACGGACATGAGCGATCCCAATTTCCTGCTGGCGCTGCTGATGCTGGCCTGTTCCGGCATCGGCACCGCGTCGGCGCTGGTGTGGAAGCTCACGCGGGTGGAGCAGGCGCTGCGCGAGGCCATCGCCGCTCGCGCGACGAGATCGAGGCCGAGCAGGCCGCGCAGGCGCGCATCTATAATGAGACGCTGCTCGCGCTGCGGCAGAAGATCAACGATGTCGAGCTCGACGCCGCCCGCACCTACATGCGCCGCGACGGCTTCCACCTGATGCAGCAACAGTTCACCGGCGAGATCAAGGCGCTGCGCGACGCGCTCGATGCCAGCTTCGTCCGCATGGAAGAGAAGATCGACAAGATCGCGCTGCGCTAGCGGCAACGCCCCATCACCATCGCGAGAGAAATCCCATGAGCCTGCCACCGGAAGACGACGACCTGATCCGCCGCGCGCAGATCGAGGAGATGATGCGCAGCGACCGCGAACGCTATTTCCGCGACGAGCCGGTGCAGCAGGAATACCGCGATATCGTCAGTCGCATGGACGGGCAGGGGGATGAGGAGGCGGAGTCGCCGACGTCCGTTAGGACTCCGGGGCGGTTTGATATCGCGCTGGCGCAATTCAACGCGCGCAAGCTGGCGAGTGCCGACACAGTACAACCAGAGACGGATGGTATGGCGCCGTCGCTTGATACTTTGCCCGATGCGAGTGTCGGCAAGAGCGATCGCCTGCCGCGCTTCCAGCCGCAAGGGCAGGAGCAGCAACAGACACCCTTTGACCTCCCCGACGCAGGCGAGGTCAAAGGGGATCGTCTGCCGGTGATGAAGCCGGAGACTGTGCCACTAACCCCGGCGCCCGACCCACTCAAAGCGTTCAAGACCGAGCCGCCGTTACGCTTCGACGGTGAAAACCGCGTCGAGGAGTTGCAGGGAAATCAACCGGAGCGTCCCTTGGCAATTAAATGGGGGTTAAAAAATCAAATCAACTATGCGGCAGCAAAGAACGGTGTTGGCGTCGAAGTTCGTTCCGGCGGGCAACCGCCAAAATCGCAGCGGCTTCCGAAATATCAAGAGCGAGGCCCATTGCACGATTATGGCAACGCAGCCGACGTAGATTTATACGTGATCGAGAAAGGAAAACGTCGTTATCTCGATTCCCAAAACCTGGATGATCGGAGGAAAATGGAAAGCTTTATCCGTGATGCAGTGATAGCGGGGGCAACCGGCATCGGTCATGGCTATATGAATACAGCAGGAAGTTTCACCCGCCGTATTCACGTGGGCGGGGGAGATCCCATTGCGTGGAAAGACCAAATCAAGGGCAGACGCAATCTCAATGAGCCGTTCCCTTGGGTTCAAGCAGCGCTCGATCAGGGTCTTGCAGAGCGAAAGAAGCTCTCACCGCGAGCCTGGGCCAGCCCGGCAGCGCCTATTCGAGGTCTGGAGGCCGGGCCTGACGGCCCGGTTGATTCCTACAGCCGCCCTTTCAAGCGATAAACACGAAAGAGAAACCTTTTAAAGCTGCGCAAACCGATTCGACGGGATATTCTTGCCAGACAACGCAACCATCAGGAACCAAACATGCTGCGCGGAAGGATCGTCCTATCCTTATGGGCTGGCGTTATCATGTTTGGATGCGCGGCGACGTCGCTGGCCCAAACAAAAAATGTGGCCGAAGAAAAAACCTTTGGGGATTGGATCCTTTATGAAGACCGTGATTTTGATCAGGATCCGCTTCCTTCACCGAAGGGGATAGTCGACCTGGCTCGGACGACGGCCCTGAACGGGCACGATGTGTCTTTGGGATTTAAATGCTCAACTTATAGTGTTGGCTATTTTCTCTATGAGGACAAAGCTTTCAGTGACGCGATGTCGGGTGTCGATGAGTCTCCGTATGAGAAGCCGTTATATATCCAGACAAACAAACAGGACTCCCTTTTTAAGGCTCTGAGTTCAGGGGGATACAGCACGCGCAGTTTCGAGATGAGTACCGAAGCGTTGATCAAGGCGGGGACGTTGATGATTTGTCCGACGCGGGACGAGAAAGGCCCGGCGTGCCTTAGCTTCAGCCTCAAGGGTTTCACGGCGGCGCTAAAGGCGCTCTGCCCGAAGCGCTGACGCTTCCTCCTGCTAGCACGCGCTCTCGATGCTCACCGGCGCCAGCCCCGAGAAGCCTAGCGCCCGCGCGCCGGCCGGCGTCAGGTCGATCACGCGGCCGCGCACGAACGGCCCGCGGTCGTTGATCCGCACCGCCACGCTCTTGCCGTTGCGCTTGTTCACCACCTTCACCTTGCTTCCAAAGGGTAATGTCTTGTGCGCGGCGGTTAGTCCCCCCGGATTGGCGCGTTCGCCGTTCGCGGTCTTTTCCCCGTCATAGGCATAGACCGAAGCAATGCCACTTTCCGCCATCGCGGCTTGCGAACAGGCAACAACAATAACGGTGCCGCAGATGGCGGCGCGCAGACGCACCTTCATTCCCACACTCCCACATCGGTTCTGGATGAAGGCGGCGCGTAAGCAGCGCGCGGAGCACTTTCAAGGCGAGAGTGGGGCCATTTCGCGAACAGCGCCGATGCGCCGGAACCGCGGCCTTTTCAGCAACAATCGAACGCGTGGAGTACCCGATCCGTGCCGAAAAAACCCCGCGCCGATGACGACGAGGACACCAACATCTGCCTCGGCTTCGGCTGCGTCAGTCAGCTTACCGAGGGCGGGCGGCGCGTCAGGCGCATCAGCTACCCGATCGGCTTCGTGCATTTTCCGGACAAGCCGAAAGCGAAAGCAGCGCGGCCGCGAAAGGCGCGCAAACGTAATCGCTGATCCGCTTCATCTCTGGGAAGGAACCAGCCCGTCGCGCTTCGGCGCGGCGGGCTTTTTTATTATTTGGACGGTGGCTCGAGTTTCTCCGCGCCGCGCACAGCAGAGACGATTTGCGGCCAGAGCGTATCCTTCGCCTGGATCAGCAGCGGCGGCGATACGGTCTGCGCCGCCTGCGCCGCGGGCTTGCCGCCGACAACCAGCGTCGCGGCCCAGATCTCGCCATCGGTATGATAGGGATCGCCTTCGCCGTTGCGGCCGTTCAGCGTAGGCCCGATGCCTTGCCATTGTTCGATGCCCGTCACCATGCGCGCGCTATTGAGATCGCCGATCAGGCGGCCGCGTTCGGCATCGACATTGGCCGCGATGTGATGCGTCACCTGTCCGGTGTCGTGGCTCAGTCCCACGCCACGGTCGAAGCTTGCGGAGCCAAGTCAGACCGGGCGGCCTTCGACGCCATCGGCAAGCACCTGCCACAGCCGGACATGCTGGCGGTGCGCGGCGCTCACACCGTCGGCTTTCTCGAAGGCGAGATCCTCGCGGCGTCCGTCGAAGAACAGCGGGCTCACCGGCGCATCATGATAGGGGCGATGCAGCACCACGCTACCGACGATCTCGGCGCTGGTGCGCAGCGTGATCGGATCGGCGGGAAACCAGCCGGCGGAATGGAAGGCCTGCACCACATCCTCTTTGCTGCCGATGAAGCCGACATTGATCGGATCGCCCGGGATATGCGCGCCGTTCTCCGTCACCATGACCTTCTTCGCCAGCCCCGGCTCGCGCTCATAGCGTAGCCATGTGGCCGGCAAAATCAGGTAGGCGACGAACACATAGAGCGCGACTAGGATCGCCAGGAGAATCGCAAGGCGCTGGGGGAGGGGCATCGGCAGCGGTGACCTTCGGCAATCGCGCGGGGAGCGCTTCAGGCGTCCTACATTATACAGTGCCGGGCAGGAGGAAGCTCCCCGCCTGAATCATCGCGCCTCTGAAGCGCCCGTTCCAGCCCGCCGCGGTCATCCGCGGGGGGCTTTTTTTGTTGCGGGTTTGCCGCCGATTTGAAGCGAATGCCGTGCGCCGGCGCATTTCTGCGTGATCGTGCGGTTTTCCAGTGCCGGAACCGCGTTTGCGGCTTGTTTTTGAAGATTTTGCTTCCAATTACGGTCAGGCGCAGCCATGAAGCGCCATGCGGTTTTGCCGGCGTGGCGAACCGTCCATCCCATCCCCATCGGAGACCGAATGCCGAGCTTCAGAGACCCTGACTTTAAAGACCGCCAGACCGCAGCAGCAGCAGCCAAGAAGGCCTTGCTCGAAAAGTATCGCGCGGCGGCGAACGACCCGGCAGCCGACGAAAAGCAAGCCGCGCGCATGGTCGTGATCGAGGCCCGCAAGGTGCGCGATGCGGAACGCGCCAGGGCCAAGGCCGAGCGCGAAGTGGAAAAGGCCAAGGAGGCCGCACGCGCCGCCGAAGCCGCGAAGCTCGCGCTGCAGCAGCAGCAGGAAGAAGCCGCGCGCCTCGCCGCCGAGGCGGTCGAGGCCGAAGCAGCACTTCTCGCCGACCAGAAGGCCGCGCGCGATGCGCGCTATGCCGCCCGCAAGGCCGCGAAAAAGGAACGGCGCCGGGGCTACTAAGCTTCGTCCCGATCACGGCTCCTGAATGGCATCCATTCCGCGCATTGCCGTGATCGGCGCAGGCCCCGCGGGGCTGATGGCCGCCGAAGCGATGGCGGGCCGCGCCGACGTCACGGTCTATGACCGGATGCCGTCGGCGGGCCGCAAATTCCTGCTCGCCGGGCGCGGCGGGCTCAATCTTACCCACAGCGAAGACCTCGAACCCTTCATGGCGCGCTACGGCGCGGCGGCGGAGCATTTGCGCGCCGCGATCGACGCCTTTCCGCCGACGGCGTTGCGCCAATGGGCGGCGCAGCTCGGCCAGCAGACTTTCGTCGGCTCGAGCGGTCGGGTGTTTCCGCAATTGCTGAAGACCTCGCCGCTGCTGCGCGCCTGGCTGCAACGGCTCGATTCGCAAGGCGTGAAATTTGCGCTGCGCCATCGCTGGCTCGGTTGGGACGGCGAGGGCGCGTTGATGTTCGAGGGACAACCATTGGTGCATGCCGATGCGGTGGTGCTGGCGCTCGGGGGCGCAAGCTGGCCGAAGCTCGGCTCCGACGGCGGCTGGGCCGATGTGCTGACGCAGGCGGGCGTCACGATTGCGCCGCTGCGTCCGGCAAACTGCGGTTTCGTCGTGCAGTGGTCGGATTTCTTCCGCGACAAGTATGAAGGCCATCCGCTCAAGCGCATCGCGCTCACGCTCGGCGAGACCACGGTGCGCGGTGAAGCGGTGATCACCCGCGAGGGTCTCGAAGGTGGCGCGATCTACGCGCTATCGGCGCCGCTGCGCGACGCCATCGACGCGACCGGCGAAGTGCTGCTCTCCATCGCGCTGCGTCCCGACATGACGCATGCCGAGCTGCAGCAGCGGTTGCAGGCACCGCGCGACAAGCAATCCTTCGCCAATATTCTGCGCAAGGCCGTGAAGCTCTCGCCCGCCGCCATCGGGATGCTGCATGAAGCGGCGGTTGCGTCAGGCCACAAGCTCAGCGCCATGAGCGCGCAGGCGGTCGCGACGCTGATCAACGGCGTGACGCTCTGCCTCACCGACACCGCGCCGGTTACGCGCGCGATCTCGACCGCAGGCGGCATCGCGTTCGACGCCATCGACGCGCGCTTCATGCTCAAGCAGCGCCCCGGCGTTTTTGTCGCAGGGGAAATGCTCGACTGGGAAGCGCCGACCGGCGGCTATTTGTTGCAGGCGTCCTTCTCCACCGGCAAGGCCGCCGGGCAGGGCGCGCTGGCCTGGCTCAAGCGATAATCGTCGCTACCAATTCGTCGATTGGGCGCGCTGTTTCATCGCCAGCCAGTCTCCGATTGACAACATTCCACGGATGCAAGACGTATTAAGCCTTGGGTTTCAAAGCCCTTGCGAGGCCGCACACCAATAAGTGGCCCGCAATATGGGGGGAGTAAGCGTCGTTAAAAATATAAGGCATCAGGGCGCAGGCCATGAGAATGAGCGTCCGGCCTGGGGCCGGATGCCGGTTGATGCGCCGGCGATCCGGTCGGGGCCTCGATGACAGAGATCCCGGCGGCCAGCGGTATTCGAGGCTCGCAAGACAGCTCACGGTTCGTGACGTGGTTCCGGGATTACTGGATCAGCGTGACGGCGGCGGCAGTTCTCGCCTGGATCGTTATTGTCCCGCTGGTCTACCTCATCGTTTTCAGTTTTCGTTCAGGCTCCGCAGCGGCTCCCGGCGACTGGACGATCGCCAACTATGCGCTCGTCTACACCAGCAAGATGACGCACGAGGCGCTTGCCAACACGCTGCTCTACACCACGATGGTGGCCACGCTCAGCATGCTGATCGCCGGCGGTCTGGCGTGGCTCGTCGAACGCACGGACATGCCATATCGCGGCGCCGCCTGGGTGATGATTCTGCTGCCCATCGCGATGCCGGGCATGCTCTCCTCCATGGCCTGGATCCTGCTGCTTGGCCCCCGCACGGGGCTGATCAACGTCGTGCTGCGCTATTTTCTCGCACCGTTCGGCTACGACGGCGTCACGGGGCCGATCAACATCTACAGTCTGGAAGGCATGATATTTGTTGAAAGCGTGCGCGGCTCAACGACGCTGTTCCTGATGCTGGTCGCAGGCTTCCGCCTGATGGATCCCGCGCTCGAGGAAGCCGCCGCGATGTCCGGCGCGCGCAACAGCTTCACGCTCCGCAAGATCACGCTGCCGCTCATGCTGCCGATGCTGCTGGCGACGTGGATGTACTCCTTCATCGGAACGCTCGACGATTTTGAGACGCCGCTGCTCATCGGCCTTCCTGCGCAAATCTTCCTGCTTCCGACGGTCATCTATTTCACGGCCTACCTGAGTTCGAGTTGGGGCCTCTCGGCGGCCTACGCGACGATATTCCTGCTGATTTCGGTGGTCATGGTCATTATCTACCATCGCGTCGTGCTGCGTCGTAGCGGCCAGTTTGCGACTGTCACAGGGAAAGCCTTCCGGCCGCGGCAGATCGAGCTGCGCAGAATGCGCTGGCCCGCGCTGGGGCTCGTGATCTTCTACTTCTTCCTGGCGGTGCTGCTGCCGCTGCTGATCCTGCTGCTGGCTTCGCTGCTGCCCTTTTACCGGGTGCCGTCGATGGAGATGTTCAGCGATCTGAGCTTCGACAACTACAAGGAGCTGTTCTCCAACACGCGCGTCATCCGCGCCGCGGGCAACTCACTCTGGGTATCGTTCTGGGTTGCGACCGGAACCATGATCCTGGCGTTTCTGCTCGCCTGGGTGATTGTCCGCCAGCGTGTGCCCGGCCGGATCATCCTGGATTCGATCGCCTTCATCCCGCACGCCATTCCGGCAGTGGTCGTGGCCGTGGCCATGATCATGTTCTATCTGTCACCAGCGATGCACTGGACAGGCCTTTATGGCGGCCTGATCGTGCTTTCGCTGGCGCTGGTAACCCGGTTCATCGCTTTTGCAAGCCGCACGTCGAACGCGGCGATGACCCAGATCGACGCGTCGCTGGAGGAAGCCGCTTATGTCAGCGGCGCGAGGAAGGTACGCGTGCTCGCGCGGATCCTGTTTCCATTACTTTTGCCGACATTCGTCGCCGGATGGATATTCGTGGCGGCGAATGCCTTCCGCAACCTGAACGTGTCGCTGCTCCTGTCGACGCCCCAGAACGAGTTGATCTCCGTCACGCTCTACGACTACTGGGATCGCCAGGCGGACTTCTCGATGGCGGCGACACTCGGGGTGGTGCTCGTTGTCGGACTGGCCCTGATCACCATCCTGGCCAGACAGATGATCGCGCGAGGCTATTCTGGTAATGATTAGCCCGCCCGCAACAAGGCGCAACAATACGTCAGGGAGGTTGATATGAACGCGTTAAAATGCCTGCTCGTCGCGGCCTGCGGCACGGCGCTGCTGGCGCCCGCGGCAAGCTATGGTGCGGAAAAGAATGCGGCCGGATTCCTCAGCTATACCAGCCACGAAGAACTCGTGAAGGCGGCCAAGGCGGAATCCGGAACGCTTATGGTGACGCTCTCGCACACGCAGGCCGCCATCGACGAGGTGATGAAGCTCTTCACCGCGACCTACGGCATCAAGGCCGAGGGACAAGAGGTGGGCCAGACCGACTCCCGGATCCTTCTCGAGCTCAAGGCTGGAACCCACAAGCACGACATCGTTCACCTCGAGGAGGAGCTCGGCCTCGCGAATTACTATCCGAGCATGAACAAGATCGACTTCCTCGGCATGGCCGAGAAAAAGATCCTCGACATCCCCGTCAAGATGATCAATCCGAAGCAGCCGAACGTGGTCGCTGTCGGCAGTGCGCTGGCCGGGGTGTCGTACAACGCCAAGATCCTGCCGCCGGACCTCGTCCCCAAATCATACGAAGATTTGCTCAATCCGCGGCTGAAGAACGGACAAATCTGGGTCGACGTCTCGCAGGCATCCGGTCTCGCCGCGCTCTTCGTCGTCTGGGGCAAGGACAAGGTCCTCGACTACACCAAGAAGCTTGGCGAGCAGAAGCCGGTGTGGACGACCGGCGCCACGCGTTCGATCACGGCCATGGCCGCGGGCGAATACGCCGTCGGCTCGCTCAATCACTATCACTCGGTCATTCGCATCCGCGACCAGCGCAAGGCGCCGCATGTGCAGGCGGTGTTGCTCGAGCCTGTGCCGGTCCGGCTCAACCAGATACTGTCGGTCAACGGCTCGACAAAGATGCCGGCGACGGCGGCGTTGTTCATCGAGTTCGCCGCGGGTGACAAGGTTCAGGAAGTTTTCGACCGCCTGGGACCGATCAAGGGCTCGGTTTTCAAACCCGGCTCGCTGCCCAACAAGCTGGTCGAGGGCAAGCAGATCGCCTTCGTGGGCTGGGACGATATCGACGAGATCGAACCGCTGCAGAAGCGCATCTTCGAGTCCTGGAACTTCCCGGTCGCGGCGAAATGAATATTGTTTCGACAAAAGGCCGGGACGGATCGGCACAGCCGGCCCGTCCTGGGCAACTGACAGTATCGCACCTCGAAAAGGCGTTCGTATCGCGTCAGGAAACCGTCCAGGTAATCAAGGACGTTTCGTTCACGATCGAACCGGGGCAGTTCTTTACCTTGCTCGGCCCGTCGGGTTGCGGAAAGAGCACGACGCTGCGCTGCATCGCCGGTCTGGAACGCGCCGATCGTGGCCATATCGCCGTGGGCGGCCGTGTGCTCGCCGATTCCGAAACCGGCGCGTTTGTTGCGGCGTCGGAACGCGACTTCGGCATGGTGTTCCAGAGCTACGCGATCTGGCCGCACATGACCGTGGCCCAGAACGTAGCGTTTCCGCTGCATGCCAACCGACGCCGCCACAAGCTTTCGCGCAAGGAGATTGCCGCCCGGGTCGAGGAGGCGCTCGCCATGGTCCGGCTGGACCAGTACGGCGGCCGCATCGCCACCAAGCTGTCCGGCGGCCAGCAACAGCGGCTGGCGCTCGCGCGCGCGCTGATCACGCGCCCCGAACTGCTGTTGCTCGATGAGCCATTGTCCAATCTCGACGCGGGCCTGCGCGACCACATGCGGAGCGAACTGCGGGCCATGCAGCTTCGGACCGGCGTGACGACGCTCTATGTGACGCACGACCAGGCGGAGGCGTTCAGCATGTCCGACGTCATCGCCGTGATGGATTCAGGCACCTTGATCCAGCAGGGCGCCCCGCGCGAAATTTACTCGCGCCCCGCCACCACCTTCGTTGCCACCTTCGTAGGCCGGACAAACCTGCTTTCGGTTACGCGGCCACCGGCGCAGACAACAGGGGTGGTCTCGGTCGAGACCAACATCGGGCCAGTGCTGGTGAACGCCGAAAGCAACCGGCCGATCGCCACGGGCGATTCCATCGTCATCCGGCCTGAGGATTTGCAGATTACGGTCGAGGCGCCGCCCGCCGGACGCGGCAACGTGTTTGCCGGCCGCGTGCGCCGGCCGGTGTTTCTCGGTGAGAATGTCGAGCTGGAAATCGAAGTCCGCGGTGAAGTCCTGATGAGCCGGCAGCACCCGCGGTTCGTGTTCGCTGCGGGCGATGAGGTCCATGTCGAGCTGCCGGTAGACCGCTGTGTCGTCGTGTCCGGCGCCGCAGCAGGGGTCGGGTCTCACATTCACGCGCCGGGCGAGCCCGCCGGACCGGACAAGAACGCAGCCGTATAAAATTTCGAAGGGAGACTGACAGTGAAATTCGCGACGTTGAGCACGGGGCAAGTGGTTGCCGGGTCAAAAGACGGCTATCGCATCGTCGATAACCGGAAGTCGATGATCGAGGTGATCGAGAACCCGTCCGGGCTGACATTCTCCGGCGATCCGATGGAATTGCCCGAGACGCTGTCGCCACCCGTCCCGAAGCCATCGAAGATCTGGGCTGCGGCCGGCAACTTTTATCGCGGCGTCAATGTGAAGGACCCGGACGGCAAAAGCAGCCGGGGCGAGACGGCGACTTTGACGAAGGAAGAACTCATTCACACCGTCTTCCTGAAGCCGCCGTCCGCCATCATCGGACCCGGCGGCAACGTCGTTATCCCCCCGGGCGCGGGAGGCGTGTTTCCGGAGGTAGAGCTTTGCATCGTCATCGGCAAGCGGAGCAAGGGACTCACCGTCGAGCAGGCGCCGTCGGCGATTTTCGGTTACTCGATCCTGCTCGATGTCACAGCGCGCAACTACGGCCCCAAGCAATCGGGCAAGGCGATGCGCTGCATCCGCAAGGGCTACGATACCTTCGCGCCGTTTGGACCGGGCATCACCACGCACGATGAAATCCCGGATTGGGCCCAGACGAAAATGAACCTCTGGGTGAACGGTGAACTGCGCCAGAGCGCGACCAACGAAACCATGATCAATGGCGTGTATGAGCTGGTGAGCTTCCTGTCGCGCGTCAGTACGCTGGAGCCCGGCGATCTGATCTCATGCGGAACCCCGGACTCGCCCGAGCATCAGCAAAAGCTGGTGGCCGGCGACACCATGATCGCCGAGATCGAAGGTATCGGCAGAATGAAGCTCGGTATCCGCGCCGGCTGATAGTCCGCTGGAATGCGGCGTGCTATGACGCGCCGCATTCTCCCGATATAAAGTCCCCGTGTTTTTCCTGCAGGGCCTGCGGAGCGCAAGAAACCGCAAGGCGTTTCCAAGGGAGTACCTATGACCGAGTTGCCCAGAATTACCCAGGAAATGATCAACCTCTACGACGAGTTCACCCACAAGACGAACGACCGCGCGGATTTCATGCGGCGTCTTACCGATCTTGTCGGCACCAGCGAAGCGGCACAAGAGATTGCCAAGATGATCGGCGCCAGCGCCTCGGCCGCCGGCATCGTTCCGGAGAACGACGCCCGCCTGAAGTCGGAAATGGTCAGCTTCGGCGACCAGGCGACCGGCTATCTGGTCTGGCCGGCGTCAGCCTCCGGGAAACTGCCGGCGGTGATGGTCGTGCATGAAAACCGTGGCCTCGTTCCGCACATCAAGGACGTCGCGCGCCGCATGGCGCTCGAAGGGTTCGTCGTTCTCGCGCCCGACTTCCTGACACCGCTCGGCGGCACGCCGGAAGACGAGGATGTCGGCCGCGACATGATCGGCAAGCTGGAAGCGCCGAAGGTGACTGCCCAGGCGGTCGAGGCCGTGCGCTGGCTGAAGTCGAACAGCAAGAGCAACGGCAAGGTCGGCGCGGTCGGCTTCTGCTGGGGCGGGGGCGTCGTGAACCGCACGGCGGTAGCCGCCGGTTCCGATCTCGCGGCGGGCGTGTCTTATTACGGCGCGCAGCCGAAGGCCGAGGATGTGCCGAAGATCAAGGCCGAAATGCTGATGCATTATGCGGGCGAGGACGAGCGCATCAACGCGGGCATTCCTGCTTACAAGGATGCGCTGGCGGCAGCGGGTGTAAAAAACGAGATCCACACCTATCCCGGCGCGCAACATGCCTTCAACAACGACACCACCGAGGCCCGCTACAACAAGGGCGCGGCGGATCAGGCCTGGAGCCGTACCGTCGCGCTGCTGAAGCGCGCGCTCGCGTAAGGGGCTGATACGATTTTCTGGCAAAGCCCGGGCCAAGTGCCCGGGCTTTCGCATAAAAGGTGTATGACTGGACGATGAGCAGTAACAGCCTGTTTCAAACCATCACCGTTCTGATCCTGCTGGCGCATGTTGCGACCCTGCTGTGGGCCGTCTTGCGCCGCGGCAATAAGCCGGCAGCCTGGCTCAATCTGGCCATTGCGGCAGGGGTCTGGCTGTACTGGATTCCACGCTTTGGTCAGCTCCACCATCAGGAAGTGATGCTGCTCATTTTCGAGCTGGCAACGGTGGTGGTATCGTATGCCGTTCTGCGCGGCATCCGCTTTGCGCCTTACGTGATGTGGTTCGCGTTCGCGATTCACAGCGGCGTTGCGGCAGCCGCCGTGATCTTTGCCTTCACCTTCACGATGAAGCTGATATAGCGCGGCGCGCCGCTAGTAGCAGCTTGCGATCCAGCTGATCGGAAGCCGGCCAACCCAGCCGCCAGCCGTCTGTCCCAGCATGCCGACGACCATGAACCCAGCGCCGATCATGTAGATGCATCGGCGCGCGTTGGTCGGCGCGGGGCCGAACAGCTTGCGCAATTCGAACGCGACGATCAGGAAACCGAGTATCTCGAGCAAATGTCCGGCGACCGAAAACCATTGCTGGCACATGAAATGAAATCTCCAACGGCAATGCGGACACCTTAGGCCCGTTGCGGGCTATTCCCCAAGTCTGCTTTCAGCTGCTGCACCGCTTTGTTTCGTTGCAATGCAGTGGTTCCGCGCGCGTCACGCGTCACGCGTCACGCGTTACCGGCAATCCGGTCTGCGGCCTTGAGATGGGAGCGCGCCATTTTCACCAGTTCGTTATCAGTGGGGTGATCCACGGTTTCGACGCCTTCGATGGCCTTGAATACTGCAGGATGCCCCGCGTGGATATGCTCCACCAGTTCGCCCTTAGCCGTAGACGGCCCGGTGATCAGGATTGAACCGATCCCCTCGATCGCTCTGGCAACGCGGTCAAAAAATTCAGTATCGACCGGAGCCTTGCCGGCGCCGATGCTGTTGGCCTTGTGGTGGAGATGCGGAGTGTCCGACTTCGATCGCAGAATCTGCTTATCAACGCCCGCCGCGCCAAAAGCGAGGACGCGCGCTTCACGATGATCGATCCAGACGACGGCGTGCTGATGGGTCATGGCCTGTCCTGACGGAATGATGTTTAGGTTGGTATCATTACCCATTGAAGCAGTGGGCCGTTGATCTGGATCAACCCTTCAGTTGACTGTCAGAAGCCTCATGAACGAAGTCGCGGCCGCGCGTTCCCCGGAAATAGGATTTGACCCAAGGATGCTCCGACTTCAACAGATCCTGCATTGTGCCAAGTTCCACAATGCGTCCCGCCGCCAGCGCCGCGACGCGATCGCAGACGGAATGCAATGACTGAAGATCATGGGTCACCATGAACACCGTCAGCTTCAGAGTCCGTTGCAAGGTCTTCAGCAGCGTGTCGAACTCGCCTGCCGAGATGGGGTCTAGCCCGGAGGTCGGCTCATCGAGAAACAGAAGCTCGGGATCGAGCGCTAGTGCCCGCGCCAGCGCCACGCGCTTGGTCATGCCGCCCGACAACTCCGACGGATATTTATCCGCATCGGCCGCAGACAACCCCACCATATCCAGCTTCGCCATGGTGACTTCGTCCATCAAATTGGCAGAAAGCCCGAGATATTCCCGCATGGGAAATTCGAGGTTTTCCCGAACCGTGAGGGATGAGAACAGGGCGCCGTGCTGAAACAGAATCCCCCAGCGTTTGCCCTCGGCGAGCACTTCCTCGTCGGAAAGTTTATCGCGGTCGATGCCGAATATCTCGACGGTGCCATGGCGTTTGGGAACCAGCCCGATAATGGCCCGCATCAGCACGGATTTTCCGCTGCCAGATCCACCTACAAGGCCAATGATTTCGCCGCGGCGCACATCCAGTGAAAGATGATCAATCACGGTATGATCGCCAAAGCCGACCACAAGATCGCGCACCCGGATGCAGTACTCGTCTTTGGCGGACGAGGGCGGGCTGTCCGAAGCCGGAGGGTTCCCAGCACCTGCAGCGGGCCTGATCTTTACGGAAATCGCCGCGTTTGACATGCCTCAGGCAAACATGGCGGCCTCTCTGACACCTTGATCTGTATCAATAGTCCCCGGCTCAGGCCGTGACGGTACGAGCCAAAATGGCCTTGGCCAGCAATGGCGCCACATCGATCGCATTTGTCCCGTGTGCGATAGTGTTGCTGGTCACAACGCGCGCGCCTGCCTGCGCCAGAGTTTCATCTGACCGGTCGGCGAAAATTCCGTGGACCCCGATGCAGACTGGAGAGAGCGAAATGCGCGACCGCAAGGCACGCGCAGCTTCGATCATGGTGCGACCGCTGGAAATGATGTCATCGACCAGCACGGGAGTATGGCCGGCAAGCGAATCCATATCTTTGACGTCAACGGTGACATCCCGGTCGCCGTGGCGGTGCTTTTCGAGAACGGCGAAGGGTGCGTTTGCATCGAAGGCCACGTCCGAGACCCATTGCTTGCTTTCGCTGTCGGGCCCAATGATGAGAGGGTTTTCTACGTTAGCCGCGATCCATTGCGCGACGAGCGGTGCCGCATGAATGACGCTTGTCGGGATGCGATAAAGTTCATCCAGCTTGCCGAAGCGATGGAGATGGGGATCGACCGTCACCAGCCAGTCGAAAGCCTCGGAAAACATGGCGGCCACGGTTCGGGACGTGACCGCTTCGCCCGGCTGGAAGCGGATATCCTGCCGCATGTAGGCCAGATAGGGCGCTGCGAGACCGACCGAGGCGGCGCCAAGTTCGCGCGCCGTGGTTGCTGCGAACAGCAACGGCAGCAACTTTTCATTCGGGCGATCGAGCGTGCAGACCATGACGACGTCGCGGCCAGCCGGGTCGTCAAGAAGCCTGAGATAGGTTTCGCCATCGGGAAACGCGCGCGTTTCAATCCGGCCTGTGTCTGCGCCCAGCATGGCGGCCAGCGCCGCGGCAATGGAATCATTGCCCGGAAGCGGGACGATCAAAATGCTCATGCACACTGTACCGAAATAATATCGTGGTTGGCGTCGGCATATTCGAAGGCGTAGGCCAGCTGGCCCGGCGCATCCGCGTGCACGGTGCAGAGCGGCTGCCCGACAAAGATCAGGTCGCCAATGCAGACATGCAGATCGACGCCCGCCGCCTTGTCTTCCGGTGCGCCGGCAAGCTTGGCAAGCCGCGCAATTTTCCGGTTATCGATCGCCTGAACCCGTCCGGCTCCGCGGGCGTTGATCGGCCGGGTGTGCCGTGCCACCGGCGGTACTCGCATGCCGCCCTGAGCGGTGCAGATGCGCTTGAATTTCTCCCAGGCCCGCCCGTCGTCGATCACCTGAGTGGCCAGGGCTTCTCCGCCGCCAGCAGGCGTCAGTTCGGCAAGCTCGATCATCGCGCCGGCGAGTTGAATGGCGCGCGCGCGCAGGTCGGAAGGGGCTTCGGGGCTGCATTGCAGCACCTGCAGGACATCCCGCGCTTCCAGCGCGGGCCCGATGCCGTTACCGATTGGCTGCGTGCCGTCGCCGAGCACGACCCGTGTCTTCAGTCCGAATGTCGCAGCGATGGAGACAAGCCCTTCTGAAATCTGCTGCGCCGCTTCCTTGCTGCGCACCTTCGCGGTCGGGCCGACCGGCATATCGATGACCAGATGGGTAGAGCCGGCTGCGATCTTCTTCGACAGCACCGATGCAATCAATTGGCCTTCGGTATCGATGTCGAGCGCGCGCTCTGCGCGAATGAGAATGTCGTCGGCCGGACTGAGGTTTAGAGATCCGCCCCAGACGACACAGCCGCCTTCCTCCGTCACCACGCGGCGGATGGCTGCGGTGTCGAGTTGCACCGGCGCCAGCGTTTCCATGGTGTCGGCAGTGCCTGCGGGCGAGGTGATAGCGCGCGATGAGGTTTTTGGCATCGTCAGTCCGACCGCCGCCGCGATCGCGACAACGATCGGCGTCGTGCGATTTCCCGGCAGGCCACCGACGGAATGCTTGTCCACCAC
>CANKHA010000041.1 GCA_947481685.1 Bradyrhizobiaceae bacterium
CATTCCGGGTTGCGAATGGCGCAGTCTTCCAAAATCGGCGACACCTTCAGATCAAATTGGCCAGGGCTTATTTCACTTTTACAGGCCGCCCAGTTCGCGTGAGAAAATTGCAAGCCGTGTAGCTGCGCCTTTGCAGTCGCGGTTTGGCCAAAAGACACCACCGAAGACTGGTTTGTTTGGCTAGTTTTAGAACAGTGGCCTAATTATCCGGAGGCCGAAAGACAGGAAGACGTTGACAGCAGTGCTGTGGCTGTCTTCTCAGCTGCCATTCTCTATGTAACACTTTCCTTCATGAACGATACTGTTATCGTCTGGGACCTTGAGACCGTACCCGACCTTCAAGGGTTTGCGGCAGCAAATGATCTGGTTGGCAAAACTGCCACTGAGGTTCGCGAAGCTCTCGGCAACAAGTTTCCCAAGCATATCTATCATTCAATTGCGTGTATCGGCGCTCTGGTCACGAGCAGAGAAGGCGCCCACTGGAGGGTCGATGCTATTGGAGCGCCGCACGTTGGCGAGCGAACCGAGAAACAGTTGATAGCAGCGTTCGTCAACAAGATTGCCGAACTTACTCCACGGCTCGTCACGTTCAATGGCAACGGATTCGATCTTCCGGTTCTCCGCTATCGAGCCATGATCAACAAGATCGCAGCGCCAGGGCTGTCGGCGCGGCCGTATTTCAACCGCTATACCGAGGACGCAGTTGATCTCTGCGATGTTCTGTCGTCGTTCGCGCCTAATGCCAAGGCTTCACTCAACGAACTCAGTAGAATTATGGGGATGCCCGGTAAACCTGATGGTATCGATGGTTCTGAGGTGGAGCGATATTTTCTTGAAGGTAAGATCAAGGAGATTGCCGATTACTGCGAAACCGACATCGTGAATACGTACCGCGTATGGCTGCGGTATGAGCTGTTTCGGGGTAAATTGACGGATGATGGCTTCAAAACAAGCGAGCGCTGCTTGGCGGACTTCGTTGAAGAGAGGGTGGACAAGAAACCTCATTTAAGATGGCTGACGCACGACGGGACAGAGCCGCTTAATCAAAAGGATGCGGCCCTTCAACATCTGCCAGACCTCCAAGAGGGGGTTTAGCCGTGGGCACATTCCACATACCCATCGAAAGACCAGAAGAAATAATCCCGCGTCTCGGAAAACAGGAACTTCACTGGAAGAAAGGGCGCAGCGCCTGGGAACTCTCAACGGCTTGGATGCAGTCCAATGACTTTCCCCCTGCTGTGCAGGCCATTCTTCATCAGGCCCCGGAGTGGCAGGGTGCAAAGTTGCTAGAAGGGATTTTTGAACGGGAGACGAAGCTGCCCGGCAAAGGCCGTCCCAGTCAGACGGACCTTTTAGCAATTGTGGCGCTGAAGAATGGAAACGCGATCCTGGGAGTCGAAGGAAAAGTGGACGAACCATTTGGCCCATTGGTTGAGGAATGGCTTAAGACAGACAAAGATGGCAACCGAGCCGATCGCATTGCAGGCTTGTGTGCAACGCTAGATGTCGATGTCACGACTGTTGGCGGACTATTCTATCAACTCTTTCACCGAACCTGCGCTTCGATCTACGAGGCCAAACGGTTCCGATATAATCGCGCCATCATGCTGGTGTACTAATTTGCAGAACACCGCTCGGAAATCGAAAGCCCCGCTTGGTTTGATGCCTTCAAACAATTTTCCTGCACAGTGGGTATGCCAGTAAATCGTCCAGGCTCCCTTTCACAGACGAAGGTCTGTGATGGCGTGGAGGTTCGATTGGCTTGGGTATCTGACAATCCTTCGGTCTAGGCAATGCCGCTTCTGGACACTTCCGAAATAACCTTCCCCAAACTTCTGGAGCGCGGATGGACCCGAACGCTTATCAAGCGTTTCCTCCCGACCGCAGATGGACGTGCGCCCGTCAATCATTGGAAAAATTACAGAGGCCAAGATACTTATGCGACGATCCGGGTTTGGCACATCGAACAATCAGATGAATTTCGCCAAGCTTTTTTACAAGTTTGGAAAGGACGAACAAAGGGACGCTTACAGGGGAGATCGCCCGAGATAATCCTTGCTGAACTCAGGAGTGAGCCAGTTCCTGACAAATCTATTGGCAGGGATCCTAATTCGACGATTCACTAGTCGATCGGATAGCGTTTAGGTGCCCGGCAGCCCATTCTAAAAAGCAGGATAACCGCTGATTTTTTCCGCTGCCTCCAAATGCGTGATTATCCGCTGAAAATGCGTAATCCTTTCGTCCGCGAGCGATTCCGGGCCGCAGAAGATCACGGTCGTCCAGTCATGATGTCCGTTCAACGTTCCGCGCTGACTGTGCGTGTTGGCAAAGCACGCTGCACGTAACGGGTATGCTTCCGGCTGCCCAAAGAGAAAAGCCTCGTTTCGGTGCTTGAATTCAACGTGCACAGCCAAGACACGAGATGCCTTGTTCTTAAAAAAGAAAATGGCGTCAGATTCGAGTGCTTTGCTGCCCGCGATCCGGCAGGTGCAACTGCTGTCGCGTCCGCAGTGATAGTTTGCCCACCAAGGCTGAATGCTCGGCTTGATGCGCCACCTAACCGTTCGCTGCTCATCTGTGAGGACGTCGGAGCCGGCGTATTTCGCCTCAGCCGTAGTCCCCCTGATCAACCAATCCCGGACAGCTTGGGAAGCAAAAACGTTATCAGCGATAGCATTGAGATACGGTTGCGCCTTTTTCGAGTAGGCGGACATTGTCCAAGTCCCTGACGACTGACGCTTGCAATTTCATTCTGACGCGACAAGGATCATAAAATTTAGGGGATTGGCACAGTCAAATCAACAACCCCCAACCTGCTGGCAAATTTGGAGCCGCGAATGCCATTCCTAATCCCGCGCGACGAAGCTCCCGCAGCATTCGCGGAATGTTGGCATTCTGCCGCATCCCATGTCGATCAAAAACTCAAAAGGGAGGAGAAACCATGGGCCTCCGGCCCATTCTTTTGCTGGTACAAGATAGAACTCAGGCCGCCCTTCCTCGAACATTTTTCCTTTCGATTGGGTAACCAACTTTTCTTTGTGCGTGTCGAAGATGTCGAAGGACGTCTTTCGCCGCCTGGGTCTCGGGACGGGCTTAATCGAGTGGCAATAGGGCAAAGTGGCCACGCCTGTATTATGCCCATGCGACAACAAGCCAGTAGATGGGTGCCCGCGGCTTCCGGGTGGGGCCTGATAGATGCAAAAACGGGCAACGAGATTGATCCACCTGGATACGTCACCAATGAACAGATCGAAATGACGGGATGGGAGGTGCACGATTTTGCTGTCGACGTTGTTTGCAACAATTTGAAAAGTCAGAACATCGAAATCATTGATCATCAGGGGGATCCTGAAATCTATCCATCAATTTGGTTTTCCAATTCTGGCGTCCCGTCTTGGGTGTTGATTAAGGCATTCCGTTATCCCCACGATGGTCGCTCTGAGCCATTACCGAGCAACTGGCTCGACACTTGTTGGGCTGCCGCCCACATGGCTCTAAAGATGGCCCCAGAGTTTGCCGCCGCGAGAGGCACTAGAGGATACTTTGCTCCTGTGTCTATTGCGCGAGCCGACGACCCTTTTAAAGGTGCGCCAAAACCACTGTTACGAGGTCATGGCATGTTTAGTAATTTTTCGGGTTTGGAAAATTGCAAAAACGATCTTGTAATCCTGCCTCAGGCAGGGGGAGGTTCAGCAAACAAGCTTCAGTGAACGTGCTACCCACTAAGAAAGAATGGCGTTGCCGATAAATCAAAGACCCGAGCAACGCCGAGCTTGCGGTTGACCGCTTCCAGACCGGATATCCAGAGGCGCGCCGCCTCGTTGTTCTTCTCCGCCTCTTTTTGTCTTCGCCCTTCAGGTCTTCATCGTCTGCCTCCTTGGGTTTTCCCCGGTAACAATGATGGGCTTCATCATTGATGACGAGGATTCTCTTCATCCCCATCAAGTCGGGCATGACACGCTGCAGCATCTGGCCATCCGTTTCCAGCGTCTGCAACTCTGTGTGAAAGCAGCGACACGAGGAGTTCCGGCGCCCAAATCTGATTGATTGGGACGCAGGCGCACTCCCCCTCGACACATACCTTCAGCGCTTCTTCTTTTTGAAAATTGCGTGCCCCTGCGGAGGTTTAATTCCGCTCCGCACATATTCGATATAACTTCGACATGTCGGAGTTCCGGCAGCTAAGTGATTGATCAAATGGCGCTCCCTACGGGAATCGAACCCGTGTTTCAGCCTTGAGAGGGCCGCGTCCTGGACCGCTAGACGAAGGGAGCTAAGGCAGTGGAATTAGACAAGATCGGACGCGAATGCAAGCGCGCGGCGCAGACAAGTTTACGCAGTCTGCGCAAGCTTGACTGCGCGCGCTTGCACCACAAATCCGGCTATTTCTGCTTGGCGATGATCTTGTCCTTGATGTCGTCGTAGAGCGCCTTGGTGATGATCTTTTTCTCTACCAGCTCATCCTTGCCCTTGTAGGGCCGGCCCTTGATGATCGCCTCCGCGCGAACGTCGCCGATGCCCTTCAGGGGGATCAGCTGCTCCTTGGTCGCCGTGTTGATGTCGATCAGGTCACCCGGTTTGGCCGCCGGCGCGGCCATGGGAGCAGGCGCCGGCTTTGCGGCCGGAGTGGTGGCGGGAGCCATCGTTCCTTGCGAGAACGCAGGAGCTATCAGCAAAACAGGCAAAACCAAACCCAGTATCAAGCCATGAATGCGCATAACGACCTCCAGTGGAAACGGCGCTAAGGTATTTAACGCCGCAGAATCCCCCCCAACGTACCCCGAACGATCGCGCGACCGATCGAGCCGCCCATTGAACCGCCCAGCGACTTGCCCAGATTGGCTGCAATTTGTCCCGCAACGCGGTTGGTCACGGAGCGGGTGATCTCGCGCGTTACAACTTGTCCGGTCGACATGCGCGTTCCGCGCGGCACGCTGGTGCCGAAGATTGTACCGAACACACCGCCGATCTGGCTCAACAAACCGCCGCCCTGCCCGCCGTTCTGCGCGCCGGGGCCGCCGGGGCCGCCGGGCGCAGCAGCCATGCCGCTGACGCGTTTTTGCAAAATCTCGTAAGCGGATTCCTGATCCACCGCGGTGTCGTATTTGCCCTTGAACGGACTTGCCGCGATCGTCGCCTGACGCTCAGCCTCAGTCACAGTGCCAAGACGCGCAGACGGCGGACGGATCATCGTGCGTTGCACCACCGAAGGCGTGCCGTTGCCCTCCAGAAATGAAACCAGCGCTTCGCCTTTGCCCAACTCCATGATGACCTGCGCGGTGTTGAGGTCCTTGTTGGGACGGAACGTATCCGCCGCCGCCTTCACCGCTTTCTGGTCGCGCGGCGTGAAGGCGCGCAAGGCGTGCTGCACGCGGTTGCCGAGCTGCGCCAGCACCGTCTCCGGCACATCGAGCGGATTCTGCGTGACGAAATAAACGCCGACGCCTTTCGAACGGACGAGACGAACCACCTGCTCGATCTTCTCCATCAGCGGCTTGGGTGCGTCGTTGAACAGCAGATGCGCCTCGTCAAAGAAGAACACCAGCTTCGGCTTGTCGACGTCGCCGACTTCCGGCAGCCGCTCGAACAGTTCGGACAGCATCCAGAGCAGGAAGGTCGCATAAAGCCGCGGATTGGCGACCAGCTTGTCCGCCGCCAGGATATTGATCATGCCGCGGCCTTCACGATCGGTGCGCATGAAGTCCATGAGGTCGAGCGCGGGCTCGCCGAAGAATGACGTGGCGCCCTGATTTTCCAGCACCAGCAACTGGCGCTGGATCGTACCCACGGTGGCGGGTGAAACGTTGCCGTAGGTTTTCTGCAGCTCCGCGGCGCTGTCTGCGACAAGGCCGAGGATCGCGCGCAAATCCTTGAGGTCGAGCAACGCGAGGCCTTGCTCGTCCGCGATACGAAAAGCAATATTGAGCACACCTTCCTGCACGTCGTTGAGCTGCAACAGGCGCGACAACAACAGCGGACCCATTTCCGAGATCGTGGCGCGGATCGGATGACCTTCGGCGCCGAACACATCCCAAAACACAGTCGAAAACTGGTCGGGCTGATACGGCAGACCCATCGATTTGGCGCGCTGAACCAGAGCGTCCTTGGCTTCGCCTTCGGCGCTGATGCCCGACAGGTCGCCCTTGATGTCGGCCGCGAAGACCGGCACCCCGGCCAGCGCAAAGCCTTCCGCCATCACCTGCAGTGTTACGGTTTTTCCGGTGCCGGTCGCTCCGGTGACGAGGCCATGGCGGTTGCCGAATTTAAGATCGAGCACCTCGTATTTGGTGCTTTTGCCGACAACGATGCCATCGTCCGGAATCGCGTCAGCCGCCTTCGCTGCCATGGTCGCCTCACTGCTCAATAAAGTATGCGGAAATTAGCATTGCCGGGCAGCGCTGAATACCGGCAACAATGGCCAACCCCCTAGACCTAAGGCTCGCTTGCAAAACGCAGACGGCCGGTCGCCTGCAAGGTCTTTGAATCAAAGGTGCGAATCTCGGTGCTATCTGCGATCTGGATCGTGACGGTAATACGATCACCAGCCGCAGAAGTGCTTATAATGCGCGCTCCCTTTGGCAGGAGGGCCGTGACATCGGTCACCGCGCTTCCTTCAGCCTTGAAAACACGATAGCCGATAACGACCAGGACGGCGCCGACGGCCACCACCGTGGTCAGGGCCGAAACCAGCATCAGGATCCGCACTTTTGCGGCAAGGCGCGCGGATTCGGGGTCGAGAGGCTCGTCGGACAATGAAGTGCTCATGACAATGTCGCAGGGTTCCCAGGAAGAGGTTGTGATCGCCGAGGAGGACTCCGGCGAACGGCTCGATCGCGTGCTGGCCGCCCGGATCGAGGCTTTGTCGCGCTCGCGCCTCAAGGCCTTGATCCTCGACGGCGCGGTTGCGATCCGCGGCGCCACGATCCGCGATCCCGGCTATCGCGTCAAATCGGGCGATGCCGTCACCGTCGCCGTTCCGCCACCCGCGCCCGCCGAACCGGCAGGCGAGAATATCCCGCTTAATATCGTCTATGAGGACGACGACCTGATCGTCATCGACAAGCAGCGCGGTCTGGTGGTGCATCCGGCGGCCGGAAACTGGACCGGCACCCTGGTCAATGCGCTGATCGCCCATTGCGGGGACAGCCTTTCCGGCGTCGGTGGAGTCCGGCGGCCCGGCATCGTGCACCGGCTCGACAAGGACACCACCGGCCTCATGGTCATCGCCAAGAATGACGCCGCGCATCAGTCGCTGGCGGCCCAATTTGCCGATCATGGCCGGACCGGAGCGTTGCGGCGTGGGTATCTGGCCTTCGTCTGGAACGCCCCCGACCGTCCCAAGGGCACGGTCAATGCGCCGCTCGACCGCCACCCCCACGCCCGGGACAAGCGAGCGGTCCGCGAAGGCGGCCGGGAGGCCATTACTCATTGGGAGGTGGCGCACCGTTACCTGGGCAACGACGGCAAGCCGGTCGCGAGCCTGCTGATTTGCCGGCTGGAAACCGGCCGGACGCACCAGATTCGTGTGCATCTGGCGCATATCGGCCATCCGCTGCTGGGGGATGATGTCTATGGACCGGGTTACCGGACCAAGGCCGTACACCTCGCAGAGCCCGCCCAGCAGGCCCTGGCAGCCCTTGGCAGACAGGCTTTGCATGCTTATCTCCTCGCCTTCGAACACCCTATCTCAGGAGAATTGCTGGAGTTCCGCGCAGAACTGCCAGCCGATCTCGCTCGTTTATCCGTCGTCCTGGCAGCAAATGGCGGGGCGCGGGCCGAGCCTTAATCCGGCGAAATCCGTAACCATTCAACGGCTTGCAGCGAATAAGCTGACAGCTGAACACGAGGTGACGCGGGGCCATCTTTCTTTGGTCCCAGCGGTCCGATATGCTGCACCTGCGATTGGCTCTTCGCGGTCGCAGCATTGGATTGCGTCGCTGGCTCTCAAGAGCGGCGGCGAACTCGCCCGCCGATCCCCGGGGGCATAACTTGGAGGGCGCTATCATGGCCCGTTCTTCGGCTTTGCCGATTCTGTCGGCCGAATCCGGCCTGACACATTATCTGGAAGAAATCCGCCGGTTCCCGATGTTGGAGCCGCAGCAGGAATTCATGTTGGCCAAGCGCTGGCGCAAGCACGGCGACCGCGAGGGTGCGCATAAACTCGTCACCAGCCATCTGCGGCTCGTCGCCAAGATTGCGATGGGCTATCGCGGCTATGGCTTGCCGATCGCCGAAGTGATCTCCGAAGGCAACGTCGGCCTGATGCAGGCGGTGAAGCGCTTTGAGCCGGACAAAGGATTTCGCCTCGCCACCTACGCGATGTGGTGGATCAAGGCGGCGATCCAGGAATACATCCTGCGTTCGTGGTCGCTCGTGAAAATGGGAACCACCGCGAACCAGAAGAAGCTGTTCTTCAACCTGCGCAAAGCGAAGAGCAAAATCTCTGCGCTCGAAGAAGGCGACATGCGGCCCGATCAGGTCAAGCTGATCGCCAAGCGTCTTGGCGTGACCGAGCAGGACGTGGTCGATATGAACCGCCGTCTTGGCGGCGACGCCTCACTCAATGCGCCGATCCGCGAGGAAGGCGATGCCGGCGAGTGGCAAGACTGGCTGATGGACGACTCGCCAAGTCAGGAACGTATTCTGGCGGATAGCGAAGAGGCGGATAACCGCCACTCTGCCCTCATCCAGGCCCTCGACGTGCTCAACGAACGTGAGCGCCGCATCTTCGAAGCGCGGCGTCTTGCGGAAGATCCGATCACGCTGGAAGAACTCGCCGCAGAATTCGGCGTGTCACGCGAGCGCGTGCGTCAGATCGAAGTCCGCGCCTTCGAGAAGATACAGAAAGCGGTGAAGACCCGCGTCGCCACCATGGAAGCGCCGACCACGCAGGCAGCGGTCGCCGCGCAATAACCAAGCGACTTATAAAAAACGCCGTCAGCGCGGCTGTGCTGGCGGCGTCAATGTTGGCGCTGGTGTTGATGGCGGCGGCAATTGACCCCAGGCGGTCAGGGCTTCCTCGATCACGCGGTCACCCGGAACGCCTTTTTCGATCGTCAGCAAAGCGCGTTGCCCGTCGTTGTAGGCCATGCGGACATGCATCCAGGCGCGATCCTTCAACAACTGGATATTACGCTTCATAACGGCTTCCTCCGGTGACAGACCGATCAGGAAGAAACCGTTGGCTACTTTCACCTGCATACCCGCAAGCGGCATGCCACGGCTTTGCTCTGCATCTTCCATCACCGGGCCGTTGATGTCGGCAATGCCACCGGGCGTGAAGTCCGCCTGGGTGTTGAACAGCACTTCAATGGTGTGACTCGCGGGCAGCGAATTATCCAGGTTTCGCCTGATCGTCACGCTCATCCGAAGGTGCCGTTCCGGAATTTCGACGTCCGCTTTGATCGCCATGTCCGGTGCCTGGCCCGGGCCGGGCGACGCCGTCTCGTTTCGCCAGATCACCGAGCCGACATACTGCTTCCGCTCCTGCCCGGTTGCGCCTTCGTAGAGCACCGCGCGTTGGGCAACCGCCGCCGCAGCGCCCGCGGAACGCGCGGTCGGAGATTGCTGAGCGCCACCGATGCGGTCGGAAATTTTCGGGCGCGCCTGCGGCGCTTCTTTCGCCGTCTGGGTCGCAGGCGCTTTAGCAAACATGCCTGCGAGGTTGCTGCCCCATTGGCGGTAAGCGAAGACGCTGCCTCCGATCAAAATACAAATGGCGGCAACAATGAGAAGCTTGGCGACAATCCCGGAGCCCGAGCGAACCCGCGGTTCGTCATCCTCTTCGAGATCGTCGAGCGCAGACCGCGGCGGGGTGAGCGGCCGTCCGCTGACACGGGGCTCGGAACGCGGCGGCGGAGAGACATCAGGTTGCGCCGATTGCCTGAGATCGCGACCCGGAAACCGCGGCTCCAGACGCTCGATGTCGCTAGCAGGCGGCAGGGACGAAAACACCTCGCGGGTTTCACGCGCCGACTTTGACGCGGACGCCGTGGCGCCGCCGAGATCTTCGGTTTCGGCGATCACATTGCGGAAACCCTTAAGTCCTTCATCCACCAACGAAGGGCGATCCGCGGCAAAACGCTTGCGCGGCAGCGGCGGTTCTGCCGGTGAGGGTGGAGTCTGTTGCGACTCCGCCTCAGGCTCCGCTTCCATATCCGGCGCGAGCAGTGGCTCGTCCCGATCCGGTTCGAGAACAGCCGGCGCCTGCCATTGCTCCGGGGCTTCTAGCTTTTGTTCATGCGCTTCATTGCTTTCCGGCGGCTCCGGCGGCGCGAGACCGTCGAGCTCTCGCTGCAACTCTTCCCAATCCGGCGGCGGCAGCGTTTCAACAACACTGACTTCTGGCGGTGTTGGAGGGGGAGGAGGTGGCGGCGGTGTATACGCCGCGGGTTCGAAATGCTCGGGCTCCGGTTCTGGCTCTTCCTGCCGGGGACGCCGCGCGGCTTCGCCTTCCACCTTGCGGATGGCGTCTTCCAGAGCGAGACGCTCGTGGGTTATGTCCGCTTCGTTGAGCGCAGGATCCACGCCCCGCAACTGCGCCACCAATGCGGTCCGCGCACGCTCATAAAGCGCGCGGCGTGCCTCGCCGGTGCTCTTCTCGAGACCGGTGACGGCGCGGGCAATCAGTGGATAGTAATCGGCCATCGGTGCGTTACGCCTCGAACGGATTTTGCATCAGGATTGTATCCTCGCGTTCCGGACTGGTGGAAAGCAAAGCAACCGGGCAACCCACCAGTTCCTCCACGCGCCGGACATATTTAATCGCCTGCGCCGGCAAGTCTGCCCAGGAGCGCGCGCCAGCCGTAGCATCCTTCCAGCCGTCAATCGTCTCATACACCGGCTCGACCTCCGCCTGCGCCCGCTCGCTGGCCGGAAGATAATCGAGTTTCTTCCCGTCCAGCAGATAGCCGGTGCAGACCTTGATTTCATCAAATCCGTCGAGAATATCGAGCTTGGTCAGCGCGAGACCGTTGATGCCGCTGGTCCTGACGGTTTGCCGCACCAGCACTGCATCGAACCAGCCGCAGCGCCGCGGGCGGCCCGTAACAGTTCCAAACTCGCGGCCGCGCTCGCCAATCCGCTGGCCGATTGCGTCATGCAGTTCGGTCGGGAAAGGCCCCGCCCCTACCCGCGTCGTGTAGGCCTTGCAGATGCCGAGCACATAGTTGATCGCGTTGGGTCCCAGTCCGGAGCCGGTGGCTGCCTGCGCCGCAACCGTGTTCGACGAGGTGACGTAAGGATAGGTGCCGTGATCGATGTCGAGCAGCGCACCCTGCGCTCCCTCGAACAGAATCCGTTTGCCCTCGCGCCTCTTATCGTCGAGCAACGACCAGACCGTATCCATGAACGGCAGCACGTATGGCGCGATCGCCGCAAGCTGATGATGAATGACGCGCGCCTCGATCTCCGGCAAACCCATGCCGCGCCGGAGTGCATTATGATGCGCCAGCAGGCGATCGATTTTAGGCCCGAGCGCGTCGAGATCATTCAGATCCATCAGCCGGATCGCGCGCCGGCCGACCTTGTCTTCGTAAGCCGGACCGATGCCGCGTCCGGTCGTGCCGATGGCGCCCTTGCCGGAAGCTTTCTCACGCGCAACGTCCAGTTCCTGATGAAGCGGAAGAATGAGCGCGACGTTTTCCGCCACGCGCAGATTGTCAGGTGTCACAGAGACACCCTGCTTCTCGATCCGCTCGATTTCCTCGATCAAAGCCTGCGGGTCGAGGACAACGCCATTGCCGATGAGCGCCAGTTTGCCCGGGCGCAACACGCCCGACGGCAGCAAGGACAACTTGTAGGTGATGCCGTCGATAACGAGCGTATGGCCGGCGTTATGACCGCCCTGGAAGCGGACCACGATGTCGGCCTGTTCCGACAACCAGTCGACAATCTTGCCTTTGCCCTCGTCTCCCCACTGGGAGCCGACCACCACAACATTCGCCATGAACAACCTTCCCCAAGCCCGGCGGTGCCCGCTCCGCAGTCGCACCATCCACGATGGGACCTTCATCCGGATAAAGGATGAAGGCGCGCGAGGCAAGGCAACTCAACGCCTAGCCTCGACGCGCCGTCCCGGTCAGATTATTCCACGGTTTCAGAGGTTTATGAAGCCCCTGGGCCGGCTTAGGACGCCGGCGCGAACTGCACCGCCTTGTCCTTTGGCCATCGCAGCCGCCAGCCGAGCTTTATGTCGCGACTCTCACCGGACTTGGCCTCGAAAGCCCATTCCAGCACCCCGCGGCGGTCGCGCAGATCGCGGGTCGTGGGCGGGGTTGTCACCGGCAACATCTCGACCTGGATGTCTTCGCTCTCGCTGACCGGGATATGGTCCTCCATCGCCACCCGGATCGCGAAGTCATGGCCATTGCGGATGGCGGTCTTGAACTCGCGCTCGTCAATCTTGGACGAGCCGATCAGGCCGGCGGTGCCTTCCAGCTTGCGAACCACCGTGCGGGTGATCTGGACTTTTTCGTCGACGCCGAAGCCGAGCCGCACAGTCTCATCCTTGGCAGCGAGTTTTATCGGACTGCGGCCGACAAACACGCCGTCGCGATAAATCGAGACTTGTCCGGGCAACAACGGCGCTTCCTCCGTTTGTTTGAAGCTCGCGAGCAGGAAGGCGGTCTCGGCCATCGCCGGCACCATATGCACCATGAGCTCGGGCGCGATTGTCATCGACCCAACACGGAAGCTTTTCGCTCCCTGCCCCGCGGCCACAGCGATACGGCCGGGAACACGGAACACAACCTGGAAACCGCCAGCGTCCATCTCGGCCTGTTGCTCCTCGGCCTTCTTCGCCTTGCCATCAAGGCCACCTAGGAAAATGCCCCGAACGCGAGGCGGCTCCTCATACTGGTCTTGCCGCTGCATACTCGCAACCGGCGCTGCAGCGGGCTGGTTTGGAACAGGATAGCGAACGATCAACGGCCGCAGTTCCGGTGCGCTGCCGCCGCGCGCGGTACGCACGGTCGAAACCGCAAGCGCGACATCGGCCCAGTCCTCGCCTGTTGTTTGTACGATCTCGGCCCGGCGGATCAGTTCCAGCGACGGCTTTTGGTCCTTCGATCCGGTATCGAGCCGAGCGTCATAGACCGGGGTCCAGCGAGCGCCCCGCACCGCATAGGTCACGCGCAACAGCGCGGGCGCGGGAGTGTCCGTGTTCAGGTCAATACGAACTTCGAGCTTCTTGGGTGGCGTGGCGTTGCGCTCGGCCTCAAGGCGCGCAACAGCGCGGTCGATATCGCGCGCCTTGATCTTGGCGTTGCGAATGGCGTTGTCGGCGGTGGTGATTTCCTCGGCCACGGCCGCGAAGGCCAGCCGCCATTCGCTGAGTGGACGGGCTTCGCCCTTCTCGCCAAGGCCAGCGGGAGAAGAGTCGGCAAAGCGCTCGGCGAACTTGCGCCGTGCAGTCGCTGCCGCGATCTCACCGTCAAGCGCCCCACGCTGGTCGCGCAATGCTTCCAGCTGCCGATCAATCTGCGGCAGGTTTGCCGGCGCCGTGAGCAGAGGCGGACGCGCATCGACCGCACCGATGACAAGACGCGCGCCGCCCTCGCCTTCAACCCGCAACGAAGACGGATCGAGGTTGAGCGGGAAATCCCGCGTGAGCAAAGTTGAATCACCGGCCGGTAGATCGAGCCGGATCAGGCGGGTAACCGTGGCCCCATCCGGATAGACGGTGACGGCATCAATCTGCGAGCTGGTTTCGATTTCAGCCGCCAGGGCAGGCGCGGCGGTGACAAGGGCGATAACGGAAATAAATGAAAACAAATGGTCGCGCATGGTGCTCCCTCCAAAGGAATATCAACCATGCAGAAAGAGCGGGTTCAATTCAGGTTTCCGTTGGGCGCGATAACGGCAACTTCACGACACAAACAAAAAGAGCGCCGGCACCGGAAAGCCGGCGTCGACGCTCTTGTTGGTCAGCGCGAGATTAAAACTTAAGCGGCTTTGCCTGCTGAACCTGCGGCAACGCCTGTACTTTCTTGAGAACCTCGGCAGGAAGATCGCCGTCGATCTCAATCAACGCCACGGCGCTGCCACCAGGCGCTTCGCGGCCGACGTGGAAGGTCGCAATATTGATCCCGGCCTCGCCCAGCGTGCCGGAGAACGTTCCGATGAAGCCCGGCTTGTCCTTGTTGGTGATGTAGATCATCGACGGGGCGAATTCCGCATCCATGCGGATGCCCTTGATGTTGACGATGCGAGGGCGGCCATCGGCGAACACCGTGCCTGAAACATGACGCGTCTGCTTCTCGGTGGTGACGGTGATGGTGATCAGGTTTTCGTAGTCGCCCGCGCCTTCACGGGTCATTTCCTCGATCACGATGCCGCGCTCCTTGGCAATGATCGGCGCCGAGACGACGTTCACCTGACCGAGCATCGGCTTCAGCATGCCGGCGAGTGCCGCGGAGGTCAGCGCCTTGGTTTTCATCTGCGCGACCTGGCCCTGATAGCAGAACTGGACCTTGGTTACGCCGCTATCGGTGAGCTGGCCGGCGAACGAGCCAAGCTTTTCAGCGAGCGCGATGTAAGGCGTCAGCTTCGGCGCCTCTTCCGCCGTGATCGACGGAAAGTTGATCGCGTTGGAGATCGCACCGCTCATCAGATAGTCCGACATCTGTTCGGCGACCTGCAGCGCGACATTTTCCTGCGCTTCCGTGGTGGACGCGCCGAGATGCGGCGTTGCGATGAAATTGGGAAGACCGAACAGCACGTTGCTGCTCGCCGGCTCCTCGACAAACACGTCGAAGGCGGCGCCGGCAACGTGGCCGGACTTCAGCGCGTCGGCCAGCGTCTGTTCATCGACCAGACCGCCGCGCGCGCAGTTGATGATGCGAACGCCCTTCTTCATCTTCGCGATGGCAGCGGCGTCGATGATGTTCTTGGTCTTGTCGGTCAACGGCGTGTGCAGCGTGATGAAGTCGGCACGCTTGATCAGCTCGGCGAGCTCAACCTTTTCCACGCCCAGATCGACGGCGCGTTCAGGCGACAGGAAAGGATCGTAGGCGATCACTTTCATCTTCAGGCCCTGCGCGCGATCGACAACGATCGAACCAATATTGCCGCAACCGATGACGCCGAGCGTCTTGCCGGTGATCTCAATGCCCATGAAGCGGTTCTTTTCCCACTTGCCCGCCTGGGTGGAGGTGTCGGCGGCGGGAATTTCACGCGCCAGCGCCAGCATCATGGTTATGGCGTGCTCGGCGGTGGTGATCGAGTTGCCGAATGGCGTGTTCATTACGATCACGCCCTTGGCGGTTGCCGCGGGGATATCGACGTTATCGACGCCGATGCCGGCGCGGCCAATCACCTTCAGCTTGTTGGCCTTCTCCAGCATCTTCGCCGTTACCTTGGTATTGGAACGGATCGCGAGGCCATCGTAGTTGCCGATGATTTCGGCGAGCTTGTCTTTGTCCTTGCCGAGGTTGGGCTGGAAATCGACTTCGACACCGCGATCCTTGAAGATCTGAACGGCGGCGGGCGAGAGAGCATCGGAAATGAGGACTTTGGGCGCCATGGGAGCCTTCCAAAAATAGATTGAGATGGGGGGACGCCGGCGCGCACGCCGGCGTGATTCAGATCAGGCCGCTTTGGCCAGGGATTCTTTGGCGCGTGCGAAGGCCCAGTCGAGCCATTGCGTCAGCGCCTCGACGTCACGCGTCTCGACGGTGGCGCCACACCAGATGCGAAGGCCGGGAGGCGCATCGCGATAAGCGTCGATGTCGTAAGCGACGCCTTCCTTTTCCAGGATTGCGCCGAGGTTCTTCACGAAGGCAGCCTGCGCTTCCGCCGGCAGCTTCTGAATTTCCGGATCGACTACCTTGAGGCAGACCGAGGTATTGGAACGGATCGCCGGATCCTTGGCGAGGAAGTCGATCCAGGGCGTGTGGGCTGCCCAGTCGGCAATCGCCTTGGCATTGGCATCGGAGCGCGCAACCAGCGCCTTCAGCCCGCCGAGCGACTTCGCCCACTGCAGCGCGTCGAGATAGTCCTCAACACAGAGCATCGACGGCGTGTTGATGGTTTCGCCTTCGAAAATGCCTTCGATGATCTTGCCGCCATTGGTTATGCGGAAGATCTTAGGCATCGGCCACGGCGGCGTGTAGGTCTTGAGCCGTTCGGCAGCGCGCGGCGACAGGATCAGGATGCCGTGCGCGGCTTCGCCGCCCAGCACCTTCTGCCAGGAAAAGGTGGTGACATCGAGCTTGGGCCAGTCGAGCTTCTGCGCGAAAGCGGCAGACGTCGCATCACAAAAGGTGAGACCTTCGCGATCGGCCTTGATCCAGTCACCGTTCGGAACGCGCACGCCGGAGGTAGTGCCGTTCCAGGTGAAAACCACGTCGTTGGTGAAATCGACCTTGGAGAGATCGGGGATTTCGCCGTAACCCGCCTTGGTGATGGTCACGTCTTTCAGCTTGAGCTGCTTGGCCACGTCGGTGACCCAGCCTTCGCCGAAGGATTCCCAGGAAAGCATGGTGACAGGCCGGACGCCGAGCAGCGACCACATGGCCATTTCGACCGCGCCGGTGTCCGAAGCGGGCACGATACCGACGCGATAATCGGCCGGGACTTCAAGGATTTCGCGGGTCAGGTCGATGGCGCGCTTGAGCTTCGCCTTGCCGATCTTCGACCGGTGCGAACGGCCCAATACAGCGTCAGTGAGACCTTGGAGAGACCAGCCGGGGCGCTTTGCGCAGGGGCCGGAAGAAAAATGCGGAGTCGTCGGCCGCACGCCGGGCGTAGCGTTCGTCATAAGCTATCCTTCCAGATAGACGCCCCTCGGTGGGGAGGGGTTTCCCAAGGCCGAGCATAAAGGAAGGGTGGGCGGGCCGTCAAGCGCCTCGCAAAAAGAAAACGCGCGGCGAAACCGGTCACCGCGCGTCAAAACCGTTAAAAAGGCGCCGACTTAGTCGAGGACGTAGCGGAAACCGAGACGAATCTCGTCCGATGACAACTTCTTGAACGCCAGGTCGTTACCCACGGAATCGCGGGCTGTCGTGATGTCGCCCATGTTCACGTGCCGATAGCCGAGATCGACGATGTAGTTGCCCGTCACGCGGTAACTGACGCCTGCCATATAGGCCCAGGCGAAGTTCCATTTGCCCGTGGAATCCGCATCACCCACGCTGGCAGCCGATGCGACATTGAAGTTCGCCGCCTGCAAATGCGCGAAACCCGCGCCGGCGCCGACATAAGGTGTGAGACCAAACCACGTCCCGAGGTCGCCGTAGACGTTCACCAGGCCGGTGACGCTATCGATCTTGGCGGTGAAGTCGTTCGCGCGGGCGGAGCTGTCGCCGTAGAAGGTCGCTTTGGTGCCGTAGTCCACCGTGAGGTCGCTGCGGAACCAATCCAGTTTGTAGCCGACGCCGGCTCCGAACACCCAGGTTTTTTCGAATTCATTGCTGCGGACTGCAAGCGCACCACTGTTGGTCACCGAGTCCACATCGTTCTTGAAGCGGTAGCCGATATCGCCGCGCAGATACCAGCCGGAGCTGAATTCATCGACCAGGAGCGGCGCATTTTGCAGCAGCGGCGGCGGTGGCATTGCGGGCTGCTGGCCCATGTCGGCGGCGTTCGCAGCAGCAACACCGAAAATGAGGGACATCGCACCGATTGCCAGCGCGGTTTTCGAGATACTGAACATCATACAAACCCTTCGTTACGCCACGGACCCCGGCGCGCGCCAAAGCCCCTATTCCCACTTCGACCAATCTTTGCAGACAGAGATTAAAGGCCGATTAACCTTAATATTCCGTCGCCGCTTCGTTCCTCACTCAGCCCTTCCGCATGATCGGCGGCGCATACAGCGGCGGCGGAGGCGGAGGCGGCTGGTAGCTGACAGGCGGCGGCGCTGGCATGACGTCGTCGCAACAGGTCCAGCGCATACCGAGCTTGAAGTCGTGCGAGGTGATGTCCTTGAACGTCGTCGGATTATTGAAGTTGTTGTTGCCGTTGAAGTCGATGGTGTCGCCGGCAATTCCGTCGCCCAGGTTCGTGTAGCGATAGGCGAATTCAACCGCCAAGTTGTTGGTCACCTGATAGGCCAGGCCGGCATGCAGGGCCCAGGCAAAATTCCATTGCGCTTGCGTTCCGCCGAAGGCCACGCCGGCATTCGGCGTGTTGACATCGGTGAAGCCGCTGATGTTGATGCGGCTGACGCCGATGCCTGCGCCGACGAAAGGCGTGACGCACCACCAGGTGCCGAGATCCAGATAAGCGTTGGCAAGGAACAGCCATTCCGACTTTTTCGCGCGGTAGTCGTTGGTTTGATTGGCGTTGCCGAATGTGACTACGTCGAGACCGTTGTAGGATGAGTTCATCCGGTATTCACCGGTGACGTCGAAGCGCAGGAAATTATTGAATGCGACGCCAACGCCGAGACCGAACAAGCCGGCGCTGTCGAAATCGGAATTGATGTGCTCCACTTTGTCCGCCGAATTCAGCAGTTTGTTCTCTATCTTCGAAACTTTCTGATTCGTGAAGCCGATGTCGCCGCGCAGATACCATCCGCCGGCAAACTCTTCTTCCGCACAGAATGGAACGCCGGGCCAAAGATAGGCCTGCGACCGCGGCACGCAGATCGGCTGCAGCACAGGCGGTGGCGGTGGCGGCTGGTAAACCGGCTGCTGATAGACGGGTTGCTGATAGACCGGCGGCTCCGCGGCATTGGCCACGGTCGCTGCCAGCATCCCGGCTCCAACAAACGCCCAGACTCGGGCACTGCGCATTTTAAGACTGGATTGAGCGTATGCCTGGGCGCAACTCATCAACGTCAAAAAAAGAATGGAAATTATTGAACGCATTTATAATTGGAAAAGCCGGGCAGGCCTTGCGTCACGCCGCACACCAGCGCCCCGCGATCGATAACTCTTTTGAGGGTCTGTGCCTGCGTCGCGCCAATCGAAAGAAGCGACACGGCCACGGCGGTTAAAACAACGCTTACGCGATTCACGGCGGCAACCTCTTTTTTGACTGACGGTGTGGCGGCGACACGGAAGGCCGCCCGCAAGCAAGGGCAAAAATATGCCCGTGACTTTGTGAAACCCGTTCGAGGTTTTACGGGACAACGGAACCCGGGATCATCCCGGGTTCCGTTGTCAGGCCTTGGCAGTCTGCGTTACTTGATCTCAACGTAGCTGATCTTGCCCTTGTCGTCCTTCTGCCAGCGATAGACCACGTAATCGAGACGGGTGATGTCACCCTTCTTGTTGTAGGCCAGATCGCCGATCACGGTCTTGAACTTCTGTCCGGACGTGATTTGCGCAGCGACTTTCTTGGGATCGACCGACTTGGCGGCGTTAGCAGCCTGCTGGATCACTTCCACGGCGGCATAGCTGTAGAGCGTGTAGGCTTCCGGCTCGAATTTCTTCGCGCGGAATTTTTCCACCAGCGCTTTTGCCTCAGGACGATTGCGCGGATCGGGCGGGAAGGTCATCAACGTGCCTTCGACGCCAGGACCGCCGACCGATGCGAATTCATCCGATGCAAGGCCGTCGCCAGCCATCAGCGGGGCTTTCACGCCCTGGTCGCGCATCTGGCGCACGATCAGGCCGCCTTCGGTATGCAGCCCGCCAAAGAACACCAGATCGGCGCCGGACTGTTTGATCTTGGAGACAAGCGCGGAATAATCCTTCTCGCCCGTGTTGACGCCCTCATAGAGAACTTCCTTCAGGCCGCCCTTGTTGATCGACTTCTTGGCCTCGTCCGCGAGGCCTTTGCCGTACGTCGTCTTGTCATGGACGATCGCAATCTTCTTGCCCTTGTAGGCTTTCAGGAGGTACTGGCCGGCAACCGCACCCTGCTGGTCATCGCGTCCGCAAGTGCGGAACACGTTCCACAGGCCACGCTCGGTGAGCGTCGGGTTGGTGGAGGCCGGCGTGATGTCGAGGATTCCGTTCTCCTGATAAACCAGCGATGCGGGAATGGTGACGTCGGAGTTGGAATGTCCGACCACGAATTTCACACCGTCAGCGGCGAATTTGTTCGCAACCGAAACACCCTGCTTCGGATCGGAAGCGTCATCGCCATAACTCGCGCTGAGTTTCTGACCCATGATGCCGCCCTTGGCGTTGATGTCAGCGATCGCCTGGTCAGTACCGTTTTTGATCTGTGCTCCAAATGAAGCGTTCGGGCCCGTAAAGGGACCGCCCACGCCGACCTTGATCTGTGCGTTGGCGGTTCCCGCCAATAGCGCGCCAAGACCGAGCGCGAGCGCGAATGTCGTGCTCTTCCGCATAAATGCCTCCCAACCAATTGGATGACGCGCCATTATTTCACCTGAGACCAGTCGCTCCGGGATGAATTAAACGGGGATTCCTCGGATGACGCCCGAACTGGGGGTGAGTATTGGGGTTTTACGGCCTTTTCACAAGACAGACGCGAGGTTCCGACGCTTACCGGCCGCTCGGGTGGCCCGAACGCTGGTCGAGGGGCTGATCTGGCCATTTTCGCTGGCATTTGGCCGCACTCCTCCCATCGGTAGCTGTTGAACGCATGACCATCGGGCGTTTCACGCAGGCGCTGGTGGTGGCTGTGGCCGTAGTTCCGCGATCAGCCGCAAAATCTCCTGGAACATTTGCCGTGGGATGGCGACCTCGGCCATCTGGAAGGC
>CANKHA010000042.1 GCA_947481685.1 Bradyrhizobiaceae bacterium
GCCTCGCCGCCCGCTGACGGGTCAAGCAAGAGGCTCCATTCGGGAAGATTAAAGTCCAATGCCATTCTACACGCTCGACGACATGCGCGAAGGCGCCCAGAAGGGAAACCCGACCGTTTCCGTGCACTCGGCGGTCGGGGAGTTCATGAAAGTCGCGGTCGTGACCAAGCCGGAAGGCAAGGGTCCCGCGCTGCATGAGCATCCCAACGAAGAACAGTGGACGCTGATCCTGGAAGGCCAGATGCACTTCATCCTCGGCGACGAGGATCGCATCGTTGGTCCAGGCACCATTGTGCATATCCCCCGTCATGTGAAGCATCGCAGCCGTCCGGTGAACGGACCGGCGACCTTCTTCACGGTGAAAAGCCCCGCTGGCGGCGGTGCGATGGATCAGGACTATAACAAGGCCGAAGGCGCGGAAGCCGCCGAAGCCAGCTACCCTGGCGTCAAAGCCTGATATTTGCCGATTGCACGGCAACGCCGTGCACCAATCAGAAAATTAAATCGTTCTCAGGGAGGACTTTGAAATGACTGCCAACAGGTGGGCAAGAACGCTGGCCGCGACGGCGGCGATTCTCGGCGCTTTCACGATGGGCGCAGCGGCGGCCGACATCGACTTCAAGGGCAAGACCATCAATGTCATCGTGCCCTATACCGAAGGCGGTGGCTCGGATCTCTACGCGCGTTTGTTCGTCCCGTACCTGCGCAAGCATCTGCCGGGCAATCCCGTTGTCGTTATCCGCAACATGCCGGGCGGCGGCTCGATCATGGGATCGAATCATTTTCATACGTCAGCCAAGCCCGACGGCCTGACTATTGTCGCGACTTCCAGCTCGACGCTTGTTGCTCAACTGCTCGCGGGCAAGAAGCGTGAATTCGATGTGCTCAAGTGGCGGCATTTCATCGTTTCGCCGCAAGGCACGGTCGCCTATGCGATCACCAAGACCGGCGTCACCGGCAAGGACCCGGTTGCCGACATCCAGACCCTGCGCAAGCAGAAGCTGAAATACGGCTCCAAGCAGCCGGACGCGGGCGAACTGCGCGTCATCCTGGCCTTCGAACTGCTCGACATGAAAGTCGACGTGGTGTTCGGCCTTGCGCGCGGCGAAGTCCGCCAGGCGATGATGCGGGGCGAGATCGAACTCAACCACGACACGGCGGAAACCTATCTCGCCAACGGCGCGAAGATGGAAAAGGACGGCGAGGTCGTGCCGCTGTTCACCCTCGGCTATCCGAAGGGTGCAGAGATCGTGCGCGATCCGACCTTTCCGAAACTCAACACCGCCGGCGAGCTTTACGAGAAGCTCAACGGCAAACCTCCATCCGGTCCGCTTTATGACGCCTACAAGAGCTTCGTGAATCTCGGCGTTGCTGCGTCCAAGGGCTTTGCGCTCCCCCCCGGTACCCCCGATGAAATCCGTGACGTCTATGTTGCGGCGATGAAAAAGACGATCGAGGATCCGGACTTCAAGAAGTCTGCCGGCGACGAGGTTGGCGACGTTCCGCAGCTGTTCGGCAAGGATGCCGACTTCGCGATCAAGCAGGCCGTCGATCTGTCACCGGAAACGAACAAGTGGCTGCTCGACTTCCTCGCGAGCAGATACGGCTTCAAGCCGTCCTGAGCAGAAACGGCAAACAACACGCATCACGGCTGCTGAACCAGCCGTGATGCGTCTCGCAGGCGAGTGGGGGAAAAGTGTTCGATATTATCGTGTCAACCTTCGTCCAGCTTTTGAGCGGCTGGCACCTCGTCTATCTGCTGCTCGGCGTCCTGCTCGGCTTGGTTTTCGGCGTGCTGCCGGCATTGGGCGGCGCCGCCGGCATGGCCGTGCTGCTTCCCTTTGTTTTCGGAATGCCGCCAGCCCTCGCTTTGCCGATGATGATTGGAATGATGGCCGTCACGCCGACAGCGGATACATTCTCATCGGTGCTGATGGGAATTCCGGGCGGCAACAGCTCGCAGGCGACAGTGCTCGACGGCTTCCCGATGTCCAAGCGTGGCGAAGCGGCGCGGGCTCTCTCTGCGGCCTTTACGTCGTCATTGGTGGGCGGGCTCTTCGGCGCGATTGTTCTCACGTTCGCAGTCGTTGCGGCCAAGCCGCTGCTGCTCATGATTGGATTTGGCGAGCAGCTCCTGCTGGTTCTGCTGGCGCTGACAATGGTCGGCACGCTGGCCGGGCTGAACCCTCTTAAAGGTCTTGCGACCTGCGGCCTCGGCCTGCTTGCCGGCATGATCGGCACGGCGCCAACCTCCGGCACGCAACGGCTCACCGGCGATCTTGCCTATCTGCTCGACGGGCCGCCGCTCCCGATCATTGCGCTTGGTCTGTTTGCGATTCCGGAAATCGTCGATCTGGTGCGGCGGCAATCCAGCATTTCGAAGGACGGCGTCAACATCGGCAGCGGCTGGATCGAGGGCATCAAGGATACGTTCCGCCACTGGGGTCTCGTCTTGCGTTGCTCCGTAATCGGCGTTGTCGTCGGCGCCATGCCGGGGCTTGGAGGCTCCGTGATTAACTGGATGGCGTATAGCCACGCGGTCCAGTCGGCGAAGGACAAGTCGCAGTTCGGCAAGGGCGACGTGCGCGGCGTGCTGGCGCCGGAATCCGCCAACAATGCGCAGGACGGCGGTCATCTCATTCCCACATTGTTGTTCGGCATTCCGGCAGGCAGCAGCATGGCGCTGCTGCTCTCGGGCTTCATCCTGATCGGATTGAAGCCGGGCCTCGAGATGGTCACCAACAATCTCAGCCTGACCTACACCATCATCTGGTCGCTCGCGATCGCCAACGTCATTGGCGCAGCCGCGTGCGTTCTGATCTCCCAGCCGATTTCCAGGCTCACGACGGTGCCTTCGACGATCATCGCGCCGTTCATGTTCGTCATCATCTTCTTTGCCGCCGCCCAGTCGACACGCAGCTGGTACGACCTCATCGCGGTGATGGTCATTGGCGCGCTCGGTGTCTACCTGAAGCGCTTCGGGTGGCCACGCCCGGCGTTCATGATCGGCTTCGTGCTGTCTACGCAGCTGGAGAACGGCATTTATCGAGTCGTTCAGATCTACCAGTGGTCGTTCCTGACCAGGCCAGTGGCGATCGTTCTGCTGCTCATCGTCCTGATCTCCCTTGGCATGGCGCTGTGGTACCGCGAGCATAACCGTGTCCTGACAGAGGAGGGCGTGCACTCGCAGCTCGGCCGGGGGCCGCAACTCCTGTTCTTCGGCGCTCTGTTTGCCGCGACCGCGTTTGCGCTCATCGAGAGTTTCAATTGGCAGTTTGCGGCAGCACTTTTCCCACGCTCGGTGGCGATCGTGACGCTGCTGCTACTCGTGCCGCTCGGCTACATATTGCTGACTGCGAAATCGCCGAACACTGCGTTCTTTGAGCTGGAGCGCGAGGAGTTCAGCGAGGGTGTCGAGGAACACAGCAACGAGTATTTCATGCTCTGGCTGCTCGGCTATGTCGGCATTATTGCTCTTCTTGGCTTCGCGCTGGGATCTGCGGTGTTCGTCTATGTGTTCATGTGGCGGAAGGCGAGCGTTAGCCATCTCGCCTGCGCGCTGAGCGCCGCCGCGGTTTTTGCCCTGCTCGCCGGCCTCAACTACTGGCTCGGCATTAGTTACGTCGATGGTCTTTTGCAGAGTTTCGAATTGCCCTGGCCGCTGAACTGAGGGCAAAGATGTGAGTGACGTTATGACCAAGGCGGCAAAGCATGATGCGAGCGCCGTCAATGGCGCCGACATCACGCGTGGGTTGGCGGCCTATGTGGTCGGGAGCCGGTTTGAGGATATCCCGGCGGAAGTCCGTCACGAAGCAGTGCGTTCGCTAATTAATTGCATCGGCTGCTGCGTTGCAGGCTCGCGTCATGAAACGGTCGATGCGGCGGTTGCCGCGTTGAAGGATCTCGGCGCTACCGGCGATGCGGTGGTGCTGGGCCGCGGCGAGCGGTTCGACCCCATGAATGCCACGTTGATCAACGGTATCAGTTCCGCCGTGCTCGACTTCGACGCCACCCAGTTCAAGCGCACCAACATTCATCCAAGTGGCCCGGTGCTTCCGCCGTTGCTTGGCTACATGACGGCGCACAAGGTTTCCGGCAGAGACTTTCTGCACGCCTATATTCTCGCGATCGAGGTTGCCTGCCGTCTCGCCAATGGTGTTTTTGGTGAAGTGAATCCCGGGTGGCATGTCACCGGCGCGACCGGCGGCATCGGCGCCGCGGCGGGTATTGGAAAGCTGCTCGGTCTCGACACCGAAAAGATGGTGGCTGCTTTCGGCATTGCGGCGACCCAGGCCGGTGGCCTGCGCGAAATGTACGGCACCATGTGCAAGAGCTTCACGCCGGGACGTACCGCGCAGAACGGTTATCTCGCCGCCATGCTGGCCGCGCGTGGTTTCGACAGTGCCGAGCGCGGTATTGAGGGCGACAAGGGCCTTGCGATGGTGATGACCGGCAGGCCTGCCGAGCATGAAATCCTGCACGACCTCGGCAAGCAGTTCGAGATCATGTTCAACATCTACAAGCCGTTTGCCTGCGCCATCGTCTCCCATGCGGCGATCGACGGCGCGCTGCAGCTGCGCAAAGCCCATTCCATAACCGTCGACAAGATCGCCGGCGTGCATCTTCTCGTGAGCCCGCCGACCCTGGCGCTCGCAGGCAAGCGCGAACCGCGCACCGGGCTTGAGTCCAAGTTCAGCGTCTATCAGGGCGTTGCGCTGGCGCTGCAGTATGGCGACGCCGATCCGCGCCGCTTTGAGGATTCCTATGCGGTCGATCCGGCGCTGGCCGCCTTGCGCGCGCTGGTGACGACCGATGTCGATGCGAAACTTGCCAAGGATCAGGCCGAGGTAACCATCACGCTCACCGACGGACGCGTGGTGAAAACACGGGTCGAGCATGCGGTCGGCAGTCTGGTCAATCCGATGAGCGATGCTGATCTGGACGATAAATTCCGCGGACTGTGCGAAGAAGCGCTTCCGAAGGACAAGATCATGAAGCTTCTCGCATTGTGCCGTGATTGCGAGAGGCTCCCCGACGCCAGCGTCATCGCTTCGGCGGCGGCGATTGATTCAAAGTAATCGCATGGCAGGCCGAACGGGCGATATCGACGCATTACTGACCGGAAAGGCTGCTGAAAAGGGCGCCGCGCCTCTCTATCAAAAGGTTCGCGAGCAGTTGAAGCAGCAGATCGACCGTGGCTTCTGGAAGCCCGGCGACTTGCTTCCGACCGAGCCGGAACTGGGCGAGCAATTCGGCGTCAGCGCCGGCACGGTGAAGCAGGCGCTGCTCAGCCTGGCGCGCGACGGGCTTATCATTCGCCGCGCAGGGAAGGGCACTTTCGTTGCGCGGCTTGATGGCAGCCGCAGCTTCTCGCGCTTCTTCCGTTTCCGCGATGCGCCTTCGGGTGAAAATCTCGACCCCACAATCCGCGTGGTCGAGACACGGATATTGAAGGCTGCGCCGCGCGCCATCACCGAAGGCTTGCAAATCGCAAGCGGTGCGCCGGTCATTTTCCTGCGTCGCATGTTGTTTCAGGGTGACGTGCCGATCTGTCTCTACGACTCCCACCTGCCGTGCGACCTGGTTCCCAATCTGGACAAGGTGCCGCTCGATCAGGATCGTCTTTATCTCGCGCTGGAGAAGCATTTCGGCATCCATGTGGTGAATGCCGACGAGGTATTGCGCGCCGACGCCGTTCAGGGCGCCGAGGCGAAGTTGCTCAATCTTCCTGAGGGAGCTCCAGTGATCCTGATCGACCGCACGGCATTTACCCATGGCGGCCGGATCATCGAGCTGCGCCGCACCATCGGGCGCAGCGACCGCTTTATATATCGCATCAGGCTGCCCTGATCGCAGGTGCCAGCATCGCGATCAGGAAGCCCAGCCCGAGGCATATCGGGACACTCGCCCAAAGCCATGCGTCGTTGCCGGTTGTGATGAAACCCGCGACACCAATCAGCATGCCCAGGACGCCTGTTCCAAGAACGAGCAGCGCGATGCTGGGGCTGACGCTGCTTCCGGTCAACGCTGGTCTCACGACCAGTGGCGCAAAGGCCAGCACCGGAGACCCGAGCGCGAAGACCAAGGCGAGAAAGCTGATGCTGGTGAAGCTCATCGAGAGTGTCTCCTCGATCAGAATCAGCGCGATGACAATGGCGGCAAAAAAAATGAGTTCGCCGATGTTGCTGTCATCCTCTTCGTCTGTCGTCGGCAGGATGTCATAGCGAAGGGTGCAAAGACCCGCCGACAATGACGACGTCATGGCTGAGAGTGCGATGGCCGCAATCGCCATCAGCAGGAATGAGAAGGCGGCCGTGGCGATCGGATTATCGCCGGAAGCGACTTCCTGAACGAAGGCTTGCAGGACTCCAACGCCGTCGGGTGGTGCAAAGGCCGCAATACCGATCGCGCCGAGGCTGGCGATGACAAGCCAGAGCAGTGGTTTCTCTATGGCATAGATCCGCAGCATATCCGTGATCGACTTCAGCCAGCGTCCCGTATCCCCGGCATAGACCGCACGGTTTTTGCTTGCCGCCCCCAGTCTCTGCCAATGCACGATATCGGCGATGGGATAGAACAATGGCAACAGAATGAGTGCCGCGAATCCCGTCCAGGGGATACCGCTGGCGGGAAATGCTGCGGCAGCCTGGCTCAGGCCGGGGAGTCCGGTTGCTGAAAAATCCATGCCTGCAAGCACGATCACCAGAACGACGAAAACGGAAATCACGGGATTGAGGATCTTACCGAACTTGCTCAGCAGCCTGGCTGCGCGCGAACCGGAAACGATCGCGCCGGTTTCGATGTAGCGTGAGCGGCGATAGATCAGGACGGCGAGGCTGCAGAGCGCTGCGAGCCCGATTGCAAAAGAACCATAGGGCGGCAACGGGGTGAGCGCGGAGGCGTGCAGGTAAATGAGAAAAGCAGTCGCCCCGAACAGGCCGAGGAAGATGGCGCCAAGCTGAAGCTGCCCCGCATACATCACGCCCGGATGGCCGGCCGGGAAGGCATAAACCGCCGCCAGTAGCAAAAAGCCGAATGCCAGCGCGCGCGCAATGATGTCGTTGCCCAACACCAGTTTGAAGAAGCCGGACAGCGCAAAAGCTTCGCACGCAATCGCTGCAACCAGCACGAACAGCGTCAGACCTGCCGCCAAAAGGCGTACCCGCGGATTGTTGCCATGCTGTTGGGCGATGAACGCATGCACGGTGATGGATTGGTCGCTATCCAGCGCGCGCTTGAGGAACGTCAGGATACGTTGGAGAAAGATGTGGACGAGGGCGATGCCCAGTGCGGAACAGACCGCGCCGATAACCACCGGCCAGAAATTGCCTGTTGCGCCCAGGATGAAAAGGGGCCCAAATGCCGCCAGGCGCAGGGAATAGGAAATGGCGGAGTTCCGGATCGCCTCCGGTGGCGTGTAGCCCGGCGATACGCAGGTGTCTTGCAAAAGCCCGCCCCGGTTCCGCAGCAGCAATACCGGAACCAGAAAAATCCCCAGCGAAACAAGGAGCGGCAGGAATACGGCTAATGACATTTGGGAAATCTGCTAGATTGAAGTCGGGCGGCCGCGAGTTTATCCGATAAGTACGTGCGGGGACGGAGAAAATGGGAGTGCCTGTGAGTTTTGTTCGTTTGTCGAGCGTAAAGGCCGGCGTCGTTGGCGCAGGGCTGTTGGCCGCGAGCTTTTTCTTTTCCACCGCAGCCATCGCTGAAACCCAAGTTTATCTGCTGCGGGGCTGGTTCGGCGTGTTCTCCACCGGATTGGACGCCGTGGCCGAGGAACTCCACAGCAAGGGTATCAAGGCCGAGGCGATCGGCCACCTTGCGGCCAAGGGAACGGTTGCCAAAATCGAGTCGGACCGCGCCGCGGGCAAGACCGGGCCGCTGGTTCTGATCGGGCATTCGCAAGGCGCCAACAACGTTATTGAGATGGCGCGCGATCTGGAGAAGAAAAAGATTCCGGTCGATCTCCTGGTGACGCTCGCGCCCTATATGCAGGATCCCATCCCGGGCAACGTGGTGCGCGCGGTGAATTATTATCAGGCCGGCGGTTGGGGCGCACCGCTGTCGGGCGATGCCAATTTCCGCGGCAAGATCAACAATATCGATATGGCCGGTGACGCGACGGTCTCTCACATCAACATCGACAAGAGCGCGAAAGTTCAGGCCAGCATTGTCCGCGACATCCAGTCCCTGTCGCAGGTCAAACAGGCTGCACCGGCCCGGCAATGATCCACGGCGCGCTCCTTGCTGCGGTGGCGTTGCTCGGTCTGGCGACAAACTCCTTTGCCGCGCCGTTGCGCATCGTCGCGATTGGCGCCAGCAATACCCAGGGTTTCTATATTGGCAAGGATGCGGCTTACCCCGCGCAGCTGCAGGCACTGCTCAAGCAGAAGGGCGTCGAAGCGGAAGTCGTCAATGCCGGCGTGCCGTTCGATACCACCTCCAGCATGCTCAAGCGCATTGACAGCGACGTGCCGAAAGGCACCGACATCGTAATTCTCCAGCCCGGCGCCAATGACAAGCGCTTCTTCACCAGCAAGGAACAGCGCGCCGCCAATATCGCGGAGATGGAACGCCGCCTGAAGGCGCGGTCGATCAAAGTCGTCACCTACGACGAGGAAATTCCCTCGCGCTACTACACCTTCGACTTCATCCATCTCACGCGGGAGGGACACGCGATGATTGCGCAGGCGTTGCTGCCACGGATCCTTGCTGCCGCCGGCAAGTCTCAGCCCGCCGTAAAGCAAGAGAGCACGTTGCCGCAGCGGGCGCGGTAGCTTGGCGCGCGGCGGATTTCGCACGGTTGTCAAATTCCGAAAGACCTGTCAAAAAATGAACTAAACGCCCATGATCGGGCGAGGGAAGGAAGCAGGATGGCGGAAGACCGAAAAGCAAAGCTCGCAGAAACCAATCACTGGGACGAGATCTTCGCAATGCGCGATCGTCAGCGCGAAGAAAAGCGCGATGCGCTGCAGATCGTCAGTGAAGAGGATCTTCCGCTTGAGGTCAGCCGCCAGGGCTTGATGCGCTGGTATCTGCATCCCTCAATCACCGACACCGCAATTTCCTCCTATCTTTTCTTCCAGCAGGAAATTCCGCCCGGCAGCCGCTCCGGCCGGCTCAAGTTCCAGGGCAACCAGGTGATGGTGATCCTGGAAGGCAAGGGCTACACGACGATGGACGGCGTGAAATATCCGTGGAAGGCCGGCGATCTTGTCAGCCTGCCGCTGCGTGACGACGGCATCGTCGTCCAGCACTTCAACACCGATCCGGACAAGCCCGCGAAATTCATCGCCACCGAAGCGAACTGGCTCGAGTGCACAACGGTCGATCGTGGCTGCGGCTTCGAGCAACTGGAAGATGCGCCGGAATACCGGCAAGCCAAGCAAAACGGATAACGGGAAAGAAACGACGCCAATGGCTGAAATGGAACGTACCAGGGAGCGCGAACGCGGGGCGCTTGAGGAAAACACCTACGAGCGCAGCATGCGCGCGCGCAAGGAATGGACTGAGCGCGGACTGACCGGCCCCGTCGTCGTGACTCAGGATGATCGCGAGTGGTTTCAGGCCCGTCAGGGTAAGCTGTTTTATTATCTCTGCCCGGTCTCGCACAAGGAAACGCCGCTCAACCACTGGCGGGTTTTCATGCACGATATCAAGACCGTCTCGGGCAAGCACCGGCACCAAGGCGGCCTGTTGATTTATGTGCTGGAAGGCGTGGGCTATTCTATCGTCAACGGTGAGCGCAAGGACTGGAAAAAGGGCGATCTGGTGCTGCTTCCGATGGTCCCGGGCGGCGTCGAGCATCAGCATTTCAATCTCGCACCGGAGAAGGGCGCTGCGCGCTGGATCGCTTTCATCAATATGCCGATCCACGAGCATGTCGCCTCCGATTTGCAGCAGGTCGAAAACTCACCGGATTTCCGCTGATGGCAAAACAAATGGGGAGAGCAATGAAAGTGAAATTTGCGCGTTCTCTTTCAAAGAGCGTTTTGGCTGGCGCTCTGATTGTCTTTCTCGCCAACGCCACCTCAACGCAGGCGCAAGCGCCCGTTTCGTTTGAAGGCAAGACCATCAATTTCCTGGTCGGCTTTCCGGCCGGTGGCGGCACGGACGCTTCAGCGCGCGCCATCGCGCCTTACATCACCAAATATCTGCCGGGCAATCCGACCGTTGTCGTCAACAACATGCCGGGCGCCGACGGCATGACCGCTATGAACACCTTTGTTGCGCGCACCGCCGCGGACGGCACGACCATCACCATGGGTTCGACGACGGTATCCGATCCCCTGCAGTATCGCCGCCCGCAATCGCAGTTCGATCCGACGAAATTCAAGTTCATTGGCGGGGTGGGCCGCGGCGGCACCATCCTGATCATTCGCACGGAGGCGGAAAAGCGGCTGTACGATAAAAGCCAGCCGCCGGTGATCATGGGTTCGATCGGTGGTGTGCCGCGCTCGGGTATGCAATCGACGGCCTGGGGCATCGCCTTTCTCGGCTGGAATGCGAAATGGGTCGTCGGCTATCGCGGCACCCAGGAACTCTTCATCGCGCTTCAGCGGGGTGAGATAGACATGACCGCCACGGGCAACCTGCGTGATGTGCAGCAACTGATCGACAACGGTACGCTGAAGATTCTCACTCAGTCCGGCACCGTTCGGAACGGGGAATTGTCAAAGCGCCCGGAATTCGGCGATGCGCCGGTGCTGGCCGCGCTTGTGAAAGCGAAACTCACCGACCCGGTCGAAAAACAGAGCTTCGATTACTGGACCAGCCTGACCACGATCGACAAATGGTTTGCGTTGCCGCCAGGAACACCGCAGCCGATCGTGAAGGTCTATCAGGAAGCTTATACGAAGATCGGTAACGATCAGGAGTTCCTGGAGAAGGCCAGGAAGATCAGCGAAGACATCGAGCCGCAATCGGCGGAAGACGTGAAGCGCCTGATCGATACGCTCGGAACGATTCCGGGGCCGGCCATCGAACAGATCAGCGTCATGCTGCGAAAACAGGGTCTGACGATGGAATGATTGCAGCAGCCTTGGCGGTTGCGACAGGCTTGATTGTTCAGGTATTCTTTCTGCAGCAGAGCCTCTGGTGACAAGGGAGCACGCGACAATGACAATCAACCGCGAAGACGTTGTCCGATCTCTCGGCGGTGAGGCGGCGGTCGCCCAGATGACCCATGAACAGCGCGCCGACGCACTCGAAGATTTTCAGATGGCGCAACTCGATGCCGAAATGGCTGCGCGCAGGAAAAGCGCTAAATTTCCCTCTGTCGCCGAGCTTGAAGACAAGATCGACAAACGCACATGGCGGATGGGGTCCGGCAAGCTTTTCCGTCCCGGCAACGAAATGGGTCGATTTGAGGGCTCTAGCGGCAGCCCTAACGTCAAGCGCCTCACTCCAATGCCGGAGAAGCCAAGCCTCTACGATTATTTCGCCTTGCGTTTTGCGCCCGGCACGCACCTGCTGCAAAGCGCGGCGCTTGCGAAGGCACGCGGCGAACCCGAAGAGGTCATTTTGGGTTGCTTGCTGCACGACATTGGCGGCTCGCTGATGAAGACCGACCATGGCTATTGGGGTGCGGCGCTGATCGAGCCTTACGTTTCCGAGCGCGTGGCTTTTGCCGTGCGGTATCATCAGGCGCTGCGTTTCTTCCCGGACGCCGAGGCCGGCTACGCCTATCCGGTCAGCTATTATAATACGTTCGGCGTCGACTACGTTCCGCCGCCCTATATCCAGGAAGCGTATCAATACGCCCGCAAGCACAAATGGTATGGGCTGGCGCGCGCCGTCACCACCAACGACCTTTACGCGTTCAATCCCAATATCGATCCGCAGATCGACGAATTCCGCGAGATCATCGACCGGCACTTCAAGCATCCGGCCGAAGGTCTTGGCTACGACAATTCACCCGCCGCGCATATGTGGCGATCGATGGCCAATCCGGACGCGCCACTTTAAGCGGCAACACTGCAGCTGAATGCAAAAGGGCCTGACCACATCGTGGTCAGGCCCTTTCTATTAGTGGTAAACCGCGGCGTTAGCTGGCTTTGCGTTCAGCGGCCGGCCATTTCAGCACGGCATCACCGATGGCCTCGTGCTCGCACTGGGCGACCCAGTTCGGATCGAGATCGACCACGACGTTGACGACGAATTTGAACTCTTCCTCGTCGTCGCCAACCAGCGAAACGGCGGTCTTGCGCGCTTCGGCATTGTTGCCAATCAGGCATGGCGAATGCGATTCTATGATCACGGTGTGCTGATCAGAGCAGTTGAAGGCCCAGTGCACCCTGTTGCGCGGAATCCGCATCAGGTCTCCCTTCTTGCAGTGGTAGCCCTGGCCCTCGACGAAGAACCACATCTCGCCTTCGACGATGTAATTGATCTGCTCGCATTCATGCCGGTGCGGTTTGGTGTGATAGCCCGGGCCACGTTCGGCAAACATGATGCTGTTATCGACGCCGTGTACGCGCTGCGTGGACATCACCACGCCCTTGTGGGCAGCGGCGGACGGCGCCGCGGTGCGGACCGGGAGGTCTGCTTTCCTGGCGTGATAGTTCTGGCGTTTGGCTTTTTGCATTTTTCCCCTCGTTTGTTAGCTCTGGATCAATTCCGCGCCGTCACTGCAAGCCGCCGGCGGGTACGATTTTCTCAAGTTCTTCGATGGTTTCTTTCGGCGTGGCGTAGAGCGCCTCGACGAGCTTCTCCAGTTCCTCGGCCGGTCGGTAGGACATATCGACAGAGCTGTTCTTGGCTTCTTCGATCAGCGCCGGATCCTTAAGCGCATCGGCGAAAGCCTTCCGCAACGCGGCGACGCGCTCGGGCGGCGTGCCGGGCGGCGCGACATAGGGCCGGCCGAATTCGGTGCTGGAAAACAGGAAGCGCAGCATCTGTTTCTGCTTCTCGGTCTTGGCGAATTTGTAGATCGAAGGCACGCTCGGATCGTCTGGAAAGTCCGTGTCTTCCACATGGAAGAGGATTTTCAATTCGCCGTCCTTCACCATCTGCGCGTGGTGGCTCTGGAACACACCGTGGGTATGGCAGATGCCTTCGACCTCGCCGCGTTCCAGCGCAAGCATGGCGTCGTTGGAGCCTTTGTAGCCTTCGACCAGCTTGAATTTCGCCCCGAGCAGGTTGTTGAGCGCGGTGGGAACGATGCTCAGGGATGATCCTGCGCCGGAGCCTGCCACCACCACTTCACGCTTGAAGATATCTTCCGGCGACTTGATGCCGCTCTTGCCGGACACCATGCAAACGCGGCCCGGCAGCGACGAGCCACCGATCCAGCCGAATTTCCGTGGATCGGCTTCGATGTTCATTTTGCCGATTACCGCCTGGCTTGCGATGTTGCGGGAGAAGGAACCGATGACCGTGCCGTCGCGCGGCGCCTTGGCCCAAAGGTAATTGGTGGCGGTCACCGTCGAGGCGCCCGGCATGTTCTGTACGATGACGGTGGGATTGCCCGGAATGTGGCTGCCAATGTGTCGCGCCAGAATCCGGCCGCCGATGTCATAATCACCACCGGCCGCATTGCCGATGATGATCTTGATCTGCTTGTCCTTGTAGAATTCGGCGACGGTTTCGGCCGCCGCCGGCGTGAGTTGAAAAGCCAGAACGGCCGCCACCAGGGCAGGCGCTAACGTCTTCGGCATCATTCCTCCCGAGCATTTTTTGCTTATTTTCGGCATATTACTGGGCCTTCACCGCCCGAAGCAATGCGGAAGTAGGGGATCGATGAAGATTCTCAGCGGTGGGAATGGATCGTCGGCGGCGATATGGTCCCTGCAGTGAAACACGGGAATAGCGATGTCACTACTCGGCACAAAGGTCGGCGTCGTCAGCCTGGGCATGTCCTGCCAGAGCGCGCACCAGATCGAGCATCACGCCAGGCTTATCGGGACGCTGACTGGCGATCCAAGTGCGATAACTTCCCGCTTTCCCTTCGATAATCTGATCTGCCCACCACCATCGGCCATTCGGATGCTGCAGGCCGACCGGTTTCATCCGGAATCGATGGAGGATTTGACGGTGGGAGAGGGCGCCTACTGGTGGCAGATGGACGCGCATTTCTGGCAGGAGTTCCGGCCGAAGCGTAGCGGGCTGTTTCGGCGCAAGATCATGGACCCGGTCAAAGCGTTCAGCGTATTGACGCAGAAATACGAGCACACCGGGAAGAAGTTTCGCGCTTTGTCATCCGTGCCGCGTCTGATTTTTGTGATCAGCAATTCGCAGAACAACCTGGAGATGGTGTCCCGCGTCACCGGCAACGTTGGCGTGATGCTTGATCTCACTCAGGTCGAGGCGCTGGCCGATCGGACCGACGCCTATCTGGGGCGTGCTTGCGAATACATCGTTGTGACCTATCCCGATCGTGTCACTGGCCGCTCCGTCCGAAGCAACGTGTCGGTCTTCGAACTCAAGCCGGATGACAGCGAGTGGATGGGCGATCCCGCCCAATGGAGCGCGCTGTTTCAGACCGCGCTTGCACCGCGGGCGGCCGTCAGCTCCGCATGATCGCCGGGCCCCACATGTTCAGTGTGTAGGGCTCGTGCTTCCATTCCTTCACCGGCCGGTCGTGAACCACTTCCAGCTCGGCGGAAATTTCGATCATGTTGCCGTCGGTGTCCTTGATGAAGATGAATAGGTTGTTGCCGGGACCGTGCCGGCCGGGACCCCACACGATCGGAATCCGCATGCTGCCGAGATGATCCGCCCAGTCCTTGATCGTGCCCCACTCGCCGGCTTCGTAGCTGTGATGGTCGAGGCCGGCTTCGCTCTTGAGGAAGATTGCGACGGTGTGGTGCTCGTGGTTGCAGCGCAGGAAGCAGGTCGTCACTGCACCCTGGTCGTTGCGCACGCGGTCTGACACTGCGAAGCCGAGCTTGTTGGCGTAGAAATCCTCGATCGCCGCCATGTTTGTGCTGGTCACCGTGACATGCTGCAGCGGCCCATGAATCGGACCGCGCTTGCGGATCGGGTCCATGGGCTCATTGGCGACACCGAAGACCATGCGGTTGCCTTCCGGGTCCTGCACGGCGAAGGCGCGCTTGTCGAACTGCGTTGAGGGCGAAGGGATGATCGCAACCTTTTGCTTCTGCACATGCGCGCGCAGTGTTTCCAGCGCTTCTTCATCACGGCAGGCAAAGGCGGCGTAGCCCAGCTTGTTGGCTTTGCCCTTCTTGAAGAGCATCACGCGTGCCGGGCCGCGGCAGATCCAGTTCTCGCCCTTGTGTTCCACGGCCATATCCATCGCGCGGCCGTAGAAGTCGGCCAGCGCGGCCGGATCGCCGCTTTCGAGTTCGATGTGATGCAGATAGGCGCCAGCGGCGACAGCAACAGACACGATGAATTCCCCCTCTATAGAACTGGCGGCGAGACTAGATTCTGATCTCGCCGAGGTTGATGCTTGCACCGAGCCTGGCCGAAACCGTTTTGGTCTGCCGTCCGGCTCCGGTGATCTCGATGACGTAGTCGCCGGAATTCTCGGCGAGCCGGTCGAATTTGAAATCACCGTAATTGTCGGTGACGGTTGCGGCGATGGCGACACCGTCCTTCAAAAGCCGGACCGTTGCGGTTTCGACGCAATCGACGGCGCCATTCGTTTCCACCGAGACCGAGCCGCCGATGAAGCACGTCGTGTAGCGATAGAGATTTTTGTAATAGACGCGCGGCTTGGTCTCCGGCCTCATCGTGGTGAGCACTTCGTCTTCGGCAATCCGCGCCATCTCGTCATCGCTGACCTTGATCGCGCGCATCGCGCCCGTGGGGCAGGATTGCTGGCCGCGGGTCTGCTTCCAGCCCTGGTCGAGCAGATGGGCATCGAAGGTCCAGGCCTGCGGAATCTGAAGTTCGTCATTCCACCAGATGTGCCCGTGCGGGCAGGCATCGACCAGGTCCTTGCGGCCCTTCGACTTGATCGGATCGATGATGACGATGCCGTCGTCACGCTTCGTAACTGCGCCTGCGCCCTTGGCGACGCAGGGCGCGTTGTCGCATTGGTTGCACATGGTCGGCACAAAAGCGACGTCGACCATCGGCACCTGGCCGCGTTCCTTCTGCAGGATGTCGATCCACTTGTGGCCGTGGCGCGGCATCGGCGCCGAATAACCGGGAAAGTCGTTGCCGACATATTCATCCATGGTGGCGAGCGTGCAGAGATTGCAGTTCGTGCACTCGGCCACGTCGACGATCATGTTCCATTTGTTTGTCATCACGCTTCCACTCCCGGCATGGCCATGCCATCGGCGGGCACGAGTTGCGCATCTTTCAACGCGCGCTTGATCTCGGCGTCCTTGTTCGCGGCGGCAAAGGCCTCTGAAATGTGCTCGATGCGGCCGTCCCAGACTTCGATCTGCACCAGCGCCTGCGAGCCGGCGAGCGAATGGGTGCTCTTGGTTTGCGTCTTGTGCGGCGTGAGCAGGTTGAGGCAGCCGCCGCGATCCACCGACTTTCCGGGCTCACCCATCGGATCGTAGATCGCCGACGACTCGTAGCCGTGGCAGACCCCGCGCGGCAGGCGCTCGGTCGGCACCGCCGCGCAGATCACCGCGCCGCGCTCGTTATAGACCTTCACCAGATCGTTTGGCTTGATGCCGCGCGCGGCGGCATCGTCCGCATTGATCCGCATCGTCCAGTAGTAATAGCCATCCACCTTCACGCGGTGGTCGGGAATGTTCTGCAGGAACGAACTCTTGCCGTCGCCCTGGGTGTGGAAGCTGTATTTCGAATGCGGCGTCAGCATCTGCAGCGGGAAGCGCGCGTAGCCTTCCGAATGCGGGCCTTCCCATGACGGATCGTATTTCACGATCGGCGGGCGCTCGGGATCGTTGAAGCGCTTGAGGCTGTTGCACTCGAATTCCAGCTTGCCGGATTGGGTTTGTAACCCCTTGAGGAATTCCTCGGTGTAGTCCGACGGCAGAGGATGCGCCTCGGGCGTATCCTTCTTGCGGTTTTCCCAGAACCAGCGGAGTGACACCGGTGCGCGCAATTTTTCTTTCTCCGCCGGAATGACGAAGTAGCCCTTCTTCAGGAGCTTCTTCCACGACACCACCTTCGGCAGGTCGGACGAGAGATAGGCGCGCTTGACCCAGTCGAGCTCGTTGCAGCCTTCGTTGAAGTAGTTGGCGAGGCCGAGCCGCTTGCAGATCTCGGTGAAGATCCAGAAGTCGGACTTGGACTCTCCCAGCGGTTCGATGGCTTTCGATTGCAGGATCACCACGCGGTGGTTGAGCTGCTGCTGGCCGTGATGGCCATAGCCGCCGAGCGCCGCCCATTCGCTGATATCGACGCGCTCGAAGTTGGTGCAGGCGGGCAGCACGACGTCGGCGAACTTGGCTTCGCCCTCGAACCAGATCGACTGGTTCACGACGAATTCGAGATTCTCCGACTGATACATCCTCACATGGCGGTTGGTGTTGTTCATGGTGGCGAGCATCGAGCCGCCGTACTTGTAGAGCATGTGCACGGGCGAATGCCCGGCAGCGGGGTAGGCGAACTTGCCGAACTGGTGCTCGATCGATTTACCGACCCAGCGGTAGCCTTCGGCTTTGCCCTCGATGATGGCTTCCGGCATCCAGATGCGCGGGATCTGCTGACCGTTGGAATTCATCGTCGGCAGTTGCGGCATGCGCTGATAGAGCGCCACCGGCATCGCGGTATTCTCGAGATCGCCCGACATGCCGCCTTCGGAATAGCCGGGGAAGTAGAAATTGAAATCGACCGGCGTGCCCCACTGCAGATTGCCCATGTTGCAGCCGGGCTTGCCTAGGCCCTGCATCGACGACAGGCACACCATCACGCGTGCCCACTGGATGCCGGTCTGGTTGCGGCATGCGCCGCCATGGCCATTGCCCCAGCCACCGGGCGCGAGATAGACGCGCTTGCGTCCCCATTCACGGGCGAGCGCGCGCACGTCTTTCGCCGGAACGCCGGTTTCCTTTTCCTGCCACTCCGGCGTTTTCGGAATGCCGTCTTCCTCGCCGAGCAGATAGGCCTTCCACACGTCGAAGCCGACGGTGTGGGTCTTGACGTAATCCTTGTCGTAGAGGCCTTCCTGAATCCAGACATAGGCAATCGCCATCGCCATGGCAGGCGACGTGGTCGGCTTCGGCGCGAACCATTTGCCCGGCAGGAATTGCGCGGACGAATTGTAATACGGATCGACGTGGACGACCTTGATGCCGAGCCGCGGATCTTTCAGCCACTGGCGGCGGATGGTGCCTTCCTGCGCACCGTAGGAACCGGAGGTGGTTTCCGGATCGGCCGCCCAGAACACGATCATGTCGCAGTTCTGCAGGCAGTCTTCGACGGTGCCGTAGGTTTCCGACTGGCCGACGCGCAGCGTGTGGCCCCAGTGATGCACCGCGCCCCAGTACCAACCTTCCCACGAGTCCGGATTGTGGTGCACGCGCGTCATGCCCACCGCATTGGTGAAGCGGTAGAGCGCGGAGAGGTAATAGCCGATGTTGCCCCAGGTGTGATGCGAGCCGTGGGACACAGCAATCGCGCCGGGGCCATGGGTGGTTTTTTGTCGCTTGATCTCATTTGAGACGAGTGAGAGCGCTTCCTCCCAGGAAATGCGCACGTAGCCGGATTTGCCCCGGTTCTGCGGATTGCGTTCGCCGTTCGGATCGAAATCGACCCGCTTCATCGGATAGAGCAGGCGATCCGGCGAATAGACGATGGATTTGCAGTTCTGCCCGTGCGGCGCGAGCGTGGTCTTGCGCGGCGGCGTCAGCTTCAGTCCGCGCGCCTCGATGGTCCAGGACGCCCCGTCAGTGTCATCGAGATCGATCGGCGTGGTACGGACGATCTTGCCATCCTTCACATAGACGAATAGCGGGCCGCCGTTCGCCATGTTGCAGTAACGCATCGCACCGTCCGGCATCCTGGTGCCGAATTTGGTGCCGGCGTTTTGCGCCTGCAGCACGGTCTGCGCGAACCAGTTGGCAAGACCGTCGTCGCCGTCAACGCCGAGCACGAATTCCTTCTGCGCATTGATCTGGTTCAGCCAGTTGATCGGCGGCGTCAGGAGGTCAGCACCCGCCCGGGCATTCTTGAACGTCACCGTCACGTCGGCGTTGTTCAGGAGACCGGCGCCGGAGGTGATCTTGCCGTTGGCGAACTTGAACCAGCGGCCGATCTCCTCGTCGCGCGCCTTGAACTGCGCGGTGAGGTTCTTCTCCTTTGCGCGGGCCGCAAAGGCCGGGTCGCGCCAGCGTGCATATTTCAGCAGCAGCGACAGCCCGAACAGGATGACCTTCAGTTTCAACTGCGAAAACATGGGCGTTCTCAGATGTTTCGACGCGCATGCTGCGTCAGGCGCCTAGGGTCCGGACTTGATTGTGGGCAACTATAAAGACACGGGCGCTCGCCGTATGATGCTTTTTGGCGGTTGAGTGATCGAAATAAGCGATCGGGTCAGGATCGGCCCCGGCTCCGGCCGCTTTTGGGCAATTCGATCTTCGCAGCCACCTGCTTGAGCTCGGCCATGAAGGCCTGGCACACCGCCGACAATTCCGGCTCAACCCGGGAAATCACCGCTACCTGCCAGGGCTGCATCGGGGAATCGAGCATCACCGGCACGATCGCCTGGGTTTTGCGGGTGCCGGCAAAAATCTGCGACGGCACCAGCGTGACGTAATTGCCGCTCTCCACCAGCGCCAGCGCGCAGGCGAACGAAGTGCATTCCACCGTGCTCTTCGGCGGTTCGAGCCGGTTGGCGCGGAATGTCTGCTCGAAAATGTCGAGGCCGGTCCGGCTGCCGCGATAGATGATCCAGTCGAGCGGCAGCAGGTCCGAGAGGCTGAGCTTGCGCTTGCCGATCAATGGATGGTCGGCGCGCACCGCCGGAACCAGCCGGTCCTTCACCAACCCGTCGAAGCGCAGCGTTTCGTCGCGCGGCAGGCTCGGCACGAGGCAGATGGAGAGATCGACGTCGCCGGTGCGCACGTCCGTCAGCACGTCGGGATACACGGCCTCTAGAATGTGAAAGCTTACGCGCGGATGCGTGCGCTGGAAGGCCATGATGGCGCGCGGTAGCAGCCCCATCGCGACCGCAGGCGATGCACTGATGCGGATCTGTCCGACGCTTGCGCCTTGCGCCGCTTCGACATCGCTCCGCGCGTGCCGCAGTTGCGCATCGATGGTCTTGGCCCGGGCCAGCAGCGCCTTGCC